>CBDDRJ010000082.1:0-297704 GCA_965233055.1 uncultured bacterium
CTTTTGATTTCTAATATCGGCCTTGGTCGGTCATCCGCGTGAAATGAGACAAAAAATTTGTATCGCCAGGCAAGTTTGAGTACCCGTCATAGGGGGGGAATGAACTCACTCACTCATGAGACATACGAAAATTCAATATAAATCATGGAACAGCAGGCGTATTTGTGGTGACGGCCGAGGACGCGCGAAAGAGCAATTTACCATCGAGCGTGCTGGTACCAGCTATTGACACCGATGACTTTGGCAAGGACGGGGTCCTGGGCAAACCTTCTCGCTTCGCGATTCGGACAGAGCCGAATATCATGCCGTGCAAGGAAGTTATGGACCACCTGGAGCGCAATCGCTCCAAGATGGCGCCGCGCGGCCGTCAAGGGAATGCCTGGATGCCGCCCGAGTCATTTCACCTGCTAGACCTTAGCCAGCCAACGCTCCTGGTGCCGCGCATTGCAAAAACACCTCGCGCTATTCGCGTACCAGCTGGTCACCTACCGATCAACCACAATATTTCCGTCGTTTGTGGCGACCAGGCTTTACTCGATCACATCGAACGCGAGCTTTCCACGGAATTGGCTTCCACATGGATGCGTGAACATGCTGCCCCATTGGAAAACGGCTACCTGAGCTTGACCACCACATTGCTGCGGAAGATGCCAATTCGCCCGATGAATGTTTCAGGCGAGTTGTTAAGAGCGCCCAAGGCGTTGAATGTGGAGTAACAAGGGAGAAAAATTTACAATGTCTATCAAAGAAGAACTCTCGTGGGAAATGATCGCTGCCGACCAGGTGCCGGATGCTGACGAGACGGTCTGGCTTTTTGACCCGACCGCGAGTGAACCGGTCTGGCCAGGATACTGGGATGGCCAGGATTGGTACTTCGCAAATGGGACCCCGGCGGCGCCAACCCACTTCGCGCTGTTCCCCCACGGGCCCGGCGCGCCGGCCGGCGCAACCACGCAACTGATCTCCACTATCGTGCCTTTGCGCCAAGCAGGCCTATCCGGTCGCTGGCACCATGGGCGCGGCACTTTGTGCTGCGGCACGCTGCGCGTGGCGCGTGAAGATTTTGATACCGCGCCGAGTCAGCAGTTTCGCACCGCATTGTTCGAGCAGATCTGCGGAACGATGAACGCCGTCAATGAATTCTTGGGTGATCCGCCCGATCCTTTCGCAAAGAAGCGATAGCACTTTGGCCTACAACACCATCGCTGCCGGAGCGATCCAGCTGGGGCTGCCAGGTTGCGGCGCTGAACTGGCTCGGTCCTCGGCTCCGGCTTGCCGCTGATCCGATCAGGCCAACAAAATGTTCAACTTTTCATGAACTCAGAACCATTTGCCCTTCATTCCATGCAGTTTTGGTCCATTTTCAACGCACGGATGCCGTTTTGCCTTGTGAAAATGCACTCCTGATTGGCTCAACACAGCGATGGACAGTAGCAAGATCGAAACAGAGTGTCGTGCCAGGCAGACCTGGTGATGAACCTGCGTCCGAAAGACTCAACCGATTGACCACCACAAAATGCCGTGCCGCCGCCAACCTTGGGTGGCCCTGACAACCTGCCAATACGAAAGCATACTGACTATGACCAATTACCTTGATCGTGCCGTAACCACCCTGCGCACGATGGGCATTAACCTGGCCAACCGTGACCCGGCGCCCATCTTGCCGTTGCTGGAGAAGGTCCAGCACTACGACGGCCAGAAGGTGATGGCGATCGCCACGACGCTCCAGTACTCGTCAACCTTCAACGCCGCGCTGCGCGATCAGATCTCTGGCATGGACGTCTCCGCGCGCTATGCCAATATCACCGATGGGTTCAATTCGATCCACTCGGACGCCGTGCAGATGGCGCAATGGATGGACGACGGGCGTCTGGATTTGGGCGAACGCATTAAATTGGGCTGGATGAATCTGCGCCGCGGCTCAATCCCTGACCGATTCAACGGCATCCGCACCGAATACCTGGACGTGGCCAAGGCCTCGAACGACCAGATCGGGCGGGAAAACTCGATTCTCGAAGCATACCGGGACTTCCGCATGGCGCTCAAGAGCGCCGAAGTGGATGCGCAGGATGTGCTCAAAGTGGCAGCGGAAGCCGTCGATGTGCGCAAAGCTGCTTTGGTGGCCGCCGGCACAGCCGTCGACGGCGTCGTTGATGGTGCTGAGCGCTCCCGCCTGGAGCTGGCCCGCGACGAGGCGCTGCGTGCCGTGCAGGACGAGGACAAGTCCTACCAAATCGTCAAAGATATTGCAGACGACCTGAAAACCTCGTACAACACGGCCGAACTGATCTTTGCGAGACTTTCGCAAACCCACTCTGTGAAGGAACGCCTGTACCAGCGCGCCGTCACGTTCTTCTCCACGAATGAAGTGGTTTTCTCGGGGCTCTCGGCCGCCTTTACCGCCTCGGCCGGGCTGGCGGAAACCACCAATACCCTCAACGCCATGTCAGAAGGGGTCAGCAAGAGCCTGGAATCCATGGCCATGACCGGCAATGCGCAGCTCGAGGCGGGCATGCGGGCCGGCTACGGCTCCACGGTGCGTGCCAGCTCTGTGCGCTCTTTGGCCGACGCGATCGTTGAATTCCAAGCCAGCAGCACCAAGCTGATCGAGGAACTGCGGGCCGAGTCAACCCACGCTGCCAACGAAATTGAAGCGGCGACCGAACAGGGCAAGAAACGCTTTATCGACCTGGTCAACAAAGGTGGCGCCAATGGCTGATGTCACACTGACCGAGCAGCTGGGTGCCATGGCCTTGATTGATGACATGCGCCACCGCCAGCTATTGTTGGACGAGCACCTCGACATGCCTGCCCGGCGCACCGAAGTCACCCGGCGGATCAAAGACGTCTATGCCGCGCAAAGCATCGCTGTTGACGACGACATGATCGAACCTGGAGTGCGGCGATACTTCGATCAGCGTTTGACCATCGAGGAAGGACGGCCGGGGACATTGGCTCTCATGCTTGCGCGCATGTACGTCACTCGTAGCAAATGGCGCGGACCATTTGGACTGGTCATGGGGGGCGTACTGGTCGCGCTGGCGCTGGTCATCGGTATATGGGCATTTATCGACCATCAGCTGACGACGACCGTACAGGACAAGGTCCGCGCCGTCGAATCGCTACAGGTACGGGTAGTCAAGGACGTCATGACAGCCAGGAACGCGTATACGACGGCTATGAGCGAGCTTCCCAGCGCTCCGGCCGTAGACGCGGCTGCGCGGATCCTGAAGCCGGTGCCGATCGCCTTGGGCAAGGCGGTGGCCTTAACCAACACCCCAATACCGAGCGTTACCTCGGTTGACAGTGACTCCCGCGACGCGATCTGGACGGCACTAGTCCGGATCGGCTCCGACCTGGCCACGGCCGACAAGGAAACGCAACAGGCGAGCGCTTACCTGGCCGACGAGGCGCTCTTGGCCAAGGCTCAGGCAAAGTTCGATACCGTAATACGGGCGGCTGACTACCAGAGCATGCGACGGGCCAGCGCATCCATTGCGGACGCGGAAGTGGGGGCAACAAAGGCGTTGTCCCGCGCAGACACTGATGGCGTGGCGCGCGCAGTGTCCACGGTAGACGCGCTGGAAAATCTGGCCTCCAAGACAAGCACCGCCGCGCAGTCGCTCAGTCGTGCCGAGGAGGCAGCAACTGCCTTGACGGCTATGGGGTTGACCAAGGCGGAAAACGACCAGGTGGCAGCGCTTGTGGCCCGTGCACGTGAGCACGCGCAAAAGGGCGACGACGTCGCCACTGCGGCTGATGCAGGTGATCTGCAGGCGCTGCGCAGGTTCGGTGACACATCACTGACACTCAATATCGTCGATCGTGCCGGCGTCAAATCCGGGGTCGAGCGGAAATTCAATGCCACCGGCGGGAAGTCCTGGTTCCTGATCGTCGAAGCGACGGACGCGGCTGGAGAGGTCGTGCACGTGCCGATCGCCAACGGCGAGTCGGGCGTCAAGGGCCGCAAAGCTCTCTTTGGCGTGCAGGTGTCCCAAGCCGAGTACGACAAGGTCAAGGCCGAGAAGAAGGCAACAGGCCATGTCTCGAACAGGAGCTTCGGCACCAAACCGGCCAGGTCGTTGACGATCCAATTCGTCCGCGCAATCTCAAATGATCCAGTAACCATTACGGAGTGGTGATGAAAGCGGCAAAATTAAACGATATGCGGTTGAAGAGACGCCTGTCATGCGACCATCCGGTTCTACGTGGGATCACACTGGTTCCAGTACGACCGATCGCGACACCTGGTCGAATACCAGCTCGTCGACGTCGTCGTCGATCTTCAGCGGATCGAGCGGTGAATCATCTGGCTCATCCTCCAGCGGGTCTTCGGATTCGTTTTCGACATCGAGCAGCAGCGATAGCGGGTCATACAGCACGTCTGACAGCTTCTAAGGCGCTGGGTATACAAGCAGCTGGACCTTGCCTGTGTACGATCAACATGAAGAAAAGGTGCTGTTGAAATGGGAATTTTGATCCTGCTCGGTATGGGACTGGCCGCGTTGATGGGAGTGCCGCCAATCCAAATTTATTTTGCGGGCGCTTTCGCAATGCTCTGCGTGGCCTATGCGGTGACCAGAAGCGGATTGCTCCTGGTGCACGCTGTGGTGTTGGCCACCGTCGCGGTCGTTCGCGTGCAGTTTGGGGCACTGTTCGACAACCAGGCCGTTCTAGCGTCGTCGTTCAAATCCATCGTCGGTATCTTGTCCGGCGATGGGTTACTTTGTACTGTGGCCATGCTTGCTTACCTGGTGGTGCTGGCGCTGGGGACCGCTGCATCGAAGATCGGCTTGCCAAGCTTGCGCCGCCGCGCGGTGTTGTACCATGTGTTCAGATTTAGGCGGCCGCATTAGACGGCATGTCCAACCAATAGGACCTGGCTGTTGATGAAAAATCTAGTGCTTATCGCGTGCTCAGGCCAAAAGCTCGACGGACCGGCGCCAGTGCGCGACCTTTACCAAGGTCAACTTTTCAAGGGGTCGGTACTCTGCGCTGAGGCCGCTGGGATGCCATGGGCAGTCTTGAGTGCCAAGCACGGCTTGGTGCTTCCAAACGACTTGCTGGCTCCATATGAACAGCGGATGAGCAAGAATCGCGCAGCGCAGCGCGATTGGGCAGTTGGCGTGGCCTGCCAAATTCTGGCGCCGGCAGCGCGGCCGGACGCTGTGGTGTTCCTCGCAGGGAAGGACTATCGATTCCATCTGAAGGGACTGCTCGAGGCGGCCGGGGTCACAACCTACGCCCCTCTGGAAGGTTTGTCGATCGGGCGCCAGCTGGCCAGGCTTAAGACCTTGTCCTTAGGTAACGCTCATTAGCTTGCTCGTTCAGCCGCGCGATTCCTGCCATCGTAAGAGCCGGCACCATGCTGGCGCTGGTAGTCGCTGGAGATGTGTTGTATTAGTGAGCATCAGGGAGGCCAGTAAGCCGGCGGCTCGGTTCGAGGGCTGGCCAGCACCTGCAGCTGGCCGGCCACGGCCACGGCCATGCAGGCGTGACGTGCAGCGCGTGACCCTGGCATCGAGCGGATCGGCTGCCCTGGCGCCGCGCCGATCCGCGTGGCTGGCACGCTGGCCAGCACCTCCGCCCGGGTCTGCCAAAACCGCCTGCAGGGCGCTCTCACCACAGGCACCACGATCAGGACGGCCACCGGCCGCTGGCGCCGTTGGCGCATTTCTCGTGCGTCGCCAGACGCCTTTGTCGATCGGAGCCGGCAGCTGGTCGACCATGCTTGCGCCGGCAGCGCCGCGCGGTCCGGATTTGGACCTGGCGCCAGCTACTGGGCCTAGGCCACCGCGCACCTGGTGCGCTGGCCAGCACCGCCGCCCGGATTCGTCAAAACCGCCTGCTGGGCACTTTCGCCATTGGCACCTCGATCCGGACGACTGCCGGCCGCACGCGTCGCTGTCGCGCTTCTCGCGCGCGCCTGATACCTTTTACGATCGGAGCCGGCAGCGGGGTGGACCATGCTTGCGCCGGCAGCGCCGTCCGTTCCGGATTTGGACCGCGCGGCAGCTGGTCGACTCCCGGCCCGCATACCTGGCGCGGCTGGCCAGCACCTGCAGCTGGCCGACCATGGCAACGCCGGCGTGACGCGCAGCGCGTGCCCCTTGCATCAAGCGGATCCGCTGCCCCGGCACCGCGCGCCGATTCCGCGCGGCGGCCGAGACGCTGGCCAGCGCCGCCGCCCGGGTTCGTCCAGCCCCCCAGCAGGGAGCTTTCGTCCATGGCACCACGATCCGGACGACCGCCGGCAACCGGCGCCGCTGGCGCTGGTAGTCACTGGTTTTGTCGCACCTAAGCGCGCCGCTTGCGCGGAATCGGCAATCAACTGCGAGGCCGCGCACGCCATCATAATCCACGCACAACAATTGTGGACCGGCTGTCAGCTTAGGGCTAGGGTGCGTGGTGGGCTTGTATGGCCCTGCAAGATATTGACGGCCGCCGCCGACGGGCTATTATTGGCGTCCGTCGGCACCCATCCGATCAATATTTTTCAGACGCTTAAACGCGACGCCTGCAATCAACGCGTCATCGAGCGTAGGCCAGCTGGCAGAGGTATCCTCGCCACCAACGTAAACGTGGAACAGCAGGGTGCTCTGTACAGTTTCCAGTGGGTTGTTGGACCAAGGAAGATATTCCACGAATGCATAGTCGCCGACGTTCATGATCTGGCGAACCCGTCCGTGTTTGAATGGAACACCGGACAGGATGTCATTGAGATTAGACGAGCGGTACTGGTCGTATGGGTCTTGTTTCGTCGTCGCATTCATGAATATATTCTCGTGATGACCTTGAGTTCGCAAAATAACGAGTTGTGGAGGTAACGACTACAACTTGGAGGGTCGAAATATATGTGAATATTGACGCTCGATTGCTGCTATTTTTAGTTCGCACAGCGGCTATGCTATTTGCTAGAATAACGGGTTTTGTCAAAAATTCACGCGTAGTTCGCTTCGGGGCGACCCCAGCGGGAGGTACTGCTGGCGACCCAACTCGAGTTGCGCTATCTAACCGGGTCGCACACGCCGAACGGCATCCAGATCGCACCAAAACGCGCTACAGGCGGTTTTTGTCCGCTCTCGTGGATTCTCTGGTGGCGCTTCCTATGGTCCTATCAGCACCAGGTCGACCCTCCACCTGCGCCCGGTGCCGATCGACCAGCATGCCGACGACGACGGCCGATATCGACCCGCTGGCCATCATCTTCTGCCGGCGCGCTGCGCGCCAGGCGGTCGCAGACACCGGCCGAAGTCGGCCGCACCAGCTGATGGGCGGCATGCCGACGCTGACGGTCGACATCGAGCAGCTGGCATATTCACCCAGCGATGAAGCTCCGGTATTGGCCGGGTTCGCTCAACAATTCCTTGAACTAAATCCATTTGGCAAGCTTGGAGTACCTGCCACAGCGGTAGTTTGAACTGGTATATTTGGTTTATACTTGCGGCCTAACTATACATAACCGATACAAAAAAAGACGGATTGCAATATGCCTTCAATGTCGCCCTTGGTATTTCACCCAACGACAACGGTACTGCTTGATGACAATAGAAGTTCGCTGGCGATCCTACGCCACCAGCTCGACAAGAAGCTCAACAAGGTGGTATTCAACGATGCCACCATAGCCTTGACCTGGCTCCTGAACGACGAGCAGATCCGCCGCAGAAATCAGCGAAATTCAAAAATTGTTGGTGAACTTTGCGCCAGCACGACGCTTTGGGAGTCGCTCGACAATGTCTTTGACTACGTCAAGGACGCGTCCAGATTTGAACTGCCTACGGTCATTGTTGTTGACTACATGATGCCTGAGATGAATGGTGTTGAGTTTTGCCAGTCCATCGCACAACTTTCATTTAAAAAGATCATGTTCAGCGCTAACGCTGACGAGGGCGTCGCGATCGACGCATTCAACGACTGCATGATAGATCGATTCATCCGAAAGCAGGATGCAAATGCCCTGGACAAGCTCGAGAACGAGCTGATCAAATTGCAGGTAAGCTATTTCGTCCAGCAGTCAGGCAGGTTCGGCCACGCCAATGGTGCGATGTTGGAAGATCCAGCCATCGCTAACTTGATTCGGGATTGCTGCAATCGGCACGGTTTTGTTGAGACATACATCCTTCCCAACCAGAGCGCGGTTCTGTTCTTCGACGAAACGGGTTTCGCGACGCTAATGCCGATTCATACTGAATACACCATGGCACGGCAGTTCAATGTAGCGACCGACCGAGGTGCACCTGCTGAGCTCTTGACCGCGCTGTTCGACAATAAGATGGTGCCGTTTTTTTACACTCCGGACTCGATGTACGACAGTTCAGAGGTTCAGGACTGGAGGTTCCACTGCGTGCCAGTTGAGACCCTACGTGGAGCCGCAACCTACTACTGGGGATTATTTCAACTCCCGATGGACTATCGTCGGCGTCCCGTGGCGTCCTACAAGAAGTTCCTGGCCGCCGCAGTAGCGGCTGCACCGGACAACGGCAAATAATCTAGCCTTGTTTTGACTCTAAAAAAAAGTCAGCAGGCCTCAGTGGTGAGTAGCCCCTTGGCGGTGGCAACCACCACAAGATGTGCCAGGCTGGTCGCAAACAACTTCCGTCTTGCAGCCTTCAACCGGTTGTTGACGGTTGACTCTGACAACTTCAGGCGGTCGGCGATCACCTTCACTCGCTCACCCTTGCAGATAAGCTTGAGGATGTCGATATCGATGTGATCGAGCGTTCCAGCCGGGATGGTTCGCTCCTGCTCTTCCTTCTCTTTCACGAAATCTTTGAGGCGGGCGCCCATCAAAGTCAGCACCAACTGTGCTAGTACTTGCAGGTTTGGCTCAATCTTGCTCAACTCAATTGCCGGGATTGGCTCGCCGTCACTGCACAGCACAACAGTGAAGCGATTATCCTTGCTGGACATGGACCAACCGGATTTGATGTCATGCTTGCGTGCGACGTACCAAAATTCCGAATCTTCGGCGGCCGCATTACATTGCGACCAGGTGAACGGCTGGCCAGCACCGGTACTAATGCGCGGATCATAGTGGACAAATTCATGCTCCAAGTACGCTGTCCGCCATGCCGTCCGGTCATTTGTGTCGATGATAAAGTCGTTTGGGTTCGACGCTGACTTGGCCACGGCCATGATATTGTGGAAACCAAATTTATCGCGAAATAGCTTTGCGACAGCACCAAACTGCTGCTCCTGGCGCAAAATTGATAAGTCGCCGAGTGCGTTCAGCGCCCACGTAGTGGTCCCATCATCATGCTGCAGCCGATCCAGAGGCTGGAATTCGCTGGCCATGTCTGGTGCTTGCGAAGCCACCACTTTCCTGCGCTCGGCCAGTGCTCGATTCCGTGGGAATTGCTGGCGGTAAGAGCGTTCCCACTCGCGCGCGCGCCGGACGCGGCGCTCCAAAATAATTCGGGTCTGCTCCTCACCCAGCTCGATCCCATCGTCGTCGACCAGGACAATATTGGTGGTGATGGCGTCCAATGGAATCTGCACCTGTTCGTTGCGGCCGGTCATGTACCAATGCCACTTAATCCAAGCGTCCTCCACATGCAGGCCGTTCCACTCGATCACGCCGGCAAAATAGGCGGCTGGGTAAATGCGCTTCACTTGCACCAAGAACGCGTCGTCCACCTGACACGTCATTCGCGAGAAAAGGACATTTTTCAGTGCCTTTGTATGTATTTTTTGCTTCATGATCAGGTCATCGAAAATATGGAATTGAAAACATTGGCGGGAAAAATGTTTCCAAGAATCACCAAAAGTTCCAAAGTAATACCACCAGCGACGGCATTGGTCAATCGCTACTTACCGTTACGGAAATCAAATACTGAGTTCCGTACAATTATTTCATTGTTCCGTAGTCGATTTGCTACAGGTATGAGCATTATGGCATCAAATAAAATGTGCTCCGGATGTATGCCTTTTTGATAACCATTTGTCTAGGTATTTGGCCAGTGGTCAATTTGAACAGCAAGCAATCCAACTGCCCAGCTACCCTGGGTTTGGCTGTGCGCCAAAACACCTTTGCTCATATCTTTGCCGGCAATTGCTACATACCAAGCAATGCTGACACTGGTGGGCACCTCGATCCTTGCACTTGTTCTCCGGCCCGGACAGCTAGCAATGTCTGCGGCAGGAAACGGCCGACCTTGTGCTGTTCGCCGGGCAGCGGCTAGATGTTGAATGGTGGCGCCGGCAGTGGCCGGGCGCGGCGCGCGCGGCAGCTGCAGATGGTGGTTGACCTGGTGCTGATCAACGGCTCCAAGCTGGCCTAAAGCACCGGCGGTTTGGCCAGCGCGACAGAGCACGAGAATGGGTGACCGGGTTGATGTGATACTCAGCTGGGGGCCGAACTATACGCGCGATGGCAGCCTTCGCCGGCTGCTATCGCATGGACGGGGGGGCACTGCTTCAAGTCGTCAGCCTACGGCCATCGCTGCACTTCAGGCGCGCTCGAATCTGCGGCGCTGCGCCTGTACCGGGTCAGAACAGCTCCATTTGTGAAGCCTGGGCGATCATGATCACTTTGTGCTTGCCTTTGGTCCTACCGTCCAGAGCATTGTCTTGTCCCTGCCCCCGAAGCAAATCGGACATGAGCATGAACCGCTCACGATCTTCCTCGGAGCGAAGTACCTGGAATTGATCGTCGACGACCGAATTGACGCGGGCCCATTGGTTCCACAGGCGAACGACCGACCTAATCCAACGGTAGTGCTAGTACTTGGGAAGCGGTCGGCATTGCGGACCAGTTCGTCCCAGCTCGCACCAAACTCTACTTCGTCGAAACGACTGTGTCGTCCGGTCAGTGCTTTACGCTCCAAGACTAAGGCTCGCTCGAGCAGATCTGGCTCGTGCGCAGCTAACCAATATAGCTCCCAGACTTTGCTGGCAGGGCACATGAAGCAAGCGCTCTTAACTGGCACCATGTCAGCGCCAAGCGCACGGGTGATCGCGGCCACGCAATCGGCGCGTGTCCATTTTAAAACCTGCAGCGGATAGATGTAGTCAAAATCTGCATCCGATGATTGCAGGTTCTTGCTCCGTCGAGTATCGGCCTGGCCAGAGTCATAGCCAATTAATTTTGCGATGCGCACACCAGTCTCTTGATAGTGAATCCACAGAGGATGAGGGGGGCGCGCATTTGGGCCGCGCTTAGCGCCTTTGATGAACTGGTCTTGTGGTCCCTGCTTATATTTAATGCTGCACGACTTCATTCCGAAAGCGAGCGAAGGCAACGTTTCGTTGTGCAAGCAATTGCCTTCAAGATCCTGGTAGGGGGTGGTCTCCTTTGTCACCTTGCGGCAGATATCAATTTGCGGCCATCCCCACGATGCTAGGAGCACATTCATTCGCGCCATGTGTTCCTTTGTGGCGCGCTTCTCGGCGTTGGTGTCAGCGTGCGTTATCACGTTAGGATGGATGCCGGCGGCGCGTAGTGCAACCAACATTGCAACGGTGTCGACCCCAGCCCCGTAGCACAACGCAAGGCTTCGACCTTGCAGTGCCAAACGCAAATCAGCAATCTGCTGCTCCGTCAAAATCTCAGCTTCAAACACAGCCTGATGCGGCTGAATAACTGCATCAGATAGCAAGCGCCTGATGACGGGCAAAGCTGATGAATCAAGGTTCTTGGTCATGATCGAGTCCGAAGTTCAATGCACAAAGTCTACGTATTTGCATCAATCAGATTTGAAAATTGATTTCAGATCCGGACGTGCTGACCTGGAATAATTTGCTAACTACAAATTGAATTTCGGAGGGCCGCCAAACTATGATTCGCGAACAGTTCATCTTAGATCTGGCCAATGAGTTGATCATTGAAGGATTTGCTGGTGGTGGAGGAATGTCATCGGCCATCGAACATGCGCTCGGCAGGCACGTCGATCACGCCTTCAATCACAATGCGAACGCGATCTCGATGCACCAGGCGAACCATCCGCAGACAGTTCATTACATCGCCGAAGTATACGAACTCGACCCACGCAAAATTACAAGAGGCATTCCAGTCGGACTGTTTCACATCTCCCCAGACTGCACCCACCACAGCCAGGCTGCAGGTGGCCAACCCCGTGATCGGAAAACGCGATCCCTATCTTGGGTTGGTTTGAAATGGGCTGGGCAAGTCGCCCCTAGAGTGATCACGCTGGAAAATGTCGGCGCACTGATTCGTTGGGGGCGGCTCATTGCCAAACGCGACAGCGCCACTGGCCGAGTGGTCAAGATCGATAAGACTGTCGCAATGCCTGGTGAGCGAGTGCCAGTTGAGATGCAGTTCCTGGTCCCCGATCCGAAACATCTTGGCAAGACTTGGAGGCGCTTTGTCAAGCTGCTGCGCGCCATGGGATATGAGGTAGAGTGGGGCAACCTGGTCGCCTCCGAATACGGTGCACCGACAATCCGCGATCGCCTCTTCATGGTTGCCCGCCGGGACGGTCGGCCTATTGTCATTCAGCCGCCCAAGACACACGCAAAAGACCCTATGCGTGGGCAATTGCCAATCCGGACTGCCGGTGAGTGCGTTGACTGGACGATTCCAAGCAAATCCATCTTCTTCGGTCGCCCGAAGCCGCTGGCCGAAGCCACCATGCGACGTCTTGCCATTGGCTTTATGAAATACGTCACCGGTACAAAGGCCCCATATTTTGTACCTTGCACCAACCAATTCGAGCAGCAAGCGCCTGCGGGACCCGCCAGCGCCGCGGCCTTTGCTAGCTTTTTGCTGCACTTGAGAGGAAATTGCTCCGGGCGCTCTTTGGCCGACCCGTTGATGACGATAAGCGCTGGCGGAAATCACCATGGCCTAGTCGAGTGCGAGCTTGCGCCGCTTGGGCCAGAAAGTGAGCAAGGGGCGCTCAAAGTGGCCGCTTTCTTGCTACATTACTATAGCGAAGGCGGCCAATGGGGTGATCTGGCCGATCCTTTGGCCACGATAACCACGCGCGATCGCATTGCGCTCGTAACCGTCTACTACCAGGGTAATCCGAAGGTCATTGTCGACATCCGGTTGCGCATGCTTTCGCCCCGAGAACTGTACAACGCACAGGGCTTCCAGAGCGACTACATCATCGATCGCGGCCACGACGGGCGTGTATTCACGAAGGCCCAGCAAGTGCATATGTGCGGCAACAGCGTGAGCCGGCACCCTGCACAGGCAATCATTGCAGCGAACGTTCCTGAGTTGGCGGCCTGGCACCACCGCGAAAAGCCATCGCCACCCGGGTACAAAGCATTGGCCCATTAATAATTCAAATCAGCGATGTCCTGATAGCTAGAATCTGGATACCAAATGGAGGCGATGGCGATGAGGATGATCAGCGACGATACCGTGAAAACAAGCCATGCAGCCGTGCTGCAGATGCTGCGCGATGCCGAATCGCACGCCGCCACCCCAGATGGGCTTCGGGACTCGTCCGACCCTTTATGGCTGAAAATGGTCGCCGAATTGAGGGCGGCAGCAACGGAACTATCACTCGTATTAGGCGCAGGAGAGCACCATGGTTGAAGCAAAGAAAGAGAGCATGTATAAGGCAACGGTGAGCATGGACGAGTTCACGGACGAAGACCTTCCTTGCTATACAGACGGACAAACCTGGAATAGCTTTGGCATGCCTTGGTTTGATGCCGAAGGAGTCCAGCTGCTCAAGGCACTTTACGATGCATTTCAGGACGAAGAGGAGCCGCCAACCTTGCTCGTCGAAGGCGACAGCGTGAAGATCTATGACTCTTACGATGGGGCCTATACCGAGTGCACGATGAGGCTGGAAGTGATTAACGGCGTCGAAATTAAGTTGTGGTCCGTCGGTGAAGACCTTTCCTGGAATCGTTGCGAACGCGTTATCGGTGAGTTTACGGTTGAGCTGTTGTCCAAAGCTGTTGCTACGAGCGACCTGAACGAAGCCTTGTTCGCCCTCCAGAACGCTGTTGGCATCGACTGCGGCGGTATTGCCGGCATGGTGTTTGGCTCTGCATGGTCCTCAGAATGGCCAGGAGCGTCTCCTGAGCGCCGCCTGGAGATGATGAAGTACTATGCAAGCCGAGAAGCCAAGTAAAGCTATCCACCTGCGCAGTGCAGTTTGACCAGTTCACTTACACGAGGTTGAGGACATGAGATTTAGTCGGTTTGGCGACTACGAATTCACGGACACGAATAGAAAACGGCTCGCGGTATTGAGGAGGCAGAAGGCCGAACGCGAGCGATATCCGCTTTTCGCCGATGAAATCGCTGCTGAGCAAGTCGACGTTGACACCGAGATGAACCAGCGTCGAATTAGCTGGGAGAAGCACATTTGCGCTGAGCGACGTGAACGAGCAACGAAGTGGCGCGAAGTTCGGGCCCGGCTCTGGTTGCGCCCTCATGAGCAACGCAAGGCTTTACTCGCTTACTGGCAGCGCTGCCGATGGCCAGCAGACCCCACCTATTTGGCCTCGATGCTGACCATGTACGACGCCGGACGTCTTGACCTGAATCCCCCAGTACTTACAGAGACTGATTTTCGTCGCGATGCGGTCCAGGCGACAATCGATCGTATCCGGGCCAGCAAACAGGCAAGTATCGCCGGTCATGGCCAAATGCTCACCGCGCCCCCAATCTTGCCACTATTTTCCCTCTCTTAAGCCTATGGTGGCGGCACGGCCGGGTTAAGAAGCGGGCGCCATCAACGGCCTAAGAGCAGTGCAGTTGCCATTTCTGATCCTACTCCACGGGCTTTTGGAACGGTTCAGCTGGCCGAGCATGCACCTCGCCGATCCCGAAGTATCCGCGCGTGGCCGGCGCCCCCCATTGTGGTCGCGCACCTGGTGCTGCTGTCCAGCTCCAGGTGCTGGCTGACCGCGACAGTGCCGGCGTGACGCGCAGCGCGTGAACCGGGCATCGGGCGGATCAGCCGCCCCGGCACCGCGGTGATCCGCGCGGCTGACACGCTGGGCAGCACCGGCGCCCGGGCACTCCAAAACCGCTTGCCCGGCGCGTACGTCAACGGCACCACGACCTGGCTGACCGCCTGACGCCTTCGTCGATCGGAGCCGGCAGCTGGTCGACCATGCTTGCGCCGGCAGGGCCGCGCCGCGCGGTCGGGATCCGGACCTGGCGCCAGCTGTTTAGCCTCGGCCGCCGCGCACCTGGTGCGCTGGCCAGCACCGCCGCCCGCGTTCGCAAAAGCCGCCTGTAGCGCACTTTTTTCCACCGGCACCACGATCCGGACGACCGGCGCCCGACGGCACCGCTGGCGCGCGCCAGCCCCGTTTTTGGCGATTAGGGCCGGCAGGCTGGTGAACCATGCTTGCGCCGGCAGCTTCACCCGGACCGGATCTGGACCGGGCACAAGCTGCTGGACCTCGGCCGCCTCGCGCCCAGTGCGGCTGTTAAGCACATGCAGTTGGCCGGCCACGGCCACGCCGGCGTGGCGCGCAGCGAGTGCACCTGCATCGAGCGAATCGGGGGCGCGGGCATCGCGCCGATCCGCGCGGCCGACACGTTTGTCCGAACCGCCACCCAGCTTTGCCAAAACCCCCTGCAGCGCGCTTTCGCCACCGGCACCACGGTTAGGACGGCCACCGGCCGCCGACGCCCCTGGCGCGCTTCTCGCGCGCGCCTGACGCCTTTTGTCGATCGCCGGCAGCTGATGGACCATGCCTGCGCGGCCAGGTAGCGCTGCCCGGTCCGGATCCGGACTCGCGCCAAGCACCTCTACCTCAACCACCGCGCACCTTGAGCGGCTGGCTGATCTCGCGCCGATAGGTTCCCAGCCACCCGGTTAGGATCTGCTTCATGTGAAAACGTGCTGCAGGCCAAACACGGACACGCCGGCGCGACTCCTCCTCGATAGGACCTTTTAGTATGAGTACCCGTACCCATACTAAATATGGGCAAACGGCCCGGGTCGAGCAGCCGCAAGACTGCACTCGAGGGCCGGGCACAGGCTAGGCCCGCCGCGGAGCGTGAGTCCGTACACAGAAATTGTCACTGCTGTAACCGGTGACGACGTCCTCTCCATCACAGCCGATCTGGCTTCCGGGAGCAATTCAGGCCAATTTGCGGCAGCGGCAGCTGTATCCAATTTCAGGATGCTGGCGCGGGTGGACTCTACGGACAAGGCGCGCGACTTGAGTCAAAAGGAGGGAGATCTGGCCAAGCCCATTTGGCTTGGCCAAGATGGGTGATGAGTGCCATCAATGCCTGGCCAAGGTAATTTGGGCGCCCGAGTTGCGGAAATTGACGAGCGAGGACATGAAAGCCACGAATACTGCAATAGCCAAATGCGCACCATGGTCGTCGTCCGGTGTGCTGCCTATTGAGCGGCGCGCAGCATAGCGGCGCGGCCGCGTTTGCGCAACAAGTCGGTCAGCTCCTGCATGTTGAAGTGCATCCCGACGACGCTTGGTACCGCCAGGACAAGGTCGGAGAGCCAGTCTAGGGCGATGGAATGGCCAGCCTTGGCAGCTTGGTAGAGCCAATACGCGGCCTCCTCCGGCTGGTGCGGGGCACCCTTTCCGTCGGTCAGCATGGCGCCCAGTGCCGCTTGTGCATCATGATTACCACCGATTGCCGCTTGGCGAAACCACAATGCGGCTTCGTCATAGTCGATCTCGACGCCCAGGCCATTGGTGTACATCGTGCCCATCAGATTCATGGCCTCGGTGTTGCCGCGGCCGCACTCCGCCTTGACTAAAGGATAGGCCACATCAAATTGTTTCGATACAAAGGCTTGATAGTAGGGCGGCGCCTGTGGGGCCGGCGCAGCGGCCGGGCCAAAGACAAGCTTCCAGATATTCTTTAGTTCCATGGAAGTGGTTCTCCAGTTATTTCAATTATTTTACGCCGGGACGATTACTTCCGGCGACTTCCTGGTGGCTCGTCATCGTCGACGACTTTGAGCAGGTCCTGAACGCCACAACGAAGCACGATCGTAAGTGCCAGCAGTACCGTCACATTGAGGCGAATTGGCGTTTGCGCGACCAACTTATACATGTTCGGCAGGCTGACAGCTGTGGTTGTGACCTGCGCCAGGCGCGAGTGTAGCTCCTGCACGGTGTTGATCTTGCGTGCTCGCATGAGCTCAGCCAGTCGCCAAGTCATGCGCCGATTTCCAATTTTCATACGAATACTTCCTTTCCCATAGCTAGAATTCTGAATGGAGGCAGGCCCTGCAGCATTGATCGGCCATACCTGGTTGTCCAAAGCCGTTTGTCGAGAATATGTACCGCTCCGACATCCGATTCAGTTCGAATAAGGCGTCCAACTTTTTGCTCGAGCTTGCGGGAGGCGTCTGGTACCACGATCTCCATGAACGGATCTCCGCCCTTGCGCTCCACCCATTTGGCCAGTGCTTTGTGCACCGGATCGTCTGGTGTCTGGAATGGCAACTTCGCAATGACCAAAACAGTGCAGTAGCGCCCGACCAGGTCGACGCCTTCTGAAAAACTATCCAAGCCAAAGATCACTGAAGGTGCGCCGCGGTCGACCCGGGCGCCGTGTTCGGCAATAATCTTTGATTTGGATGCAGACCCTTGAACCAGAACTCGGGATTGAAGGCACTTTGGGAGCATCTCGAACACGGCTTCCATCTGCCTACGCGATGTAAACAGGGCCAGCATGCCTTCCCCATCGAGTTGCTCAATTGCGTCGCGGATGTATTCGGTCACCTCACCGGTGTGCGCGATCGCCTCCTTTGGTGACGCCTTCATCGGTGGAATAACTAGCAGGCCTTGCTTCGAATAGTCAAAGGGGGAGGCGACATCAACACAAGTGGTGTCGGACATCTCCCTGAGGCCGACGCGGCGCAAGAAATCGCCAAACGATCCCTGGGTCATCAAATTGGCCGAGCAGAGGACCGCGCCGGCGGCCCGTTCCCACAGGGTCGACTTCAAGTGATCGGACGAATCGACGGCGCTCGCGCACAGTTGATAGTCAATTCCCTTGCCGCCGGCGTCGCTCACGACCTGTACCCACTTAGCAATTGGAGGCATATCCGGGGGCGGCTCCTCGATAAAAAGAGCCCAAGCCGACGTTAAGCCCTGAATCTTCCCTTCGAAGGCGCCGAGATTGGTCAGAACAACATCGATTCCATCGGCCGCAGTGTCACCAGCGGCATCACTGATGATGTCCGACAGTTCTTCCAGCTGCTTTGAAAGAGCCAGGCCTGAATTGACCAGGTTGGCTCCCACGTCGAGCAAAACGTCAGGTAACAAGCACAAATCAAACTCAAGCCGGGGAAGAGGACGGTCGGCCTGCACCACCAGCTGCTGCAGCGAAGTGAAATAGCGCTTAGCCTCACCCAAGGCGTCAAGCATCAATCCGATGCTCTTGGCCAAGGACATCATGTCGTCATCACTGACATCGCGCGATGCGCTCCCCAGCGCTGGAATGAATGCATGGAGTCGGTCCAACAGGCGCTGCGCGACCTCGAGCTGCGAGCTCGACGCAAACGTCGAAATTGCTTTGCCAGGCAAGTTGTGGGCCTCGTCGAAGACGTAAAAGCACTCTTCCGGCTGCGGAAGGATCATGTTGTCCAAATTGCGCAGGTCAGACAGCACCAGGTCATGATTTGCCACGATCACGTCGGCGGCCTTGATGCGCTTGCGGGCGGCAACCTGTGCGCATGACTTGTAGTTCGGGCACCGGCGGGATAAACAGCCGTGACGGTCCGTCGTAACTGCAGCCCACGCTGCGTCATCGATCCCGTCGGCAAGGGTGTCGCGGTCTCCGTTCCAGGATCCTTCGTTGAGTTCCTTGAGCAGCGACTGGTAAACAAGGCGGTGACCTTGGTTGCTTTCGCCATTGGGTTGGAGATCGACCTCTGTAGCAGCTGCGTCGAAAAGCTTCGATTGCTGGCGCTGGACGGCAGCACGGCGCAACTTGTACTCACAGACAAAGCGAGTTCGCCCCTTGGCCAATTCAATATTGAGGTTCAGGCCTGTCGCGCCCAGAAAAACAGGCAGGTCCTTGGTGATCAACTGCTCCTGCAGCGCGACCGTCGAGCTGGCGATGACAAGCTTCTTGCCAAAATGCTTGGCAAGCACTGCGCCACTCAGGCTATAACCGAGACTTTTGCCAATCCCAGTCCCACCGTTGATACAAACAATGGACGAACCGGTCCGCTGCAGACCTTTTCCCAGATCCGCGCCGACCAGGCAACGGCCGAACGCGTTCGCCACCTCGGCGATCATCTTGCGTTGGCCAGCTCGAGGGCGAAATCCTGGCATTGTCGCCGCCACATTGGCCAGGCGATCGCGGATTTCTTGCTTGACTGGATCCGTTAGCACGGACGCTCCAGAGAATTTGCTGTATTGAGCAGGCGTGCGTCCGGAATTTGGGACACAAAGCTGCCTTCAGCGTAATGCTCATCGATCAGGACAGCTTTTTCAAAGCCAATGGAAAAATCGAGTACCAGGCTGCTCGTCTCGAAAACAGCTTTGGTCAAATTGGAGGCGAGAGCTTGATGCGCATCCTGGAGCCGGTCAGTGTCTACCAGGACGTAGGCCTTCATTACAATTGCAGCCATATGTGTGTCACTTTCGTTTGTTGGATCCACCGCGACATTGCGGAGACGTCCAAATACGGAGGTGACAATACATAAACCGACCAGGCGTTTCTGAAAAAGATTTGGCCAAAAGATTTTTGCGCGCCACTAGGGTCAAATCGCTACGATGTTTCGTTGGGCAATAGCTCGACACCAATTTGTAGCTGCAGGGGTCTCACGGCCGCCTGATAGCATTGTGGTTGCGCAGCTTGCCGAAAGCTATCAACGATATCGAAACTTTGGAGAGAACATGGGCATTAAAATCACTATCGGCAACGGCGATTCCGTCAGCGAGGACGCCAAGGATGCGGACTTCGTTATTATCGAATTTGGACGCCAAACGGTCGTTGACGGCCTGACCGGTGACGCGCTCGATCGCTTGATGTCACTGTCAGATGATCGGGACCTGACGGTGAAGTTGAAAGGGAATGTGTCATTCGTGTTTGACGGATGGGGAAACGATCCGCGCGAAATCCATGAGATCCAAGAATGCCGTCGATTTTTTGCCGAATTGACCAACAAGTGGCCCTATTGGTTCCACTTCCTGGAAAAGGAGCAATACTCTGTTTCGATTGCCGTTCTGATGTTGTGCAGTTCCGAGGTAGTCAGGCGTGAAGGCAATCAGGCTGGTTCGCAGATCGGAAATGCGGATGAACTGAAGCGTGTCATGCTAAGGCTGTTCGACGGCATGAACGTCTTGTATGAAGCGCACGGCTTCGACGAAAAGCAAAATATTGAAGTAACTGACCAGGTTCTGGTGGCCATTAGCCGACGGTTCGCCTAGATCGACGATCCGTTCGCGAACTTTCAGTGAGGTGGGGGCGCAGCTGTTGACTGGAAGAGCCGCGGCCCCGTGTCTCAATCGAGGGTGACATGGCGCCGCGACTTGAAATAGCAGACTAAATTACTGCGTCGCGAAGAAATGCAGCTTCCAGGTCCTTGTTCGACACCCGGTTTTCAATAGAGCGCGCGAGTGCGCCGTCGAGAATGATGTGCTCGCGGTAGACGCCAATGCCCAGTGACCCACTAGTGAACACCGCGCGTCGCATGAGGATAGATTGCAGTCGGCCGTTCTGATCAAATTCCAAATACGGATTGTCCTCACCAGTCATCTTGCTCGACCCTGGCCACGCTTCGGTAATGCCGGCAAACTTGAACAGTTTCGGATTCAGCAGGCCTTTATAGGTTTTTACGGTTCCCGAACGGGACTTTACAGCCGCCAAATATTGCGTGAGGACCGGGTCATCACCAGCCGCTTTGGTCAAGTATTTCTGCTCGGCCTCGCCGCGCATATCGACAGTGCCCAGGCGCGAATAGATCCGGACGTAATCGTCAAAGAGCTGGGACTGGAGTCCAGTGTCTTTGCCAAAGTAGGTTTGTGCGAATGCACTCAGAAAGGGAGCCGTAGTGGCTCCGGCGGTCTGCGTATTGGCGGTGCTCTCAGCCGAGGCAATACCAAATGGGCCAAGCATCACAACCCCAACAACGAGCAAAGCGCGGGCGAATTTCATTTCCTCTCCTTTTTTGTGCATAGGTCAAAAATCGTAGTGAACCTGGCAAGCGGCGTTCACGATTCTAGCAATTTCATGTATTTGGAACGCAATTTCATTGTTTGTTCAGGCCCTGCAGTTGGCAATTCTATGCAATTCTTCACACTTCAATGCGATGAAGATACCTTTTGGTCTGCAATGGACCTGTAAAAACGATATTTTAAGCATTAATGATGTCCATAAGAGACAGCAAACGTACTTGTTCGAGTTTTTCAGGGCGCAACAAGTTTGGGACTTCGAGCATCTGGCCAGCCTGACCAGCAATTGTGCACATCGGCGCCGCTCAGCTAACAGCGACCATCAGATCACGAATCCAGGGAGTAGCAATGCTAGAGAACCAACACCGATACATGATGTAAAATTGCTCATGATCAACAACCAATAAGGCAACGATGTCGCTCTTCTTTTTTAGATTGGGTCTACGTATCGCGCGCGGCCGTCAACTCAAAGATGCAAAAAAGTTACGTGCCATGGGTATGATTGACGAAGCCAACAAGATCGAGGAGTTGGTCCGCCGGCACGATGCCACTCCAGTTCGTACCCCAGAAGAGCTAATTTTCAGAACGAAACTGGACTTGACTCACCAAGGACGGCACGAAGAAGCTGTCATGTGGGAGAAAATTGCGGAGGACCGTCTAAAAACGCTTCACGCCCCTAGACCAATAGGTGAAATTAAACCTGTTCCAAGTAGAACAAAACAAACTGTTCAAATTCTCATGATTTGGGCGATTGCGCTCGTATTTGGATTCCTCGTCCTTCAACTATCGGAAACTCCTGCAGGCGCTGATCCCGTGGAATATGAGGGCGTCAAGCTTCACCTTGGACTATTATTGGGAGGCATCCTAGCAGCCATCGGATGCATTGGATACATAATCTGGCTGGCAGTAAGGATGTTTAGGAACACTCGCATTCAACAATTCCGTACAGAAAAAATGGATCAGAAGGACCCTGGTTCAAATTCATGAGACCATCATCATCATGGCCAAGACTTACTCCAGTCTGCTGACCAGCGTCTTGGCAGGGATGCTTTACAATCCTCAAATCGAACACCCTGATAAGGCGACCGTTACCAGGCGATGGCGGCGCCTCATGAAAGAAATGGCCAGCATGCCGCCGCTGCGCGTAGCGGACTCAACAAACTTTCATATCAAGTGGACCGAGAGCGGACACAAGATTCGCGAACTGGTGGCCAATGATCATTTGCTTCTAGACATGCTGCGCATTTGGCTGCCACCGTATTCTGGGCCGGATCAGCTCTTGTATCGAGGGGAAAACATCGACCGATGGGAAAGCGGAGCCATCGGAACTGGCTGGACCTCGCAACTTGATAAGGCTCAGATGTTTGCCGGAGGTTTGAACAAGATGGGAAAAGGTGGTGTCGTGCTGAGTACTCTGGCGCCCGCTTCGTCGATCATCGCCGCGCCATCTACGCATAGCATATACCTCCAAGAATTCGAGTTCACGGTCGATCGACGCGGCCTTGCGGGCGTGACGGAGGTGGAGTTCTATGCCATTTAGTGCGATCTCTCCGGATGGACCGGTGACGCTAATTGGAGCCGATCCGCTAACTGTGGAACAAATGCGGGATCGCAATCGCCGCGAAAGACTGTACACAGCAAAGTGCTGTGGCGCGCCGCTGATTATCCGTACTGCTCAAGGGAAGATTCCCCACTTCGTTCACGAAACGACGCCATCGTTCTGCGATGGTGACAAGCCGGTTTCTCCCGACCATTTGCGTCTGCAAGCCGCTGTGGCGCTCGCCACCTCTGGTACAGGCTGGGCGTGCGAAACGGAAGCCGCGGAAAACGATAAAATTTCGGGGCGAGCGATTTGGAGGGCTGATGTGCTCGCAACCCGCCGCAAAGTAAGGATTGCATTTGAAATTCAACTTTCCAATCCTGACTGGAACCAAATGCTCGAGCGTCAAAAGCGCTATCTCAAATCCGGCGTACGCGGGTTGTGGTTTGTGAAGACGAAAAAAGGTTACCCAGCCAAACAGGAATTGCCAGTATTCGTTGTTGAGACTGACGACGAGGACGATTGGGTTTGTATGTCACGTCGCTGGGACGATCGCAGCATCTGGAGTGATACCGATGGAGCTGAGTATGTCGATCTAGTTCGGTTTATTGCCATGGCCCTTGCTGGCAATCTAAAGTGGGCACCGCTGATGGCGGACAAAGACGCGATGTTACAAGCCGAAATTTTGTACTATCAAGGCGGTAAATGTAATGGCTGCGAACGTATCATCGCCGAACCGATCGGAGTGATGGCCAAAGTCATTGGCAACAAAGAATATCCTTCATTTTTTTGGCACCGTGCGATGCCGCGGCGACAACGGACGTACTGGTACAACCCCATTTGCAAAGCCGTGTGGTCTAGTGTTGGGCTGATCAGTAAGGTCACATTCACGAACAAGGGCAACCTATGTGCCTGGTGCGGCTCTGAGTTGGAAATTAGGTTCAACAACTACAGGACACATTCACTCACAGCTGAAGTGCCATTGACCAGTCTGCCGAAACCGGCATTTGGCACTATAGAGTGGGACTGGATCCAACGGTGGGTATTGGTCTGGCCTGCACTGAAGTAAGTAAATTCGGTAAATGATGTAAGGCGATTGGTGGTTTTTCCACAGGGTCACGTTCGCCCTACGATTCAGTGTCCGCAGAAGAGAATGAATGTCCGGTTATATGAACTGGCGTCCACATTGCTAAGGGCAAGCGTGTCCGATATGGGATGCCATCTAATGTCCGGTTTTACATGCGTATTACTGACCGACGGCGTGAGAATACTCACGGCGCGCAAGGGGCCGCGACGGACGGTTCGTGGCATGGTGGTTTCTCCAGGTTGTTGGCGCGCGGTGCGAGATGCACAGGGCCCTATACTCAGGGCACATTGCGGCGCATGCTCCCTTTTGGGGATAAAATTCTAAGGCCCAGATTCTCGGGGTCATTGAGAGGAACACATGGACAAATTAGGCGGCTTGCAGAAGCTGGTAAAGCAACTTGACGAGATCGAACGCCTCGAAAAGTTTGCAAGGCCTATCCGAGCCTATCAGGAAGCGGTCGGGCAGATTGATGCCAGTCAGCTAGCGATTCTGGACCAGATCAAACGCTCAGGCATCACCGCTCTGGCACGGCAGGAGGCCTACGCAGTCTCAATTGTGCGCGGAGAGCTGGCAAATGCAGGGTGGAGTGGCAATGAGTCCGCCACAGCGCAATTTGACATCGTTCGCGAAAAATCATTGATAGATTACTTTGGCCGTTTTCAGAAGGCGGGCTGGGACGTCGACATTGCTGAGAAGGCCAAGCTGGCGACCGAGCAAATTAGTTGGCTTGACCATCGGCAGAATGAACTTGTCATGAAGGCCTTCCAGTATGCTGTTGAAACGCGCCAGCGACCATGGATCAACCATGAGGATGCGGCTGGATCCGTCCGGGGATTGGTTGAATTGATGGCGCTTGGCGAAACCATGCAGCGATATGGAGCGTTCCACAATAAGTCAAACCTCGCAATTCAAGCCACATTAGGAGACTGGTCGGCCGTTCGCTCACTGCCACCGGATCTTTATGCCGATGCCGTAGCACGCAGCAGGTTTTATATGGAACATGGCTACGACAGCGCCCTGGCAGACTATCCACGCCCGGCCTTGCTCGAGAACCTGGAATTGGCCGGATTCCAGATTTATTCGTCACCGGCGCTCCATACTCCGTCAAATCGCGAAACCGACCTTGCCAGCGAGGCTAGCGATTTGATCGATCAATTTGAAAAAGAGCTTCGCGCCTTCATCACAAAGAAGCTGTCGGCGCTGGCAGGTAGCAAATGGGTCAAACAGCGCGTGCATGGCGACGTGCATACGAATTGGAAAGGCAGAAAGCAGATCGATATCGAAAAGAGAGGGGTCGACCTGCCGCTGATTGAATACTGCGATTTCGCCGAATACCCAGGCATTTTCACGAAGGAGGACAACTGGAAATCCACCTTCGAGCCGCATTTCAAAAACAAGCAATTGGTCGAGACTTCATTCATGCGAATGAGCGCACCTCGCAATGCAGCCAAGCACGCCCGGAAGGTTACCGAGGATGACTGCGTCTTTCTAGCCGTAGAGATCCGCTACCTAAGAAAGGCCATGCAAGAACCGATGCCTTCAGTGCCGAGCGACGATTGGGAGTAGGGTGTACGCTTCCGCTATTTTGACCATATAGGGTTTGAAGAAGATCCTGATCACCGGCCATTCTGAACATGCTGTCCATGCAGAACTCGTTGGAGACCTCGACCTGTAATCGCTCGGGTTCGAGTAGATATTCCACCAAAGCCGCCTGCCGGGAGTCGTCAGCCGCGTGGACGACCCCAGCGGCAGGATCTTCGTCAGCGCGCGAGTAGCTGGCCAGATTGTCCTAAAACCACCAGAGCCACATTCAGGGCTTCGTTGGCCGCAAAATCGACAATGGCGATTGGATACTCAGTGTGTCGGTAATGTCGCTCATTGAGGCCACGCATCGGGCAGAGTTCAATCGGCGCCGCCACCTGATCGACGTCGTTGGCCGGCGCGTCAAGCAGCTCGCCTAGTTGGTTTGAAAACCTCGCGCGGGCGCGGAGCGGTTTGATCGGCCGCACGGTCGACCTTGACGGCTAGTTCCTGGCCAGCACGCCACCGGTGCCGCGCTTCGAGTCATCGCACTAGGTAGATGAGGCGCGCGCCGCTGCCGGCGGGCGGACGCCGGGGCCCCAGCCGGTCCATCCCGATCGGCAAAGCTAGCCAGCCTGGCCGGAAATCCATCAATGCGGCCTGCAGCACGCCGGCGGGCGCACGGTCGACCGCGTGGCCAGGATCTTGGCCAACGTCACAGGCGCCGCGCATCGGGCCCACGCGCCATGTAGTTGTCAGGACGGGCCGCCAGCCGGGGCACCAGATGGTCAATGACGATCGGCAGTGCATCAAGCATATGGCTAGCCAGGCCGGAAACCGCCTTGCAGGCGGTTTTGACAAACAGGGAGGGGGATGCTGGCCAGCGTGTCGGCCGCGCCGATCCGGCGCAGGTCCTGCCGGCGATGTCGACCAGCTCGAGGCGGATCCAGCAGCAGCTGCACCAGGTGCGGCCGGGCCCGCGCCCCGGTCGACCTGAAGCACTTTTTGACAAACAGGGCTACCCCGGCCGGCCAGCTGCCGGGCATGGCGATCGCGCCGGCATCGATGCCGACATTACCAGGTAGTCTCCGATCGACAAACAACGCCAGGCGCGCGCGGAAGGCGCGCCTGCAGCGCTGGCGGCCGGTGGCCGCCTATATCCCGGTGCCGTGCATGGAAAACCCCGTAATTTACAGGGTGCTCTTCGCGCCAAGCGGATTGGTATTTATGAAAAAGCGAGGAACGACGGGCTCTTTACATTTGTGTTCTCCGTTTGCCGGGGATTGAAGGAAGTCTCCAAGGCCTCTATTTACCCTATTTATCATCCAAAAGTCGCTCGGCAATCTCGCGTTTCCCCTTACCCCTAAGCGCGAAAATTGCTACCTGATATTTCACGCGCGGTATGTTTTCTCCTTCTTCCCATTTTCGAACCGCGACGCCTGAGGCGCCAATCAGTTGACCCATCTGGGCACGTGAAATACCAAGGCGTGCCCGGAGCGATGCGAAGCCCTTGGCGGTGAAGCGCTGTTTCGACGGTTCCTGGTCATTCGACGCGACGCGTGATTCGACCCGACCGGCCTGTTTTTCAAGACGTTTCACTTTTTTTTGAAGCGCACCGACCTCGGCGCGCAGCGCTGCGACCTGAGCCTTTGCATGCGTTGCCGCGTTCTTCATTGGCTCAAGCTCTGCGCGCAATTCTTTCCTGGCAAGTCGGGTAATTTCCGCCTTCAGGACGCTCAATAGATCCGTTTTCTGACTTTTGGCGACTTCGAACATTGTTGTGATCACTTTCATCATGGACTAGAGCGCCAGTATATCGACAAGGCAGCTTTGCGGGGAAATAGCCATCCTACTACTAGAGTCTGGCTTGGGACATCTGAAGCTGGTCGAACTGATGCTATGTGAGCCAGAGCAGCTGACCAGACCGGCCGTAAAACCACGCGTGACCGGCGATGATGATCCCTATTGGGATCAATTTTGATCAATTTTTAGTCACGCGCGCACTGATTTTGTTCACTGGTGACCTGAATCAGCTCACCAGTGAACCGAATAGGGGTCATGCGCCCCCATCTGCAGCGCGCCGGCGCCGCTCATCAAGCCATCGCACCGGGTAGATGAGGCGCGCCGCTGACGGCGTGCGGCCGCGCGGGCCCCGCCCCAGCTGGTCCACGTCGATCGACAAAGCATCGAGTAGGTGGCCATCCTGGCCGGAAATCCATTTCCGACACAAGCAACATGCCCGGGCCGCCTCCGGCGCCGCCTGGCCGCTAGCGGCCAGGCGCCAGCGCCTCGAAGTGCGGCCGTCGGCGCGCAAACAGTCCGTCGCCATGGGTTAGCTCGAGCAGCCGACCCAGCTGATCCATGTCGGGCACAAGAATCTCGACCGGCTCGCCCTTGCCGTAATCGGGTCCGATCACAAGGCGGGTCTGGCCGGCATCATTGACCACGTCGAGCTCGGCCTTGTACATGTCCACGTCGGCCACGTGGTGCGGCCGTCCGGCGTCAATGCGGTAGATGCGCGCCCGGGCGGTCAACTGCGATCCGCCGTTCGGATTAGGCACGTGAAACACGGCAACGGCATGCTCACCAAACTGCACCAGGTGTTCTTTTGGCTGTCCTTCGCGGCGCAACAGGGCCGCTAGGATACCGGCCGCGCCCTCGCCAGCATAGAGCACCCATTGGGTCGAGACGATGCCGTTGGCCTGGCCAAGCGCTTGCAAGATACGTTGAGCTGCGTCCAAATGGGCCGGTTCGCCATCGCTCTCCACGCTCCAATAGTCGTTCGATCCGCACTCGATACATGGCGGGCAATAGTTTGCGGGGCCCGCCGCCTCGATGGCGCGGCGCGCCGCTGCCCACAGCGTCAAGCGGTGTTTGTCCAGGCACAGACCAAAATTCTGCACCACAACCGGCTCTGGATAGGCTTTTAGGGCGGCGCCGGCGGCAAACAATGCTTCCTCGGTGGTGCAATAGAAGCGTTGCTGGTGTCCGGCAGCCGTTTTAACGTTCAACGCGATTGGCGTGAAACCGTCGTTTAGCGCGTCCTGGTGCTTGACCAGCTGGTGCCAGCTGCCGGCTCCGAAGAACACGGCCGTCAATTCCTGCGCCTGGCTCAGCTTGACGTCGATATCGACCTGTGCCAGGGCGCCGCGCATGGCCAGTGCCCAACTGCTTGGGTGCCCTAAGAGCTGGCACGTGTCAAGCCGATGCATGGTGCGAAATGATAGCGAGTCGCCATAGTCGAAATCGGCAAAGCCTGGCAGGCGCGCCGCCCGCGCTTGAAGCGTCATCGGGTCGTATTCGCGTACGCCTTTTAGCGCGGTGCGCACACGGTCCCGGATCCCAAGGTCGAATGGCTCATACGCGATGGCTTCGATTTTAACGACATCGACGCCATTGATGACAGCCACGATGGCATCGCCGTCCTGGCGAAACGCATCGATGCCGATGGCGTCACGGTCGCAGGCGAACACCACGGCCGCCACAGCGTCGGCGCGCGTCGGGCACAGCATGTCGGTGCTCAGTTCGCGCGGGCACGCATCGACGTCGAGGATACGGATGACGTGATAGTCGAAGCAGGGGACCTTGTAGTGGATCAGTGCCTGAGCCTGATCGTAGTCGCGCCCCTCGAACCAGTTGAGCAGCGCGTGTTCAATTTGCTTGAACTGGACAAGGGGCTCGCCGCCCCCTTCAAACTTCGGCACGGCAAGGGCGTCGTCGGGGACGGCAATGCCCATCCCGGCCAGCTTGGCCAAGACGCGAATGGCACCGGCGGTGTAGTAGTTGCCGCGATGGACAGCGGGGGTGTTTTGCAATGCAGACATGATCTCTCCTTTGTCGGACGCGTCGAAAAATGGTGTGCGCTTGCCATCTGCGTCCCAGGTGGATCATGGGAAGGATGAAGTGATGCGACCGAATTCGCCAGCCCTTTAGGGCGCGCACTAGCTGGTTTTCGGCAACCGGGGGTGAATATATCACACCGAATAAATTGTGGGTAGCCGGGGCGAGTCATGGGGCGAATCAATAAGAGAAAGCCGTGCACTTCTCGAAAAACCACCGAAAATGCCCCGCAGGTGGTTTTGACAAAGCGGATAGGGAGGTGCTGGCCAGCGTGTCGGCCGCGCGAACCGATGGCTGGCCCGGCCTGCGCCGTCGACCAGTTCGGGCGAGCCCTCGCAGCTGCTGCGCCAGGCGCGCCCGGCCTGCGCCGCGGTCGACCTGCAGCGCACTGTCACAAACAGGAAGGTCCCGGCCGGCCATCTGCTGGTCATGGCGATCAGCGCCGGCGCCGATGCGGCCCCACCAGGTAGGTTCCGATCGACAAACAGCGCCTGGCGCACGCCGGAAGGCGCGCCAGTGGCGCTGCGGCCGGAGGCCGCCCGGTTGACCTCGAGCGAGATCCTGGCCTGGCCGCGCGCCAGCGGCGCAGCGCGCTTTTCCTTGAAGTCCATATTCCATAAGGTGATAAACTAGAAAAAGACGCCCACATGCTTTATGGCGACTTCGTTTGTTCACGTGTATGTTTAATCCCTTGAAACCAAAGGATTCTTTTATCTTTTCCTGACATGCCGTGTTCATGAACAGATTTTCGCTGTGCTGCCCACGATCTTCACGTTGCTAGACGCTACAGTGTGCGCAGTCGCACCATTACCACGCGGTTCTGAGCTGCGCGCCGACCGAATTGCGCAGTCGCCCCTTTGCCGACGGCACTGAGCACTGTCACGTTAGGCTGTTCAAGCAATGCGTCTTTGACCAGCTGCGCACGCTGCTCACTGAGGACTAGATTGGCACGGCTGTCGCCTGAGGTATCGCTATAGCCCTCGACATCTGCCACCAGCGCTTGCCCTCTAAACTGTAGCAGTAGGTCGCGCAAAGCGTCCAGGCCGCTGTGCGTCGTCTCTACATCGGCCACGCCAAAGTGCACGGTGACGTTGGCGGGAAGCACTTGCCTCTTGTCCTTCGGCGTCACCCCTTCCTTTTCATACACCTGCTGCTGCGCGACCCATGCGGCCAGCGTATTGAGGTTGGCTCGGTCGGCAGGCGTTAAAATCGAAATTGGCGCAAAAGGGTCGCGGTGCGCCCCCCCGCGCTTCAAGCGCTGCAGTTCGGACATGATGACTTCCGTATCGGATGCGCCGGTACTGCTTTCCCGCTCGGTTAGGCGGTCCCGCAACTCTTTCATTCGCGCCAAAGTAGCGCTATCGAGTGGCACACCGCTGGTGGACAAGTTCGCAATCGCATTTTGCAGCAACAAGGACTGCGCACCGGTTTCCGCCGAAAAGCGATCGATGCTGGTGAGCTTCTTGTCGATGGCTTCCTTGACGTCCGCATACTGACGTTCCAGGGTTTGGCGCACGTCTTCCAGGCCTTGTTCCTGGAACCGGGCACGCTCTTCAATAATCTGCTCGATCCGCTTTGCCTGGACGGCGGGTTCAACTGCGTGATCCTCGGCGGCGCCCATGGCAATAACCTCTCCAATGACTTTACCGACCGCAACCTTGTCTTCGACCCCGCTCAAGGCGATCGATGCTGCCAACCGGTGGTCTAGAAACGCATTCCATTTTTCCGTACTCATTCCGCCCAGGGCCCAGGAGCGGCAAGCTTGGTTGGTCTGAACCAGAATCGTCGCTTGCAAATTTGATATCTGCGGCGACTGACTCACATAGCTCATGCCGCCGGCGGCTATGGCGAAATTCCCGTTGATACCCGCAGATACATTTTTTCGTATCAGCGAATCGATATTGGTACATTTGGCAGCCACGATTTGGTTTTCGGGCAGCAGAACCTGCAAGTGCGAGCACGCGCTAAGTGTGGCGACGGACAGAAATAGGAAGAGTTGTCGCATGGGACCTCTGCAATCTCAATGATGAAAAAAGCGCGCTTTTCGACGCGCTCCACATGCTTACGCTCACACAGGATTGGGTGGCGCTGTCTGCGGCGCCGTGACCGGCACCGTTGGTACCGGAACGGGTGGCACTGGTCCTGGCGTGGTCGGATCAACCTGCACCTCTGGAATTCCCACTGCGGCTGCCTTGACCTGTTTCACACCGGCTTCGACGGCGGAACAGTTCTTAAAAATGGAGGCGTAATCTCTGGCAGGAAGTGCTACCGGAGCGGCTTGCACCGCGTGCAAAAAAATATTCTGAAACGCCCAGCGCATGCCTTCTGCACTGCCATCGACCATGTAGCGGAAGTTGGCGCGGAAGTCGGCCAGTCCAATCTGAATCGGCCCGGTCGTCGATGCAATGACGTCGCGCAGCGCGCCGCCGCATGCCCCAATGTTTGCGACACCAGGCAGCTCGGCACTGGCGTACACACTCTTCATCTCGGATCGGATGAACATATCTTCTTTGATATCGGCCAGCGCCTTGTCAAAAATCTTGAGATCGATGGTGGGATCGTCAGCGCGGCGCGTGACATTTCTGAGCAGCTCACGCTGCTTCTGCTTTTCGGACAATGAATTCAGGACATCGGGGTCGAGCATGTCGGACAGACGTTCGGTCATGACCATCTGCGCCGACTCGAGCTGCCGCAAGGCAGTCGCTTTGGCAGCCGGATCTTTCACGTCGATCTCGATTTGCTCGCGAATCCGGCACGCATAGAACCGCATCAATTGCTGCGTCGACTGCGCCATCGAGCCTGAATACGCCGTGCGAACCAGGGCGCCACCAGCCACCGCGGTAAGCCCGCCATCGGTCTTGCGCTGAATATTTTTCAGCGCACCGTCCCAAAGATTGGCCCGGACCTCGCCGCCATAATCCTTCATCTCGACTGTGTACGGCGCCAGACCGCATTTGGATGCGGCCACGGCCGTCGTCACACTCAGCAATGCCGCGACCGCTACACCACACTTGATATGGACTTTCATGTGCACCCTTTATTGTAATTATCAGAAAGTCGTCACGCGACCACCTGAGCGCAACGCGACTACCAGAGTAGCACTGAATGTTTTTACTAAAACTCAACAATTGTCACTACACATACTTTTTCGGAAATCGATCTTATCTGTACAAGCTTTGCAATTTTGGTTTAGTAGTCGGGCCAGAGCGTATTGCCGTGAAGGCGGCGGAATTGCTCTCAAGCGATTGGCCCCTTTTAGATAAATCAAGCTGGCCGGTGGCGTCGCCTCACGCTCTTCCGAGCGATGCAAGAAACGCCTCCAGGCTGTTTCGATCATCTTTTTCTAGACCGCCAATGTCGGCTAGAGCGGCAAGATTTGCGCGAGTAAGTAGAAGACGTCCAAAACCAACAGCCGCCCATGCGGCTTCAAACGTCGTATCTACAGAAGTCACCCATTTTTTCCATCGTGTAAGTTCTGAAAACGACATGGTATCAATGTCCCTGCGCCGAAACGCCTTTGCCTCCTCTTCCAGGCGAAGAATGACGAGTTCACGTAAATCGTTTTCCGCGTAAAGCGCTTCAACGCCAGCAAGTTCGGCATACGGTTCTTCGATGTAATAGGGCCTGGGCAAGCGTTTTCCACCAATTGCCTCAAGATCTTCCGTTTCCTGTTCGCTGGCCAGCCTTTGCTTCGTCAGCGTATTCGACTTGGTCTTGACCAAGTTAGCCAAAACGCGGATCATCGCTTTGGGTAAGCGGGGGTTCATTCCAAGCAGGGTTTGGCAATGTTTGTGCACCCAGTCTGCCCCATTTTTTCCTGCACGCACTTCGTCGATCTTGACATCAAATTCAGGGAGCTGGAATGAAAAACTCCAGAGTATTTCTCGATTCTCTTGCTCAGTGATGTCACGGTCAAACTGCCGCGCCTGCTCTTCAAAATCGACGCCAAAATATTTTTTCCCGCAGTCCTTGCCGATGTTCGTTTCGCGGCCATCCTTTGTAGCAACGATGTAGCCCCGCGCATGAGGTGCATGACAGTTTGAAAGCCCGCATCGTATTACATCACCGAAAACATACCGTCCAACAATTGACGCCAGTTCGTGTTTGGATGGGTCAAGGTCATTTGTAAAACCAGCTCGACCAGCAACATCGTCCCAGGTTTGAATTCGCGAAAGCCCTTTGGCTGTATTGATGGTAATCATGATCCGCCGTTTCCAGATTGACATGCATATCATACGGTAATTCAGAGTGCGTAACAGCCCGGAAACAGCATGCAGTAGCAAGTACGCTCCGTCACCGCACGCGATTCAATCGGCGCACTCAGGTCTTCGGAGCGTCTTTCGCATCGTAGATCCGTCGGGCTAGAAGACTAGCGAAGATCAGATACTGCGCGGCCTTCTCCGAGTCGAGATCATGATTTAGTGAATGAGCCTTGGGATTGCGAATGCCAAGGTAAGCACCGACCAAGATCTGCATGAACCCCTTCTGGTCATTTTTGCCCGACTCGGTGTCAAGTTCGCTAAGGATCAGGTGCGGCTTTTCCAAGCTCAGCACTTGCGTCGCAAGAGCCGCGCCGTCGAGATCCAAGCCGGTGCGCTCTCGCATCAGATCAAAAATTGCAACGACCGCGTTCAAGACGGCATCGCGGTAGTGCCCATTCACATAGTGCTGGAATGCATGCGCGAAAATGATAGGATGCAGCAGCTCCTCGAAACCTATTCTTGGTTTGGTGCCCGTCCCGTCGCGCACGTGCGCTTCAGCCCTGATCTCCACCTGTGGAAGATCACGCGCAAGGATGTCGTCGTAGTCATTGGCGTCGCCAAACCCGATATGCCTCCCAAGACTTCCCATGTCTTGCTCAGGAAACCCTGCGCCCGTCCACAGCTTGCGAAGCAATTGATAGTCGGCTTTCAAATATCCATTGATCAACTTAGCGCCCGCCTTATCGTCGTCGGCGAGAAGGCCTTGCGCATCGATTGCTTTCTGACGCATTGCCCGAAACAGGGCATTTACCCCCAAGTACCATTCAAGCATTGCGTCTCCCCCAAGTTGATTGTTGCGCTCGATGTGGAATTACATCACTACCTGAAGCCATAGACATCGCCGGCACATTCGCGCAGCGTACGGGCGTTCATATTTCCTATTTTTTTCTCAGCATCAGTTGAATCATCGCGAATAGACGGTGGAACAGGTAGTCGACTTGATCTACATCGATCACTGGCACCTGGCTGATCTCCGAATGCCGAATGAGGTGACTGTTCCCAATGGAGTTCAGTTCTTGCGCCTCCGTTTCCAGTCTTTCCCGTAGCGACGGCACGGACGTCACTGCATCTAGAATAAGCTTGACCGACCGTTTCTTGTCGCTTGGGTCAACGAGTGATTTGAGACGCTCCCATGCGTCCCATAACCGCTCCAGCGCCTCGCGACGCACCAAAGGATTGCGGTCGGAAAACTTCGCTCGGCATTCGTCGAGCATGTTATCGAGCGTACGGTCTCCGGTATTGAAGGTTGTCCGCTTCAGTTCTTCGCCAAGCACATGCGGAAGCAAGCGTTCTATTCGACCATTCGGTAGCATTTCGAACGCAACCCCGTTGCGAGCTAATATGCGATTGACGGTGGCGCGGAACTCCTCCTGTCCCGCCTCTTGATCGAAGCTTAGATGGTGATGATTGAAGAAATCGTGATACTTCCCTGGGATAGGCTTTGCTATTGATGCGTGAACGAACTCTATGAAGTCCAGCACTAGCAACGTGTCCGGCGCGGACGGCTGTCGTTCAGAAAAATATCCATCCCCGACAAGCGAAACAGTCTCCAGAGGCCAAGCCAATCCAGGCATTTCTGCGACTACGGCCGCTGCCAAGGCGTCAGAATCGCCACCGCAAATGGCTTGTCCGTCCGGACAGCGTTCGGGAAAGCGCAGGCCGAATGAGCCGCCATTGTTCAGTGCTTGTACCGTTGCCACGATTCCCGCCCAAACTGTGGTTGAGATCACCTGTTCGGTGCGTGCACGCGGACCGTTTTCCCGATCGCTAAAGTAGTCGTTCATCAGGTGGACTCCTTTCGCGGCTATCTGAAATGGTGGCGACACGTCTTTCCAGCATTTCCATCTCCCTGAGCAAGATCAAGATGTTCATGCTTGAGGCCTCAAAAGCGAAGCTTTACTTGAACCAATACATGCCACTAGCTTCTCACCGCTCAAGTCGTTCACATTTTCCGGTGTCACGCATCCCGCGTTGAAGAGCCCCAAGTACTGTCCCCTGGTGAGGGGAAGTGGCAAGTTTGTTAGCGGTAGCGCGCCAGCTGGGAGTCCGAATTCCAATCGCTGCAGCACTTCGTCGAGCCCTTGCAGAAACTCAGGCTGATCCGGAAACAGCACCGACAGTATCTGGTGCGTCGAGCGAAGATGAAAGCGGGTCGCATCGGCGATACCGATGATGTTTCCGTACGCGGTCGCTCCACCGAAAGGTGTCGTTGAAAATCGCTTCTCCAACACATCGACGGGCGTGCCTTCGATCCAATCGTATAATAGAGCCGCGCGCTTGCATCGACACCAAAACTCAATTTCGTCCCGGCAATATCGTTGCAGTGCCTGAGTCATCGCATGGCCATAACGCTGCGCCACATCATTGGAACGCACGCTCTCCGACCGGCCCCGCTTCATAACCGGTGTGTAGATCGCATCCATCTCGTCGAGGACCTGCACCATCGCCAGCACTTGGGTGGGCGACGTCTGTGCGGCGTTCAATTGTTTCATCAACTCGACCAGCCGCAGGCTCGATTCAAACGACAAGGACGAAGCGCCGCAGGCTCGTCCGAGCAAGGTCAAGTGGATCAACTCGCCCTCGCGCTCGGCCAGCCCGGCCTGCAACAGGCGTTCGACCAACGCGGTGACTTCATGCTCCACCATCGCAATCCATTGCGGATTCGCGCGTGATGCGGAGTAGCCACCGAACGTGTTGACCAGGAGTCCCGGAATTTCGTTAGCACGCACGCCCCGGACCTGGCTAAGCAAACGCAGCGTCCAAGTTGGCAGGTCGCGCTGCTGGAAAGATGACTTCACATCTTCCGGCACGCCGAGCACGTACTTCTGGAACAGCTGCGCGCGTTCCATCGGTGTGTCAGCCAGAATGATGGCCTTTCCGGTTTCGTTGTAGCCAAGCCGTCCCGCCCGTCCTGCCATATTCTTGTATTCGGCGACGGTGAAGGGCCGTCCATCCTCACCGACGAACTCATTCTCGGCCAGGACTACCGTAGATGCTGGGGTGTTGATACCAGCAGCCAGCGTCGTCGTGGCCACCAGCGCATGGATGCCGCCGCCAGCGTCGCGATAACCCTTCTCGACAGCTTCCCGCTCTGCGCGCAAGAGATTTGTGTTGTGGAATGCAGTACCGCCAGCAAGGCATTCCCGCAAATCTTGTGAGGCACCAGTCAAATCCTGCGTCGGAAGTTTGCCCAGGACCGCCGTAGCGGGACCCAGGCCCAATTCTTTGGCCAAGTATTTGGCGCAGCCCTGTGCCGGACCACGCATGTTGCGGAAGACCAGCAACTTCTCGCCCTGTGCAACCAGTTGCTGAACCAGCGGCACGATCACGTCCTGCGAGCTGGGCTTGTCGCGACGCTGCACGATTCGATGAGCAGGCAGCAACGCTTCAGTCTTGGTCGTGCCGTCCGCATCAACGAACTGGAACGTGCCGCGCCGATCAAGCACGCCCTCGACTAGGGGAACAGGCCGCACGCGAGACATCAGCAAGGGCAGATCGAGCCAGCGATCAAAGCTGTTGAGGTTGCCAATGACCGCCGACAAGATCACCAGTTGTGGTTCTATGCCGCGCTGCCGCGCCCGCAATAGAAGCGCGAAAATCAACTCAACCGTAATACCTCGATTCGGGTCCGTGATGAACTGCCCCTCGTCAAGTACGACGAGGCCAAGTTGGTTGAGCAGGCGCGGCGAGCCGAGCGCCAGATTAAGAAATGTTTCATAGGTGAAGAAACCTAGGTCATAGCGACCTCCCAACACGGGACCAATCCCATCCGTTGCATCACCGCTGCACCGAACGACACGCAGCCCGGCGGGTCCGTATCGCTCGCTGAACTCTTCGAACTTCTCGTTGACCAGAGCCCGATACGGCAGCAGAAACGCGGCTTTCTTGCCTGCTGTGACTGCCTGGATCGCAGCCAATTCGCCGATCAATGTCTTACCCGAACTGGTCGGCGCGACCACCAGCAACGATCTGCCGGCCAATACGCCGTGTTCGTTGACCGCTTTGAGTTGCAGCTCATTAAGGCCCCGTGGGAAATCCGTCATCCACTGATTGACGATTTCCGACGGAAAGCCATGCGTCGAAAATTCTGCAAACGCCCCCGACATTTGCTGGACCGCTCTGGCCGGGAACGCAGCGGCATAGTTGTCACCGCGCTTGAGCGTCGGGAACACGAGACCGCCCTGGACGTTGCCCAGGAATACAGGTGTCTGTGTCACGCAGATGCGCTCGGCTTCGACACGCGCCAGCCGGATGATCTCGCCGGCGATTTCCGGAAAGCTGACCGAGTCTCCAACGGCACCCGTCAAAGCCTCAATCACCGCGTGCGTGAGCAAACCGTGTCCGGTACCCGGCTGCTCCCAGGCAGATTCATTGGTTGCACATGCGGCAAGAAGGATGCGCCCTTCGCCATAAATGCCAGTCAACGCAAACGCACTTCGTGGGCGCGCTGCAGTCTCAAGCACCCGGGCAGGCGCCTGCCCGCTGAAGCAGCAGTCAAGCACGCACAGCACCGCTCGCGCCTTCGTGGCTTTGAAGGCATCGGCCAGCCCCGCCATCGATAGGCCTGTGGCGGAGAGGTCGGCTGCGTCGGTATCGAACAGAACTAGATTTCCATCGGGAGAACCGTGTCCAGCGAATGTAATGACGACCACGTCGTCCTGGAGAGCGGCCGACAACGTCCCAAGGATCGCGTTCGACACCTCCGCATGCGTTGCGGCCTCATCGACAAGCAGCCGGCCAGCTAAACCTTCGACGGTGTCGGTGAACAGTGCCCACAACGCCGTAGCATCGCGGCGGGCCCCGGCCAACTCGGGGATCGTCGCATCGAGGTGTTTGTTGATGCCAACGAAAATTGCTTTGATCGCCACGCCGCTCCTCAATTGACTATCACTAGCTGTTATGAAACACCCCTGCGGCGAACTTCATATTCCAGTGCCAAAGCAGGGAAAGTCGCAAGTGGCGGGTTTTAACCCGTGTCGCGTTGGCGTTGAATAGAAGCGATTAACTCTCGACATGTTCAGAATACCATCTTTTCATTTTCTGAAAATCCAATAATTCTTACATGTTAACGTGCCCTAATCCATCGAATGGAACTCTATTGGCGCGCTGAGACGCCCTGCTGCTTAAAATAGGTCAAGTTGCCCGGTTGCGTTATCGCATAGTTTGCCCAATGTGCTTGGGACGACGAGCGGACGACGAAAGCGCGATGCGTCGAGCGATTCGAATCGCCCGTCGCGCAAATTCATGCCAAGCCGGTCAACCATCTTTCGGAAACGTTGCCGGATGAGTTCAGCCCAAACACCGTCACCTTGCATGCGTTGACCAAAATTGCCGTCGTAGTCTTTACCGCCACGCATGTCGCGAACACGGTTCATCACCCGTTGTGCCCGCTCGGGAAAGTGGGCTTGCAACCACTGCTGGAACAATGGATTCACTTCCCACGGCAGGCGCAGCACAACGTAGTGGGCGCTAGTGGCGCCCGCTTCGCACACGGCTTCGAGGATGCGTTCGATTTCTGGCTCGGTCACGAATGGGATGATTGGCGCGATACTGACGCCCACCGGAATACCAGCCTCGGCCAAGGTGCGGATGGTGCGCAGGCGCCGCGCCGGTGCCGCCGCGCGTGGTTCTAGGGTGCGCGAAATGGCTGGGTCCAACGTGGTAAGTGTGATGGCCGCGATGGCTTGCCCCCTGGCTGCCATCGCCGCTATGAGATCAATGTCGCGTTCGATCAGCGACGATTTGGTGATCAGCGCGCAAGGGTGATTGCATTCGTTCAGCACTTCGAGCACCTGCCGCGTGATGCGCAACTCGCGCTCACATGGCTGGTAGGCGTCGGTATTTACACCGATAGCAATCGGTTCAGGCACGTAAGAGGGCCGAGCTAGTTCGCGCCGCAACAAGTCGACGGCGTTGACCTTGGCGAACAAGCGGCTTTCGAAATCAAGACCGGGAGACAAGCCAAGGTAGCTATGGGTCGGTCTTGCAAAGCAATAAATACAACCGTGTTCACACCCTCGATATGGATTTAAGGAAACATTGAAAGGTACATCCGGAGATGAATTGCGGCTCAGGATACTCTTCGCGAGCTCACTGGTCACATGTGTCTTAACCAGCTTTCTGTCACCTGTTGCGTCGATTTCATTCGAGGTTGTCCAGCCATCATCAACTTGTTCGCGAGTATTAACTTCAAAACGGCCCTGCAGGTTCGTCAATGCGCCACGCCCTTTGAGTATAGTTACTCTGTGCTGGGACGCGTTCTCAGAATCAATAGGTTTCATGGGCCACCATTAACTGTACATTTATACAGTAGTTTAGCGCCTACCCAAACCACATTCAAGCGTTCGATGATTTTTGTTTATGAAAGATGAATGGGAGTGCCACCAGAAGCACAATGACAGTGCCTCGCATGGGGGTACGGATACGGTACAATTTTCCATGCATTCAATTACCGAGTATGAAACGTTGATGATGGCCAATCACCTTGGCGTGCCCGGACTATGATCGAGCGCACCTTTGGCCCGGCGGATGTCGCTCCGCTGATCCATTTTCTGGTTCAACTTATAGGGGCAGAGAAAGTGAGTGCGGCCGTGGCCAGTTGGCGCCGTGGCGTGCCTAAAGCAGACTGCGCCGAGCGCCGCCAGTACCTGGAGCAGTCGTTTCCATGGTGGAGCGCATTTGAAGAATTTTGGGCCGTCACTCAGACAGCGCAACCAGGGCAAGTCGTAATGGCTTCGGCAAGCGTGCTTGGCTTGGCGAAGGACGCTCAGAAACTTCAAGACCTACTGCCCGGTATGCCGGCAAAGGTGAGAGCAAAATATGCAGCCGCGCTGAGTTCGATTGAAAACGCGCCTGGGCATTTTTTTGAGATCGACATGGCGCACCATTTCTGGATGTCCGGTTACCGCATCACTTGGTGCGAAGCCGCGCAAGGACAGAAAATGCCGGAATTTATCGTGCATACGCCAAACTTCGATTTCGAGGTCGAATGCAAGCAAATGTCGGTCGACAAGGGCCGGTCGATCATACGGGCGGACTTCGCAAGGCTGGCCGATCAGGTCATCAAACGCTTCCGAACTCAGGGTTTATGCGGCACGATCAAGGTTGATTTGCTTGCCCCGTTATCGGCCAAGCAAAACGGTTTGGCGAATTTGGCGGAAGCGATCAGCCAGCTAGCTAAGACTGGCGCGCGAACGGGCTCCCATACTATAGCTCCCTGGGGTGAAGTAACACTGGACATCTTCGAGGCGGATGCCACCGTGGTCGACTTTGACGAGATGCAGGTCCAATTGCGCGCCCGGACGCCAATGTATGCTCATTCCTTGATCAGCGCTGAGGGCCGCGCCCCCGATGGCCCTCCGATCAACCCATTGGCGTTGACTGTGGCATGCGTCCTTCCAGACACATTTAATGAGGCAATTAAGAGAACGTTGTATGAGGCAGTGGGAACACAACTGTCCGGCGATCGGCCAGGCGTGTTGTGCGTCTTCATTCCGGAGATACGGGACTTCGAAGCCTTAGGCCCGGAAAATCGGCTTGAAACTATCGCAGACAGCCTGTTCGACGGCGCCGACCGCACCCATTTGGCCGGCGTGGTGTACGCGTCGCACGGAAAGGTGGTTCCAGATGGCGCCGGCAGCGTACTGATGACGGCGCCTGCACTTGCCTTCATTAACAGCAATTGCCGCTTTCAAGAACTGCGGGGATTCCGATTCTTTGGCGGCGGCATATCCCCAAAGATGTGACGAGGCACGAGACTGATGAGTTCCCGGTAGCTGCAGTCACGGAAGGCTCGCCACGGCGTAGAGCCAGCCATCACCGTCGATCGCGAGCTCATTTTCAAAGAGCTTAAGTACCGACGCGCCGCCAGTCTCAGACAATTCGATCTAAGTCAGTTTCAAAACGAGACGCTACAAATGCCAAGGGGAGTACCATGCCGCCATACAACTACCCAAAAAAATCCCTCGACATTCAAGCCAAGCTGATGACGCTAGGTCTAAAGCCAAACCATCTAATGCTGATTGGATCGTTCATCGTGGCTTACGGCTTGTTTGAGACGACGCTCGAACGCGCCCTTTGGGCCCTTACCGAAACTGATGTCAACGGCGTGCGTCCATTTACCGAAAAGATGAATAGCGAGGCCCAGTTCAAGCGCTTGGGTGACGGCAATCCCAAGCTGTCTGCGAAATGCAATGCCATCCTCCGGCTTGCGGCACAAGCGGCTGAAGACCTGAACGAGTATCGAAACAGTTTGGTGCATGGCTATGTCCTTTCGTTTGGCCCAGACAGCACGCCTTCGTTCATGAAGAATCCTGGCTGGCACGGCGTAAAGCGCAACAAAGAAGTCGGCGACGCTTATATCGACGAACCACTTCAAGACTTGGTATTAATTTCCGTATGGACCTTGTGGGGATTGGTGCAGCAAGTCGAGATGTTTCTGACCGAGCCGGCGGCGCAGCAAGCAATCGAAGCCATGGAGGACGACGTCCGCAGGGCAAAGAGCTACGCCGGCGAGGCTCGACACCTTCGTGCACTCATGAACCACGAAAAATATTAGACCACTGGCAGTTCACATGGGATGTCCGGCCGGCCGAGTGATTCATGGCCAGCGTCCCATTTAAACCCTACCAATCGGGACATCGCGGCCGACCGGGCGGCAAGCCCCTCACGCAGAACATCGGCTAAACCGATCAGCACGACTTGGCGCTGCGCCCGTGTAACGGCCGTATACAGCCAGCACGGGTCAAGCAGGCGCGTTCTGTACAGCGGAACGATTACGCAGGGAGCCTGGCTTCCTTGTCCACGGTGGCACGTGATCGCATACGCCAGTTGAAGGTCTATCAGGTCGCCCCGCTCAATCCTGTGGGGCTCGTCGTAGCCATCGAACAGTACAGTGACAGCGCGTTCCTCGGTATCGACATCCAACACTGTGCCCATCAGGCCGTTGAACAGGCCTTGCCCGTAGTCGTTGCGTCTGAAAAAACATGGCTCACCGGGGCTGAACCACTCTCCGAACTCGCCCTTGATCTCATCTACGTCAAGATCGTCCACCCGCAGCGCATGGAACGACCGGTTTAGCGTGTGGATACCGGCAGCGCCATCGTTACGCGCCGTGACGATGAGAGGCAGGACCTCGCCTTTGACGCCCAACGCCTCCCAAACCGCGCGCACCATCGCAGGCAGTTCGCCGGGATGACATTCGAGCAGCGAAATACCCTCGCCCGGGCCCTCGTATTGCCGCAATATGGGCATCACCCCGGCGCGGATCGCTGCCGCTACAACCGGGATACCGCCGGCATCGCTGTGACGGTGAATCACGCTAAGTCGCGCCGTGATGCGTTGATCCGCCACCAGCCTGTGGTAAATCACGCCAAAACCAACCGGCGGCAGCTGTCCGTCGTCGCCCACCAGCAGCAGCCGGGCGCCTGGCGGCATCAGGCGCAACAGCGCGTGGGCCGACACTAGGTCTAGCATTGACGCCTCATCAATCAAAACCAGGTGGGACGACGTCAGGCAGGGCAAACGCTCGATCTCACGTTCCATGGCAACGCGCGCCTTCTGGTCCAGTTCGCCGCCGCCGAGTGCCCGCTCTACCTGCTCGCGCCGCTCCAGCTGCACACGCCAACGAGCCACCGTCATGGCTAAGCGCCCGGTGGCGCGGCTGATCTGCAGCGCCGCCTTGCCGCTGACGGTTGCCAGCATGAGCTTCCCTCCGCACTGCTCCCACACATCGCAGATCACCTTGGCCACGCTGGTCTTACCGACTCCCGCCCCGCCCTGAAGGCACGCCAGCGGCTTTTGCAGTACTGCCAGCACCGCCGCGGCCTGCTCGGCGTGCAGAGGCTTGCCTCCAACCTCGCGACCCGCCACCAGCCGTTCCAGCACCTGGCTGGGCGGGACGCGCACCGGGCCGGGCGACGATTGAATCTGGAGCAGCCGCTCGAGCACGTATTCTTCCATTCCCGCGCAGCCAGGGGCCCGCCATATGTCGTCGGCCGGGAGCACCGCCCCGTGTCGTATGCCTAGGGCCATGGCTTGCACAAGGACTGGTGATTCTGGCTTCAGGCGCAGCAGCTTGGCCAAGCCGCCGCGCAGCGTGTCCCAGACACCGGCCGTATGGCCGTCCAATATGTGGCTCTTGACTACCGCGTCGCATGCACCGACTAGACGGCGCGGGTCACGAGACGGGACCTGGACGCCCGCTTCGGCGAGCAGCTTGAGGCCGAGCGCATCGACCTTCGACCAACCCAACACCGGCACCAAGCAGTACGGATTTAGCCGAAGCTGCTCGACCGCATCCGCCCCAAGTATCCTTCCGACGCGGCGCGCCACGGCAATATCGTCGATGCCCTGGCTCGCCAGCCATACCAGCGTGCTGGTCTCTTGATGCATATCTTTCCATGCCCGAACGCACTGCGCCGCAAGTCCCGGTGCAAGGTTCGGGCGCTCCGGCGCGATCACGGCAGCGATCTCCGGTATGTTCGCTTCATCCATCAACACGTCGGCCAGGTCCATGCCGAAGCGCAACCACAGGCGTTCGGAGCGGTCAGGTCCCACGCCCGGCGCGTGTGCCGCCAGGAAGGCCGTGATTAGCCGCCCCGACGGCGTGATCCGCGCGGCGCTCTCAGCTTCGATCTGCCAGCCCCATTTCGGATGCTGTTGCAGCTCGCCATGCACACGCCACTGCTCGCCGTTGGATGGCCACCCAAGCGTCGTCCGAGACGCCGTCCGCACCCTGAGTGCCAATCCGTGGCGTGGGTGAGCGGGATCGTTCAGCAGCGCTCCGAAGATTGTTCCAAAATCGCGCTGGCTGAGAATAGACGTAACCGTCACATTGTGTTCCATCACTCGGGCGCCTGTGAAGCGCCGCTGTCCGACCTGGCGATGTAGGCGTCGAGTCCAGTGCGCATTTGCATGCCGGTGTCGTCACGCAGGAGCAACTGCTCACGCAGTGCATTGATCTCGCGCCGTTGCCGCTCGATCACGGCCTCACGTTCGGCAAGCGCGCCCGCCAAATCGTTGCGGTCTGCATTAATACGCTCCATGCGTCGGCGCACGGCAACGTCGTCGGTGTCCTGCTGGATGCGCGAACCGATCACTGCCAGTCCTTGCGCCTCCGCCGCCACATTGACCAACGTGCGTAGCTCAGCATGATTGAAGAAATGCTGTTCTTGACTACGTCGCAAGCCCAGCGCGAGAGTGAGTTCGCGCACGTTGATCTTTCCTTCGGCTGTTGCCGGCAAGGTCGGCTGGCGCCGCCGTTCCGGCTTAGCAGACCATTCTTCCATACGCTGTTCAAGCCAGACTTCCAACTGGGCCTTGATCTGGGGCACGATACTGGGGCGGCTCATTGCGCCTCCCTCGAAGCAATCGCCACTACTTTGTCCGACTCTGCAATTTCCTTCCTCAGACGCGACGAGGCCGCGCGTTCCCGTGCAGCTTCGTTCTCGGCTTTTTCGCGAGCATAGAAATGCGCCAGCACGGCTGCCTTGTGCGCGTTTAACTGGACTTTCAGTTCTGCGTTGTCGGCGCGCAGCCGCGCGATGACTTCGTTCAAGGTCGTGGGTAGTCTATCGTGGCCAGTCTTGGCCTGTTTGATCAGCTCCCGAACGCGAGGGTAGCGGCATCCTGTTTCCAAGGCAATCAGCGTGCGCGAATGGCCCGCTTCCAGTGCCACGTTGGCGACGTTGACTTTCAGCGTTCCCCTGGCCTTGCGCGCCTTGAGCAGTTTGTTTTTCGGCTCGCCGTCGCGCAGCCGGTCGATAGCGTTCAAGAAATCTTGCTCGATAGGATCCTGCGGCGGCGCTTCCTTCTTAAGTCTCGGCATGTCCGTTCTCCATGATCGACGCCACGCGGGCGTCCAGCGCGGCTAAGTCGGCGCCGAACTTCTTCAGGACGCCCCGGGCCTGGTCGGCTCGAAAGCGGATCTCCCGAAACGGGCCGGAGTGCGCACCCGCCGCTTCGGCCTGGCGCACAGAAATTTCGCACGCCATGTAGCGATCGGACCAGAACGGTTCGTGGCTCTTGTCCATTATCGCGCAGGCACAGCCGGCGCACATGCTGGGCTCGCGCGTTACGGTATTGGGCGCCTTGCGCAGCCAGACCGGGGTGTTCGATGCGTCGTGGCAGCGCATCTCGCTAGTGCGCGTGGGGCAGCAGGTCGCGTGCGCCGTAAAGTACATCTTGAGATCGTTGCGCTCGGTCCACTCAATGGCTTGCCGCCACTTCTCCGATGTCGGCAGAGCGCCGGCCTCGGCACGCAGTTTCGCCAGTGCCTGCTCGAGCTGTTCGCCCATCCGTCCTGCCAGCTTGCCCTTTCCGAAGAGGAAGTCGAACACGGCGAGATTGGTCTTCTGAGTGGACATGGAGTTCAGCTCGTGCAGCAGCAGTGGGTTGCGGCCGATGTAACCGCCTTCTGTCATAGCCAGACTGATGTGATGGAACTGCATCTGGATCGCGGGCAGCAGCCGCGAATCACAAGCCAGCGCGAATTGCGCCCAAGCCTTGCGCAACATGTGCGTCCTAAACGCGGTTCCGTCGCTCGCGCGCCAGCGCACGAGATCGTTGTCCTCGGTCTTGCGAGCGCTTTCATCGGGCAGGCCGGACAGGTCGACCCAGCGACTGATGAAGCGTCGCATCGCTCCATTTGCGGCTTCGCCTGTCATCGCACCAAGCGGCATGGATGCAACCGGCAGCGTGGCCCCCACCCGGTTTGCAAGAACCAGCCGGTTGGTTCGCGCGCAAGCGCGCCATGGTTCGTGCAGCCGATCGAGGATTTGCAGCGCGCGCACCGCCAGCGGCGTTTCGTTACTTCCCACAGGCCGCATGCCCAAAACCCAATCCACTTCCCGAGGTAGTCCTTCCTCGGTCTTGGAAAGCTGGGAACGGATGACAAACCATTCGTACAGCCCCGTGGCGCTCAGTTCCAGACGTACGCCTCTTGGAAAGCCGGTCGCTTCGTCGGTTCCAGCCAGTATCCCCAGCAGTTCCGACACCCGCATCCCGGATGTAGCCTGGACGACAATCGCGGCGGCGTCCCGCACGGCCTCCCACAATTCCCTGACCCGGGCCATTCTTGCGAAGTGGTGGTCCGACGATTTCTCGTACGAGGAATCGAGTGGTTGATGCCACGGCTGACTGTTACCCGACGGCGTGCCGAACGCGAATGCATCGAGAAACGCCCTGGCGCGTTTCGTTCTAGCATGTTTCTTAGTACCAGGTTTGCACACGGATACTCCGACACCTCTCGATCTCTTAACTATGACCCTGCGGTCAGCCAACGGGTCTCGTACAGTGTCGAGAAGCCTAAGCACGTCGTCGGCAGGCATGCCGAGGAACCATGCCGCCTTGTTCAACAAGGGAATAGCCACCTCGTCGGGCAATGGTTTTATCCACCCGATCGCCTTGGTGGCAACACCCATCGCGACAGTATTCACACCCCTGCCATCGAATGGATGGCCTTCCAGAGATTCCACTCCCATCCTCGCCAGCGCCCGCCTCTGATCCCATAGTTCCATGAGCGTCGTCAATGCCCTTATTGCTGTACTCGCACTGATCGCGCCGTCATCGGAACGGGCCGCTAACAGTCTGGGCAACTGGTCGACGTAGTGCCGGATCACTGCGGGCGTCAGCTCATGCGCATGGTGGTATCCGGCATCGTTCATCCAAGAAAGCAGGTATTTGATCTGAACTTGAATAACGCCCATTGATCCGGGACTTGGCTTGCGTCCATCCGAGGGCAATACCAGGAGAGTGAGCACCAGTATCTTTGCCCAGCGCAAGCGTACGGCATGACGGACGTCAGTCAGCCTGCTGCCATCGCTCAAAACCATTCCCCAGTTGAGAGTGGAAGTGTTTCTTTTCGAACCAGGCGTCAGATTGGTAAAGAACCAGATCTTGTCCCGGAACTGACTGTGCTCGCTGACGCGGAACTGACCGAGATGCTCATCGTTCATTTCGTGAATCTTCTTACGCTCGGGCTGTCCAGTGTCCTGACTTTGTTCAATCGTCGTCTTCATATTGTCACCCCACGTTCGGAAGCCGGATCGAAATTTCGCGCGACGTTTCGAGCACATCCGGCGGAATCCATGCACGCAGCGCGGCTAGGTCGGCCAGAACCGGCGTCCAGCGCTCGATCCATGTCCGCGCACTCATCGTGCCCTGACTCCGGTAGATCGCCGCTTCGAGCGCCATGTAATACGCGACACACAGCGGATCGCGAGGGTGCGCGGCCGCCATCGGACAAGACGGACAACCGCCGTAATCCTTGCACAACTTACCCGGTTGCTGGTTCGGCCGTTGCGAGTCAAACGGGTCCAAACACGAAAACCCAGGCGTGGCGGCTCCTTTGTCCTGCCCCGGCGCCAAGCGCCGCGGATCGATATCGCCGCCCGTTTGCAACCAGCGTTCGCGCAATACGATAACCTGCCCTATCCGTTCCCGGTAACGAGCCCTGACGCCGCCGCTCGTGTAGTGGGTCCAGGTGGTCGCCGGACTGCCGTGGTTACCGACCATGCGGGCCGCTTCCAAACCTCCGTCCATGAACTGGACTAGATCAAGGATGGTAGGGCGCAGCTGACCCAGCGTGAATGAGGGAAGCTTGTTGTCCTTAATAAAATTCTTGAGCGCCTTCCACCACACAATATCGTGCGAAGGCGGCTGGTTCTTCTCACCGTCCACACCGAAACCCTTGGGCACTTTTGCCCGACTTTGTTGAACGTAAACGAACAGGCGATCCGCGTGTTCCGGCGCGAGATGCGGTCTGATACGTTCAGTTATTTCCCGCAAACAGATAAGCATCTGTTTAAGACTAAGCCGTGACGATACCGCCGCGTTCGGATCGAGCACACGCACTAGATCCCGCACGGCCCGGCCCTTCGCTCCAACGATTTCGACGGCCGGAGTGCCGGCCTGATTCATATCGACGTCGATGTTGGACCAGTTCAGGCTCAGTACGGTGTCAGGATTGAACACAGTGGCAATGGCCAGGAGCAGCGCGAACGGCACCAGATCGCGGCCGGATGGGTAAAAATAGGAAGTGACATCTCCCATACCGTGCGTACACTGTACCGCCCAGCCTAGAGCCGGGCACCTTGCTTGTAAAACCTTAAGATCGTGGAACACACCAGGACAGATTTCGTCCACGGCGGCGAGGCATACCGCAAGTTCGCGGAAGTCGGCGCGAGTATTATTCGCGAGCCTGCCGATGTCTTGCAAGCGTGCACGACCTTCGGCCAGCAACACCCGCGCTTTTGCGAAGCGCTGCTTGATGTCCAGAACCTCCGCCTCTGCGGCCCCAATGATAGCAAGCAACTGCGCCATCCCCAGCACTTCCGTTGGCACTACTTTTTGGTTGGCTCCCGCCGGCCCGGAAGGAACCAGCTCGGCGATGCGACCGGCAGCGTGGGCCCACGGACCGTAGGCGAGCGGTTCGAGGACCGATCTCACCGCGCCCAATGCATGTTTTGTCGTGTTAGGGTGCAGTCCCTTGTCGCGAGCCCCGGATATGTTCAGCAAGCTGTCTCTGAACCCGGCCAGTAGCTCGTCATCGATGTCCCCGGGGTGAAGCATATTGGACCAGTTTGACTCTAGATATGTGAAAAAATGACGTCGCAGCGTATCCCTAATAGAGTCGCGCGTACGAGGTGCGAGACTCGCCCCCCAGCATAGGAAGGCTTCCGTGAACATTGGCTGGAGGTTGGGGAAGGCCAGCAGGAAGCTCAGGTCTACATGGTGCGGTTCGCGCCCGGCTCTTTGTGGGAATACGGCGGTCAGCGTCGGTTCACCGCTCTTGGTGTCCACGCCGTGCTCGGCGCGGGTCTGGACGATAGACCCGATCTTTCCGTCCTGCTCCATTTTCACCTTCGCCTGTGCGACGTTGCTGGCCGCCGAGGACGGCTTCTTACTTTCGCGCGACTCGCGCTCCCGTTCCTTCGGGTTGGTCGGTTCGGTAGTCATAGTCCAAGCATCCTTCTGACGTCTAGCAAACCTGGCTGGTCAGTAAATACCTCGACATGTGACAGGTAGGTGTCGACCGTCGTTTGGAGATTGCGATGGCCGAGTTGGGCCTGTATCTTCTTCCATGGTTCGGCGTTGCCGTTGCCTCGTTCGGCGTGATAGGTCAGCACGGCATATGAGTGGCGCAGGTCGTGAATCGAGTGCCGTGGCGTCTTGTACGTGAATTTCCTTCCCGTTTCTGGATCGGTCTTCTCGACGATATCCACCAGCCCCAGCGCCAAGCATGCTTCCCTGAACATTTTTTGCAGCGCCGCGTTTGTGACGGGTTTTCCGGCGCCGCCAGAGTGCTCCTTCCCTAGCAGCAAGCGCGTTGGCGGGAGTCTGGACTTGGATTTGCATGTCCGCAGCGAAGCTGCCCGCTCGTCCTCCATATACGCTTGAATATCCATGACCAACCACGCCGGGATCATCACCTGTCGGGTCTTTTCACCCTTACCTTGAATGGTCAAAGACATTCCGACGAAGGGCGCGCCGCAGTCAGGACTAAGGCTCATGAATTGCAGCGTGGTTAGGTTGTTAATTTCGCTCAGCCGAAGGCCGACGGCCCATCCAAGATCGCAGATCAGGCGGTCGCGCACCACGCGCTGATCGCCGTCTCGAGCACCGGCCTGGGGGCCAATGTGACAAAGCAAATTTTTCAGATCGCGCTGCGTCAGTGGGTGAATTTTGACGCCGGGCCGCAGCTTCGGCAGGGCGCGGTCCTTGCTTTTGGTGAAGCCAGCGGACGGGGTGTGCGCAAAGTTGTCCCGATCGATAGGCGCCCTATACGCCGTCGCCACTGAACTTGTACCAATGTCACCATGGTACCTGCCACGGTTCACGCAATACTGATAGAAGGAACGAACCACTACCATGGCGTCGTGTACACCCGCCGCACCGTAGGCTCTGCCGGTCTTCTGACTGATTGAACTCAGATACACGTCCCGGAAGTCGATTCGGTCTTGTTCGCTCGCATTCGGCCAGTCACGGTCGATAGCCTGCAAGAATTGAAACCAGCTCTTGAGGCCATACGCAGCTTTCGCCCAAGTGTGCGGACTGGGTGTCGAACCTGACCGGACGTAGCGCTCACCAAGGAAACGCGTAGGTTCCTCAAAAAGGTCCAGTTCTCGTTTGGTTTTCAAAAACAGAGCCGGCGCACCCTGTTTCAAATCTGGGTGGCCGGTGTTGTTGATAAAAAGGACAATGTCAGATCGAAGAAACATGTTCTTTTCCTGTCAGGTGGCGGAAAAACGCATGAACACATATCTTCGTAGACCGGTGAATTTCTCTATAAGTTCAAGACGCATACAGAAAAAAAATGAACATTTCAATGGTTTAGATTTATCGCCACACACTGAAAATTTTTTTCACGGCCCTTCACTATGAGGCCATTCTAAATGACGGTTTACATTACGGCATCTCACTCTGAATAAGGCACGTTTTCAACCATTCAGAGGGGTTCAAATGGCAAAAGCCACCGTCCTACGTCCGGGCCAGTACCGGCATCTAATCCGAGCCACAAACGCCACCAGCCGACTTCCAAGGCGAGATATTCTGGTGCTATTGATGGGCATTCACATGGGCATGAGAGTGTCCGAAATAGCACAGGTCGAGGTAGCCGATTTCATGTTCGCCAGCGGCAAGCTGAGGCAAGAAATTTCGCTAAGAGCGGTCGTGACGAAAGGGTGCCGCCAGCGATGCGTGTACCTGACCAATCGACATTTAGTGGCAGCTATGGAAGACTGGATCGCCCAGCGCGTCGAGAAAGAGTGGTTCATGAGCGACGACCCGCAACGCTATCGTGGCATGCGCGCGGATAGTCGCTTGATACTTACGTTCGCCGGGCACAGATTCAGCATGAACACTAAGCGGCGAAGGAACGTCCACGGAGAGCGCGTCGATTACTGGGCCTGTGACGCGCTCCAATCGCACATCACGAAGCTGTACCGGGACGCGGGCATTAAGGGCGGCAGCAGCCATTCTGGAAGGCGCTCGATGGCTTCAAGGCTCTTGGGTCAAGGACACGACATTGAGGATATTCAGCTTATGCTGGGTCATGCAGATATTGAGTGCGTTGATCCATACCTTGAGGTATCGAAAGAAACTCTTCGACAGGCATTCGCTGATGTAATATGATGGTACACACAGTGTATCTATTTAATCGCCATGACAGACGAAACGCAACAACAATTCTTGGAGGCAGCTAAAGACAAGCTCGGCGTAACGTGGGATGCGTTCGCTGAGCTTGCAGGCGTCAACCCGCGCACCTTCAAGGCATACCGATTACCAGCCGAATCTAAGGGGCATCGCCCGATGAATAAATTCGTGCTTGATGCTATCGTGAAAGCGGTCAACAAGCATGTGAAAAAGGCTAAAAATTAGTGCTTGTAATGGTACACAGCGTGTACTATACTGTTTCACATGGACGCGCGATTTAGCGCGGCGGAACTGGAGAAGATCATGACAGTAATTTCGGCAGACAAGTTCAAAGATGACGTGCGCCAAGTGGTGCTTAACGCGCTGGATAAATTCACGCGCGAGCTGCTGGGTCATCCTGATGCGCGCGGCTGGGTGGACAAAGAGTTGCCGTCCTTGTTCACTGGCGTCGATGCTCACGCCAAGGCGCTGGCCGCACGTATCAATGCTGGCGTAGACGCCGGTTCGATCAACGTCACCATCGCCGATGAGTCCAGCAAGCCGACGCCGGTCCTCGATTCCATCGTTGCAGAATTCAGCTTCAAATAAGGACAATTCGTGAAATCAAAAGTCGTCACACCACTGGCAGTCAGCCGTGCGATGAACACCCTCATAGAGGGTGTCTACTGGCCAGTCAGCCTTGGCACGCAGGAGGCCTACGTTCGCCGTCACGACGACACGGACGGCGAGGTCGGGCCTGATCAAGAGCTGGCGGTAACGTTCGGCCCGGATGGCGATGCATGGGTGATGCTACCGGGGTTCCGTTCGCTTCGCTTCCGCACTTGGTCTGGCGGTGGCCAGTCGCTGCGCGTGCGCAACGCACTGCTGGTGCTGGCCGAGGCGATCCGCCGCGACAACGCCGAACGCCCACAACAACAATAGAATCGGAAACTTGCCGTGAAAAACGTGGGCACCCTACTTCAAAACCTGGTGGAGTTAGCTTCTAATGCGGCCGGGGTTCGCCCGCCGCGCGTGCACGCGCGTGCGCTACGTGGCGGGTTTGCTTATTACAATCCGGTCGTTCATGCGATCACCGTGGATACCGACCTGGTGGCGAAACTGAGTCCGAGCGAACTGCAAACGTTGTTGGCTCACGAAGTAGGACATGCGCGACAGCGGACCGAAATCATCGCCGACGTGTTTTTAACGCTGGTGCCAGGATTATTGCTGCTGCTCGCAGGGTTTGGCCTGGCGGTTGTGGTAGCGCCGGCCAGCGGGATAGGATTTGGATCTGTGGCCGCGATCGTATTGGCTGGAGCAGCAAACTGGTCGTGGCACCGCTGGGCCGATCCTCGGTTCGCAAAGTCGCGGGCAAAGCGCGAGGGCGAGGCGGACGAATTTGCAAACGAATTTCAGAAAGACCCTGGCGCTATCGCGGCACTTCAAATGGCCTGTGCTCGCAGCGCTTAACCGTAGAGGAAAATTCGTGAAAAACAAGCATTGTGAGTTCTGCGCAGCACGTAAGGAATGTCTCATGCAGATCCTATACGCGTTCGCTTCGCTTTTGGGCGGCATCATCCTGGACAGTTGGCTAAAACCATTAAGCAGCGATCTTGGTTTGCTTGTCGCCTGCTTGGGCATCGCCGGTTGCTTTATGTTCATCTGGAAGTACGCCAGAGCGCTTAAGCGATTTGACGAAATCAAGGCACGCAACTCGCATCAACACTGATAGGGAAAATCGCTAGACATGAGAGCAATGACTAAAGACGTACGCTTTTTGAAACGGGCATATCGGATGCAGCGCAAGATGTATGTTGGAATGGTAGCAGTGTTCGCGGTGGTGGGAGTCCTGGTATTCGTCGCCTTCAGCGCGAAGCAGCGACGCGATACCGTCGCGACGCTTGTTGCCTATGGCGCTTCTGGGAAGCCGAATTCGGCATTAATTGCTGACTTCGCAAGCTGTTTGAAGCAGCGCACCTTCATACTGCCGCTCCGATCTATTGAGTGCAGCAATGGATTGACGGCCCAGTATGGGACTGATGCGACGCATCGAATTGATGTTGTTGCTAAGACCTTGACTTTCTGACGAAATTTCGGCATGAGTAACCGCATCTTCCACACAGCCAATGTCGGCGGATACCTGTTCGAAGGTGTGTTGTCTGGCGATGGACCGTACATTTCGTGTGAACAAGCCCGTGGCGGTGTCGCCCTGGGCGTTTGCGGACTGCGAAAGTTCAGCCCGACCGATCTTGGCGGGCGGGAGATGGCCGCCGGCTGGTGGGTCGTCAAATATTCGAACGAGGCGCGTATCGACCTGCACGGGTTTTCCGATGACCAAGCAAAGAAATTGTCGGACGAGTTCGGGATTGTGATTCTCAAGGGCCACCCGTGGCCGAATGAGCGCGTGCGGCAGGAGTATTTCTTCACTTCGCCCGCGTGGGAAGGGTTGCGCGACTGGGTTAAAAGGCATCCACGTATTGCAAGTACGGCGGCTGCATGCCAGAGTTATTTGTTCAACTGGTACGAGCGGTCAAGAGCGGAGTAGAGAACATGCTGACATGGCCGAAGGAAGTGAAGTCCATTCGCCAATTTCTACCTGGTGGAGTGGCCGAGTACAAGCTCTCGCACAACGAGGTGGGTGAGTTAGGCCGGATCGTCCTGACACCAGCTGGCCAAGGCGGCTGTGTCGTTTCACATGAGGTGTTTGCAGCTGATGATGGGCTGATGCCGCGCAGGATCGCGTTGCTGGAACCGCTGGCCAAATTGGTCCATGCAGCACTCGACGGCCACGCTCGCCTGAAGCGATGAAGTAGCCGAGAGGGAAAACACGAGATTACAGTCAATTATATTTTGCGTTATAATTTATAATTGAAAATATAATTAAATATAGGGGAACGACTTGACTGCTTCAATTGGATTTGGTTACCGACGCCCGGCGCTCGCCTTGCAATACTGCGAAGCCCTGACTGGCCAGTCCATCATCGACGCCCGCTCGGGCTTGTTTCTAGCTGCGCCACGGCGCACCGGGAAAAGTACATTTCTGAGAAACGATTTGGTGCCGGCACTCAAGGCGCAGGGTTGGGAAGTGGTATACATCGATTTGTGGGTCGATAAGGCGGCGGCTCCGGCCAGACTGATTTCTAAAGCTGTTAAGGCGGCTCTAGGCCAGCACGCCGGCATGATCGCCAAGTTGGCGAAAAAATCCGGACTGGAAAAGATCAACTTGTTCGGAACGTTGAGTGTCAACGTCAATGCGCTTGATTTGCCAGTGGACGTAACACTGGCCGATGCTCTGGAGGCATTGTCCATCGCAGCCGATAGACCCGTGGCAATCATCGTTGACGAGGCGCAGCACGCTATATCGACCCAAGAGGGGATGGATGCTATGTTTGCTCTCAAGGCGGCACGCGACCACCTCAACCAAGGAGGTGAACAACCGCAGAAGCTATTCCTTGTTTTCACGGGCTCCAATCAAGACAAATTGTCAAAACTTGTGCAGAGGAAGAGCCAGCCGTTCTACGGCTGCGGTGTCACCAAGTTCCAGTTGCTTGATAAGGGTTATTCCGACCAGTATTGTGAATACATCAATGCGAAGCTGGCGGAAAACAACCAGTTCACCAAGGAGGCTATGTGGCACGCCTTCAGACTAGTGGGGCAGCGACCTGAAATGTTGTCCACCTTGATTGCGGATTGCGCTTTGGGCGATGGTGCTGATCACTTGGAAGCGAGCCTCAAGGCAGGGGCGGAGAATTTCCGTCAAGTGATTTGGGGCGAGATGGAGAGCGACTTCAACGCGCTCACGCTGATTCAGCGTGCGGTACTTGTCCGACTAATTGATACGGGGGCACATTACGAGCCGTTCAATGAAGCTTCGCTCAAAGCGTATAGCGCATACGTCGGCAAACAGGTCACCCCATCCGACGCCCAAGCTTCCTTGAATGCGCTGCGCGAAAAAAATCTCGTCTGGAAAGCCACGCACGGCGAATATGCGCTCGAAGAAGAAAACATGGCCACTTGGTATAACACGCAGATAAAGCCGAAGTTGCCGCAACTGCCACCTGCCGACATTTCATCCAATGAGGCGAAACTCGCTGCGGGCCTGGCGACTAAGGGGCCAGTAAAACACAAACCTGCAAAAAGGGCGAAGAAAAGACCATGACTGTTTTCACCAGCAAGCGCGGCGAACCGATCACTCAAAAGATGTTGGATGCGGCCACGGAAGCGACACGCGAGCACGGCATCGACGTCGGCTCGGCACAAGCCCGCACAGTGCTCGACGTGGGCCTGCCTTACACCATGAAGAGCATTCCGGCAGCTGCGGCCGCAGCCGGGCTTGAAGAGTGGTTGGCCGACCTGATGGCCGACTACGCCATTGCCGCAATCGAATAAGGAAAATTATGAAAAAGTCTAAACTGCCAATTTTGTTCGGCAAGACCGGCGGCAAGCCATTCAACTTCATCTTGGACGGCGCCACCGAACACAAGGTCATCATGGGACCGACAAGAACTGGCATGAGCTATTGGCCTATTCTGCCAGCAGTTGCCGATTTGGTTCGTAAGCCAAAACGCTGAGCCCGAGGAAAATTATGGCGTGGACTTACCTAAAGTTCGATGAGGAAGGTGAGCTTATTGAAGGCTCTCCGAACCTCCCAGGTGAACGGACAGCCTACTTGGGCTTTGATGCTGTGCGTAGCGCGGTTGTGTTGGGATACACCGAACGCGGAGGCTACCATTCGATGTTGGCGCCAAATGTCGATGACGATTGCATGATCGTCGCCTACGCGCCGCTGAGCGAGTCGAGCGATCCTGACATCGAGATCATCAAGGCCAACGTTCCATCCTTTGACGGCACTACTACTGTGAAGTCAGTGCTGCCAATCTTGTTGCGGTAAAGGAAAATGCGCGGATTGAAAGAACCTGGGGGACTTGTTTAGTCACAACGCGAGGAATAATGGACCGAACTTTTACAGCATTATTATTTGGCGGCCCCCATGGGGCTATCGCGGCATGCCTGTTTGGCAACTCACCAGGATGGGCCGCATTAATTATGATCGGACTGCCCTCCATTGCGATAGGGAGGGACCTTTGGCGTTCACGCCCTTCGGCACTGGACCAGATCGATGCACAAGAGTAGCAATGCTTTTTGAATTAACTTCACGATTTATACCAAACCCCAAGCCACTCCAAGATGCGATTGATGCCGGCCTTGTCGGTGTGACAATTGATGTGCGCGGCACCGCGTACACGGTGTCAAAAGATTGTAAGAATCCAGAAATTATCTTTAGGGCTATCGAACAGAGAAAGAATTGGGTCATTCTCGCAGCGAAGGCCCAAGGGGCTCTAATTGGCCTTGCTATACTTGGCGCGCTCATTTTGGTTTCAAGACAGTCCAATTTTCTGAGTTAGGGAAAATTTAATGAAGACGAAAGCGCTGCTGAATCGGCCAGACCTAACCTTGCTTTCCGCAGCGGCGGAGCAAGGTAAGGATGGAGTTCAAAGCCACCGTTATTCGGCGGCGGCGCGTCAACGACTGGTCGGCGCCGGATACCTTTCGGAGGGCCCGGTATCGTTCAAAGTGGACGATCATCGCGTTGGCGTTGATCGCGATTGCCATAAAGCTGTGGGCACCGGCAAACGAACAGCCCACCCTTGGCGATCTATACGGCCTTGCTGCCATACCCGATCCGTCGGCGCGGCAAGAAAAGGCGCGTGAGTTGTTTAGTCGCATTCCGCTAGCGGTAGTGCGTGTGCAGGGTACCGTCGATGCTGAGGTCATGAACGACGTCAATGTGAAGGCTTCTGACCTTCCCGGTTTGCCTGGGCTCCCTGGAACAAACTAAAGGAAATTTGCGGCATGAATAGCGACGACAAATCGACTGGCTGGCATACTACGTCCGATAGCGCGAGCGGCGTGGCCCATTACTGGGAGAAGCAGAAGTATTCGCGCCGCCGCAGCCTGTGCGGTCGTGTTACCGAAGCCAAGGAGATGCAGGATGCCTCGCAGACTGTTAGCGTCTGCACCCGCTGTAAAAAGACACTGGCAGCGCAGGCAGCCGCCTGAAAGGAAATTCGCTCATGCGACGGGTCATCAAACATTATTCGAGTTCCTTTTTCCTCCTGGCGTGCGCCGCGGCGGTCGGTGCGCAACTCATCTTATTTCCGGAGCGATCTGAGGGCATGCCAGGAGATTTGGAAGTGTGGCGTGGTTTGCCTACGGCTATTGCCATTTCCTTGTTGCTTGCGTTGGTCGTGCTCGCACTAGCAAAGGCTGTGCAGGCGCGCCGGCGTCAGACCACCACTAGCTCGTAAGGAAAAAATGGTGTTGATTGCGCATTTAAGGCAGGCGACTATACTGTTGTTTTATACAGCACAATCGGCATTGCATAAAATGAAAGTTCTCGCCACCACCCGATTCGACCCTAACGGCCGCCCGATCGCCAAGTGGCGCCAGGCGATGTTGCGCGACGGCGACGGCATTACGGGAGAATTCAGTTTGCGATCAGAGTTCGTCGTGGTTTTCCGTGACCACATGGCTGTCGGCCGCCTGCGCGGACCGGCTGGTGATGAAGACCTATTGCCGCCGCTGTTCCGGGCCGAGATTCTACACATGGCCGATGGCATCATTCGTGTGGCAGGGCTTGCGCGCGATCCGTGCGCAGAACGCTACACAGCACAGACGTGGCACCTGCAGGAGCTTGCATGAGCACAGAGCAAGGCAAACACAATTTTGTTCAGGTTGAGTGGCGCGGGCACTGGCTGTTAGTTCCTGCAGATTGGAGCAGCAACCTGATCGCGGCTGGGATGACTGTGGCGAACATCGGAACACCGATGGCGCCAGCGGCGCCAAATTTAATCGAGCAAGTCAATCAAGCGGCGCTAGCCGCATAACCACCGAGCACACATAGGAGCAGCAATGGATCGTCAAATCAAAGTCTCGTTTATTTACAAAGACGCAATGCAGTTTTTCCCAATCACGCTAACCGGCGAGCCATCGGCCGCAATGCTGGTGGGCGCTGCATTGGTTGGCAGTGGCCTTCTGAAGGAGGGCGAGTCGGTCGATGCCGCTAACTTCGTGATCTTTGATATGGCTTCGTGCGCCGAGATTCATGTGAATAGCGTGAGCATGGCGATGATTACCCACGTTGGGTTCTATCCAAAGGGGCAGTCGTTCATGCCTGATGCGACTCCGGAGTTGATGGGTAAAGCTTTCCGATTTGCGGCGGCCAGCGCGGCAAAATTTCAAGGAACTTGAAAGAAAAGCCGTACACAGCAGAACCGACGCCAGCCACGAGCTGGCATTGGTGTTGAAAGAGTCAGGCGCGGTGCCCGACTTACCTTAAAAGCGAAATGAAGTGATGGACAAAGAGCCTAGAAGTTTCTCCATGCGTCCGGAAGGGACTGCGACCTTAAAGACTGCGGCCGACGGCAGCGTAACTGCATCGTCCGACAAGCCGATCAACATCAATCTGGGGAACATCGAAGCTGTGGGGATTCACCACCTAGTGGACGTCGAAAGCCACGAAATCACGCGGGTTGCTGGAATGACCTCGCACTTCATTCGCTTCTTTGGCGGCGGTGAGGTTATTTTCGCCTTTAACGAACAAGGTAAGATCATCGACTGCCGTGGATTGGGCGTTCTGTCAACGGTCGTGAATGGTCACGAACTGGTTTTCTCCAAGAAGCCTTCGTAATAGATCCACGCCGGCGGAAACTAGGCGAGAACTACTGCGCTCTGGTGGCGCCCGCTACTGGCCGGCCGCCGGCGCAAGGTAAAGTATTTATGCGGTACCTAACGACAATTCGAAAGCGATGGGTTAAGGTATTTTCGAAAAAGCGACGGGGGCTAAGAAATCCTGTCCGCTGGCTCCATCTCTATCGGTGGATCGTCCGAGGTCAACATAGGATCGTCCATGCATTGCTGCTAAGTTGGGGGCATTTGCTTGTGATGGGACTGCTGGTGTATGCAGCGCTTACTGTTCATGCGCCAGCAGGCAGCGGAATGCCCTGGATATTTCCACTTGCAAAATGGGTAGCAGCAATCTATCAGTGCATGCTGTTACTTGACAGAGGACAGCGTATTAGCCGCTCATGGAAGCAGCACCGGGCGGAAAAACAGATTGAATAGAAAAATGTGAAGGTGGAAAAATTTTCTGTAAATCGACCAGTCCACGGACCACTTGGCCAGCTGATCGACTCCGATCACCCAGGCAATGTCGAAAGACTTGCCGGGTCAGAATTGAGAGACTGCATTCGTGCCGGAGTGCGAACCGCAGAATGCTTCGCGGCGCTCTCCAAGTTAAACCGACAGATCCGCATTTGTCGTCAAGTTGGCGCTCGCCATCGTCGTGTCGGCGTTGGCCAGGTTGACGGAATCCAGAATCAAAAGAAATAGCGCGAACCAAGGCGCCCGCAGCTGGCCGGAAGCCAGGCGAGAAGAAGAATGACTGGAGCAGAATTCAAGGCCGCGCTCAAAGCGGCCGGATATACGCAAGCCGCGTTCGCGCAGGTAATGGGCGTGCACCGCGAGACCATTGGGACTCAATGCAAGGCGGTCCGGGTCGACGCGTGCTGGGCCTATGCCCTGGCGGGCCTGGTTGCGGTGGCCAGTGCAGAGGCCGTGGCGGCGATTGCTGGAAAGATCGACAAATAGGTGGCAAAAGGTCGGATTATTCGACGTTATTATGTTGATGATGTCGAATTAGTCGACTATAATGTCATGAATTGGTCGGTTATCTCGACTACCGCTTCTTAATAAGAGAATATTGGACGCCATGAAAATCATCGACGCGACGCCACCGGAGGACTTCCCTCCGGTGACGGTCATCATGGACAAGCAGTTGGCGCAGCGCCATCCGGCAAAGGCGTTCTACCTTCGAGTAACATTCCCTGAGGGCGGCGCGCAGCATGTCGACCTAGACGATGCTGTGACGCCGCTAGATGCACGCAAGATGGCACGCGCAAATGGTTATGAGCCGACCCACTGGATGGATGTGCGCGACCTTTCCCCAGCACGCTTCTACTGATCGGAAAATTGCTGTGAATCTCGACCACGCAATCAGCATCTACAATGAGGCTATCAAACCAACCGCGCCAGCAGCGAATGGACGCGACTGGTGGCATCAGGTACACGCTGAGCTAGAGGCGGTCGTGGCTGCACCAACGAACGCTGCGGCAGGCGCAATCATCGACTGGTGGCACCATGACTGGAGTATGGTCGGCGACAGCCCGACGCGCGCCGCTGGCCGCATTCGCAAGGCAGCCACAAAGCTTCTGAAAACGTAAGGGAAAAGACACAGTGAGAAAAGATGCGACCAAACCAAAGCTGACGGTGGGCCAAATGTGGCGGCGCGAGTTGTCGGTTGTCCGCGCTGGCGACGTAACCGATGAGCAGTTCAACGCTGCTGTTGAAGCCGTGCTGGCATTGAACCCGACGCTCGGCATGTCCAACGAGGCCATGTACTTCACGGTTCAGGGCTGGCTGGCAGCGCACATCAAAATGGCGACGCCCGCCTGAAAGGAAGATTCATGGTTGCCAAGACGATAGTGACGACAAAAGAACGTGAAACAGCCGTTCTGGCCGTGCTCAACGCAGCGGTGATTCCGCTGGGGCCAAGCGAAATTGGCGCCAGGATAGGCGCGAGCTGGAGCAGCTACGGCGGGCCGACTGGCGGCAAGAGTGCCGCCGTGGTTCCCGTACTGCGTCGCTTAGGCGCCGTGCGGACTGCTGGCGGAAAATACATTAAACCAGCCGGCTAGGAAACGAACGCTATGTGCTTCCCGCGAAAGGCGAGTTTAGGTCGGTATAACGGCAGCCGAGTCGAATGGGCTTCCGCGTATCGTTCTGCACGCGTTAAGGCCCGCAATGGTGGAGAGCCTGACCCCGAAACCGATGGCATCGTATGGAAGGCGGCGCTGATCGTAGCGTTTGAGCGCCACGATCACAACGACTGCCTGACATATAGCATCGGCACCAGACTGGCTACAAAGCGACTCATCGACGAAATCACGAGCGAATAGGGGAAATCCAGTATGGCCACGACCAGCACTGTAAGCATGAAGTTTGATGACACCGGCTGCCCAATCGCCAGCTCTGGCGGAAACGCCTTCACGCTGCGTGACGTCGCCGGCAACCAGGTTACCGTTTCGCTGATGGCCATGGTCCGGTGCCTCTCAATCGCTGAGCATGAGAAGCTGCTGCCGCCATTGCCAGGTGAATTCTGGCAGCACGTCGAAACGCTGAAATAGAAGGAAAATATGACATTCAATATCTCGGTAGTTACTGCACTGGAGCAAAGTCCATTCCAAGTGCAAACACGCTGCTTTTGCTGTAACGAAGAGTTGAAGACCGCCGCCGACGGCCCTGTGGTTTCGTACGACGCATGGCCTACTGCGGATGTCCTGACTCGTGTATTCATGCACCGGGACTGCGCATTTGCAATGGCTCAGCGCATCATCTGCGATGCGTGGCCGAAGCGCCGAGTTGGCGAGGCGCTGATGAAGAACGATCGCTAGGGAATATTGCATGACCACTTTTACCAAGTCCATATTCGCTGTTGAGTTGAACGGCAAGCCGTACGCAATTGCGCTCCCAGCAGAGAAGGTGCTTGAACTGATTGCCATCGCAGCCAAGATGTCGGATGACGGTAAGCTGGATTTGATGCCGGTGCCAAACGGCGCATTTTTCTCCCTGGCGATGATGCCCGCGCAGATCGCCGCCGACCAGCAACGTGACGCCCCATGTGACTGCACACCAGAAGAACGGATCGCCTGTAAAGTTTGCAGGACCGGCGGACTGATTGATCAATCTCGTAAAGCCGTCGCATCTTGCAGCGCGTTGACCGACGAACAACAATAGGACGGAAAATTCGATGACCACAAATAGCCTCCATCGCGGCGCTTTCGTCCGCGTCAAAGCAACCAGCGATTTCCGGCCCGGTCAAGATGGCATGGTCGTTGACGCTGGTGACGGCATCGAGGTCGGCTTGCTGTTCGGCTGCGACCGTTACAACCGGGGCCCGGACCAGCTCGGCATCACGTTCACCGGCCTGACTGAAGCGTGGACGGCCGATGAGCTGGACTTGACCGATATCGCCCACTGACCGCAGGAAAATTTGTGATCTACGAAATCAAGTTTCACGAGCAGCAGGAAGGCTGGACGCATGAAATCTTGGACCGGGACTGTGTTTGCATTCAGCGCCCGAGCGAAATTGGCGGCGGCTTCGTGATCATTGATTTCAAGCGCAGGATTTTTGCAACTGGCATGGGCATGCCGCGCTTCGCCGCAATCGAAAATGTCGAATACAAGGGCCGAGAGTGGCAGCAACGGCTTATCGATGCCGCTGTCAAGCACATCAATGATGTAATGACTGATTAGCCGAGGAATATCAAATGTTTAGCAAGAGACGATTTGTTACATTGGCGATCAATTTCACTGACGGATGGAACCGCGAGATCCACAGTGCGATCGAGAATAAGGTTATGGCCAACTGCAAAGAGACCTTCCCTGCTGGAGATGTGGAGGTGGCGCAGGTTGAGATGATGCGGAAGTTTTACTACAGTCGTATGGCGATTACCGCAAATCTATTAGCTGCTTCAACGGCTGCACTGGTGTCCATCGTCGCACTAATCGTCAGTGTTGTCGCCCTGGTCAGATAGGAAGAGAAATGCCCGACATTTTTGAGCCACATCGAGAGCCGGCCAAAAGCATCTACCTGGCGTTCCAGGCTGAAGCAGCTAAGCGCAAGGGCCGTCCGTTGGATGAATGGGTGAAAGCGGAACGGGATGCCGTATTTCGCGAGTGCACCCATCAGGCCAAAAAGTTGGGCCTGCACGCGCCAACTATTGACGACGTGGCCGCGGCTGAACGATATGCTATGGGCTCTATCGACTACGGCGCCAAGTGGGCATACCAGTTGGTGCAAGTGATGAAGCCACTCGCCAGCGCGATCAACTGAATATATGCTTGACTCCTTCGACAAATTTTATGCAATGGTACTCGCCGAAAGTATGCAAGCAGATTTCATTGCAATATTGATTTTTGTCCTTTGGATTGGTGTTGGATCATTGTTTCATGAGCTAGGACACATGACTGCTGCTCGCTTATGCGGCATACGGGAAACCACTCTTGCCTTTCGGCCGGTAAATGGGAAGCATGGACTTCCGTTCCCAGCACTGGAGATAGACGAAAAGAAGATACTCGTTTTGTCACGAAATGCTCGGCGTTTCATCTTCGCGGGAGGTGCTACTGCTGACGTTCTGATTGCTATACTCATCTGGTGCGTTCTACCGAATCTGGCATTGCCGCATGGGATAGTAGTTGGGATTCTTGGTGGTGTAACCTTACGAGGGGCCTTGTTTTGGGTAAATCTTGTTCCGCTATCGCATATACGCAGTGATGGCTGGCGGATACTTAATCCAGACTCACCTATTTAGGAAGATTACCGAAATGGAACTGAAGGAAAAGGAAGCCAACAAGGCTCTCGCTGACGCATTGAAGGCGATCCAACGCGCAAACGAATTGTCCGAGCTGGCTGGCTACGGCAGTCTTGTCCTTGGCCCGCTGGATGTCGCGCAGCGCGAAGCGCGATATGCGCTCGATACGGCCCTTGGCCGCAACTAAAACAGACCGGAAAGAACGATGGTGGGAAAGTTTTCATTGAATCGACCAGTCTACGGACCACTCGGCCAGCTGATCGACGCCGATCACCCTGGCTATGTCGAAAGACTTGCTGGGCCAGAATTGAGAGATTGCATTCGTGCTGGAGTGAGAACCGCCGAATGCTTCGCTGCGCTCTCAAAATTGAACCGTCAGATCCGCATTTGTCGCCAAGTAGGCGATCGCCACCGCCGTGCCGGCGCCGGCCAGGTTGCCGAAATCCCGAATCAGTAGGAATAGCGCCCATCAGGGAGCCCGCAGCTGGCCGGTAGCCAGGTGAGAACGAACTGTTGATGGAAGCGAAGAAAACAGCCCAGCGGGGCCGTCCACGCAGCGGCGCTGCCAAGACCTCAACCCAGCGCGGCAAAGCGGCTGACGACGCCTTGGTGGCCTCTGGCGGCCGGATCTTGAGTAGGGTGCGGCTGTCGGCCGAAGCGGCCGGCGCCCTGGCGGCGCTGTCCAAGCGCGACGGTAGCGACAAGGCGGCGATCGAGCAAGCGCTGACGGCCGCAGCAAAAATGCTTTGAATTATCGTTGCGCTCAACGGTAAATGGTGTAAAATGGTGTGCATTGGCCGCGCATTGTGTGCGGCGATCGCAAGGGAATGAAACTGTGAAAAAAGACGCGACAGACCCAAAGTTGACAGTGGGCCAAATGTGGCAGCGCGAGCTGTCGGTCGTCCGCGCTGGCGACGTAACCGATGAACAGTTCAACGCTGCTGTGGAAGCTGTGTTGGCCTTGAACCCGACGCTCGGCATGTCCAACGAGGCCCTGTACTTCACTGTTCAGGGCTGGCTGGCGGCGCACACCAAATTGGCAACGCTAACCTGAAAGGAATGTGCCGTGAGCATCATTGACATTCGCGCCCTCTTGGAAGTCCTGACGCAAGCCGCCCAAGAGCGCCGGCTAATGTGTGTCGCCGATTTCGCCTGTGTCGTCGGCGGGGCGGACATTGACTTTATGACGCATGGCGAACGGGCGGAACGTCACTCCCTGTTGATGATGCTCCCGACCCAATTTGAAGAGGCGCAGGCAGCTAGAGTCAGGATTCAATTCCGCATCGCCGAGCGCAAGAAAGCGCTCGCCCACGCCGTCGCATGAAAGAAATTATGAAAATCGAATATCGAGATTTTAATGCTTCGCTTGACCGCGCGGTCACGGCACTTAATGCGTTCATCGATAGTGCCTAGATTACAGTTCTGAATGTCGAAACCATTTTCAGTGGCGGTATGGGCGGAAATTCGTCGTCGAGCGCTGCGGCAGTGGGCGTTCGACTTTGGTTCACACAACAGCACAAGTAGATCGGAAAATTGGAAACATGAAAAATAATCGTAAGCCAATCCAAATTGCGGCACTTCGCTTTGGCCGTCCAGACGAAAAGGGCGGCCCCGAATCCATCGAAACGGAGGTTATCGCGCTTTGTGACGATGGAACGATCTGGACGATGCTCGGCATGGACGGCGACTGGGTGCCGCTGCCGAGAATTCCCAACGGCCCAGTCCGTGAAGATTGGCTGGATGAGGTCGCCACATACCTCCCAACGCGTAGCATTCGACGCGACGCGGTCGCCGGGCTGGTGGATGAGCATCACAGCTTCCTGGTGCAAAAATTCAACGACGGCGTGAGCGCCAAAGACGCCGGCGATGCGCTTATCAAACGCCTTAACTGACTCGCTTGAGATTGGCCCATGAAAAACTGGCCAAAGTCATCGCCGCGAATGCAAGGGCAATTAACGACGCTTGCGGCGCGGATTACTATCTTGGGGAGCAGTTCATCGGAGGTACGGAAGTATGGAAGTATGGATAGTCCTATGTCCGACAAGTACCCGACCGATCAGTTCACTACTGAAGCTCTTGAGACTATTGAGATGCATGTGCTTTGGTGTGCAGTCGATGCTCTTATTCAGACACATCCGAACCCTGCAGCCGTGCGAAAAGTATTCGACCAATTGATTGGGCAATCAACTGCCAATTTGCTAGTTCAAGGGGAACCTGTTGGCGCTTTCGCGGTTGTTCGCAAACTCACTGAACGGCTTTTTGATGAATAGGGAATTGAACATGGCAACAGTACACGCGGAAGTAAACGATTTCGTTCGCAAGGACGGTCAGCTGGTCAGGGTAATGGAAATTGATCTTCCGGGGGGGGGGTACCGCACCAGCGACGGCGGCATCATTGGCTTCGACGAAGTGGACCAGGACAATGTGTTTCTCGAATCCGAGGTCTACGACGAACTCCACGGCCGCTTGCCGGACGCAGTAGAAGTGCAGGAATAGATCATGGCTAGACAGACGCCAGATACGCTCGCGCGACAGTTTCACACAACGGATCTCTGCCGATGCGTGGAAGATGTGCTGAGTTTGCACAAAGACGGTACGTTGAAATGCGGGTCGCTTCGGATTCTTGCCGAACATATCCAAATTTTGATTCCGTGCGATGACGACGTAGCTTTGCAGCTTGCAGAAGCGGCGGTGCTGCGCGAAGCATCAATCAGGTACGTCGGTATCAGTGCTCCGCAATTGTCCCTGGTTGGGCGGCTCCACTTGTTTGATGTAGAGGAACATTGATGATTGACTTAACTCTCATTGGTGCTTTTATGTTCGGTGGTGTTCTTGGCTGGATCGTAGGCGAGGTAATCAACCGAGCGAAGACGATCGGCGTGGCCCATTTGAGCGGTATAGTTGGCGTGGTCGCAGGAGCTGCAGTCACAAAATTTCACCAGGACCAATCTTTTGGCTGGTACTGCATCGGTTTGGGGATTGCCATTACGATCAACGTACTGCTTAAAGACAAAAAAATCGGATAGAAAAATTGGAGAGAGCGATGAGACTGAGTGCTAAGGACGAGATGTGGCTGCTTTCGCTTGCGTCCCTTGCAATGGGCGTTTTGTGTCTTTTTATGGGCGCAGTCTACATTGCAATCCCGTGTTTGTTCGGGGCCGGACTCGGCGCATTGATCGCTCTCTTCGGCTTCAAGAAAGGGCTGCGGTATGTCTGTGACGGCTGTGGCGACACCGAGTCAGCGAATGGGCGGTCGAAACAGGTGTTGCAAACATCGTTACGTGCGAAGGGGTGGCACATAGACGATGAAGAGGATTTATGTCCTGAATGTGTTGAGGCTGAGCGCGTCAAAACACCCGTTGCAGTCTCGACTGTGTGATCAGAAAATTGAATAGAATGCGTACGATCACTTTGAAAAGCCAAGACCGCCATGTTCCCGTAGCACCATCAGACCTTCAGGAGTTTCACGCCGTCGGCATGAGCTGGGGCGAGTATGAGCGGCTTCATGAAACAAAGACGCACCACGAGGCCCTAGAAGCTCACAAGGCGAAATGGACCGCTCTAGGCTACGGCTACAGCTTCACTCAATGACCGAAGGAAAGAAACGTGTCCGAATTCACTTTCAAGGATCGCGTCTACCCTAACGGGGAAGCGTATCAGCAAGTGTCCTTGAATGGCGTCGACCTTGGCCATCTCGTAAAGACCGAGGCTGGGTTTAAGGCGCCAGGTTGGAGCAAGCAAATGGACAACAAAGACGATGCGCTGGCCAAGATGCGAACTGCAGCGATTGTTGATCGTAAGCGCAAGATATCAGCGCTTCAGGCCGATATCAATAAACTGGCTGCGGCCTAAAAAGGAAGAACGGTTCATGGCAAAAATTGTTATCGAAATTGAAGACGCGCCTAGCGGCGAACTGAGCCTTCGCTTTGCTGGCGACGACCTGAGCACGGCCGTCACCGCGAGCACGAATACCGCGGCGCAAATCGCGGCGATTTATCTGGCCCAGCAGCTGCGCGCTGTCGGCATGAAGGCCCCGGACTTGTCCGGCGAGTGATCGAGGAAGATTGCCATGCTTTTGAAAATCACCGACGCGCTCCGCAATGAATGGCAAGTTCGCTCCATCGGCGATGTCGTTCCAGCGCTGAATGCGCTGCCGTGGGAGACTGAAGCAGTCATCCAGGTCGACACCAAGACGGCGCGAGAAATACACGCCGACTGCGCCCTCTACATCGATCCGAAAGCTGTTGACGCGTCGGTCGGCGAGCGCGCGCCCTATCGCGCATTGATGCGCCAGATCGACGCAGCGACCGCGCCTGTCAACTGAAGGGAATTTTCATGCAGGACATTTTCGAACCACGCCATGAACCTGCCAAGAGCATCTACCTGGAATTCCAGGCCGAAGCTAAGAAACGTAAGGGGTGTTCGGTGGATGAATGGATCAAGGCGGAGCGGGATGCCGTGTACCGCGAGTGCGTTCATCAGGCGCAAAGGATGGGGCTGGCGGCACCAAGTATGGATGCAGTGGCCGCCGCTGAACGGTATGCCATGGGGTCGGTGGATTACGGTGCGAAGTGGGCCTACCAGTTGGTCAACGTGATGAAGCCGCTGGTCAGCGTCAATAACTAAGTTAGGATCGGAAAATTTGTGGCTAAGCGTCTCACGAAAAAGCAGCGCGATTTCTGCAAGGCATACGAGGCCGCGACCACGTTTGAAGCCATGTACATGGAAGACGTGATCGCTGGGAACATAACTTTTGAGGATGCCGCCCGCCGTAACTGTGAATGGTTTGAAGGTTGGGCATCGGACGCATTGAGCAGCGCAACCAAGGCACTGGAAGTAGCCTGCCAACTTACCTAACTTTGATCGGAAGATAGCATGCAAATGAATACCGTAGAGTTGACTGGCGCACCGCTGCATTACGCGGTTGCCCGCATGCTCGGCGCGGAGCTGAAGCCGAACAGCATTGGTGCCCAGCATGCCTACCTGAACGGCAAGTACATCGGCGGCTTTGTCACTCGCAACGAGTGCGGCGTGTCCATGCCAAACGACGTATTCGCGCCATCGCGCCTCGCCGTCTACGGTGCGGAACTTGGCGAGCGCATCCTCGAAGAACATTTGGCTTCGCTGACGTGTACTGACAGTGGCTGGTATGCCGTTACAAAAGGCTTCCGCAAAGCGGCAGCACATGGTGAAAGCATGCGCGTGGCCGGGCTGCGCGCAGCGGTTTGCGGCGAGATGGGCGCGATCATCGACATCCCTGACTGGCTTGCCTGATCCAACCAACTAAGGAAACTAGGCATGTCCACCTTCACTTTCAAAGTCGCTACGACCATCGCGCTTTCGCCGGTCATCATCATGTGCGTCATGATGGTCCGCGAGTGGTTCAAGAGCGACGACTAATTCTCGGGGAAATTATGCAGGTTATTTTGACACTATCGGCGCTTTTAAATGTCGCGCTCTTGGGTACTGGCTGGCTGGTATGGCAGCGCGCTCGCGCCGCAGAAGTAGCCGACCAGGCCGCCGACAAGCAACGCCGAAAAGAGTTGGTCGACGCGCAGCAAGCTGCGGAAGTGGTGCGCGCCGAGTACCTGTCTTTTGTCAGTGCTGTCTCCGCTTGCCTCAAGGAGGTACGCAGGGACATTGACCGGAACTACTGTCACGTCCACGATGGACATGTGCTTGACCGCTTAGCCTTCGAGTTCGAAGGTGCGCGCGGGCCTGTCCACCTGGACAGCACCCTCGCTGCTGAGATCCGCGATGCCGGCGGCGGCGAGTTCATTACCGATGGCGTGATGCTCTTTAGCGGCGCACTGACGTTCGCATGGAACATGCACGAAGAAGCCCGCCGAAATGCTGGGAAGGTATTTGAAGTGGTTCGAGAGTCCTGTGGGACCACCAATCGCAGCTTGTGGCTGAGCAAGACCTTGGCGCTGTATGAGCGCATTTGTGACCATGACAAGGGCGTAGCCATTCGCTCGTTGTCGGAGGTTATGGAACACTGGAAACACATGGACGTCGACTCTGCAGTTCGTTCCGTTGAACGTTCCCTGGCCTAGCCGATCACTCCTGCGCCACCTGGCGCGCCGCACCGGCCGGGAGCCGGACTGGACGATAGATGAGCAAAGCAGCACAAGAAAAGCCGAAGGCTCGACGAGGTCGACCAGTTACCGGCACGGCCAAGACAGCTACTGAACGCAGCCAGGACCGCGATGCGGCACTGGTGGCGGCTGGCGGCCGGGTGATCAACCGCGTGCGCCTATCGGCCGACGCCGCGGCTGCCTTGGCGCGGCTGGGCGCCAAGTTCCCGGATGAACGATCTGCAATTGAGGCGGCACTGATTGAATTAGATAAATAACCGTGGCGCGCCACGCAAATAAGCGTATAATGTGAAGCATAGACAGCGCATTGTGCGCGGCGAACGCGAGGAAACGACGATGCAAACAGTTGAACGTAAGCCCGTGATCGATCCAATCATCACTCCTTTTGTCAAGCAATGGGTCGCTCGCGGCTACACCATCAAGTGCTACGGTAATGGCCCTTGTGACCTGCTCGAAGAGTGCCCACACTGCAAGAACAAATATCGCAATACCTTCGTCAAGGATTGTGTCGAAACGAAGTGCTGCCCACACTGCGGCAAATAAGGCAAACGAACATGGCAAAAGCGTTCAATCAAGCGTATCGCCTGTACGTACAATACAAGACGACTGGGGCAAAATACCAAATGCTGGCGGCCATGTTTGAATGCACGCCACCAGAGATGAACGCACTGATGAGCGCGGAAGCCTATCGTCGTAGCCGTGCAAAACATTCGACTTAGGAAAAGACCTAACCTGGCAGCGATTTACGCTGCCGCTTGGATCGTCCTTAAATAGACCGGGAAATTAGATGAGCTTGTACTATCAGGACCATCCCATGGCCCGCTATTTTGAAGGGGATTGCGGTGATTTCGCGGTTGCGCTCCATCGCCTCGCTGGCGGTACGCTGACGGCGCTTGTCGAGCATGATGAGCGGTTGGAAGCGGATGTGCTGATCCATGCATTCCTCCAATGTGCGGATGGAACCATTTTGGATTCCTCCGGTGATGAAAGTTCTATCGAGACGATGTTGGACGAATTCCCTCACTGTGGAGGTGCTCGCGTGGTGCGTCTTTCTGAGAAGGAAGTGTTTGAACTTGCCTACGGCGCGTCGGAACGAGTATTGTCAGACGATGTTTTCCGGGATGTCGAAAGTTTGCTGGCGGAAGTTGGACAGCCACGCTTCGAATTGGAAGCGACCAGCGATTTCCCTTCGCGTGACGCGCCAAGGCCGGAGAAGGATAACTCCTCATCGTTCGAAATGTAGGAAGGAAAGTTGATGAAATCATGGAACTACTCAGAAGTGACGAATGAGGCCGAGCGTCGCATCAAGCAGCTCGTGGAAGCTGCACGTGGCAAGCCTCCCGAAGAATCGGCGCGCCTTCTCCAGTTAGCCCATGGTGTTTATGTTTTGTGGGATGGGCTGACTCTCGGCTGGCGGCTTGATGAAAATGATGGTGCACGGTTATTGCACCTGTTGGGGCCGTTGCAATTTCCATGGCGCTCGGAACTTGGACTGTCTGCTGACGCTTAACAAACAACTGACCAGAAAAGACCTTGGCCCTCACGATCACCCCAGTGAACCTTGACGAAGCAAAGGCATTCGTCGCCCAGCACCATCGGCATCATAAACTACCACCTGTCAAAGGCTGGGACGAATGCCAAAGGCTTGTGCGGCGCACAGACCATGACGACGGGTGTGCCATTAGATGCGTGGGGGTTCAAGGGCCATTTGCATGAGCGGTACTGCGCTGAATGCCAGGCGGCCGGACTGCTTACGCTCCGTGGCGCTGGCGCCGACGTCTAAAGGAAATTTTCCGCGCTACGCGCCGCTGGCTTCTAGACTAGAAAGGATGTCAATGTTAGCAAACCAGAAAACCGAGACTGCAGCCAAACCGCCCATGAGTTCGCATTGCGATCCAGGAGCTGCAGGCGATCCAAATCGAATATTCCGATCGCATCTGTTTCGCGAGGCGAATGTTTGCGAACGCTGCGGCTTGACCAAACAGGCCTTGGCCAAGAAAGCGGCTCGCGCTCGATCTGCCAAGAACGGCCGTGTCGACACCGACGGAAAAATGCACTTTGCGCTCATCAAGGGTGCGGACTCCGATTCCAAGAGCGGCGCCCGCGTCGATGCACTGGCAGCAGCAAAACGTCTCCTTGATGTCGGTTTCTGGCCACTTTGGGAGAGTACTCCTGGCCGTATTGTTGTCGATGCCGGCGACCGGGTGTGCATCTACCTGAGTGGTGTCAGCGCCGTCGTGGCCACCGCGCGTATCGAGAAGGTGCAGCCGTGGTCCCGTGACTTCGGTACGGCATACCCGTTGGCCCTGGGCGGCACACCCGAGCTGGTTTTGTCCTTGGTTGACGTCAAGCACCTGGCAAAGCCGGTTGCGGCAATTGACCATATCAACGCGCTGGACTGTGTTGGCGCGAACAAGCTCAAGTGGGGCGCAGCATTTTGCGGTGGCATGCGCACGCTGACTCCCCATGATTTCAAGCTGCTGACAGCGGCATCGGCGAAGGAATAGTCATGGCATCGTACAAGGACGCAGTTTTTTGGATTGCCGCGAACGACGGTGCAGGTGACACACCTGATGGCATGGAATACCCCGCCGCGCATGACGAAGTGCGCGGCATGATTTCTGTCTGCCTGGTTGCAGATGTTTGGGGCAAGGTGCAGGACGAAGTTGCTGTCGATGTGTTGCGCCAGCGTGGGTTCAAGAAGCCTCGATCCTTTACTACAGTAGCCATGGGATAAGGATAGCGATCATGAATAATATTGACCCTCGGCTTTTGTCAGGTGAAGTGACAGCCATTTCCTACTGCATCGGCTGCGCATGCCATGATCTGAAAGCGTGTGCGTGTGGTTGCTCGTGGCTTCGCGTCGACCGCGACGCCGCACGCGGCGTGTGCAGCGAATGCGCGGACGACGTCAAGCGCTGGGATGCTGGCGATCGCGAGCTGCGCGTGCCGATCAACGACGACATGAAGGTTATCGGTGCGATCGTAAACGCCGCATGGCAGGCATCGCCCAAGGATGCGACGGCTGCGGCCTATGTCCTGGGCATGGTCGATGTTCTGTACTGGCTGGGGGACATGACCGAGGCGCAGCGCGACGAAATTTTGGCGCTCACCGGCATTCCGGGTCCGGTACCCGATGTGCCGGCGTGGGTGAACGAGAGCTGAGCGGACGCGATCATGGCCAAGATTCCACCCACCGCAAATTTGATCCTGGACAGCTTTGGCTTGCCGGCGACCTTCCCACCCGAAATGATGCCCGATAAAGCTCGCCAGTTCGTCGCGGACACCGTGAAGGGGATGCCGGCGGCCGACTTGCTCCGCCCGCGAACGCGGTTTCCGCCCGCTGTGGAAGGCGTTGCCGCACATGGTCGAGGGGGAAGTATTTGGGTTGGGCCTGGACGTCGATGGTTTTCAGGTGCCGCTCATGGTTAAAATGGAGCGGATCGAGGCGCCAGAGCAGCCGCAACCGAGCATAGAGGCCCAGCAGCTGGTCGATGAGCGGCAGCTTTCGCTGTTTGGCTGAGTAAAGTTATACGGGAGGCGCTTTGCGATAATGGCGCTTCTACAACGACGTTCGATTGAACGACTTTTTCGAGATAAATAAATATGAGCAAAGAAGAACGAGTTTTGAGTGTCATCGGACACTGGATTCCAGGATTTCTGTTTCTGACATTGTTGGTAGGTGGCTTGGTCGTTGGGCCCGCAGCAATGCAGCAGCATATTGACCAGATGACGGAGTCCACCGGTGGTAAAGGCGTTGTGTTTGCGTTGATTGGGCTAGTTGGGATCTACTACATCCTGGCCTTCAATACGAATGATCCATTTTGGCCTGTACGAAAACGCCTGTGGATTGAACATACGTTTTTCTTCGCGATCCATGAGCGTGATTGCAAAACTGAGCCTTTTGTTTGGTCATCTGCGCCAATTCCGAAAGGCACCAACATTGATGAATTGCCGTGAGTAAGGGAAATTCGATGGATTTGCTTATGCCAGTTACAGTAAAGTCCCTTGCCCGCTCGCTGACGGCGGAAGACCTGAATGCGTGCGTCCTGGACGTGATTGCGTGGCAGGACAAGGGTGAGCTGCCGGATGGCGCGCTGCGCGTCCTGGCGGCCCGTTTGGTGGGCGAGGCGCGCATGGACACGATGTCGTCCCTGGCGCAAGCCGAGGCAGCGGTTCTGCGCGAAGCGGCCATCCGCTTCGGCACTCATTTCACCGGCCTGCGGGCCGATCAACGATAGCCGGGAAAATTCGACCATGACAACGAAACCGCTTTTGACTGGCCGCTGGCACCACGGCAACGGTGCGCTGGTATGCGGCACGATCAACGTCGCCAGGGCCGACTTTGACACGAATCCGACCCAGCAGTTTCAGGATGAACTGTTCACCTGGGCATGCAATACGCTCAATGCCAACATCGCAGAATACGAAGCTGAGCGCCGAGCGCTGGCGATGCTTCCATTTGCAATCGAAATCGCCACCGAGCAGCACGCGGGCCAGGTTGATAAGGCGGGACGGCCATACATCGAGCACCCTATGCGGGTGATGCGCCGCATGCGGACAAACGTCGAACGGATCGTAGCTGTTTTGCACGATGTGATCGAAGACGGGACCATGACGCTGGCCCAACTGCGAAAGGAAGGCTTCTCGCATGAGATTATTGACGCCTTGGATTCGGTCACGCGTCGGCATGGTGAGGATTACGTGGCATTTGTTGCCCGTGCCGCTGCTGATCCAATCGGCCGGTGGGTGAAATACGAGGATTTGCGCGACAACTCCGACTTGGCGCGGATCGCTGAGCCGACCGAAGCTGACCTGGCCAGGACGGCAAAATATCAACGCGCTATGGCGCAACTCGAAGCGGCTTAGGCCGCTAAGGAAAATTCGACCATGAAAGCGCTGCATTCAGTAACTCGCCTGGTCACGTTTAGCGTGCTGGCCGATGGCATCAAGGAAGCCGAGCAATTGGCGGCGGAAGCCTGCCCGATCAACGAATTCCCGGCAGGCGCGAACATCGACACCCGAGCTTACCGGACGCCGAATCAGTCCGAGGATTTGAAGCGCCTCGCCATCAACTACGAGTAGGGAAAGTTGGACGCCATGAAAATCATCGACGCGACGCCACCGGAGAATTTCCCTCCGGTGGCGATCATCATGGACAGGCAGCTGGCGCAGCGCCATCCGGCAAAGGCGTTCTACCTTCGTGTAGCACTCCCTGAGGGAGGCGCGCAGCATGTCGACCTAGACGAAGCTGTGACGCCGCTAGATGCACGCAAGATGGCACGCGCAAAGGGCTATGAGCCGACCCACTGGATGGAAGTGCGCGACCTTTCCCCAACACGCTTCTACTGATCGGAAAATTCGACCATGACAAACTGCACCTGCTCCACTGAATTCATGGCGTTGGCATTCAGAGGAGCAGGCGTTTTGCCTGGCCGATTGGAAGGACACAAATGATTGACTGGGGGCGCATAGTAGACATGCAATTTCTCGATGAATCGAAGGATTCAGGATCGTGGCGCCAGTTTGTGTCCGGTGCGGCAATTCTAGAACGATACAATTTGATCTTGGCAAAGGCGTTCGCGAGCAGGGTGCATGGATTGCTGTTTCGGATCGCGGCCCGGGTCGACCCGGTTTGTTGGTACGGCGGTGTGACGCTGGCGTTTTTTTGCAGCTGTATCGCATTGCTAAACCTTAATGTCGGCGTCCTCGTCGAGGCCAAATGGCTCATCATCGACCTGGGCCTGGCACCATTGGCCCTTTGGATCATTTGGGGGAGCTATCGCGTGCCGTATGTGCAAGCACCGACGATCTGGTGCTCAGTTCACCGCAACGCGACTTTAGCAGTCCACCTTGGGAAGAAAATGCCGACAGGACGTTCATTTGTCAACGCCTGCCACGCGATCATGCAACTGGCCCGGGAGAATAACTTCCGGTGCATCGAGCTGCACTCTGCAATCTTTGGGGATCCGGAGCGTGAAGCGGCATGGGTAGAATGGTTAGGCAGAAGGATGCATGATATTGCCCCACGGGCGACGATCAGGATTGCCGACCGAGAGCCATTGGGCCGCTACGTGAGCTTTAGGTACCGCTTGTCGATAGGTAAAGGACATGGCGTCGTGGCCGACTGCGGTCGACTGAAGGCGGCGAGAATACTGATTGAAAACTTTGAATGAGATAGCACCACTGAAATTCAATCCTGATGCTACTGCCGCGCAGCCACGCCGGCGTTATGCATGCGTGCGACTCGCAGAATCATTGTCCGCACCATAGCATTGTCCAGATGCGGTTCATTGAGCAGAATCTGGCGATAGGCGAGGGACACAATCTTTATTGATTCCGCACCGCCAACCTGGACTCCAACCACCGGCTGCCCTTTGCGCCCCAACTTAAAATAGAAGTGCTTCCCTTGCAGCTGGACCTGCATGAACTTGTCATGACGCTGGCCGTGGCCACTAAAGTGAATTTCATCGATCTCGTTCTCAAGCACAGCTAGCAGCAAGAACATCTCCTGCGTGGACAGCTGAACAATGATCTTGTCCGCCCAGGCGAAAGGTTGGCCAATACCTCCGCCTGGCGCAGCTGCAGCACCCTCGACCTGTATGGTGTGAGCACCATCCTTGCGTGTCTTTGCCTCGCTGATGCAGAGGGCGGCGCTTGTGCCGTAAATTTTGAATGAATAGTAGTGCGCTGACGCTGCAGGCGCGCTCCCATCGTCCGAAGCCAAAGCAGCTGAACCAAGACCAAGTCCACTCAAAAAGGATACGGCGGCCGCGCGGCTAAACGCGGGCGAGTCGACAATGGACAGCACGTTCATCATACCGTCATGGTCGCGTGCGGACGCCTGTAACACGTCGTCCAGTGAACTGGAAAGCCCGAGCCTGGCCAGACTAGACACAGTGGAAGCATTGACGCACTGGATTAACCGGGATAGGTAGGGCATTTGTGACGCGTCGCCGTTCTCCAGCGCCAGCAGGGCCTTTTGAAACGGCTTGCCGGCGTCGGTTCCGGCGATCGCGAGGAGCTGCTCCTTCGAGAGCAAGGGCAGTCCCGCCAATCGCAAAATGTTTGCAATATGTGATAGCTTCATTTGCGTTTCGCGCTCGCGCGAGTATAGGTGTCCACAGAGCCCTCCTGGGCCAACCCTAGTCGTTCAGCCAGCTCCTCTTCCGATGCTCCCCCGTCTAGTTCCTTTACCGCAAAAGTATTGCGTAAGATGCGGCCGCCCTTTCGGTCGACCACAATCTTGGCGCGGTCAAGTGTCGCTTTTACTTGGCGGTATACCGTTACCCGGCTGAGCGGATCCCCATCAACGTTGGCCGGGAACATTAGCTGGCCAGGAATGTTCAGGCCGAGCCGCTCCTCCCTCCACTGCAGCACCTCGGGCGCGGCCAACTGGTGCAAGTAGGTCAAATGCTCGACGCTCGTCCGGTTCTTGGCCTCAGGGGTCACCGTTACGATGTAGGTACCATCTGGCTGCGGATCAGGGCTTAGCTCGTCGACCTGGAACCCAATGGCCTCGGACACCTTTAGACCTGCGCCGAGCATCATCAGCTGCATCGCACGATCCCGCCGGCGCTTCCAGCGATTGATCTCTTTGCCGCGTGTCGACGTCAACGTGTGCTCCGGTAGCGCGGCTAAAAAATTGGCGAGCTCTTGCTCGGACAGGGAGACGGTCTCTTTGTCCTTGACCACAATTCCGGAATCAATGCGGCCGAACACGGTATGCCGTACTGGGTTTGGCTGCACCTCCAAGTGTCCGTAGCACCGCTCGAGGAGACGCAAATAGCGGTGGGCGATGCTGCTCTTTATGTCGAGCTCCCCCTCTGTGAACGTGCTCAGGCCCAGAAAGGCTTGCAGGTCCACGTGCGTCACCTGGGAAAAGAGCTTTCCTTGGCCAGCAAGCCACCTGGCGAATTTGTTAAACATAAACACATAGACTTTTGCAGTTCCACTTGCCAGAAACACGACCTCAGGTCGGCCGCCAAAGCGCCGGCTCGTGACAGAAAAAGAGGGCGAATCAATGAATGCCGCAAAAGCTTTGACGGGGTCATTATCCCAATCGGAAATAGAGTCGATCATGGCGCACCTCAAAATAGACAATCCAATTCTACAGAAGTCACCACAGGCAAATGCAACTATCGAACCCATGGTTTCCGGACCACCAAAACCCCCGGACACGCCACGGACTCCGGCCTGGCCCGCCTCTCCTTGAGCTCTCTTTGTTCTTTCCATTCTTTGATCTCTCTCAGCACCCCAAAGGCGAGCGGCCAGGGAGGCAAGTGGTCTGCAGCCCGCGGCGGTATTTTTGAGGGAAATTGGTCCGCAAACCCTGGGTTCGATAGTTGCATTTAGTTGCACGACAATTCGCTGAGCCGATCGGGTGGTGCGCGGGACAGCCGAAGGATTCACTGGCGTCAGGTCGAAGTGGAGGCCGGCGGCCGTGCGCCATGCCCCTGATAATAGTTCTGCCAGCCAGCTGCTTTTGCCGTTGAGCCGCGCAGGGTTTGCACAGACCAAGGCGGTGCTCTGCGAAATAGCCATCCATGGCATCTACCTCTCGCAGCTGGGATCTGGTTCAAAGACGGGCTGTTGCACGCTCGAGATGCACGCCAGTGGCGAGTGCGGGCGCAGGGCGGCCATATCGTGGTGCCGTGGGTAAAAGTGGCGTGCAGAGCCGTTTGAGCGATCTGAAGGGAGCTGGCCAGGATCACGGTCTCCCGGATCTGGACCGTGCGCACCAGCTGCTGGACGTAGGGCGCCGGGCACCTGGCGCAGCCGAACAGACGACGGCAAAAAAAGCTGGCCGCCGCTCCGTTCGCGCGGCCGACAGGCTGGTCAGCAACAGAAAAGCTGCGGCGCAGATCCGGCGCACCACCCAAGGCGCAACTATGCTGCGCTGTAGGTGTGAACGATCAGCAGTTGCTGAGACAATCCATACGCTGTGAGACTGGCATTGACGTCCGGTGGCGGCCTGCGTCAGGCCTGAATCGGCCAGGTCTTTGCAGCAGCTCCTGGATCTCGCCCAGCTGGTCGACCTCGCCGGCGGACCGGCCGCCGCCCGCGAACGCCGGGCAGGCCGGCATCATCGATCTGGCGCGTCAACCCCACCTACAGAGCGTTGCCAGGCGCGCGCTACGATCCTCCCGGGCAGTGGCAGCCGGCGCCGCTGGCGCGCCTCGCGCGCGCGCCAGACGTCTTTTGTCGCGGCTGGCCGATCCAGCGCCGGTAGGTTGCCAGCCACCTGGCCAGGATCTGCTTGAAAGTGCGCTGCGGGGTCGACCGCGGCGCGATCCCGGCCAGACATGGTGCAGCAACTTCTGGATCTCGCCCGAACTGGTCGACAGCGCCGGCAGGGCCGGCACATGGTCCGTGCCGCCGACCGGCGCCCGCCTGGCCGCCACTGGCGTCATTCGGAGGTCCGCCGCCGGTGCTGCTGGCCAGCGTGCCGGCCGACGGCCGACATCGAGCCGCTTGTCAGCAGGCAGCACTGGGTCGACCATTTCCTGCAACTGGCGCAGCTTTGTGCACGGCCGCTGGCTGCGCGAGTCGGAGATGCAAAGTACGCGATATGCAGGCAGAAATTGATGGTCAAAATGCCTATAAATTGGCCACTTGCATGTTGGCCGGGGTTCCGATATCATCGAACCAAAGTTTTCGGCTGTCCTCCTTGCATGGACCTGTTTACTGATCCTCAGTTATGGATCTGCCTCCTGACCTTATTGGTCTTGACCTACTCTGTAGGCCTTCTTCTGGTTGGCAATTCTGCCAACAACGTCACTGACGCACACATTGCATCCTCACGGATCGATTCGCTTGTCGAATTGGCTCATTAAGACATTTAGCATCTGTTACGAGCGCTTCCCGATCGGTCTGCTACCCGATCTAACTCGAACTGGACCTGTCTTTCGTTCTCCGGACCGAATTGCCTAACATTCGAGTTTCTAGCGTCGAATTTTTCTGAACGTGTCATTGGAATTATTCCAGTGCCGCGTTTTCATCTGCTGCCAGTCATAGACTGTCAGCATTCCCCACCGGGAGCATTTCCTTCCGGCTCGGGAGGCATTGCTCCCTTTTTTTTGGAGCTATGCCATGAAGAAGATTTTCGCCGCAGTTATCGTTGTGATCGGTTTGACCCAAATCGCTACCGCGATGAGCGTCAAGAAATCCGGTCAACTGATTGTCACCTCGTACCAGGATCGCGTTGCACAAGCGATCGCGGATGCGAACGGCGACGAAAAGTAACCCCATCGAATCCCATCAGGCTTCCCTGGTGGGATTCGGTATCACCAATCTAGGGAAACCATGATGAAGACAATTTTTTTCGCTTCCTGTGTCATCTTTGCTGCCTTTAGCATGAGCTGCAATCCGGCTCTGGCCCAAGAGGTACAAGATCCAGAAATCGTACAAGCCGACGTAAAGTCGCCGACTGCAGATTCTCAGCAGGACGTGAGCGCGCCGGAACCAAAAGCAGATGAGAAGCCTGTCAAAAAGGCTCGCCCAGGCAATACCGGTCGAGTACTGTTTGGCCTGCTTTCGTTTGGAGCATTGATCGCATCTACGCTTACGAGCGTTCCTGTCGATTCATTGAAAATGATTGCCGTTTCGGTCGCGTCAGACCAGGCTGCAAAATAGGCTGGCCAGGCTAAATGAGCATTTCCTGTCCAACTAACGTTCAAATCCTGAAAGGACTTGAAAGAAGCTGCTGTTAGGGTAATCCAGCGTCAGCTGGGATACCCCTTAATGCGAATCACAGACGCATTAAGGGGTATTCCGGCCCGACAAAGGAGACAACCATGGCTTTAAACAACAACCTTCAGAATTTCCTGCTCAAGACTTGCCAAGCGAAGGGTTTTCGCTTTGCCGTCGAACTTCACAGCGCGCTGAGCGCTGGGAAAGCAGATCCAAGTACTCGTGCTCAGCTGCGCGCGGCACTGGCCGTCGTGCGGTCAGCGCCATGACTAGATCCAAACTCGTTGTTGGATCACCTTTGACGGCCTGGTGCCGATCAAAATCGCTGCACAACGCGGGCCCTCCCGACAGCTTTTTCGCCGGGAGGGTAGGCGTTGCCAGCAAACGCCGTTACAATCACGACAGTGTTTTCTCTAAGGAACCCCAAAAGAGTCCCTTAGACAAGCCACTTGCAACACCTGAGGCCTCTTGCTTTTCGACGACTAGATCACATGCACCTACCTTTCTCGAATAATTGCGCTACATCCGGTCCATTGGAGAAATCCTTGGGCGGCCCTATTACGGGTCTGCTGTTGGTCGGGCTTGTTGGCGTAACGACGAAGGTAGCGGCTATGTTTGAAATGACCGACGCGATAAAGCCTGAACATCGGCTCGGCTTGTCACTAGCGGCCGAAGCCGAATTGAAATACCTGGACGGAGTGATTGACTTCGAGGAGCCGCCGGAAGGCATTGCTGCGGCCCCAAGTTCAATTGAGCTCACCCAGTTGGCCGTCCTGTTCGATTTCAGCAAGGTACTGATCGTCGTCGCATGCAATGCCACTGGCGCTGTCGTCAGTGGTCACAATTTACGTGACGTGGAGATCGGCCGCCTGATCCGCGCGCGTGATGAACTGGCCCACCTGGCCGCCAGTATCGTAGACTTAAAAGGTGTGCCCGGCATTCCCGGACCTCAATAACATCTAGTCGGCGCCAGCCGACAGCCGCAAGTGATCGAGCAAACAGCTTGCCTTAGTCAAAAAGGTTTTCTGGTCCTTCGTGACCCGTTTTTTACGAATTTCGACGCACGAAATTCGCCTCCCTTGTTGATTCATCGTTAATCAACGTTCTTCCCTTGCGGGTTCGCTCCCGCTGGGGGTGATTCCTCGCATTCACTTGTTAGGAGTCACCATGTTTATCAAGACCACCACATTGTTGGCCGCAATTGCAGCTGCTCACAACAACATGCCTGTATCGGATGTTATCGACCCGAAAGGCCAAGCAATTTGGTCCGTAGGTTTGACCGTTGACCAGTTGAGCAAGACCCGGTCCGTCAGTGAAGTTCGGCTCATGCCGGACAATACTTTTCGGGTCTGTTTGTCTGAATATGCGCTGTCTTCGGACAAGCTCATTTTCTCGTCCAAATCGAAACCCGAGGAATTCTTGGAACACGTTGAAGATGCCATTGATATGGCCTTTAAGACTGCCCATGAATACCTCAAGATCGAAGCCAACGCAAACGACTCGATTGCTGTGCAGTTGTCCAACGCCCAGCGATTCGAGTGTTTAACGGCGGATGCTGCAGCACACATCCACTACGTTAACCACATCACCGGTAACGGTGCCTACCTTTGAAGACTCAGCAGCAAATGAGGAAATCAAATCACCACTCGCCGGCTTGCCTGGCGAGTGGTTCTCCAATCGTTCTCGTTTAAGGACAAGCACAATGAAAAGTCTCTTTTCTAAGGCACTGGACATTCGCAGTGACTACGGTCTCGTGAAAGTACTGATGGCGAGCGGCATTGCCGTTCCCAATCCACAGGTTTCTTTTGATCTGGTAGATGTGAAAACTGAAGCGTACTTGCTGGGCATGGAGTACGCGTTTCAGGACATGCCGCTGCTTTTTTCAGGAACAAGCCTGGCGGATTCATGGGAATGCGGCAAGGAGTATCGCGAGCGGTATTGCGATGATCTTCCAGTATTTGGCACTGAGGAAGAGTGGCAAGCCCTGTCATCTGACCAACAAAATGAAGAATGGGACGAGTTTCATGATCGCTGCGCGATCGGAACCGCCGATGACATGTACTTCTATAGTGTCATGATGAATAAGTTCCTGGTGGGCTACGTGGGACATTGAGTCTCGCTGTGCTCTAACCATAGTTCATCTACAAATAAATCTAACCCGTGAGGCGAATGATGCCTCTGGGAATGGTTACCTCATTTTTTGAGGAGTTCAATTGCCTTTGATCAGTATCCGTGCTATGCGATCGACGATACCTTTCGCCCGGGATTTTCCTCGGATGGATCGTTCGTCCGATCGACGTAGCTGGAACACTTGATCTGGCTTCAGCGTTTTTTCATTCAACACAAACCCTTGGGGTGTTCCACCCCGCCGGGGTGCGTCGTCCCCATTCTCGAAAGGAGATTTTGTATGCGTACCATCAAGCTTCGTGAACTCGAGGACTGCCTCAATTTCTGGCGCGATCGTCGTCCTTCAACCGGCACCGAATGTGCATTGTCGGCCGAGGTTAACGCACTCGGTTCGGCTTACGGTGAGCTCATTTTCCGCCGGAAAGACGAATTGCCTGAGTCTGCTTTGTCGCCGGCCCAGCTGAACGCGTACCAGAGCTGGAAGAATGCTGTCGCAAGTTCGGTTGCCTGATCTCTTGCCAGGCGACACCTCGTTTGGAATGCCGTTGTAGACGGTAAGCCAGAATGCAGTACCAACCCTCGCGGGGCAATCCCGCAAGGGGGATGCTCCCATTTTCTTAGGAGCAAAATCATGCGCGGACTCAATACCCGTGTCTATCTCGCCCATGCCAGAATTATTTCTATAACGGATCCTAATAATGGCGCAATCGAGGTTGCAGCAGCACTCTGTCTCGCTCAAGGTGACGGATTCTGTGACTACCTTGATGGGCTTCGAAAACCCCCTGTAATGTTTCAGGACGAGCCATTACTTCTTGCCAACTGGAACAATGGACAGGATGATGCGGCGAAGAACGATGAGTTTGAGGTCGGTTCTTCCGAATGGTGTTCAATTGAACTAGCTAAGTTGGCTCACTTTGATCAAGAGCTGGCTGAACATGAAACCCATATGGAGGACTGGAGAAAGGAGACTGTACTCAGAGATCTGAAAAATGCCGAATTTGAAGACTGGTGTTCCCGGACTCTTGCAGAACAGGGCTTACTCTATTAGCTTTTCCGATCTGCCAATCGTCCGATGATTCGCAACAATTTATCGTTGGGATTATCGGACATTTCCGAGTGCACATCGATTCGAGTGCGTAGTGTCTGATGTAACAGCACAAAGCCATTACATCAATCACACCGCTGTGCAACGCGGTACCACACGTCCCGCAAGTCGCAATATGCGCGACACCCAATAGTTCATTGCTGGCATTAGCCAGCGACACTAGCAAATCGGCCTGGTCGCTTCCCAATTCAGGGGCAGCACCAGGCCTTTTTTTTTTGGATTTCAGTCTTCATTGCACTTTCTTGACGTCTCGACTCTCACACTCTACTGCTATCGTCGTTGAGGTCTGGCAATGCCGACATCACTAGCCGCGTCGGGATCACTGCATGCGTCCCTAGCGCGGGCAATTGTGCTGGCATCCAATCAAAACCGTGATCGGCTTGGTTTCAGCGGGCATGCTGGCCGTGCTGACGAGTCAATAAGCATATTTCGGCCATTCGATGACCTCATATCCCCCATCAGGTTGGTAACCCGGCCATTCGTCGGTGTCCAAGCAATGCCTTAACTTCCGCAATGCTTGTCGAAAATGCCGACGACCGCGCTCGATCATCTCCAATGGTGCACCACGCACCGCAACCTGATAGGGAGCATCACGTTCAACAACAAGAAAGGCAAAGTCAAAGTCGCGTTTGAAAATAACACGCAGCCCTTCAAGATACATCGCCGCCGAAAAATCGTAGTGCATGCTCTTGCAAGTATGGGTGAAGTACCACGGAGACGCATCGTCCGTGCTCTTTACGTCAAGGCAAATGCCGCTATCGAGGTCGAAGTTCAAGCAATCCGGGCGAATCTTTAACCAGATGCCTGTTTCCTCATCCTGCCAAATGAAAGTCCTTTCACAAACGCCTCCCATGATCAAAGCGCGTGCTGTGCTGTGCGCCATCACATTACGCTGAATCGCTTCAACAGCGATCATCTGGTCGCGCGACAGGATCTTCATACCCGTCGCGTTCTTCTTAAATTCCTGATAGGCCTTGGTCAGCTTATTACCGTCGAGTGCAGCAATGTATTCCTTCACAAACAGTTCCGGCTCCAAGAGCCTCGAATGAATCGCCGTTCCCTGAAACATCAATGGGGTCTCAGTCCGAGAGTGATTCAGATTGTGATGGAAATGTGCTGGCGTGCGCGTGTGCAGCAGCTTGAGAGCCGTTGACGAGTAACAGCTTCGATCCGCATGGTAGATATCGTTCGGAATGTCCACCAGTCCGCCGTGCGCGGCGAATATATCGAGCAGTGAATCACCCGGCTTGAAGGTTGGTGCAGCCAATTGATTCAAATTTGCAACTGCATTCATGGTGACCTCGATGTGCTTGTTTTATGAGGTTATTTTGACACTTCACATAGGCGAATTCTGAAAAAAGTTGGCCAAAATAATCCAAAAACGCCGACCCTGTATCCGTAGAATCCAGGCTATTCGAATATCGCGAGCGCCAATGAAAATGACCAAGAACGAGCTATCAATTCCTTCTCTCGAGGTGGCTACGTTAGTGCAAATTATCGACACAGAGCTATCCTCGTCCCTTGCAGAAAGGGTACGCGGCATCGGCACTTCCCTTTCCGTTAAAGGACGCCTTGGAGCACTGGATGGGGGTGGCAGCGGCCGGATGAGCTATGACCTTCGTCTATCCTCTGGCGATGCAGAAATCCTGTGCGACATTCCCATCTCGGTCTTGCGCTCGGCCGGCGTGCGCGGCGGGGAGCAAGTCGCAGCGACAGGGACCTTGAAGACCACCTGGTCGCGGTACACCAAGCACCGCGTTTTGATTAAACTCGATGTAACAGAATTGGTCGTGTCGACACCTCCAGAGCAGGGCACCAAGATTGCAATCGACGCAGCGCGCATCGAGGCGTTGAAGGGGCTGCGGCCTCCACGCAATGAGTTTCCTGACCCAACGCGAATAGTTCGGATAGCCGTCATCGTGTCAAAGACTGGCCAGGCCCTGGTCGACGAGGACTTTTTTGGGCAACTCGAGCCTCTAGGGCACCGCGTCAAGATCGATCGCATAGGCATCAACATGCTCAGTGCTGCCGACATGGTGCACGCGATCGGCGCCGCCGACAGCCACATCATCGCAATCATTCGTGGGGGCGGATCGCCAGAGCAATTCGATGTTTTTGACGATATGGACGTACTGCGGGCATTTTCCGAAAAAAAGGCATACCGCGTAACCGGGCTAGGCCACACCGGCAACACCACGCTCCTGGATCTTTATGCGGATTACTCCGCAGTCACCCCAACCGCAGCTGGGCGAATGATCAGGGACTGCATGGAAGGCCCGACAGAAAACACTCTGGTTCTAAGCAATCGATTGCGGACTGCCGAAGTCGAATTAGCCAGCGCCCAACGGCAGCTGCAGGACGTGAAGACAAAGCATACGACTAGCCCGTGGCCGGATAAGAAGGTCATTCTTCAAGCCCTGCTTCTCGGCATTGTTATCGGCGTCGTAGGATTGGCCGTGCTCGCATCCCGTCATCACTGAACACCAGTTTTCGTCTCTTGCTGCGGCAAGTCATTATCCGATTCGGCTCTAAAAACCTGTGAGACCTACAATATGGCTACCAATCCATCCCCTCGTGCTGACTACTCGTATTCGATCGAAAACAGCGTCGTCTGCATCATCGACCACGACTGTGGCAAGTCGGTAACGAATGACGCAATGGCCGTGATCGCGGATCTGGTCGCGGCCAGGATCGATGTCGGAAGCATGCCCGTGATCTACTGCGACACGATGGGCATCTGGGACCAACTGGTCTGCGAAAATGGTAAATTTCATTCGTTCCGCAGCCTGGACAAGCGCGAACGCAACGAGGCAGCCGCAATGGTGAGAAACTTACACGGATAGGGTGACGTGGCCGGGCACCTGGTGCCGCTGGCCAGCACCTCCAGCTGGCCGGCCGCGGCCACGCCGGCGTAACTCGCAGCGCCTGCACCTGGCCAGCATACAGGCCTTGTTCGCCAAAACCGCCCCGCAAGGCGGGTTCGCCCATGGCACCGCAACCCACCCGAATGACCGTCGGCCGCCTGCGCGTATCTCGCGCGCGCCTGACGTCTTTGCCGATCGGAACCGGCAGCTGGTCGACCATGCTTGCGCCGGCAGCGCAGCGCGGTCCGAATCTGGATCGGGCGCTAGCTGCTGGACCTTGGCCGCGGCGTACCTGGTATGCGACTGGTCAGCACCTGCAGCTGGCCGGCCACGGTCATGCCGGCGCAACGCGCAGCGCGTACACCTGCGTCGATCCGCGCAGCCGACACGCTGGCCAGCAATGCTTCCCGAGTTGGCCAGAACCGCCTGCAGTGCACTTTCGCCACCGGCCCCTCGATCCGGACGGCCGCCGACCGCCGGCGTCGCTGGCGCGCTTCTCGCGCGTGCCTGATGCCTTTAGTCGAACAGGGCAGCTGCTGGTGGGCCATGCTCGCGTCGGCAGCGCTTCCCGGTTCGGATCTGGGCCCGCGCCAGCAACTGGACCTCGACCTAGGCGCACCTAGTTGTAGTGACCTGCATTTGAAAACGCGCCGACCTGCATTCATCGGCTTTTTCGACCAGGAATAACTGCATTTATCGGCCCCCGCAAACCAGAGATAGCTGCGAATGAACCTGCATTTGACGGCGCCGACCTGCATTCCATCGGCATCAACCGACAATAACTGCGACTGACCGATCAGCTCCGCCCCCGACAGGAAAAATCAACGGGAGCACCACCCTACAAACGGGTAAGTAAGTTAATAAGCGTGATAACTGTACTGATGATCCACTGCCAGTGATTGAGTAGGAAACGAGAGGAAGCCTGCTGACGCCTAACTGGCGGTTGAATCAACCGTTGGCATCTTTGTGGCAAGTTGCCATTTTGGCGACGATGTTTACGAAGGGGGCGATGATTTATCACAATGAACTCCAGGCAGAACTTCTGCTTGCACAGAAGTAACCTCGCGGACGGCGAGGGCGTCCGACGCCATACCTAAAGTTCGTTCGTGATCCCGGAGGTCATCAAACTAGTAGTCTGTTACACCGTGTAAGTTCTGTGATCCAGAAGGCCATCAAAACTGTATGTAACAAACCTGTGACGTTTCGTCGGCAACGTCACTACGTCCCAACTAGGCTAAATTTGCCCATCCCCCAAAAATGTAAAATTAGCCCTGCCGCCTGCCATTATTCTGGCTTCTTTGTACGTTTTGGCGATTCTATTAGGCACGGTTTTCGACGTATTTTTACATTTTTGGGGGATGTTCAATTTTGGGATGATTGCATCTTTCATGCAACCTCCCCCTCATTCAATATCCAGGCTTTGCTGCAGTTCTGCCTGCGTTTTTTTGCTGGCCAGCATCGTACGCAGATCGGCCTCTATCACCTGCTGTGCATCTAGTTTCGCACGCGTTTCCGCCAATTGCACCTGCAATGCCTGTAGCTGTACCATCGATTCGGTACGTTGTCTTGTCTCGTCGGCCAGCCTGACCTTCAGATCCTCAAGTGCCACATTCTTACCTTCAACCTGAGTTTCCAACAATTTGCAGCGCTGCTCGATCGCCTGCAGTGTCCCAAGCTTTTGCTCGTGCTGCCGGATCGCGGTCTGATTGTCATAGAGCGTTTTCTTTGCATGCGACAGTTCGACGACCAGGAGTGCGCCTTCCTGGTTCAAACGTGTGACTTCGTCCTGCTTGACGATGACCGTTTGCTGGAGCTGGCGCATTTCGGCCTGTAGCTGCTGGATTTGCTGTTCGTGCCGGCGCTGGTCCTGCTCTCGCTGTTCTTTGATTGACTCGCGATAGTGTTCCAGTGCCTGCCTTGCGTGTTCATGCTTTTGCTCGAGCGACTGGCGGTGTGCCTCGTTTTCAGTCAGGCGCTCACGCAGTCCGGCCGCTTGTTCGTCCATGGCAGCGCGCGCCACTGCTTCGCGCTGCAGGGCCGCTTTGCTGGCTTGATGTGCGGAGGATTCCTGTTCATAGGCCGTTTCTGCGTGCTGTAGCTGCTTGCTCAAGCGATCGCATTCTGCTTCAACCTTGACCAGATGCTCACCATGTACACGTGCCTGCTCGACAGCTTTCGCCGCCATTTCATCGACCTGGACGCTGGCTTCGGCATGCAATTGTGCCGCAAGGCGTTCTGCCAGGTCCTGCACTGCCTCGCTGACCGACGCCTTGCGACTGTCGGCGCCACCGTCTTCGGCTTCCAGCTCCTTCAAGTACTTGTGGATCGTGCTTTTGGAGCCGGTATTTCCCAGTTCAATACGTACCGCATCGAGTGACGGATGCTTCCCCTGTGCCAGCAAGGCATCACGCGCCTTTTGAACATCGGATTTATATAAGCCGCTTCGTGCCATGTTCACTCCTGAAATAACATACTGTAGTATGTACTATGTATATACATATTAATTATAGCAAATAAATCTCAATAAATCATGTAAAGATAAGGCGTGATAATGCATGATTATCCAGTGTGATCACCATTTTCCGATTTGACGCTTCATTTTCCCGTACAGCAGCCCCTCACGCTCCACGCTGCGCGCCGGCCAGCGCATTTTGACCGCAAACTGTCCATGTGGCATCGTGCCGCCCGTCGCCGTCTGGTCACCGCGCACGAGTTCGTCCTTGCGCGGTCAAATTGTTTGTCGCGGTCGGCGCCATCACGTTGCCGCAGCAATGAGTCACTAACGATTGACAACTGTGAGGACAATTCAGATGAACAAGCATTATGACCTGGTCGTGATCGGCACTGGCACGGCGGCGGCGGCCGCCGCGATCCACTGCCGTGCCGCCGGCTGGCCCGTGGCCATGATCGACCATTTGCCGTTTGGCGGCACTTGCGCCTTGCGCGGTTGCGACCCGAAAAAAGTCCTGGTCCGCGCCGCAGAAGCGATCGATCATGTCCACCGCATGCACGGCAAAGGCATTCGCGGCGAGCCGACCATCGCGTGGGATGACCTGATCCGGTTCAAACGCAGCTTCACCGATCCTGTCCCCGCGATGACGGAGCAACGCTTCGCCCGCGAGGGTATCGACGCCTATCACGGCCGTGCCCGTTTCTGCGGCCCATCTTCGGTGCAGGTAGGCGACGACGTGCTTGACGGCCGCTTCATCCTGATTGCGGCTGGCGCCGTGCCGATGCCTCTCGGCGTTCCGGGGGAAACCTATCTCGCCACCAGCACCGATTTCCTCGAACTGGACCGGTTGCCGGATCACCTGGTGTTGCTCGGCGGCGGCTTTGTCGCGGCCGAGTTTGCCCATGTCGCTGCACGTGCTGGGGCGCACGTGACCGTGCTGGAGCAGGCGGATCGCCTGCTCACGCCATTCGACCCGGATCTCGTCGGCTGGCTGATGGATAAATTCCATGACCTCGACATTCATGTACAACTGAGAACGCGGGTGACAGTCATCGAAAAATCCGGTACAGGCTTCACCGTGCATGCATCGTCGCAGGGCAAGGATGTGCAGTTTGCCGCCGACCTGGTCGTCCATGCGGCAGGACGTATTCCGGACTTGGCCCCGCTCGATCTCGCCGCGGCCGGCGTCGCCAGCGACAAGGGCCGCCTCACGCTGAATGCGTTTCTGCAGAGCGTCTCGAATCCTGCCGTCTACGCAGCGGGCGACGCCGCGCTGCAGGGACCGCCGTTGACGCCGGTGGCCAGCCACGATGGGCGGATCGCCGCCACCAACATGTTGCACGGCAATCACCGGAAGCCGGACTATCTCGGGGTGCCTAGCGTCGCCTTTACCATCCCGCCGATCGCTGCGGTCGGACTGCATGAACAACAGGCGCGCGACCAAGGCCTTCAATTCCGTGTGCAAAAGCAGCGCGCGTCCGACTGGTACACGGCGCGACACTCGGCGGAACCGGTCTATGGATTCAAGGTGCTCGTGGAAGAAGGAACGGAGCGCATTCTGGGTGCGCACCTGGTCGGACCGTACGCGGACGAAGTCATCAACCTGTTCGCGCTGGCGATCCGGCACGGCTTGACGGTACCGGACCTGAAGGGAACGATCTTCGCCTATCCGACCGGAGCATCCGATATCGGCTATATGCTATGAGGCATGACGGCCCGCTTCATTCAGACCGATGTGAGTCATCGGCGGAAACGCCGTCGAGGCCGCCCGCAGCCTTCGCGCGCGCCCGGAAGCGTTCGTAGCAATCCCGTCCGCAGAAGTGTTCGACATATTTCTCGCCTTCCGGGGTGAAGACGGCGTCGAGCGGGATTTCCTTGCAGCATACGCAACAAGCGGAACTCGGCTCATAGGCGTTCATGGTGGTGTCCCTCCAATGATTGACGAAGCCGACGAAGGCCGTCGCCGGCATCGGCTTGGCGAACAGGAAGCCCTGCACCGTGTCGCAGCCGGCCTGCCGCAACCACGCAAGGCTGTCGGATGTTTCCACGCCTTCGGCCACCACCTCCATGCCCAGGCCGTGCGCAAGCTGGATTACCGCCCGCACGATGGTTTGGTCACGGTCGTCGTCGGGCAGCCTGGCGACAAAGGATTGATCGATCTTCAGCGTGGTGATGGGGCAGCATTTCAGATGTTGCAGGCAGGAATACCCCGTGCCGAAGTCATCGGCGGCGAAGCGCACGCCGATGACGCGCAAGGCATCGAAGGTGGCGAACAGGGCCGGATCGCCGAATGCGACCGATTCGGTCAGCTCGATCTCCAAAAGCTCGGCGGGCAAGTCCGCACCGGCCAGCACTCGCTTTACCTCGGCGTCGAATGTCAGCCCTATCTGGCTCGCGGACACATTGACGGCCAGACGGAACGACTGCCATGCCAATGCTTGCCACTCGTGCATTTGACGACAGGCTTCGGCCAGCACCCACGCGCCGATTTCCGGCATCAGGCCGGACGACTCGGCCAGCGGCATGAACTGACCGGGTGGCAGCAGCCCCAAGCTCGGATGCCGCCAGCGCAGCAGCGCTTCCGCGCCGGCAATCCGATTATTGCGCAGATCGACCAACGGCTGGTAATGCAGCGCAAGTTGTCCGCGTGCCGCCGCCTGCGCCAGCTCGGTCGCCGTCCATCCTGTGAGCAGGGAAGCGTTCACGATTTCTCCTTGAAGGCGCGCAGCAACCGCGCCACGGCCAGAACGAACAAGGCAGTCAGCGCGAGCGCGGCAACGCCCCAATGCTCGCCAAGGAAGGCACCGGCGGTTGTCCCGGCCAGCACGGCGGCGAGAATCGGCAGATGGCAAGGACAGCTCAGCACGGCCAGCACGCCCCACAGGTAGCCCGTGACGGGTCTGCGCGTCTCGGGCGGCAGGTTCTCAGGGCCGTTCATGGCAATATCTCCTCGTGCGCCCGCTCGGTTGGCATGGCGGCCAATTGCGCATCCAGGTTGGCCAGTGCCTCGCGCCGACGTTCAACGAACTGGCGTAGGACGGCAAGCTGCGCGGCAGCCTGGTCGCCATCTGCCGCATCGAGCGCCCGGCACAGCCGCGCCAAGGCATTGAGGCCGATACCCGCCTCGAAGGCAGCGCGCACGAAGCACAAGCGTTGCAAGGTGGCAACGTCGAACAAGCCGTAGCCGCCCGTGGTGCAGGCCACCGGCCGCAACAAGCCGCGCACCAGGTAGTCGCGCACGACATGCACGCTCACCCCAGCATCATGGGCCAGTCGCGATACCGTGTAGGTGCTCATCGCACAACTCCTTTTCCTCACCCGGCGCAGCAGGAAAGCTGCTTCACGTCCTTGTTGAAGGTCTGCGCAGCGAGCTTCAACCCTTCCACCATCGTCAGGTAGGGGAACAACTGGTCGGCCAGCTCCTGCACGGTCATACGGTTGCGAATCGCCAGCGCGGCCGTCTGGATCAGCTCGCCCGCTTCCGGCGCGACCGCCTGCACGCCGATCAAGCGTCCGCTGCCCACTTCGGCCACCAGCTTGATGAAGCCGCGTGTATCGAAATTGGCGAGCGCACGGGGCACGTTGTCCAGCGTCAGCGTGCGGCTGTTGGTCTCGATGCCGTCGTGGTGCGCTTCCGCCTCGCTGTAGCCCACGGTGGCCACTTGCGGGTCGGTGAACACCACGGCTGGCATTGCTGTCAGGTTCAGGGTTGCCTCACCGCCGGTCATGTTGATCGCCGCACGGGTGCCGGCCGCTGCCGCCACATAAACGAATTGCGGCTGATCGGTGCAGTCGCCTGCGGCGTAGATGTGTTCCACGCTGGTATGCATACCGGGGTCGATGACGATCGCGCCTTGCGGGTTGAGCGCGCAGCCTGCCGCATCGAGCGCCAGGCTGCGGGTGTTTGGCGAGCGGCCGGTGGCGACCAGCAGTTGGTCGGCGCGCAGTTCACCGTGCGCCGTGGTCAGCACAAATTCGTCGTCCGCATGGGCGACCTGGCTGGCCTGCGTGTGTTCCAACACCTCGATGCCCTCCATACGGAACGCGGCCGTGATGGCTTCGCCGATGGCCGGGTCTTCGCGGAAGAACAGCGTGCTGCGCGCCAGGATCGCCACTTTGCTGCCGAGCCGGGCGAACGCCTGCGCCAGCTCCAGCGCCACCACCGACGAGCCGATCACGGCCAGCCGCTCGGGAATCGTTTCACTGACCAATGCTTCGGTGGAAGTCCAGTAAGGCGTGTCCTTCAAGCCAGGAATCGGCGGCACGGCCGGACTCGCGCCGGTGGCGACCAGGCAGCGGTCGAACGCCACCACGCGCTCGCCACCGTCGCTGAGTTGCACGATCAGGTTGCGGCCGTCCTTGAAGCGGGCGGAGCCGTGCAGCACAGTGATACCCGGATTGCCCTCCAGGATGCCTTCATATTTGGCGTGGCGCAGTTCATCGACACGGGCCTGCTGCTGGGCCAGCAGCGCCGCGCGCTGGATGGCCGGTGCAACCGCCTGAATGCCATTGTCGAACGGGCTTTCGCGGCGCAGATGGGCGATATGGGCAGCGCGGATCATGATCTTGGAGGGCACGCAGCCGACGTTGACGCAGGTGCCGCCGATGGTGCCGCGTTCGATCAGGGTGACGCGCGCGCCTTGCTCGACTGCCTTCAGGGCTGCCGCCATTGCAGCGCCGCCGCTGCCAATCACAGTGATATGGAGTTTGTCACCATCCCCGCCAGCCTTGCCCTCACTGCCCAACCATTCGCGCATCTTGCCGAGCAATCTGCCGCCCGCCGGAGCCACGGGCGCATCGGCGAGCGTGGCCCGATAAGCCGTTTTTGCCAAAGCGGCGGCCACGGCGGCAGTCAGCGCGTCGGGTGCCGTGCCGGCGTCGATGTTCAGTCTGGCGCTGCCCTTGGCATAGGACACGTCCGCTGAGTGCACGCCGGGAACTTTCTCCAGGGCGTCCTTGACGTGAACGGCGCACGAGTCGCAGGTCATGCCGGTGATGTTGAGAGTGGTCATACCATCGTTCCTTTTCTGTGTTGGCCCCGGCTCACGCCATCAGCCTTGTTTCGTAGGGAGTTCGCAACCATCCGGCCCGCAGCGGCGGTGCGCCGGCGACACGAAGTCCCAGATCGACACGCCAACCATCAAGGCCAGGCCGACGTACATCAAATTCGCTGTCCACCAGTGACCGAGAAACAAAACCGTCGCCGCAAATACGAGGGCCGGCCCAATCATGCCAAGCAGGCTGCGGTGCCATTGGCGGTGGCTTAACCAGCCCAGCGCATTCGCCAAGAAAGCCAGCACGGCAAACAGCGGCAGCAAGCGGCTGATGAACAGGCCCTCGTACTGGCTCAGAAAGCCCAGCCCGATGGCAGCGCCAAAGCTGGCGAGGGCGGGAAAGCAGGCGGCGCAGCCCATGGCGGAAACGACGCTGCCCAGTGCCCCGGCCTTGTCGGCGATGCGTGTGATTAATCCCATGATTGCTCCCGGCTTCGATTCAGTGGTTTATGGCTTGACGCTGGACGGATAGCCCGCGTCCTCAGTCGCCTTGGCCAATTTCTGCACGCTGGTCTTGGCATCATCGAAGGTGACAACGGCCTGCCGTTTCTCGTAACTCACCTCTGCTTTGCTCACGCCATCGACGTTGGATAATGCTTTCTTGACCGTGATCGGACAGGCGGCGCAAGTCATGCCCGGCACCGACAGGGTGACGGTCTGGGAGGCGGCCCACAAAGGAGGCATGACGGCGGCAAGTACGAGGGATGCAAACAGTTTTTTCATGGCGAACTCCTAATCAGTAGAAAAATGGCATGACGTACGGAAAAACGAGTGCGACTACGATCAGCGTAGCCACGACCCAGAAGATGAGTTTGTAGGTGGTTTGTACTTGGGGTATCGCACAGACCTCGCCTGGCTTACAGGCAGCGGCTGGCCGGAAAATGCGCCGCCAGGCGAAAAACAAAGCCACCAAGGCCAAGCCGATGAAAATCGGGCGGTACGGTTCCAGCACCGTCAGGTTGCCGATCCAGGCGCCGCTGAAACCTAGAGCGACCAAAACCAAGGGACCCAGGCAACAGGTCGAAGCCAGGATGGCGGCCAGCCCGCCGGCAATCAGTGTGCCGCGCCCGTTTTGTGGTCCAGACATGTGTTTTTCCTTTCATGGATTGAGTGGATAAATCAAGTCTATTTCCGTAGTCATGTACGGAGTCAAGCGATATGAATAACAATTTGGAGAATCTGATCATCGGCGTGCCTCTATGCCGCCGGGTTGCCGATGGTTAACCGTGTGCGCATCATTGCCATGGCTTATCGTGCGCAATAATGCTCAAGCAGCCTTCTCTGGAACGCGAAAAAGGCATTGCCCACGGCTGCCGCTTGCGGCAAAGAAAACGTTTGCGCTCCTTGAGATGCCGTGCAATGCCGGCAGACAAAATTGATGCCGGCGCACAGGCGGATGCAACATGCTTGTTCGCCTCCCGCACCAGGTTCCCAGACGACACGCGCGGCCTCGGGATTCTGATTCTCCGTCTCGACACTGCCGTTCGCCGCCACTGCGCAGGCAAGGTGGCAGCGGCATACCGCGCAGCGGGCCATGATGCGCGAGGCGTGACGCACCATGCGTGGAATCGCGAGCGCATCGATCGCGCACATGGCATGGACGCTCCGGCCGGCGAAATGAACGCGGATATCAGTCTTGCGGGCGCTAAAGGGGTAGCAGCCGATGCCTTGCTCGTCGTTGACGATGGCGTCCATCGCAGTGAGCGCATCGAGATCCGCTCGCGGCGCGATCCCGACTGCAGGCGGCGCCGCTTCGCGTACCCAATGGCCGAGAATCCGGGCGTAAGCCGCCTGCAGCGTGGGCTGCGCGCCTTCGATCCGCGTCTGCAACGGAAATTCGTCCGCCAGCCTTTGCAGCGCACGCGTTACCGCCGCTTTGAGTTCAAGTCGCGATTCGTTCGAAATATCCATAACGCCTCAATCAGAAAAGGGCAACGGCGAACATATTCCGGCACACGCCGGGACCGGCCGGAAACATTGCCCTGCTGAGGCGCATGCCGGTCCCGCACAGTTCACCAGTCTTCCAGATCGACGGTCGATCGTTTGCCGAGATCCTCGAAGTGTTCCGCGAGCCACCGGTCGGCCCGCTCCCGCCCCAGTTCCCTGAGTCGGAGCAGAAATGGCCAACTGGTGTCAAACTTGCTGCGCACCCCGAGACCGCACATGACGTCTTCGGCGGCGATGCGGTGAAACCGGATACAGCGGTAACGCGCATCCTTGATCTCCATCACCCCGGCCTTCACCAGGGTGTTTACCCGGGCGATGGCACGTATCTCCCGCAGCAAGCTGGAATTGAAACTGATCTCGTTGACCCGGTTGGCGATGTCCTCGACCGTGCGGGGCACCGTATCGCGACGGGTGGGATTCACCTGGACGATCACGATGTCGCAACTGCGGCATTGCCCCACCAGCGGTTCGAGCACCGGATTGCCCATGAAGCCGCCGTCCCAGTAGTGCTCGCCGTCGATCTCGATGGCCTGGTAAATCTGGGGCAGGCAGGCGGAAGCGAGCAGCACCTCCACCGAGAGCGCCTCGCTCGTGAAGATGCGCAGACGGTTGGTCCTCACGTTGGTGGCCGAAATGTAGAGCTTGATGCGCCGGCACCGCCGCACGCAATCGAAGTCGATCGTGTTCGCGAGCACGTCCCGCAAGGGATTGATGTCGAATGGGTTGAGCTGGTAAGGCGACAGCGTGTGCGTGAGCCAGTCGAACCACCCGGCAAATGGGTTCGCCGGCCCTGCGAAATAGGGGATGAGGGTGCCGTAGCGGCTCATCGTCCGCCAGAAGTTTTCCAGCGTCTGTTTCGCTCCTGCGGTGCCGCCTTTTTCGAACCCATCCGCCAGCACCGCGGCGTTCATGGCGCCGGCGCTCGTGCCGCTGATGGCCTCGATGACCAGGCGCTCATCCTCCAATATTCGCTCCAGCACACCCCAGGTGAAGGCGCCATGGGTGCCTCCGCCCTGGAGCGCCAGGGTGATCAGGCGGGTCTCGTCGCGACGTTTGCGCATCCTTACGGATTCACTCATGTTGATATCATTTCTTTGTAGGAAGATACGGATCGGACACGGGATTCGGAAAGCACAGCACCCCGGATCATACGTTCCTTGCTGCGGCAGCCAAGGCACACCAGGATGCATCCTGGACGACAGTCAGCAACAACCTCCGAACAGCAACAACGCCAATACCCCGACGATGATCGTCATGACGATGATGTCGTCTTTTTTCGCACGCAACCAAGTGATCATTACAACGCCTTTCGGATCTGGAGTAGATAGCGTAAGCTTATGTCCGTAGTCATATACGGAGTCAAGCGAGATGGGAATCAATCAGGAGAATCTGACCATCGGGGCCTTCGCCAAGGCGGCAGGGGTTAACGTGGAAACCATCCGGTTTTATCAGCGCAAGGGCTTGCTGCCGGAACCGGACAAGCCTTACGGCAGTATTCGCCGCTATGGCGAGGCAGATGTGACGCGGGTGAAGTTCGTGAAATCGGCCCAGCGGCTGGGCTTCAGCCTGGATGAGGTCGCCGAACTGCTGCGACTGGAAGACGGCACCCACTGCGAAGAAGCCAGCCATTTGGCCGAGCACAAGCTCCAGGATGTACGCGAGAAACTTGCGGACCTGGCGCGCCTGGAAGCCGCGCTCGCCGCACTGGTGTGCGCCTGCCATGCGCGCAAAGGCAATATTTCTTGCCCGCTGATTGCGTCGCTACAGGGAAATGCGCCGACTTTGGTTGAATGACAACCCCGCGTTCATGAGCAAACTCGACCGATACCTGCACGCCGCGACCCGCGACAATACCCGCCGCAGCTATCAAGCGGCCGTCCGGCATTTCGAAGTCGACTGGGGCGGCTTTTTGCCGGCCACCGCCGACAGCATCTCCCGCTACCTGGCTCATTACGCCGAGACGCTGGCCATCAACACGCTGCGTCAGCGTCTGGCCGCGCTCGCGCAGTGGCACATCGAGCAAGGTTTTCCCGATCCGACCAAGGCGCCGGTGGTGCGCAAGGTATTCCGCGGCATTCAAGCGTTACATCCTGCCCAGGAAAAACAAGCTAAGCCGCTACAGCTCGACCAACTCGACCATGTTGTGCAGTGGCTTGAAATGGCGACCGAAACGGCACGCATTGCCGGTGACCGTGGTGCAGAGCTGCGTCATACGCGCGACAAAGCCATCCTGCTACTTGGGTTCTGGCGCGGCTTTCGCGGGGACGAACTCACGCGTCTGCTGGTCGAGCATGTCACCGTCGCGCCCGGCGAAGGGATGACATGCTATTTCCCGCAAACGAAAGGCGATCGGACCTACCAAGGTACGACCTTCAAGGCACCGGCGTTATCGCGGCTGTGCCCAGTCGAAGCGTACATCGCCTGGATATCGGCCTCTCATCTGACCGCCGGCCCGGTGTTTCGCGCAATCGATCGCTGGGGACACGTCGGCGACGCTGGCCTGCTCGCGGACAGCCTCATCCCCATCTTACGCTCGATATTGGCCCAAGCAGGCATCGCCTCGGCGGAATTGTACAGCGTCCATTCGCTGCGGCGCGGCTTCGCCAATTGGGCGACGTCCAACGGCTGGGATTTGAAGACGTTGATGGAATACGTCGGCTGGAAAAATGTGCAATCGGCGATGCGTTACGTCGATGCCGCCGATCCTTTCGGAAAAGACAGAATCGGGAGAGCGTTGTCGACTGTCGCATCGCAGCTGTCCGATGCTAAACGCTAAGTGATGCAATTCGCAACGAGCCTGATTCGGCTGCTGTGAATTACAATTGACACTTTGTTCCCACCTCCCGCATGCCTGTAGAATCCCATCGCCTATCGATCTTAAACGACGACGAAATCGAGGATTTGTATGGCCTGCCGCGCTTTACCGATGAAGACCGCTATCTCTATTTCGATCTAAGTCCGGCTGAAAAAGCGGCCGCCGGCGCCATCAGAACGGCTTCTGTCGCGGCGCACTTGATTCTCGAACTGGGTTACTTCAAGGCCAAGCGGCAATTCTTCTCATTCGAGCCCGTCGATATCGAAGAGGACCTGCGTTTTTTGTTGAACGCGTATTTTCCGGGGCGCAGCGTGGACGACATCAAAATGCCGTCACGTCCGACCCGTGGCATGCTGCAAAAAACCATCCTTGAGCTTTGCGACTACCGCCTGTGCGGCGTAGACGAAAAAGCCGAGGTCGACACCAAGGCACAGCGTTTTGCGATGCTGTCGACCCAGCCGATCTTCATCTTGCGGGAAATTCTGCTGCAGCTTGAGATCAATCGCATCGTCGCGCCGTCGTACACGTCGCTCCAGGATGTCGTCGGCAAGGCCGTGTCTGGAGAACGAACCCGCATTACCGAACTATTGAGCGAGGCCATGACGCCTGAGCTGCAACAGCGTTTAAGCACGCTTTTGGAAGCGGATGAGCAGATCTATACCATCAGTGCCCTGAAACGTGAGGCCAAGGATTTTACCTACGGAGAACTGCGTCGGGAAGTCGCACGCCGGGAATTTTTCGAGCCGCTGCACGAGTTTGCGGTGACGTTTCTTGCATCTGCCGGCCTATCCCAGGAAAGCAGTAAATACTATGCCTCGATGGTGAAGTTCTATACGGTCTACAAGCTGCAGCGCATGCAGCGGCCGACGGTTCATCTGTTTCTCTTATGCTTTGCGTACCAGCGCTTTCGTCAGATTAATGACAATCTGACTGACGCCTTCATCCATCTGGTCAACCAATACGAAAAGCAAGCGAAGGCCCAGTCCGAAGCAGCCATGCAAAAAGCGCTGGAAGACGCGTTGAAGAACCTCCAGGCAGCGGGCCAGGTCTTGGGGCTGTTCGTCGACGACTCGATCGCGCCCGAGGCACCGTTCTCGGAAATCAAGGACAAGGCGTTCTCCCTCCTGGACCGCGAGCAGTTCCCGATCGTATCGGACTATATGCGCCACATCGCCTTCGACAAGACCGCCTTCGAATGGGCGTACTACGGTACTCTGTCTCGCACGTTCAAACAGAATTTGCGTCACTTGTTTGTCACCCTCGATTTTGCTGGCCGCATTGACAATGCGCCGCTCGTCAATGCGGTGCATTTTCTGCAGGATTTGTTGAGGCGGGACAAAGCACCGCGCCAGATCGATCCGGCGCTTTTTCCTGTCGATCTCATTCCCAAGCAATTGCAGCGCTATATCTATGTGCCGTCAGCGGAGGACCGCCGGCGCAAGGTGATCGAACCGGACCGTTTCGAATTCCTGGTTTACCGGATGCTGCGCAATGCCCTGGAGGCTGGCGACGTGTTCGTTCAAAAGAGTACCGAATACCGGCGGTTTGAAGATGACCTGATCAGCGATGAGAAATGGGAAAACCGGGATGCCATCCTGACCGATCTGAATCTGCGGCTTCTGTCCGCGCCGATTGAGGACACACTGGCGGCATTGCAGGAATCAATCGAGTCGCTGCTGCAACGGGTCAATCAGCGCATTGATGATGGAGAAAACAAACACATCAAACTCAAGGGCACGCCAGAAAAGCGGCGGTGGAACCTTCTGTATCCGCCATCAGATGAGCCTGTCAATAGCCCATTTTTCAGCCAGCTTCCGGGAATCGGCATCGCTGACCTGTTGTGGTTTGTGGCCGGCGAAACGACTTTCCTAAAAGATTTTACCCATGTGCTGGACCGGTACGTCAAGCACGATCCCGATCCGAAGGAGATCCTTGCATGCATCGTCGCGATGGGCACGAACATGGGCTTGGGAAAAATGGCCGAGGTTTCAGGTCTGAGCCATTCGTCGCTGATGTCGACTTCGCGTAATTTCTTGCGCCCGGAAACGCTGCGCGCGGCTAACGACGCCATTACCAACGCAATCGCGAAGCTGCCGGCATTCCATCTATACGACATCCAGGATGCGATGCACTCCAGTAGCGACGGGCAGCGTATGGAAACGCAGACCGATACACTCAATGCCCGTCATTCACCCAAGTATTTCGGGCTGCAAAAAGGGGTAAGCAGCATAACGCTGGTGGCCAACCATGTGCCGATCAACGCCAAGGTCATTGGCACCCATGAGCATGAAAGTCACTACGTGTTCGATCTCTTGTACAACAATACGTCGGACATCCGGCCTGAGCGCCATTCCACCGACACCCACGGCACCAACCAGGTCAACTTTATTATCCTGCGTGCTTTCAACCATGAGTTCGCGCCCCGGTACAAGAATTTCCCGAAGAAAGCTGCATCGATCATCGGTTTCCAGCATCCGAATCAGTATGGGGATATGTTGATCAAGCCGTGCCGGCGCGTCTACGATGATCTGATTATTAAAGAGTGGCCGAATATTCAACGCATCTTGGTGTCGCTCGCGCAAAAAGACGTCACCCAGGCGACGATAGTAAGGAAGCTGTCCAGCTATACGCGGCAGAATTCGACTAAGCGGGCGCTATGGGAACTCGACAATCTGTGCTTTACCGAGTACGTGCTGAAATACATCGACGACCCAAATCTGCGGCAAGGGATCCAGAAGGCGTTGAATCGGGGAGAGGCCTATCATCGTTTCCGGCGCGCGGTCGCGTTCGTCAACGGCGGGAAGTTCCGCGTCAAGACCGAGGACGAGCAGCATGTGTGGAACGAATGTTCACGGCTGATCGCCAATGCAGTCATTTATTACAATACATTGATATTGTCCCGCGTCTATGAGCAAAAATTAGCGTCGGGCGACGAGCAGGCGATCGAGCTGATGCGTCGGATATCGCCAATTGCCTGGCAGCATATTAATCTGTTCGGAACCTTTGAATTCAGCCCAAACACTTCAAAGCTGGATATCGACGCCTTGGCAGCTTTATATTTGGATCCGACTTATTGGCTCAATACCTTGAAGGACCAAGGGGAGGCACCGCCAAGGTGAGCGGCACAAGCTCCCCCAAAAATGTAAAAAAGCGAGGAAGTCGGCTTCAAAAACGAACTGGAAATGGCCCGAAACCTGTGGGCGGCAAAGAGTATATTGGGCTAATTTTACATTTTTGGGGGATGGGCAAACTTAGCCAACTATGGAATAAATTCATAGAAAAATCAAGGTGTTTTTCTCTCTAAACACATGTTCAGAGCAGTCCAAGAAACGTCCGTTTTCTGGACAGGCGCGGACGGCGGCGCATGTTGGCGGTGTGCCTGGCGCACGGAGTCCGGAAACTCAGTCCACAAACCTTGTTCCAGAAACAGCGGCGCTCGATGGGTTCTTGGCACTTGGTCAGCCTAACCCGGTTTCACGCTCCTCTGCGCCCGGGCGCCGGAGGGCGGCTGGCGGTCAGTTGCAGTTATTGTCGGTTGATGCCGATGGAATGCAGGCCGGCGCCGTCAAATGCAGGTTCATTTGCAGCTAATGCTGGTTTGATGGGGATGATAGATGCAGTTATTCCTGGTAGAAGAAGCCGATGAATGCAGGTCGGCGCGTTTTCAAATGCAGGTCGCTACACCTAGTGCTGCTGGCCAATCTGGCCGGTGAATTGCGAGGCAGCGGACGGCCAGGATCTCCCTGCAGGCCAACCACGGCCACGCCGGTGCCGTAGCGCGTGCACCTGGCATCGAAAGGATCGACGGCGCTGCCACGCTGGCCCGGCGCCGTCCGAGTTCGCCTAAAACCGCCTGCAGCGTGCGTTCATCCTCCGCACCACAGATCCGGACGGCCGCCGGCGCCGTTGTTGCGCTTCTCTCACCCGCCTGCCGCCTCTTGTCGGTCTTGCAGCGCGAGAGGCGGCTTGGCCGCTTCCTGGTCGGGAGTCTCCGCAACAGCGGGCCAGCTGTGAACGATCAGCAGTTGCTGAGACCATCTGCAAGCTGGTGCGACAATTCGGTGGGAGAGCAAGTTGATCGTCCATCAAATTGAACCTAAGTCATTGAATCTACTTGCTAAGCCTACGTCGGTTCGAGGTAGCTGCGCGTGGCCGGCACCGCGCCTTGTGGCCACCGGCGTGACGCGCAGCGCGTGCACCTGGCATCGAGCGGATCGGCTGCGTCGCGCGGGTCCGTGCGGCCGACACGCTGGCCAGCACCGCCGCCCGGGTTCGTCAAAACCGCCTGCAGGGCACTTTCGCCACCGGCCCCACGATCCGGACGGCCGCCGGCCGCCGGCGCTGCTGGCGCGCTTCCCGCACGCGCCTGAGGCCTTTGTCGATCGGAGCTGGCAGCGGGGGGGGGCCATGCTCGCGTCGGCAGGATCTCGCCGGAGCGCGGCAACCTTGTCAACGTCGGCCGCCGTACACCTGGTGCGGATTGCCAGCACCTGCAGTTAGCCAGTCACCGCGGCCATGCCGGCGTGACACGCAGCGCGTGCACCTGGCATTGAGCGGATCGGTGGGGGTCCGTACGGCCGACACGCTGGCCAGCACCGCCGCCCGGGTTCGACAAAACCGATTGCTGGGCACTTTAGCCACTGGCCCCACGATCCGGACGGCCGCTGGCGCCGCTGGCGCGCTTTCTGGCCGTGCTACGCGCCGTTTGTCGATCGGAGACAACCTGGTATGCCGCCTCGATGCCGACGCAGATCGCCATGGCCAGCAACTGGCCGGCCGGGATCTTCCTGTTTGTGAAAGTGGGCTCAGGTCGACCGCGGCGCGGGCCCAGCCGCCTCTCTTGCGTTAGCAGCTGGAGCCCGCTCGAGCTGGTCGACGGCGCCGGCAGGACCAGCACCTGGTCCGTGCGATCGACACGCTGGCCAGCGCCACTCTACCCGCATCGTCAACACCGCCTGTAGGGGGGGTCTTGCTGGTTAGGAGAAGGGGAGGCGGCCGCAATCGCGGCTGGCCAGCGGCTTGTTCCAGGTCGACCGCAGTACTACAATGGTCTCGGTGGAATGGTCCCAGCTGGTCAACTTTACCGGCTGGCCAGCGCACAGGTCCGAAAGGGTATTCGACCGCTTTTACGCAGTGTCAAGTCGTGGGCGGTCGCTGAACGATTTTTAACGGCCGAGCGAGTGGCGTAGTCTGAGGAGTCGCGGTGGGTGCCCGACCACGCCGCTTGCGGCCTGGCTGAACAATCGCTACTTCCAAATCGACCGCCAGGTCGAGAATGTCCTGTAGGGTCAGCTGAATGCGCTCACTCCGGCGGCCGCGCGGAGCTGCAACGGTTCTGTCTTTAAAGGAAATGCCAAGCGCAATTGCCCTTTTGGACACCGTGGCCACGTCACGACCGACTGCGCCTGCGAGGTCGGTCATGGAGATCCCTGCCGAGTAAGCGATTCCGATTGCTCTATCTTCGTCTGCAGTCCAATCTCGATGGTAGTTTGCCGACAGCCCAAGTTCATGTGCCTTGCAGTAGACGGCCCTCAGTGGCCTTTTCAGGGCTGCAGCCGTATCCTTGACCTTCTCCGTTCCGTAGCGGATCCGCAGTGTCGCTATCTCTATGTCAGTCCAGTCGTCGCCTTGTAAAAAGCCTCGGCCGGCATTGGCATGCGTCCCCGACAACTCGAGCGTCCCAGCTTTCCACATGACCGAAGATCGCGATCGGCCGAGCCGGCACGCCAATTTTGCAACACTGCCGCTATCGGCATAAACTCGACGAAGGGCATCGATTTCCTCCGGTATCCAGGGGCGGCCCCAGCTGCGTTGAAAGCCCAGCGCCTGCAGCATCGGCCCAACGCCGCTCTTTGTACGCAAGGGGAATCCATGCTTTTGAAAAGCGAGTCCAATCTGGCCAGCCGTGTGCCCCAGCTCCGCCATTTCAATTGCCAGGGATTTCTCTGCTTCAGACCAGTCTGGCGCCCAGTTTTTGTGCTTTAGGCCGAGAAAATGCGCGCGACTACTTACTCCGCTTGGCGGTCGACCGATAAGCGCGGCAAGGTGGACTACTAGAACACCTCCCGCATATCCAGCGACCAGTTGGGCGTCCTCCCAAGGGGACCATGGTGGCGCAATACCTTCAGTTAAGCCAAGGCTCGACGCTCGAGCAAAAACAGCTGCCACCGTCCGGCCGACCATCGCCGCGAGTGTGGCACACGCGATCGTTCCGTATTCGTCGACGAGGATGCGATCTTCCATTTCAGCCCAAGGCCTCGAAGAGTTCCTTCTAAGTCCTAGCTCATAAATCTTTGTTCTTGTAGCATGAAGCGTGCGCCCCAAGGCCACGGCGATTTCTGGAATAGGTTCATCCGCGAGAAATTTTTTCGTTAGTGATGCGGCCTCGGTTGGGGTCCACGCATTAATACGAAAGGCGACCTCTCTAACAGCGAACTTTAAATTGATTTCGCCTGGCAGGCCGGCGCAGGGGACAAGCTCGACAACGTCGAACCCAAGTGTGCTTTCGTCGTCATTTGACACCTTGCTCATGACAGCCCCACGACTTGCGTATTTGAGAGGCGGAGGCGCAGGCGAGCCGATAGCCGAACAATGCGGTCATCAGCACGCGGCATTGCGTCGACGGCACCAAGCCGCGACAGAAGATCGATAGCGCTCTGGACGTCATCGCGATCTGCGGTCAGATGGCGACAGAGGTCCGGTATCGTTGCCGCATTAGGACTAATCGGCCTCAAGGCGCCGATCACTCTCACTGCAAGTGAACCTGCAGGTTCCAGCAAGAATGTGTCAAGAATTGCCCTGCCGCCGCCAGAAATCGGCTGCGAGTTCAACTGACTGGCGCCCCCTACGTCTCGCAAAGCATCTACCTGAAGCAATTTATGAGCCGTTTCGGCATCATGCCCAGCAGACGGCAAAAGTTCAGGTGCCGCCCCCAAATGTTCGGTCATCGTTTCCGCTATCTGCACGCGGGTAGGTCTGCGCGATAGCGCCGGCCCCAGCGCAATAAATTGGCCCGGGGTCAAATTACGCAGCAATGAAGCCTTGTCGTTGGAATATCCAAGGATATCAGCTGCCCGTGCGATGTCGCGGTCGAAAACGTTCTGGCCGATCAGCACATTCTGCAATTCAGACACCACGCTCGATGAGAGCTTTGCCAGGCGCTGGGTGGCGATCACCGGGCATATACCTCGCTTTCTGCCGCGCGAACATAGGTCGGTCAGCGTCGCGACACCGAGCCGCCGCATTTCGGCGTCACGAGCTGACGCTGCAACTTGGGGTGCCAGCACATGAGCTTCGTCGATAACCACCATGACGGTGTTCTTCCACATCTCTCTTGGGCAAGCAATCAGGCCCGCCAGGAAGGCCGAAGCCTTCGCAATGCGAATGTCAGGTTCGAGGTCTGTCAGATCCAGGTGAAGCGGAATACGATGCTGACGAATGCGGACCGCGAGCGCAGTTAATCCGTCTGTAGCCGTCTCGGCCGCCTTAACGGACACAGCGCCCATAAGTTCGGTCAGGTTCTTGAACTCGCCCTCAATGTCCAGGATGACGATCGTAGTGTAACTATGAGCCTGCTCAATGAGTCGGCGGAGCGTCTTGCTCTTGCCGGCACCCGAGGATCCTTGCACGAGACACCGTCCCGCCACAAGGCGCCTGAGATCAAGCGTCAAACCGGCTGCGCCTTCGGTGTGCCCAAGTAGGACGTGTCCTTCGGGGACTACTTCATGCGTGCCGGGGATCGTGTTGGTTTGCACCTGAGTACTCGCTGGTTGTGTTTTCAAACTTTGTGAGGCATTAGCTAGCTCTAAACCTGGCATATTTGCAGGCGTGCCGGATCTGCCTTGTTTCTTAGCGCAAAAATTGCAGTACTCGGCTGTCAGGTCATCTTCTTCGTCATTCAACGCGCTTGTGCACCGCCGGCATCGTGGTACATTTTTGTCAGCGTATGCGCTGGCAAGACCTGTTGCGCGATCTGCCAATGAATTCGGGGGCGTTGGTGTTTTTCCCGACATGATGGACTCCGGTTTTTTTAGGTGCCGCGACTCAGTAGTTCACGGTATATGCGTTTCACGAATTGCGGTTTGTGAGTTGGATACTGCGATCACAATACAGAAATGGTGAGGGCAAATAGCGAATTTCTAGCGAGTCGGACAAATGCTCGCAGAGGGTGTCTGAAGGCCCCGAGGAGCCAATTCCAACGGCAAATACCTACTGCTATTTCTACCGTCGGCGCGGTCCTGTCCGGACAACCTGCACAAACATGTTTATGGCAAATGATCATTTCTCAGTGTGGAAACCGAGGCCTTGACCAGGCTATTGATTGTCGAGGCCACGCCGCGTAATGCTGGATCGAAGCCGTTCCCACATTTTCCGTCCAGCCCATTGCCACAAGATGAAGGCGATCCATGCCGAATTGCAGACGATGACGACAGTCCAAAAATTGTCCCCAAGATTCTCATAATATGGTCGCCAGTTCATGATCACTCACTCAACAGGATTAGAGTGGGGCCAAATGCTGGCTTTGCAAACGATGCTGCTTGTGTGCCCGCCGCGCCTGGTCGATGCCTGAGCTGAGAAGGAACGCATTTGCCGCGCGTTGCTCGGCAGGACCTGCGGCATGCGCGGGAATATTGATGAAAGCGTCGGCCAGCTCGAATATTGCTTTGCGATTGTCGTCCCCGATTGGCCCGGAAGCCAGGCTTCGAATCATGGCCAGGGCCTCTGCAGTGGCGTCCAACGCCAAGCGCTCTTGAGTTGTCAGGGGGCCGTCAAGTGCATGACGCGCTTCATTGTCCATTTGGGTCATATCTGGCTTTCTTACTTAATCAAAGAGGGTCCTGCTGTATCTTGCGGGTTTCCGCTCAAGCCTGAGCGATCCCTGCCTGGCCACGGACGCGGGTACGCATGGGTGCGTGCCATTTTGTTTTTCACGCCAACGACCTTTTCTAGTTCCACCAAGAAATGGTCATTCGAATCGATCCATCCTTCGATCCAGAAGTACCGTTCCAACAGCTCTGGCGCCTTTTCCTGCAGCAGCTCCAGTAGCTCACGATTCTCATCGATGCGCTTGTGAATTCCGCGGCAAGTCCCGCCTGCTACCTGACGGATCTCGTCCAGTTGGAGCCGATACTTCAAATTGGACATCCTCGACATCAGTTTGACGAAGTAGTTTTCGTTGCGGCCAGAGATCGAGCCACCGTATTCCGATCCGCGGAAAGGTGGGCTCATAACGCTCCCGGGATTGAACATCAGCATTTGGACCAGAGCATGCAAGCTGCCCGATGCGATGACCAAGAGGAGCGCTGAGACCCAGCTGGGCCAGCCATTCTCGAACGACAAAGTAAGGCCCAGGAGCCCAAGAGCAGTGAGGACGGCGGCGAGAAGCTTTCTGCCACCGCCGAATTCTGAGTTCACCATGATTGCATCTCGCATGTGGCCGTCAGCCTGGCTGCAGGCCATAAAAGACTTCGCCTTCCATGAGGACGATGCTGGTGCCGTTCACATCCGCACAAAACCCCGAATTGATCCGGACCGGGGTGTCGTTGACATGGACGGTGGCGCTCGAGTACCTCCCGGCGCAGATCCGATACGACTTCGGAACGAGGCCGATGTAAATCGTGCCTGGGTGTTTATCGAGGAAGACGCAACCGGTCTTGCACGCCTCGGTCGCATATGGGCCGGGTTCGGCAATAGCTACCACGGAAACGGAAAGGGCCAGGCTTGCCACAACACAAATCAAACTTGCTTTAATCATAAAACCTCCTTTTGAACAAAATATAACGTTGAGCAAACGCCAGTTACTCCGTGCCTTAGCAGGCCGCCCGGGGAAACGCCATATCGTCGCTCCATGGAAGATCGATATGTCCGTCAATTGACGGCGCAGGCACCAAGAGACTCGGAATTGGCGGTTGAGCAGTTTCAACAACCCGCGCAACCACTTCCAATGCCTTCACTGCGACCGGACGCGCTGGATGATCTTGGATGCTGCAAATTTGTGCTGGCGCGCGTGCTGCCAGGAGCTCTTCGATGCTCACCAGTGGTGCAGCCAGAACACTGGCCCGATCGCCCGCGTCGATAACCTTCAATTCGTCCGAACGGGCGCTAAGCTCGGCGGGGAATACCTGGGTCAAGGCGGGTACGGCCCGCTCAACCTCAGCTGCAGGGCCACCACGTGTCGAATCTTTCGATGCTTTCTCGCTGGCGGCCGCCGACACAAAGCTATCCATGGCTTTGAGGCCCGTGCGGCGAACGCCTTGCTCGGCTTCCGAAGCCAATCCCTTATCCGGCATCCATTCGTCGACGTCTTCCAGTTGATCAGCGAAGGCGCTGTTCTGCAGGCCAGCCAGCAGCGCGCGTTCCATGCCGTCGACGTCGAATCCCGCCTCTGCATACTGCTCCTGATAGGCGCGCGCTGCAGTGATGGACTGCGCAACCGTCATTCCTGGCCGTTGCACCAGGTCCGCAAAATAGATCGGTTGGCCATAGCTCATGGCTGTCGTCTTTTCCTTCAGCTCCAGCATGAGAGGCATGCCAGCGATTTTGCCACCGGTACCACCGTGCCACGCGGCGATACGCCCACTGATCGCGTTAAGCGAGTTCCACGATCCGGAGCGCAGAATAAAGACCCCGAGCTCATCCTGCTGACCTTCAATCTTGAGATGGATTCGGCTCATATTCCGGCATCCGTGCTTCTGGCCGAATTCGCAGGCCTCAGGCCGCGGGCATCCGATGCCGACGACACCATCAGGCGTGGCCCGGCGAGCATTCTCGCCATCGCTGGTGCAAAGCATTCGCCCGGTCCCCGTCTCGAAGCTGGAATAGCTCGAATGCACGTTCAAGCGCGGTTCGTTATATGCGAGCACGACCGGGATCGCGGTGAGCTTTCTTTGGGCAGTGGACGGCAACTCGTCAGTTTCCACCTCGAGCAGATCCGAAATCGCGTGCTTTTCCCAGCTCTTGTCGGCCAATTGTTTCAGCGTGGTGATCGAGAAGTGATCATCCATCTGGGGCAGGTATTTTCCGCCGCCCCATGCCTCCATGTGTCCGATAGAGATTCGTCCAATGACTGGGGGGGTAATGGTGGCGCCCTTGATGGCGCTGATACTTTGGTTGCTCACGATGATCTCCGGTAGATACTGATACTGGATGTATCTTACGGAGACCGATGAATCATTTCTGAAAAAGTTCGACGATCCTCTGGCCAAGCCAAAGCGACGGCGTGCATTCGCGCGCTGGCCGGCTGGGCAGATATGCTGCATCGCCGTCTTACCTATTTCAATGGGCGGAAGGGGATGCCTTGGCCAAGCGCACCTCGATCTCTGCCTGGTTAATGGCGCCGGGAACCTTCTCGCCGTCAGCAAAGATCAAGGTCGGCGTACCTGTGACTGAATATTTCCGTCCCAGGGCGAGAACCTGCTGCACAGGAGCGTCGCAATTGGTTTTAGCCGCTGGCACAGCGCCGGTAGTCATCATGTCGCTCCAGGCCTTGGCGCGGTCGGTCGAGCACCAGACTCGCTTAGCCTTTTCCACCGAGTCAGGGGATAGGATCGGATAGAGGAAGGTATAGATGGTGACGTTGTCCAACTTGCTCAAATCCTTTTGGATGCGCTTGCAATAGCCGCAATTGGGGTCTTCGAATGTGGCCACAACGCGTGCGCCGTTCCCGCGAACAGACTTGACCGCCAGCTCCAGGGGAAGATCGCTGAATTTCACTGCGCTGAGGATCTTCATCCGCTCCGCGGTTATGTTTTTCATTGAAGCGATGTCCAGAATGGATCCGGAGATGATCGCAGACACTTGCTCGTCGGTGTAGAGCAGCTGGCCGCTGGCAAAGACTTCGTACAGACCGAAGTAGGGAGTCTTTGTTACGGACTCTACTGGGGTCTTCAGGCGCTCCTCGAGGCGGCGCTTGATCGTCGCTTCGTCAGCAGACGCGGAAAGGGAAAAAAGCAGCGACGCGACGAGCGCTATCGAATTGAGGAGTTTCATAGGACACGAAGTGAATTGGGCGGCCGACAAGTCGTCGAACATCGGGCCCGCCAATCGAGCCCTAGCAGGACTATATGCATCGCCTTCAACACGCGCATAGGGAGAACTAAGGATTTTGGGGGCGGTTGCCAATCCTAAGGTTCAAACCTGCGAAATTTACAGACTAGACGATCTGTCAACGTCCTTCACGCTGCCATCAGGCGGCCCGACGTTGACAATATCCAGGACAGCAACTCAGAACCGCCGGCGACGTCCTGCAGCACCTGTTCCAGGTGCACGCGCACAATCATCTTCAGCTTGGCACTTGTTTTCTCATCCCGCAGCATTCCGAGCATCAGCTCGGCCAGGATCTGGTTGGCCCAGGTCGGGATCGGGCGTACCGAATAGAACCAATCGTTAAACACGCTGTCGTGATCCATGAAGTACTGGCGCTCGGATACTTCATCGTGGCGCACCAGGGCGTCGACAATCATCTGACGGAAGGCGCGCCGAGGAATGCTGTGCTCCTGCTCACACAGGAGCATGAACCGGCTCGCGGCCGACATGGTCGACGCGTCCCGATCTGCAAGCGGGCGCCGTGGCTTACGGGGGCTTACGGCTGCGTAGGCGACAAGCTTCTGGGTTCCTTGGTCGGCAAAACCAAGGTCACGGAACAGCATAGCGTTTTTGTTAGCAGCCATCATTCGCCTCATTGAAGTGTTTTCTACATAACGCCATGGTACACAGGGAGGGTATGGCAAATGCGATTTTATTCACCAGGGGCCGCGTGGCCTGAGCTATGGCAATTGCCCTCCCGTCGATTTCCCGCCGGCTTAGATGACTGCGACGGTTATGCGGCCTGCTCCAATTCTGGCCGCTTGATGCCAAACCGCGCCCATTCAACAGGGTCAACTTTAAGGTGAGTGACTGCTGGGGACTCGCTGTTGAGAAACACGCCTTGCCAAGCCAACTTCCCCTTGCAAAACAGTTGGAAGCACAGTTCCAGCCCCCATCCAGCAACCTGCTGGTTCAAGAACAGCCCTTGACGGGTAATCGAGGCGCGCACGGAACACGTTGGTGTCTGCACATCTTCTTCACCGTCTACAAGTTCTGGAAGAAAGTCGGTCGGCAATGGAAGGAACGAACTGCCGCTGCGCCCCTTCCAACCACCCAAACCAATCAGCGCCTGCCCGGATTTGGACGTATTTCCAAGATCGAGCCAATAGCATGCTTGAGCGCGCTCCACGTAGCGACGAATCTCTCTGCGCGATGCCTTGGTATCGACACAGCCGATAATCATATCGACGTTGTGAAATTGCTGGTCGCCGAATCGCTCCGCTCTGGCTTTCCACTTCATGCCATAGGCAACATTGAGTCGATGCACCATGACGGTCGCCTTATTCAAGCCAACGTCCGGCTTGAAAAACAACTGTCTTCCCACATTGTGTTCCTCCACGATGTCATCGTCCCAAATGGTTACTTCGAGTCCATGTTCATGGCCGAACTCAAGCATCGTCAGATGCAATCGGGCCAAGCCGGAAGCAATATGCCCTCCGGTGCCACCGCAGCCGATGACATGCACACGCATTGGACGATTCAACATCTCAGCAGGAAGCAGGTGTGTCATTGGACGCTCTCGCATTAGTAGGGATAGTTAAATTGTAGAGAAGCCGCACTAACCAATCTGAGAAATCGTAGAATTGACCTTGCAAGCACAATCGGGCCGCGACCGTTGGAGTGTCCCGGTCGCAGTTGCCGAAGCAAACTGCCAGCTTCGTCTCTCCATCGTCAATATCGTCATCTGGGCTAAAGCCAGCGGGGTGGATGCCATGGGAGTGAATATCCACACACGGCGAAATTTTTGGGCGATAGGCTGGGCGGTCATAGTGGACTCGACTGCCATTCTGTTCCAGTATCTCAACGGCAACGTATTCCAGTTTGCCATGGAGCTCATCCCACTCAAACCAAGCTGCGTGTTCGTTTGGGAAGGCCGCAGCGGCCTCCCATGCGAACCGTCGTAGATGCGTTACGAAGTCGCTGTTGAAGACAAACGCTACCTTTTCAGTTAGTGAGCCATAGGGCATCGGAACAGGCAACGCACACACTGGTAGTCGCGCGTGCAGCCACGAGCGCTTTGCCTCAATCCAGAGGCCAGAATCAGCCAATAGGTAACGATGTCCGTTGCCCACCATGTCGGCAATGGCCTCATACCTCGGAACCATGAGGGTGGGGCAGACCTTCTGCAAGTTCTCGTCAAGGGCATTCACGCTTCGCCCCCCTCCAATTGCGCGACGAACTGGCCAAGCGTGAGCCGCCTCTTTACCAACACTCCATTTGGAAACCTCTTTGGTTTGTCGTCCAGCATCTTTTGCCAGAACGCGTAGCACCCACCCCAATAATCCACCGTCTTCGTATGATTGGTGTGGGAGAAATTGCTTGCAAAGAATGCTTGAGTCCATTGGGCGACAGTCGTTGCGACAGTATCTCGCGGTGTTGGTGTCGAGCCGACGCAAATCTTTCCGTCCTCCCAAACGTTCATGTAGGGAGCGTTGTAGAGACAAGTACGAGCCGTGGGACGGCTACGCGTCTTGATGGAAAATACGTGCCAGCCGCTACGGCTGACGGAGAAAATCAGCGTTGGCTGCACGACCGCGCCAACTCGCTCACCTATCAAAGTCGAACAATTGAAAAACATGGTCTGGACGGTCTGCGGCACGTACCAGACAAGATGATCGGCACCTACAGACAGGACATTTGCCGGGAGAATACCTTGGGCGCAGCCGGACGATTGTGTCAGCATCTTCATCATTTGCGCCAATGTCGAAATCGAAAGCGGAATGCCCGCGTCAATTTCAGCATTTGCCCCACTGCCGCTATGGCGAATTTCATGGAGCGTGGCATAGCTGGTCGAACTTGAGCTGCCGTACATGAGAATTGCTTGCGAAAGCTGGACTTGGTGGGCATCAGTGTCTACGAAATTAAGCATGGCTGTTGTACTCTTGAATTAGATAGAGAGAGCGGTCAAGGGCGGCATACACATCAAGCGTCTTGTCGAGGCGACTAATCGCCGTTTTGACATCCTTGCTGGTATGGTCAAATCGAATATGACCCATGCAGTAGTAGAGTTCGCCCTGCTGCTGGTGCTGCCAGTAGTCGTCAAGAATACGCATCAAATAATCGTTTTCAGACCAGCGCAACAGCACCGGAAACTCACAGGAATCCGGCTCATCTTCGGGTTGATCCGGCAGCGCACCGCGTGCGGAAGTTAGCAGGAGGTCGAGTTGGGCGATACTGGCAAGGAATGCCTTCAACTTTTCATTGTCAATCGCCTGACATTGCTGGTGTGCGTCCACGGATGACAACTGTGGTTGCTCTTGGCACGAGAAGTCGTATGCCCATCGAGGAATGCCATCGAACAAGTCGTCTCGGCGCGGAACGTCAAAGGCATTTTCTTCGCCTTGCTCTGCCATGTCGTCGATGACCATTTGTTCGTCTTCCTCTCCCCACCAGTACGTGTATTGAGCCATAGCAAGTGCGCCGAATGGAGTCATAGGCATACCGAAACCGCACAGCGCTTTGTCAAGGATCGACAGCGCGTAGCGCCCCAATCCCGGCCTGTGTTTCTCAAGCTCGGTGCAGATAGCACCCACCATGACCTCATCGGCCTTACCTGCATTGAAGGCGATTTCAACCTGAATCTGACCAAGACTGTCGCCATAAGCATAGCCTTCGTTGTTACTAGATAAAGCCAATGCGGTATGCATGGAAAGCACTTTGAAATCAAGTCGATTGGCGACCATCCTCTCCATGCCAGCCATTACCGCTTGCTGCACTTGTGAGACAGTAAGTGGCGATTCAAAGGCGGCTACTTCGCGCTTATCGACAATACCTGCGGTACACATTGACAAAGCCAATTTCAGCAACTTGGCGGATGCCCCGCCGAAGGTGATTTGGCGCGGTATCAGTGGCGAAAGCCGGGGAAGCGCTAGAAGCATGGTGGCAGTTCCTTCCATGATGGTAGGGGTAGTTGACGCGACCGCCCCGTCGTGAAGCTGGACGCAATCTTGTTGACTTGACGCGCCGCTTTCGCTTGATCGTCCGTTACACCCGCCTGGGACTCGATTGGGCTGTGCTTGGAGGGATCGCCGAGGGCTGCTATCGCCTCCCTCAAGCTACGTCGAAAAGCTCTCAGTTGCATCGCTTGGCGCTCCTATCCCTTTGTCCCGGTGGCGCGGCGAATGACAAACACTTGGCTCGTGCCGTCGAAGTCGCCGCCCTCCATAGTGGCGTTGAGCATTTCAGGATGGACGTTCGTGAAATGCGCCTTTACCTGATCGAGCGACATGCGCGGATCGGGGTCATCAAGCTGCATACCCATATATTGAAAAGTGCGTGGGACGGTCGTAATCATGGTTTATTCCTCTTGAATTCGAATGGGTTAGAACAACGCGACTTGTGCAGCCGACGGCGAGAGCGCAGGCACCGATGCGGCGATGACAACGGGAGCCGGTACTTCCAATTTATCGGCGCGGTCTTCGTTTCCCTCGTCGTTTGAATCATCATCGTCGTCCGATTCGATGGCCAAAGTCGGTTGAACCGACGACACAACTGCGGCTGGCTTGGATGGAGCGGCGGGTTTGACTGCCTTGGATGCCAGCTTCTTCTTTGCTTCCTCGGCAGCAGCTTTTGTTTTTTGCTCGGCTTCTTTGAGGGAGTCGGCCAGCGACTTGGTAACGTCGGAGCGCATTGCCACGTAACCCGTCAGGTATTTCGACAGTTCGGCATCCAGTTGTTCTGGCGTGTCTGTGGCGCTGAACGGCGTCCAGAAAGCTGGATTTTCATCGGACGCCAGTTTTTTCGGCGCAACCATCAATTGAACCTTGCCGTCGATAGCGGTCAGGGTAAGGACAAATGGACGTTCTAACAGGGCTGGAAAGAGTTCAACAAACATGGCTATTCCTTTCAATTTCTTCGTGTACGTGATTGAGCGACTTAGACGCGACGGGGCATGAGTACGGCCAGCGGCCAGTCCTCGCCTGATGGCTGGATGCTGATCGGCTTCTCGCCACCCTCGTAGCCGATACGAATGTCGTTGGGCATCACTGCGATGGCATCAGCGAGAAAGTCGATGCTGATCGACACCTGTTCGTTCGATGCGTCCGGGTTGACCGTTGGAACCGGGCAAGACGCGAGGTCAGAGTGGTCGATGGAAAGAGCCGTTGTCGAGAAGATCATGGAGACAGTGCGATTGGCCAACCGCTTGTCGGCCTCCGAAGCCTTGCCAGTGGTTGCCATGCCCGACAACGCCGCGCACACCATCGTGACCGCTTCGCGCAATTTCGTGTTTTCCAGCTTGGCGTGGCATGGCGACTTTGGCAGCAGCCCCATCCACTTGGGATATTTGCCTTCGATTGTCTTGCACACCATGACTGTGCCGCCCTCAAACTCAAGTCGGACTTCCGACAGACCGAAGATGAGTGCAACGTTGCCGTTGGAGCCGCCAAGCAAACGGCGCGCAAGTGCCGCCGCCTTTCGAGAAATTGCCAATTCGGTTGGTTGCACCGATTCCGACCCCTCGATCACTTGCCGCGCTACCATCATGCGGTGGCCGTCCGTCGCCACCGCCCACATTGCCCCGTCACGCACAGCGATCAAAGTGCCGTTGAGGGGCTGGCAAGAATGATTCACGGCCATTGCGGAGGACACGGTTTCTAGCATTTCGCCGAGGCGCTTCGCCGAGATATTGATCGTCAGCCGACCTTCCTCCGTGAGCATCTTCGGGTACTCTTTCGATGCGTGAACGGGCAGGCGAAACTTAGAACCACCAGCGGCAACGAGCAACTGTCCTTTATCGAGCGACATGGACACTGATTGCTTGTCAGGCATGGCCTTGATGAGGTCACTGAATCGACGCGCATCGACGGCGAGTTCCCCCTCCTTGGTGACGTTGCAGTCTGTCAAAGCCCGAGCCAAAACCGAGCCATCGCTGCAAAGCAAACTCAAGCGACCCGCAGTAGCCTTAATCAGCGTCGTGCCAAGCAGTGGACGGCTACCTTTTGTGTCAGCCGCACCAGCCACGATGGCCAAGGGAATAATGAGTGCTTCTTTGGACGTAGAAAGATGCATTGCGTTCTCCGTTTAATTAAACCGTGGATTCGGTTCATGTCGAACACAATAAAACACTTGATATGGTGTTTCTGAAAAATTTTGCCGAGCCTAAGCGGTTTTCATTGTGCGGATCGACGCAAAAAGACATGCGAGAGATGGGGCCGACACGAGACCGACGAAGCACTGGACGCTCACGATATATGGGTGTCAGGCAAGGACATCGAGCGCGGCGAATTGTGAGAAAGGCTACCTACGACGCAATTTTCTCCAATCCTTGCCGGACGGCGGGTGCGTATACTTTCCTCAATTGCCGAATTCTTGTCGAGATAACCTCAATGCCCGAAGCTCTCACCAATCGCAACAGTTCACGCCGGCCATGCTGTCCGTCGCGGGTGGCGAGCCTGTCCGATGCGGACATGATTTTCCCACCGCATGCAACCGACCGGCTGCTCGTGATGCTCTTGCGCAGTAGGGTGACGGCTCAATACGCTGTTTGCAGCGTCGACCCCGCGCGCGAGATGGTATTCGCTCCAAATTTCAAAACACATTTTCTAGGGACAAGGCTAGTCGGTACGTTGTCAAAGCAGAGCGTCAATTCCATACTCGATTGGACGGACAGGGAAACAGCGCTTTCGCGCTATGCCGATCTTTATTGGAACCACAATGGCATGCCAGGAAAGGTGCTGCCGGTTGGCATCGCCAGTACAAGTGCAGCCTTGACCTGCGCTTGACCTTTGCGATTCCAATCGTTCGGGTGAAAAACAAAATTTGAGTAGTTCTCCAATTTCAACTTAGGTGAATGAATGAACAGTAATCAACTGCATAACCCAGGGGCGCTACTCGATGCACTCATCCAATACCTACACCTAAAGAACGACGCAGCGCTTGGACGAGCATTGGAGGTGCAAGCACCGATCATCAGTAAAATTCGGTCACGTCGAGCTCCAGTGTCGGCGGCGATGCTTATAAGGATGCATGAGGTATCGAACCTCAGCATTCGAGATCTACGGTTTCTTATGGACGACTATCGTGATCATTCAGGGAGGTCAGCCGCCTACCCTCGGGAAGGCAACCTTGAAGACATGCGTATTCGTTCCATGGAATTGCTCAGCTCGAGTTTGAAGTCGCATGCAGTCCTTGCCAAGCACTTGGGCGCCCAGAGTTCGATCCGAGCCTAGTCCTAAAGAAATCATGTCCGAAATGATTCTAGTGAGTTTGCCGCCGTCTCCGGCTCCGCGCTCGGTGACGGCCAAGGCATTTTCAAGGAGCTTGGGCGAACATTCGAAAGCGTTTTGGAATTTCCACAATCCGAATGGTGCGGCCATTCATCTCACATTTGAACAAGAGCCAGACGATGTGGAAGTGCGTAGCGCCACACTTTGCGAGATTGAATGCCTTAAAAGGTTAGAGGAGCACTGGGTCGTGAAGGTGCTCAACGGTAATTTCCAAGGCCAAATCGCTAGATTGCCAGCAACATCAATGGCGTGGGACGATCGGAAAGCGTTGCGGGTTGGCGATCACGTTTTTGCAGTGGCCCTTCCAATCGATGCGGTGAAGCGCAAGTTTGATTCGGATTTTGATCTCGTCGTCTCACGCAACCACAGCAAGTTTATCAGTCTGCTGCTCGAACGATTCACCGGTCAGGTGCACAGATCCGTCATGTCGCCACCGCTCCACACCGGCGCCATTTTTATCGGCCGAGGGATATCAATACGTGAAATGGTCGGGAAGGACGGCGTCGACATCAAGGCGCTGGCGCGACTGGCAGGAATCGAGAGGGTTGTCGTCTGCCATAGCGTCGACTTCCAGCAGGAAAAGAAGCAGCGAGTCTGGCAAGCCATGCTGGAACTCTACGGAGAGAACCGCCGAGAGATCGGACTGCGCGTGGGAATGTACAAAGGCCGTACAGTCGCGATCGTTCGCGCGGATGAACGACACCGCAAATGGCTATTTGGGAAGGAGGGTGTAACGCTAAACTTGCTCAGCGTTCTATCCAACACCGCAATTGTCGCACTTCCTCCTGGGGTCAAACTAAAAGGATTCATGCGATTCACAGATTTGCATAGACTAGGCCCAGAAGCCAAACGCCTTCCGCCAACCGGGGCCGAACAGAACCCCCACGGGGTTGTTGGCCACTGACACTACTCAGTCGCTTCCGCGCTCAAATTCATGAGTGCGCATTAGGCTGTCCCTGGACCCATATCCGCCCAGGGGCTACTGTCCAACATGCCGATGCCGGCGGCGCCAATAGAAGTCCGCCGCGTCAGCTGTGCTGGCCGGTGTCCCGGCGCCTGCCGACATCGAGCCAATGGACGGCGGGCAACACCTGGTCGTTCACTTCCTACCGCTGGCCGCCCGCGACGCGCCCGGCCGCCGCTAACGCCGATCGGAGATCCGCTAGAGAGCTGCCGTCCAGCATGCCGATGCCGACGACCGATAGCAACTGGTTGATCATTTCCTGCAGATGGTGCACGCGGCGCGCTCGGTCTCTGCCGGCGCCAGTCTGAGACCTAGCGTGATGTCAGGGCAGGTTCCGCGCTTTGGCGTGCCATTAGGTGTCCGGCTTTGACGGAGAGTCGCTTTCCTGACCTGTGAGGATCTCCAGCGGCACTCTTAAGCAACGAGTTGACCCAATTCATCGAACTCAAGCTCAGATATGCCCGCCGCTTGGCAGACCATCTTTCGGAAGAAAAATGACACGATCTTTGCTTGGCTTTGTTCGCAGAACGCGACAGCGCGCCTGACGAGCCAGGCCCTTCCTTCTGGAGTATCCAGTTTCGCCTGCTCAATGAGGCTCAGCCCGACATATTGCGCTAGAGTTGGGGCGTTCGCCACAAGGTCAACAAAAGCCTGCAAACCTGCTTCGCGCACCATGGAATCGGGATCATGGCTACCAGGAAGAGTCGCAAATCGGATCTCATGCTCGTCCTGTACTCGCGCCCAAAGGAGATTAGCCGCGCGCCATGTGGCGGCCCGTCCTGCGGCGTCACCATCGAAGCAAAAAGTAATTTGCTTGGCCACGCCGAGTATGCGTTCGATCTGAGCTAGCGTGATGGCCGTCCCGCAGGGCGACACAACATTCTTGATTCCGTATTGTGCGGGGGTCAGAACGTCGAAGTAGCCTTCCACAACGATGACGGAATTCGATTTCCTTATCCCTGTCCTCGCCTGGTGCCAGCCGAAGAGCTCAGCTCCCTTTTTAAACACGGCTGTTTCGGGGGAGTTCAGATACTTCGGACCTGGGCTGTCCTCTGCACCAAGTTTGCGCCCACCAAATCCAATCGGTCGACCTTCACTGTCCAAGATCGGAAACATGAGTCTGTCCCTGAACAGATCATACCCACCCGGTCCCCGGTCGCGCCGGCGAGCCAGCCCTGCCTCAACAAGCAGATCCAGGCCGAACGATGGATTGGATGTCAATCCATCCCAGGCATCGGGCGCGCAACCAAGTCGGTACAGGTCGATTGTCTTTGCAGATATTCCCCGCCTTACCAGCTCTGCAGCCCCTCGCTCGCCGTCGCAACTCGCCAACCTGGAGGTAAAATTTGCCGCCGCCTTGTCCAGTGTTGACATCGTGCGATGGACCGTCAGTGACGGTATTCCCTTTGGCGCGTGGGTTTCGAGTTCGAGCGAGGTTGTTTTTGCGAGTTGACGGACAGCAGAAAGAAAGTCTATTCCGTCGTGTTCCATTAGGAAATTTATTGCGTGCCCATGCTGACCACAGCCATAGCAATGGTAATGATGTTCCTCGCTATCGCTGCAATAGATGTGAAAAGAAGGTGACTTTTCTGCATGAAACGGGCATAGGCCCTGAAATCCTCCTGACCTTGGCTTGAGATCGACATATTGACCAATCAAGCCGGCAAGGTCGACTGCGGCAATCAGCCGGCGTAAATCTTCCTGCGAAATCATTTTGAAAGGATTTGCGGCACGAAACCGGTGGTCTTGACAGCGGCCTTGGCCATTTCGCTTTCAGCAGGGAGCAATCTGCGTCGGGCATCTGCCTGGCTGCCTTGGCAGTTCGTGTAGTGCTGGTTGAGGGTACTGGAATCCTGTTCCGTCGAGCAAAGTGGACATTTGACTTTCATACAACACCTCAGGATTTCTATTTTTCAGAATGGCGAGGGTTAAAGGTAACACAAGGGTGAGCCTTACCGGACTGGAAAATGACGCCGTAGAACCATTTGCTGCGCAAGAGTGCCCTATCGGGCGACATTTGGGCGCGGCGGCAAAATCGCCCTATGCAATCATCGTCCAGATCGAATAGTTAGGGACTTCTCATGACCAGCACCCCAGCACAGCCACAACCAAAGTGGATCAAAAACAGCAACCTCCGGTTCTTTAAGACGGTCGACCCGTCAATGGTTGTTCCCCAAGTTGTAAGCCTGGTGGATGACACTATTATCAAAACGCTGAGAGACCAGTTCGAGGTCATCTCGCGTGACGTTTTTTACGTCACGGTCATTTCACGCCGGGCCCTTGCTGAACAGGTCAGCCAGAAAATCTACAAAGAGGAGGAGGTGCTCAAGGCTGAGCAGCAAGTCTTCAAAGCTTTTGATGGTGCCCTGACGTATTTCGAGACCCGAATCAAGCAGGCCGGTCAGGTTTTGAAAGAGGCCGGGATGGAGCACCTTATCGACATGTCGGGAACGACGCCAAGTGTGTTTATGGCGCACGCGACGTCTCGCCCGGCAACCCGCTGGCTCGACTTGCTGCGCAAGGCCGATGTCTATCTCGCACTGAACCACCGCCTGTGGGTAATTGGTGAGCTTGGCCCGTCCAATTGGACCGAGAGCGAGGCTCTGGCAGCAAAGCTCAACAATGTGAGGGAGGCGCGCGCTACGCTCACCCAGCTCGCACGCAACGTAAATAGCCAATTCCGGGCAATTCGTGAATTGGTGCTCAAAGTGGTCGAGGAGCGCCGAAAGGTGGAAGAAGTGAAACGCCAGGCCCAAAGCGAACGTGATCGAAAAGCATCGCAATTGGCCAAAGAAGCTCTCAATTCGGCTGACAGCTCCGCCACGGCGATGATGCTAAATGCCGACGTCACGGACGGCCAAGGTACCGCCGAAGCTCCGGTACTAGAATCGACGACCACGTAAGTCATCTGAATTTCCGGCCGTGTCCACGATATTTGAGCTCAATGAAGCCCAAGCCGAAGCCGTCATGGCCACGGAGGATTTACTTTGCTGCTGCGGTCCAGGGAGTGGCAAGAGCCGGGTATTGATCGAAAGAACGGTTCGGGTCCTCCAGACCTTCGATGACCCGTATATCGTCCTAATCACCTACACTAAACACGCAGCAAATGAATTGAGGGACCGCCTCAAGCGCCGTCTACGACCTGATCAACTCGCCCGCGTTACGTCGGGAACCTTCCACTCGATCGCGCTCGGCCAGCTGGTCCGCGCCAAGAGCGCCGGGCGCGTTTTGAGCGATGCCGATACCGCCAACTATGTTTTCCGGGCCTTACATCAGACCGGCGTCGACGTCGAGTTCGAAAACGCCCTGTCTCTCATCACGCTGTGCAAGACGGACAAGACCGCCTTTGCAGATCAGCCCGAGATTATTGAGCTCACGGACGCATATTGCGACCTGATGCGCAAAGATGGAGTCATCGACTTTACCGACATGATGGTGCGCGCAGTGAGCTTGATGCGGGCTACAAAGGGTTCAAATCGCATTCCGCCATTGCGTGCCACCCACATTATGGTCGACGAATTTCAGGATATTGACAGGCCCCAGCTCGAGTGGCTCTATTGCCACATGGATGCAACCTGCAATATCACTGGCGTTGGCGACGATGACCAATCGATCTTCAGTTTTCGCCTCGGCTTAGGCTACAAAGGCATGATGGAATTCGCGAACATGGCCGGCGCGCGGATCATCAACTTGGACACGAATTATCGTAGTAGCTCGTCCATCCTTGACTATGCAGGCCGACTCATTGCCCACAATAAGGAACGTGTTCCTAAGACGTTGTTTTCGAGCCGCGGCGCCGGCCAGGAACCGATTCTAGTCCTCTATGCCGAGCGAGAGGCGGAATATGAGGACATGGTGTCCCGTATTGTTAAAATTTGCCGACGAAATCCTCCTCCAAGAAATGTCGAATTGAAGCAGCCAAGCAAGTACTTGTACACCGTGCTGAAGGGTCAAATTGCTATCCTGGCCAGGACCAACTTCAATCTGCTGCCCATCGAACGTGAACTAATTAAGGCGCAAATACCTTGCTTCAGGATGGGAAAGAAATCGATTTGGGAGGAGCACGTCGTTCAGGTTCTTACGTCTCTACTGACCTCGCTGCATAACCGGGAGAGTGTAGGGATCGAAACTGCACTGCGATGGCTTGGAGTGTCTGAAACCGTGCTGACTGATCTGCGCGAACGCTTTGGCAATCTCCATGATTTTCTCGATCCGGATGCGGCCGCGTCAAAACATTCGGGTGAATACGGAAAACACATTGCCGACTTCTCTTCGTCGGCAGCCGGCTGGATAAGGACCCTGACCAATGCCGACGATGTGAACGACGCGGCACAAGGAGTCATCTACGGCGCCAGTGCTTGGATGCTTCGCGTCCTCGATGAACGAAAACTGAATGGGGGCAAGGGGAAAAAAAAGGATTCGCGTTCAACCAATTTGATAGAGTCGGCTTTGGAGCTGCTCGACTTGGTAAAGGGCGATCTTCGTCAGCGGTTGATCCGCGCCAAAGACGACGAGGAACCGAACATGCCCCGAGTTGTACTTGGGACGTTTCACGCGTCGAAAGGGCTTGAGTTTAATGCCTGCTTCCTGGCCGATTGCAATCAAGGCCTGACTCCTTCAAAAGAAGCTGGCGCCAGCCCCGAACAGCTGGAGGAGGAGCGGCGGTTGATGTACGTTGCCGAGACCAGGGCCAAAGACTACCTGGTTGTCTATGCGGACCAGGCAAATATTAGCCAATTCGTACTGGAGTCCGGATTTGTTCTTCCCGACCACGCCTCGAATTCGCAGGCTGAAGTGCACACCTATAAAGGAAGTCGCAAGTGAGTGACGTGTTCGAAGTCTCAATAAGACATGGAAACGACATCGTCAAATACTCGGTCGATTTCCAATGTGACGCGAAATTTTCGAACGCCTGGAAGAATGTCCTGCATCGTGCGCACCGCCATGCTGTTGTCATCTGCAACTGTCCTGGCCTGGGTGAGAAGCAGCTGGCCGTGCGCCACTATGAGGAAACGGACGCCTTTGGTCTGGCCAGGTATCCACTCAGTGGCGAGGACCATGATCGAAATTGCAGGTTCTATTCCCCGAACCCGCTTAAATCTGGCCGCGGCGACTATTCGAAGGGTGTGATCGACGAACGCCCTGACGGGACAATGAAGATTCGGCTTGACGTCGGCTTGACCAGGAAGGCGCCGTCCGCCGCTCCAGTTGATGCTTTACCTGTTATCCGAAAAGATGGTAGCCGGAAGAGCCAACCTGCGATGCGCCTTCTGGGTCTGTTGCACCTCCTCTGGTCGGAGGCAGACCTGAATCAGTGGCGACCGGCGTGGGTTGGGAAGCGAAGTACGTCGAGAATTCACTGGTGGCTCAATGCAGCCGCATCGCAAATCAACGCTGGCAAGGTGCCTCTTTCCGACGTTCTGTTGGTGGCCGCCGGTGCAGCCGGTGGACAAGATGAAAAGCGTAACAGTGGCCGCGTGGCGCAAGCGATCGCGCGTAAGTCGAGGATGCTAGTTATTGCGCCTCTTGCCACTTTCAGCCCGGAACGCGAGTTGAGCATTTCCAAAAAACTGGCGATCTCTGGATTTCACGGAATCCCACCACTATTCATGCAGAACACAATGTGGTCGACGGTAACCCGTCGCTTCGTCAATGCCACTGCGGCTTGGCGCAGCGGACATCGAGTTGTAGCAATCGCCCAGGTAGAACCTAAACTCGGCACAAGGGGTGCTGTGGCCAACGTAGTTGACATGGCTTTGATGGCAGTGACTGAAAATTGGATCCCTGTCGATTCATCGTACGAACGAATCATAGCGAATCGGCTATCTGAACAAGGGAGGGCTTTTTCTAAGCCCCTGAGGTTTGAAGCGGACAATGATGTCGTTTTCCCTGACTTCATTTTGCTCGATACACCAGCCGAAGTGCCCATGGAGGTATTTGGACGGACTGATGAGGCATATGAGGCCAGAAAAGCGGAAAAGGACGCCTACTATCGGACGCACTATGGCATTGATGGGTGGTGGTCTTGGAATGCTGCGGCCGATCCTGAAGCGACTTCAATTCCTGCCTTTCCCCTAAAAACCTATCCTGCGGGGGAAGCGAGTAGTTAACTGCCGGCATGCACTTGAAAGCGTTTGCCGCAAGATAGCAGTTCTCCCGATAGACTTCTGGCCGTCGGGAATATCACGAGTAAAACGAATAAAATATTGGAAGAACCGATGAATAATAGTGACGTGGAAAATTTGATTAAAGCTTATGCACGTGAAGCAAAATGCCAGCCACCGACACTTCGACTTAAGAAGGCGAACGGCGGAGATGGATTGTACGATCCGTTTCTCCATCGTATTGAGATTAACGAAACTCTACTGACGGGTAGCGATGAACACCTACGAGTGATCGTTGCTCATGAAGTCGGTCATGCTACACAACGACAGGAGCTTCTGCTTGAGAAGGCACTTCTCATCGGCGTTGTGATTGCCATAGTGGCACTCACCTACTGGAGTCATAAACAGTTTGTGAGGATGTTTCCGGATCAATTTATTGCGTCGATAGCTGTCGTTATAACTTGCTTGGCAATATTGATGGAAGGTGCAGGGATGGGCGTAACAAAGTGGATTGATCCTCGCGAATTAAGCCGAGAATTTGAAGCAGACGAATTTGCCGTGATGATGTGCGGACAAAATAGCACCATTCAAACTTTGCAGGATTTTTCGCGGATTAACCCGGGTGATCCGGAAGGGGCTAAAGCGCGCATTGCGCGCGTACTCAGCATGAAAGCACCGGAACAGGAAGCAGCAATGAATTGACGAGTGTTCGCCGAACATACCGAGGTCGGGTGGCATACCGGAACAATTTGGCGCTGCTAGCCCTGCGGCATGCACAAGCGGACAACAGGACCAGCGCAGTTCGCAATGCCAATCACAAGGACTGACTATGAGGAGAACATGGACAACAGATTGAAAACCCGAGCGAGCCACACTGTGCCTGCCCCATTATCGACGCCAGCATGGACGCAAGCCGAAAAGCTCATTGCGGCCGCCGCCATCTTGTTTGGTCTGTGGCTCGCTCTATGCGTGGCCAGCACCATCTATCTGAGCCACCGCGCCCCACTAACGGAGCTCGACTTTGCAAAGACGTCATGGCTGTCCAGTCCCACCGATGCTTTGTACTTAAGCGGCACGCTGAGCATATCGTTCATGTTGATCGGTCTCACCATCACTTGTGCAGGGTTGTTTGCCACACGGCAGCCTTTGACCGTCGTCATTGGATTGGCCATTGCGGTGGTGGCCTACTACGCGGGTGACAAAGCTCATACGGTAAGGATCGGAATACTGAACGGGAACATCAAGATTGGCTGCTATGTGTGGCAAATGCGTGAATGCCATGACATGCTGGGCTTGAGCACACAGTCGCTGCCTTCGCGCTATACGCCTGCCCATGTAGACAAAATTGGCGATATGGAAGCGCCCTGGTATCGCGAGAAAGTCATCCGTTTAGAATGGAACCGGTGGTATGCCTTGCCAGTGACGGCGTTCATTGCTGCGCCGCTCGATGCAATGCATGCCGATCACCTTCAAGCTTTGATCGACGCGCAAAGGAACCAGGTGCAGGCATATATAGAGCAAAACGCCGCAGGCAGTAAGCATTGATGCTCATGTTCGCCATTCGATCAATTTTATTGGCTTACACGAAGCCTTTCTTCCTATGCCTGTCAATGTTAATGGCCACAGTGCCGGCATTCGCAGATCAAGTAATTGGCATAGCCGATGGTGATACTCTGACGGTGCTTCATGAAGGGCGACCGCTAAGAATTCGACTTGGCAATATTGATGCCCCTGAAAAGGCGCAGGCGTTCGGCGAAAAATCGAAACAATCATTGTCAGACTTATGTTATCGGCAGGACGCGACTTACACTACCCAAGCTGTTGATCGCTACGGTCGGACTGTTGCGGTTGTAACTTGCGCTGGTGTGAACGTAAATCGCATGCAGGTTGAGCTCGGCATGGCCTGGGTTTATACCCAATACAACCAAGACAGATCGCTCATGGCTTTGCAAGAGCAGGCCAAATCAGCTCACCGAGGATTGTGGATCGATAAAGACCCTGTGCCGCCGTGGACGTATAGACATTCAAAATGAGCATGTAGAATGCACTAAAATACACCTGGAATTGGAGACGCAAATATGAAACAAGGTAAGGGAATCTGGTATGCATTGGTACCGCACGTGATTGGCACCATCATCGCTGTGGTGTTGGGTTGGTTCCTGCCAGCCTGGATACCCGTATTCGATCCTGTGCGCCCAGCGCAGTATGCGCTGGCAGTCGCCGCCGGCGTGTGGGGTTTATGGAAACTCCGCGAGATCCTGGCCGGGAAAGACGAACTGGCGCGCAGAACAGCCAAGCATTTTGATTCGAAGTAGTCGAGACCGCGCTCACATGGACAAGTCCACAAAGCGTGAAGTGCAAAAGGCGACCAATTTTGCGGGGACAGATCCGTACTATGCTGCAGCAACCCTGGCACCACTGATGCGTGCAGCGCCTAACAACATGGTCCTCGACGAACTCGTGCAAGTAATGAACGATCTGAACCTGCGCGACTACATGGACGTGGTAAATGGCTGCTATGTAGCTAAAGCACCTGTTTAGCATAAGGGACAAGACCAACTTATGTCGTTTCTCCTCGCCATCACATTCCTCGGGTGGGCAAACATGCTCGCGTCGTACCGCTCTTTGTCGAAAGGAGACATGCCGGTTGCTTTCGCACACTTCATGGCAATGATGCCGCTTGTTTTCGCTTTCGGTTTCATGATCTACCTCTCTCCGGCGAATGCAAATGGTGTAGCCGGCAATGCCCGCAACTGGGTGCCATTCGAACCGTTCGCTTAAAGTGTTGAAATCATGGAATACCCTTCAATTATGTTGAAGGGTATTTTTTTTGGTGCGCCCAGCAGACGGTACCGACAGGTACCGGCGATGCTCCTCCGGACGACCTCGGGCCCCACTGGCCGGCTCGGCCTTGGGCGGGGCATGGCCGTGATTACTCAATGGGGTTGAACGTAGCCACCCGCATGACATCGATTAAATGTAGGTGCGAGGCGGCGACGTCGATTGTTTTGTAGATAGGCTCGATCGAAGATCCGAGCCTAAGTGAAGTTGCCAGAGGAGTATGTCGTTGAATGAATTGGCGTCATTGAAATCAGCAGCGAGCAAACGCGCAGCTTGCGTTGATCGTGCCTTTGAACAATCGCGCGCATCTTCGCGCAGGTGAAATATGACGTCAAGGAGGCGCCGGTCGGCGCGCGTCGACTATGCGTAGTAAATGCGAGGCCAGCAGGACCATTTCTTGTGCCTCAGTCACGTCGACAATTGCAACAGTTCGATGCGAATGCGGGTTCTTATACGAGCCGATGGCGCCAGAAAAAAGGTTTGCCAGAGCCTCTTTCTCGCCTGCTGGCGCGGCTGGATTCCGGTCGGTCAATGGCCCGTTTGCTGGGTTGAAGGCGCGTCGCATCAAATCCGTACCCAGGTCTTCAGGCCGGAAACCACCTGCAGCGCGTACAGATTCCTCAACGGCCCGGAAAGCTTGAAAGACAGCCGTATCGTATTCGCCGCGCGCCAAACTCAGCCAGGCGTCGTCTGCGATCAACGTGTGCAGCAGCGCCTTAGGGAACGCGGCAGCATTGCGATAGCGATCAAATGCTTGGCGTTCGAGCGCCAACCTACCGCGCCTGGTGATGATCTGGTGTCCGTTCTGCCCGTTAACACCTGGCATTGGCATGACGAGAATGTTTACGGTGAGCCAGGCTAGCGCTTCCCCAAGGGCTATGTCTGCGTCGACACGTCGATGGTCTGGATACCGCGGGCCATTGGGCTGCGGCTCGAACGATGCGGGGTGAAAATGGCCATGTTGGTCGTTATGACGGGCTAGCTGCAATACCTCGAAGGCGAGCTCCTCCGGCGCGAGCGCCAACAGGATTTCGATATCGGGGACCTGCTCGGGCAATGACCGCATTCAACACCTCCTCGGTAGTTTCTATCGGAGCGAAAATTGCGAATCGGCGGCTTGGCATACCACTAAGGCGCCAGGACTGCTATGCGAGCCGGTGGCAAATTAATGCGAATGCTCATTCAACGACATGTGACGTTAAATAGCGCGTGACCAAGGACGGATCGCGAAGCATGATTAGGCGGCGGGCATCATTTTCAACGTCGAGTCGGTGAAAAATAATGAAATAGCCAGCCAAACACTCCCGCATCTGGACAGTCCAGCTCCACTTCGTACCCGACTTGGTCATGCCAAACTCTCTTGCCACTACTGCCGATTGGGTCGGTGTGAGTTTAAGTTTCGGGACTACCTCAATATCAACCACACGATTCCATGGACCATCCTCAAATGCCGTCACTGGCGAATGATCGTTGATCGGCTTTGCCGATAAGATCCGCTGCAGCACCAAATCAATAAATTCACCGTAGTGACTGTCATATGCGCGCGCATGCCAGCGTGTACCGGTAAAGATCAATGCATGTGGCCAGACCGTTCTGGTGCCTGGCTGCGCCTTCGACATCGACTGGTAGGAAATCTCCAGTCCAGTATGCGACGATATTGCCCGCGTTATTGAATTGAGTATGTCTTTATCGACACTACCAACTGGCTGTGGCATAGCGTACACCTGCGCCACCATCCCCAAACCTGGCGTACCAGCCGAACCCGCTCTCTCGACATATCCCCTCAAAATCGACAGATACTCTTCGGCTGTTCCAGTTGCTATACGTGGCTTGAAGCGCCGTGTTGGACGATAAGCCCTCGTCGTTTCGTCATACCGCAAGTTGTCTGGGAAGGCATCTTTGTACAGCCGAAAATCTTTGGTTACATGATTTTCACTGACATCAAACACACTCGATATGCGTGGCCGGTCAACCGCACCCTCCCAGTAGGCGACGGATTCAAGATAGGTGAGGCGTTGTCGCTGGGAAAAGCGTAGTTTCTCAACGTCAAGAGCATTTGTCATTTGAACTTTTCGATTGCATCAATCAATTTGATTATCTTAATCGATATAAGTGAAGTAATCAATACATTGTAAAAAATTTAAATCCGTGTTAGAGTGATTCGAGATGGAAACCCCAACAAAAAATACTGAAGCTTGGCTCGATGCCTTGGGCTACACCGATTCGGTCGGTGTGGTTCATCGCATGTTGGATGACGTCCGTGCCGATCACCCGTACGCGCGCGAAATAGAATTGATGCTGAGCCCTCATGGGGAAATTCGCTCATCCGCCGTCTACGAGGTTGATCGCGTCCCTGCCGTATGTTTCATTGAGCTAAACTCGCCGCAGGCACTTGATCCCAATTTTATTGATGAAGTTCGGCGCAAAATTTGGAACCAAAATCTGGTCTCGATTCTGGTGGTTGTACAAGCCGATCAAGCCACTGCATATCCCGTTCCTAGGACGTTGCGTGCTGCGGCGCCTATGGAGCTAGCAACTGCAAGCTCCAATGGACCTTTTTCCGCGAATGAAATATTTACTGGAAATGTACATACCCGCTTGCCGGATTGGTTCGACCGGAAAAAGCGGGTCGACCGCGTCCTGCTAGACAATATTTCCGCTTCGGTCAAACTTCTGACGGCCGAAGGGTTGAGCATCATGCAGGCCCAACTCCTGCTTGGGAAGTGCATCTTCGTTTCGTACCTTGAACACCGAGGCATTGTCAGCGACGACTACAGGAGGCTCCATAGCGTCGGAACCCTCCTGCCCCTGCTTCTGGAATGTGATGCGAATGGACTTGATCGCCTGTTCCGACAATTGAAATCGGACTTCAATGGCGACCTATTGGAGATCGAGGGAGGTGCCAATGTCGACTGGCGAGCTCAGGGAAATGCTACCTTTGATTTACTTGCCCAATTTTTATTGCAGACAAGATTACGAGATGGCCAGAAATCCCTTTGGGCCTACGACTTCAAATATATTCCAGTCGAGCTCATTTCTGGCATCTATGAGTCGTTCCTGAGCAATGATCAGATCAAAGAAGGGGCGTTCTACACACCGCGCCACCTGGCTTACCTCGCCGTAGACGAGGCATTCCGGGGCATCAACGAGCCATGGAAGGAAGTCGTTCTGGATGGTGCTTGTGGTTCGGGAATTTTGATCACCAGCGCCTACCGCCGAATGCTTGGGGCGATGCGCGCCTCGCAAGCGATTGATCTGACCTATTCAGACCGTAGAGATGTCTTGATGAATGGAATACGTGGAGGAGACATCTCTACGTCCGCTTGTAAGGTAACCGCATTTAGCCTTTATCTAGTACTGCTGGAAGATCTCGCCCCTAGCGATATTGCGCGGCTTCAGGAAGATCAGAACGTCAAATTGCCGCCACTTATCGGCAAGGTTCTTTCCGGGGATGGTGTTGGCGATTTCTTTGACGCCAAGAACATTGTCGCCAAGTCAGGTCAGGCCACGATCGTAATTTCCAATCCGCCGTGGTTTGAACCAAAGGACGGTGATAGTTCACGTCTTTATGAATCGTGGTGGAGCGGCCGCTACAAAGACACCTTGCCAAGGCGACAAATTGCTCTTGCTTTTGTGCGACGTGCTACTGATGCTGTCAGGCCTGGCGGCAGAGTCTGCCTGATTTTGCCCGCCGCCATACTCGGTGCTGCGGATACTGGGTCATATTTGGGGAATTGGTTTCGCGAGTTTAAACCAGAACGAATTTTCAACCTCGCAGACATGCGGCGCGTGCTCTTCGATGGAGCCATTCATCCGACTGCGGTGGTGACCGGCGCACGCCGCGAAGGTGAGAGCGTCGGCAAGATTCCTGTTCGAGAGTCATTCGAATATTTTGCACCAAAATCTGACGTCAGCCTGGCCTTCGGGCGGCTATCCGTACACGGATTTGATCGAAAGAATTTGTACACACATGCTGTTTGTGATGACGCCGAATTGTTAAGGACATACTTTTGGGGCAATGAGTTAGATGAGTCCCTCATCTCAAGGTTGCGCTTGAACGGCCGATTTGTCGATCATGCACATGGCGCAAATGCTCGATTTCAAATTTGCAAAGGGTTCCATTTAACGGACAATAGCAAGGCATCAAGAGACGCGACGCCACTGCGCAAGTATCCATTTCTTAGCACAGCGATTGGGAAGAGCCGACACCCTAAAGATCGCCTTTTTGTGTTGGATAGCGATCTCCAGGAGTTTCCAAGCGAGATTCAAAATGTCGCCGATTACGGATCCCGCGAAGGTGCTGCGTTTGAAGGGGCACGTGTAATCTTCCCCGATGGCGCCGACAACAAGACATTAGAAGTGCGAGCCTGTTACACGAATCAACCGTTTTGCTTTACGCAAACAGTGGGAGCTATTGTTGACCGACAAGGTGACGAAGCCTTAATGATGTTTGTGGCGGCCTACTTGCGTTCAAAATTGGCACGCTATCTCTTGTTTTACACCACCTTTTCGCTGGCAATGGAACGGCCTCATGTAAAGCTCGCTGAGATTTCGCAGTTGCCTTTTGTGTTGCCAGCAGCTCATTCAGATCCGAAGCGGGCCTTGGATATTGTTAAGAAGGTAGGCCAGCTGCTGGCGCGTCACGAGTCAGACGTACTATCAGACGCGAATTACTCATGGGCGATCGCAAAGAGCAAGATAGATGAACTGATCTGTGACTATTTTGACCTAACACTCACGGAACGAAAAGTTGTCGAGGATACCTGCGAATACTTCATACCAAACCGCCAGCCTACCGGGCTGGGGGCATTGAATCGACAGCTACTTTGTGCCCCAACAGTTGATGACTTTAACGAATACTCAAAATTGTTGCAGCATGAACTTGAAACCTGGATGGCCCGCTTTGAAGGAAGTGGGCAATTTAATGTCGCCATTCGAAGCGAATCTCCGGCACACTTGGCATCGCATGGGATCGTACGCATAGGAATTGAAGTTGCGACGAATGAGCCAGCGAAAAGAAAAGAAATTGATGACGCCATTGTGAACATTCTTGTTGGTCTGCGTGGCCAACAGCAGTTTCCTCAGGTAGGCAACGACACATTAAGCTTAAGTTCAGATATCTTGATTGCCTTTGAAGACAGCTACTACTTACTAAAGCCATTGGTCAAACGACTTTGGCTGGCTGGAGCGGCGGCGCAAGACGCCTATCGTATCGTGCAGACAGTTCGAGAAAGTCTCTGATCAATGGCAATTCCTTCCCGCTACGAATCTGTTCTTGCATCAGAGCTATGGCGAGCAGCATTTGGCCGTCAATCGACCATTGACAGAGTTTTAAAATATATAGTTGCCCATTGGACGGAGCTACAGGAGCGCGGTCATGCCATAGACGACATGCGCTGGAAGCAGCCGGAACCAAAAATCTCTCGATTTTTTGCAACATCGTTGCGAAAGCACATGCGACAGCACGGCATTGATGGATTTTTCGTCGCTGAGCATCCAAACCCGGAAATTGATGATGTGACGCAGCAGCTTCGCTCAAGCGGGCGAACTGACATTACTTACCTGAGTCAAACCCGTGGGCATGATTTGGAAATTGACATTGAATGCAAGAAGCTCAAATACAGTACTGGTGCCAAGGAAAGCCGTGCTTTGTATTGTAATCAAGGAGTAATGCGATTTGTTGATGGTCTGTATGCAAAGAACACTGACATAGGATTCATGATCGCATTTGTAGAGTCTCCGGATTGCCTTAAGGACGCGCTTGATGGCGTTAAGACAGGGATGCAAGAAAAGCCCATGGTGCAACGCCTTCGTACTCTGGCAAAGAATGGAAAGACGTTGGTCGCACCTGGCACAACTTTCCCGATTTGTGATTTTGAAACAAGGCATGCTCGTGACCACGTCGAAAATAGAGCAGACGTTTTGGTGGGCCACATTGTCCTAGCTCACAAATATTAGCTTGGCATAGTCCGGACATCCGACATAGGATTGCCATGCCATCGAGCGATCTAGGCACGAACTTCATATCGTGCTTTCCGGTGCGCCGCGCAACACTTTGAATAGGACGGAACATTTAGGATGAACTTTAAATATTTGCGATCGCTCTTAATCTTGGTTCCCGCATTGCTTATCTGCATGTCTACGCTGGCGGTTCCAGTTTATGAGGGGAGTGCAGCAAGCAAACTGCATTTGACATACGAGGTCGGCAAGAATAATGATGCAGCTGGCGTCGCAAAAAACACGACGAATCAACCAGTTCGTATCGTGCTCGAATTCAAGGGATACGCATCCGACGGGGTGGTAAGCCAATCGGGCGGGATGGTTATCATTGACCATCTTGGACCTGGAGAGTCCGCTAGATTCCGCGCCGTGGGATTTACAGAACGGATTGTTCGAGTCGAGCTCATCTCGGTACGCACAACACTGCCATAGTACTGTGGCACAAGAATGCAAATACGACATTGGGTAGCGCAAAATCTTGTCAAGTGACACACCGTACCGGCCGGTTGCCGCGCGTCTATGAAAGGACCATATGGTCGACTACAGTATGGGGCGGTATGTTGTGAAGACGGCTGATGGCGGGTTTATCGGTCGAATTGATGGGGATGAGTTCGTGCGAAACGGAACGAGTCTTATGTATCGTATCGATGGCGATGAGTTTTACGAAGCTGGCGGTCGCCTCATTGGCAATATTGTCGATGCCGTTGTCCGCACACGGTACGGCGAAGCAATGTTTACTATCGAAGCTGATTGACTGAGGGTATCCATCACAATGGCGTTCCCACTGTAAGTGCCGAGCCCGTGGCAAAGTTCAGAAAGTGCAGACAGTTCAGTCTGGTCGAAGACTATTTGCATGGGATTCCCTGGGTTGCGGCAAGCGGTAAGCGGCGCAGGGTAGCCAGAGACGGGGTGCAGGCATGGCCACGCAATGCAGCAAACCTAGTGTGAGTTGTTGATATAGTTGTCACACATCCTGATCAAATTCGCGAAATTGTTCGCGTCACTCCTATTCAATAGGATTGTGCGTACATCGTCAATTTGAGTTCGGCTAGGAATGATTTCCAATGGACTGTGCAGCATCCACCCGATCAATATGGCATGCAGTTCATCATGTCCGAGCGTTGCAACCTCGTTGCGTGTCGGTACATTCGTATGCACCGGGTGTTTGCTCATCATTTGCGCCCACTTTTGCGCCGCCGCTATGTTCTCTGCCGGGACGCCGAAGTGATCTTGGCCATTCTTCACGTTAGTTTTCCAAGTAGGAAGGCTAGGCCCGCAATTTAATAGTCTCGTTGACTGGCAGGTGGTCGCTCGATACCATGGAAGGCGCCATCAGCAGCCGGTCGAGCTCATCCAGCAGTTTTCCGCCAAGACTTGGCGTTGTCGACATGCGCTGCCGCGCATGGACTCCCGCTGCCACATATTGCTGGACCGTTGCAAATGGAAGTGAGCCTTCATCGGCAGCACGCAGCATGGCGTTAAGCAGCCTCACGGAGGCGCGCGACGAGCCGGCAAGAAAATTGGGAATTGACTGGCTAGGCGCGAACGTTTGATTGCACATGTTGCGGTGCATCAACGTAGACCCCACAGCTAACGTGTCGCTGAGCTGCGTGGCATTGTTGGTTTCGAGGTGCGTGGAGATGTACAAATGGAAGTCGGCCAGTTAAAGACGTCACAGTATTGCGATCCGAACCATTGTGGGCGCGTACAGGATGACATGTCAAGCTGTTGCAGCAGCGGTTAGTGAATTTTTGACAACACCAAATTCTTGGTTGCCTTGTTCACCGCTTGAGCAATTTTCTGACCCGCTTGGGCACAAGTATCGGCAAATAGTCCTGGATCCTCGCCTGGTTCCGCATACCTGCCAGGACCTCCTCATATAGAGGAGCGACGTCGGGAACGCTACGGCCAAGTTCGACCGCCAGTCGTTCGATCACATTCTTATGTTTGCCTTGATCGCTTGCGTTACGGTATAGCACGGACACCTCCGCCACACTTGGGCATGGACGGCATTTTCACTGTCGGCTGGGGAAACCACAGCATAGAGGTAGGCTCTTTCCTTATGGACGGCAATGGAAACGACAGCTGTCCGAGCTGTGTCTGCAATTGGACAAGGTCCCCAAGATGTGGTTCCCGTGTGGAGGCTGGCATTGTGGCACATTAGGTCAGAAAACGTCGTCATCAATCTGCTGCCAACGACAGTGTCGGTCTTCAGCCTGTAGTCGTTAGCGTTAGTCTTTGGCTTTCGGTCTAACAGCCTTCAGGGGCGGGAGGGAAGAGACAGCTTGTTTGAGTTTTTCATGATCAAGGGACTTCAGCAACCCCATCCCAGCCCGGAGCAACTCGCTTTTCTTGACGGCAAAGCCGGCGATTCCGCAAGCCTTCTTCACTTCGGCCAGCATTTTGTATTCTGATTCCGGCATTGTAAACTTGACGTCCACCAATTTCACTTTCTTGATTCGACCCGGTTTTGGCGGCGTTGGCTTGGTGCTTGCCCGACCCGGTACCACAGGTTTCCTAGCCGGTGTTGCTGGTTTGGCAGCGGCCTTAACTCGAGGCGCCGCCACCTTGGCGGTTGCCGCAGGCCGGCGTGCAGCAGCTGGTGTGGACGTCTTGGCCGCGCGGGAAGGTACAGGTTTGGCCCCGCCTGCGGCAGTGGCGTTCGATGAACTTTTGCTGACGCGTACTGGCTTTTTCATTGCACCCCCATGTGTTTCAGCGAATATAGAGAAACTGCTGTGTCATTGCAAGAAAAAACTACTTTACATCAATGTGCTTCGCGTGGATCCCATGCATGCATGAAAAGTCATCATGGTGTCACAGTGAGGGACTACGATTTCGTCAAACTCCTCCAATTTCCTCGGATTGGATTTCGGCCCGCAGCCTAAAGGTACGCGGGCTTTTTTTCGACAGCCAAAGCCGTCGTGCAACTACGCAACGCGTTCCGCAGCGGCGTTTCGCCGACGTATCAATTTGGTGTTGGCATGGGCTTGCGATACCATTCGTGGCGGCAGCGCAGGCATTGGACATTGAGTGGCTCCTCTTCCCAATCCCATTTCGGTACGTTTCCGCCGAATACTGCGGTACCCGCTTGCAATGCATCGCACTGCGTCGGGGATAGCATATCCAAGTAGCCATATAGAACCTGTAAAACCACGTCATAGCCACAGTGCGGGCACCGTTGTGTCAATAAGCAATCCAACATGGTGCCTCCCTTGCTGGTTACAGGCAGCTGGCACGACGCTACCTCGCTGACATGACCGCACGATGACATGGTCGCATCGCGTTTGATGGATCGGGCACGCGCTTGGCGCGTAAAGGCGCAATGTACTGGAGCGTAGTATGCTGAAACCTATCGGATCGAACTGGGAGCCCGCGCGATGGAAGTCGAATTGAAAATGCTGATCGCAGAATCGGACATAGCGACACTGCGCCAGCACCCACTGCTTGGGCAATTTGCTACTGCCGCTCCGCGTGACCTGCAGATGTCGGATACCTACTTTGACACGCCAGAATGGCATTTCAAGCGCGCTCGTGCCGGCATGCGCGTCCGCCGCATCGGCGACGTCTGCGTGCAGACAATGAAGGCGGGCAGCAGCGCCAGTGGGGGCCTACACCGCCGCCATGAATGGGAGTCACCGGGGTGGGGCCGTCGCCCGATTTGTCAGCGCTGCGCGATATCGTCAAGCGGCGCAGCCAATGGGGCCTGTTGTTGCGCATGCCAGGCATTGACGACGCTGTGGTTGCGCTCTTTACGATCAACGTCAAGCGAACCGTCAGGACCCTTCGCCCCGCGCGCGGCGACGAAGTCGAATGCGTGATCGATGTGGGCCAGATCGTGTGCGGCGACATGACGTTATCGATTGCGGAATAGGAGTTGGAATTGAAGTCTGGCGATCCGTTAAGGCTGTACGAACTAGCACTCGATTTGCAACGCGACATACCGTTCCGTCTCGCCAAGACCAGCAAGGCAGAGCGGGGCTATGCACTGCTTGAGCCGCAAGAGCGTGTTGCCGTCAAGGCGGAACCCGTCAAACTGCTCAAGAAAATGACAGCAGAGCAGGCCTTCCTTCGCATTGCACCAAATTGCATCGCGCAAATTCAGAACAATGATGACGGTGTCACCCAATCCAACGATGGGGAAGCGTTGGCGCGGATAATAAGACTTGAATAGGCGCCTGATCCTCGCCGATTGTTTAAACGCTACCTTTACTGTGTACATCGGTTTACCTTGCTGGCGCTCCATTCACAGCGGGATTCATATGTTCCTTTTCCCAGCGCGCAATTATGCTCCGGTGCGTAAGCTGAGCGATGCCCGCATTTAGCTTTTCAAGTGCCATATTATGGTGTGCCGAAAGTTTGCTTACAGCAAAGTGCAAACCAATCGGTGAGTCCTCAGGCAGGTTTTGGACCAACAGGGATGCGCTAGCGAACTGCCGTGCAAGTTGCCTGTCGAACTTGAGAAGGCCGGCAATGACTTCTCGTTTTTCAATAAACATATCGCAATAACCCGCTTCGAGTTTGCCTATCAACGAGGCGTAGTTGTTCGTGCCGCGATCTACCGCTTCAGCCGGCAATCCATAGCTATCGTATCTGTTGCCCATCAGACCGCACACACGAAAAGAGCGCAGGTCCTGCACACTGCCAATCGCAATACCACTTGGCCAGTGAGACTTTGCCACAAAATACACGCTATGCAATTGCGCATAAGCTTCCGTGATATGAAATGGCGCAGGATCAATTTGCGCTGTTGGGACATTGAGGACGATATCAATTTGTCCCAATTCGGCCAACTTTAGGCATCGTTTCCAAGGCAATTTGCGAACGGCGATCTGGTCAACGGGTTTCGATGGCCATATGTGCCGCAAGATATCAATAGCGACACCATTCATGGCTGAACCAGTCTGATACAAGTATGGAGGATAGTCGATATTTGAGGCGCAAGCAGTCAAGATTGGCGCAGCGGTAACACTATGTGCCACAAGAAAGCTAACGCAGACCATGCACCGAAGAATCATCCGTTCAAAACAGCAAGGACAATGACGAGTCACTGCATGCTGGGAACCTCTGCTACGATTTCTCTCGTGTGACGTCATCCTGAACCTTGGAAGCGAGATGTATGAAGTCATGGTGCAAGCTCAAGTGCACGACATGGCTGCGCGTTTGCTGCACTCCTAAGGGCCACGGTGCAAACGATTGGCTCAAGCGGTCATGAAGAGAGCTAATGATTTTTGGCAATTTATTTGTTCAAGTCTAGCTTGAAGTGCGCACTGTGGCTTCCCCCTCTAGACAAAATTTTTCCGGTCTGACTAAGCAGACATTTGACGAGATGTCATGATGTTGTCTTTTTTTGCTGCCATGGTCACATCGCTATCGTCGGCGCTAAGTTGTTGCACTGGCATGCATGACGGTTCAACCAAGCGGACTGCGACAGGACCGTGTTGTTAAGTTGGCACAGCAAAGCAATTTGTTTCGGCTAGATCGCTTGTCATGATAGTTCGGTAGTAGACTAGTTTTTGACGGGAAAGTGAAGCCGTGGGTCGCCAATAGCGTCAGAGTGCATTTCTGATTGCAGTTTCTTTAAGAAGAGGAAACGTGATGAAACGAAAGCTCTTTATGCTTGTCTATGTAGCGCTGTTGTCGACCATCGCAAGCCCCGCTATGGCTGAGCTTGTCATTGTGGTCAATCCGCAGAACCCGGCGACGCGCATGTTTCCTTCCCAGGCAGCCCAATTCTTCCTCGGAGGTTCGGTGATGTTTTCGCCTATCGAGCAGGCCGAGTCCTCCGCTATCCGTGCCGAGTTCTACAAGAAAGTACTTGAAAAGGAACCGGCGCAGGTGCAAGCGATCTGGTCCAAGCTGACCTTTACCGGAAAGGCTAAACCGCCCAAGGAATTCAAGTCCAGTGCGGAAGTGAAAAAGGCCGTGGCAGAGAACCAGAACGCCATTGCGTATATAGAAAAATCGGCGGTTGATGACACCGTCAAGGTAGTGGCCATAATCCCCTGACCCGCCAATTTCTATCCTCACCGGAGACACCCGATGAAAAAAAATCTACTCGCCTTTGTAGTCACCATGTTGGTCGGTGCCAGCGCCGCCGCTATCGACCTGAGCGGAGATGGGTCGCTGAAACTAACTGGTTTCTACTCGCTGACCGGGGCCAAGGTACTCAGCGGCTCGGCCATGGGAAGCAGCGCCCCCTGGACTTATCAGCAGTGGAATTGCCCCTGCACGATCCAGACGTGGGAGTACGCCTCGGTCTATGAAAAGTCCAAAGGCTGGCAATTCGACCAAGAGTCCCTGCTGGGCCTGCAAATCAAGAAGGAATTCTCGCCGACCCTGTCGGCAACCGCCCAATTGGTGATGCGGGCGAATAACCCTAACTACGGTTCGCGCCCAACGGTGGACTGGGCCTACGCGACCTGGCAACCATCGACGGATTCAAACTGGACCTTCCAAGCTGGGCGTTTCCGCATCCCACTCTATTACTATAGCGACTATTTGTATATTGGTTACGCTTACCCTTGGGTGCGCCCGATGCCGGACGTTTATGGATGGCCGATCTACGCTTACAATGGCGCCAATGTCAGCTACCGCACTCAATTGGGTGAATCCAATTGGGCTGCGACGGTGCAAGCCTATACCGGAAGCTACACCCAGCGCAATAACGCTTATGACACTTTGATCTACTGGACCGATCCGACTCACGAATCTTGGAAGGGCATCGTCGGCGCAACCTTGACCGCTAACAACGGCGTGTTCGATGTTCGCGCCATGCTAATGACCTATAAGGACTCACTATGGCAGGAGAGCGCTACCGGCGCGCGCAACTACCTTCTGCAGGTTCAGGACCAGCGTACTCGCATCATGGGCGTGTCGGTGAATATGGACTACAAGAACTGGCTCGTCAAAACCGAGTTGGATCGCTATGAGCAAGTCGACGCGTCGAAAGGCCTAAACGGTATTTACAAGTACGCGCTGGTCAGTCTTGGCTATCAGTACGGTGCTTTCACGCCAGCGGTGTCGATGTCGCGCTATCGCACTGTGGCCGCGCCAATAGAAGGCAGGGACACTAGGTATGTCTCGTTGCGTTGGGACTTCGCCAAGAATACCACGCTCAAATTCCAGTACGACGTCAGCAAAGACAAGACAGAATATAGCTATCCCTTCTTTGGCGACTCAAAGCTGATGTCAATTTCCTTGCAAGGGATTTTCTAGACCCGTCACAAACGATCAAGAATGTTGTTTGCTCAGGATTTGCGTGGAATTGATCGTATGGTGGATGCTGGGCGCCGCCAGGCAGCCAAGGCTGGCCAATGCCGCCGCCACTTCCTCGTCCAGTGGCGTATGTAAGTAGCGCATATCTAGCAATTCGCGCAGCGTCGCCACGAACGGCGAAGCCAGGCGAACAACCGCCATGGGAACGTGCCAATCTTGGGCAACGCACCGCCGCAGCGCACGACGACGCGCCGGATCGCCAGCGCCATTTGCGTGCCGTCGGCATCCTAGTGCCCCGCCATGTGGAAGGACGCGAACGCGGGCAGCAGTTGCTAGCAGTCGACGCCTTCAGGTGCGTCTAGCTGTCGCGAAGTTCGCGATGGCGCCGATGTACTAACGCCGAACTTACTACGGTCAATCCGCGTTGTAAATTATTCTAAATCAATGGATTACATCAGTTCTTGAAAAATTTCGCATGAACCCCTGCCAGCCCTCTATGCCGGCTGCCGCTCTCTTAGGGTGCCAACAGCAAGCAAGTCATGTTCTAATTCTAGCTGAATCGACATCGGTTCGGGTTCAGGTGTGACTCGAAGTGAAACGGGGCAGGCGTTTGCGGTGTTCTTCGCGCCCCCCCATGACGCCGCCGATGCTCATACGACATCGAAAATTGATACACGCAAGGAAAATATAACAATGACAAATATGGCCGGCGATGATATCAATATTGATCTGGATGCAAAGGGCCTCGTCGTCTATGACGCGAACTTATTGTTTGACACGCTCATCGCCAATCTGGGCTTGAAAAACGATGCAGCCTTGGCGCGGGCGCTGGAAGTGGCACCGCCCGTGATCAGCAAGGTACGCCGCGCCAAACTGGCTATCGGCGCCTCCTTGCTTATTCGTATGCATGAGGTCAGCGGACTAAGTATTCGTGATTTGCGTTTTCTGATGGGAGACCGGCGCGACAAATTCCTAATCGGTCATACCATTTCATCCGAATCGGCTGGTAGCTGAGCGCCTTTGAAGTTGTCTACCTTGCCTGCAAACTGGCGCCGCAGTTTGTCTTTGGCGGCATGGCGTATTCCTGGGATGGCAGGCAGATGTGCTTGAATTTGGGCTACTGGAGGCATCCGTTCATCGCTTCTGAGCCAATGTCGATCTCCCGTTCAACGGCGCTAGGCTTGTCGGAACTCACATGTGGAAAAATCAAATTTAGTTTGATGGCATCTTCAACTTTCTGGCACACGGCGCGAAAGGCTGCCCGCACTTTGCTCTCGCTGCCCTGAACTGCACCAGGCGAGGGAATATTCCATTCCATAACCGGTGGTCGCCCTGGCCAGTCGGGCTGAGGTTCTTGCGCTGCTAATTGGCAAAGTATGACGACAAGATCGAGTGCAGGCGCGTCAGGCCGCGCGAAACTGGCCCATGATTTACTGTGAAGATTGACGGTAGAATATCTGCGGCGCGCCAATTCTTCGATCGCAAGCGGATTGACCCTTCCAATTGGATGGGTGCCGGCACTATGCACTTCAAATAGTGGCCCACCCAATTGCTGAAGGATGGCTTCGGCCATGATACTCCTGGCGCAATTCGCCGAGCAAACGAACAGTACCCTGTAGGCTCTTTGGTTCACTTGTTCCTATTATTAGTCAGACATCGCGGATACATATTCTGCCGACAGGAAGTAGTTTACCCGTCCTGTTTGAGTGGCAATATAGGCGGACTCGCCTGTACGTTGTCAGACATGTTCTACACCACACATCTTATTCACGTGAATGGTGGATAGGTATGTGGATAAGTGGGAGCGCCCGTCCCTAAGTCGTTGATTTTGAATAACTATGTGGCATTGATTAAAATCAATGCGATCGTAGCGGCATAGGGGCTGGTATTTCATCAACGCGACGGCAACCCCGCAATAGTTGCACTAACTTAAGAGGTAATTTCTTGATGCGCAGCGACATGCACTGACTGCCCCTGAAAACAGGAGCCGCGCATGAAATCCGCAGCGTTCAGCCATGCATTTGCCTTCCTGTCGTCCGCGTCAACCGCGAACGCACCCAACGCCGTGCCAAGGTTGACGGGCAAGAAGTTGCTCGATCAAGTCTGAGCTGATGGGAAAAGAATTTAAGTTTTGAAAGGATCGTACATGCGCATTCTGTTTGCAGATGTCTTTCTGCTGCTGCTCGCTGGCAACGCGATGGCTGAACCCTGGATGTCAAAATGCGAGGGCGTTTGACTACATCGGAATCGGAGAATTCCGACATTTAGCCTCGGTGTGCGCGTCCTGATTCTCTTGATGCCGGTGACCTCCCCATCAAAGAGCGTCACGGCTCCAGGCACAGCGCAGTCAGATCCGATTCGAGCACATCGATGAGAGCGTCGACAACATCGGGATCGAATTGCGTGCCTCGACGTTCCTTGATGTACTTGACCACATCGTGGAGCGGCCACGGCTCCTTGTACGGCCGGCGATGGAGCAGCGCATCGAACACGTCGATAACCGCGACGATGCGCGCAGCGAGCGGTATGCCTTGACGTCCAAGTGCGTCGGGATATCCATTGCCGTCGAAATGCTCATGGTGGCCGCCCGCGATCTGGGCACCATAGGTAAGGTAGCTTACGCCATCTACCATTTTCGAGGCCCGCTCGAGTATTGCTCGTCCGATCCCGGCGTGGTGCTCCATAACCGCGCGCTCGTCCGGGGTATGCTTGCCGGGCTTAAGCAGGATGCGGTCCGGTGTCGACACCTTTCCCACGTCGTGCAGGACACTGGCCAAGCCGATCATATCGATTAGCTCGGGCGTGAGCTCCTTGTCCTGCACGCCGCGCGCCCGCATTGACTGGGCGATGCGGGTAGCCAAGTTCTGAACTCGGCGTAGGTGGTCCCCAGTGTCTGAATCGCGATACTCGGCCAGGTCGGCCAGGGCAATCACGGTCGCCACCTGCGCTTTGCGCAGCTGGCCGAACATGTACAAGTTGTCGAAGGCGGCTGCGGCCCGCTGACAGAACACCTCAAGTAGGTTACGCTGGATGGATGCAAGCGGCCAAGGCGGCGTGACCGATATCGCCAGTTCTTGGTCATTCTCAGTGCGAATGAACAGAACATTGTATGGGTGTTCAAACTGGCTGCGCTTTTCGAAAAATGCCTTGGAAATCATGGGCAGCAAGGGATCGCCGGATGGTATGGCCTCATCGCCGGCCAGCGTCACGTTGCTCCCGGTGGCGGCCACTATGGTCGGCTCGCCGGTGGCGTTTAGCATCACGCACAGCACTCCCTCGGCGCCAATATCTAGAATTGCGCTGACTTGGCTGAGCACACCGGAGGCGAATTCGCGCAGCGAACGTACATGGTATAGATTGCTGGCGCCAGCGAGTATCTTGACTAGGCCGACGCGGTTTCGCTCGAGCATAACCAGGCTTTCATATGCGCGCAACCCAGCGATTACGGTCGTAAATAGTTTTTGCGTGGTCAACTCGGTCTTGGACTTGTAGTCGTTAATGTCGTATTCGACGATCACGCGCTGTTCAGGCGTCTGGCCAGGCTGGCCAGTGCGCAGTACCACCCGCACGACCCGGTTTTGCAGATCTTCGCGGATCCGGCGCGCCAGGACCAGGCCCGCGTCATCCGTTTCCATCACGACATCGAGTAGTACCAGTGCAATATCCGGTGTACGTTGCAGGACGTCGAATCCTTCCCGGCCGCTATTGGCGGTAAACAGTTCAAGTCCTCGGCCCTTAAAGCGAACATCGCGCAGGGCCAATTGGGTCACGGCGTGCACGTCGACATCGTCATCGACAATCAGGACCCGCCACAACCGCTGATCGATAGGAGGCTGGCCAGTAATTGAGGCAACGCCATCATCCTCTGCAATGAGCCAGTCATCGTCTGCCATGTCGTGCTTGGTCATGTACGCCGGCTCCCTGAGACAAATGAAAACGTATCGCGTTGAGGGCAATTAGATCACATTCGCAAGCTTGTGACTATGGCTGGTGGAGCTCACCATGGTGTTGGGGGACTGCCGGCACGGCAACCCCCATCAGTAGGCGAATATCGTCAATGCTCATTCTTGTGGCATCATGGATCTGGATCATCAATCCGGCCGCTATCGCTAGTCGGCGATGGCGAACTTTGCTAAGCATGGGCGGAGCGATACCCAAGCATTGTGGCGTGAGCGCGTTCAACAATGGAGGGCGAGCAGGCTGTCGCAGCGCGCATTCTCATTGAAGCATGGGTATCCTGTGCGGCAAGTGGGTTACTGGGTGCGCCGTTTGGCGGGAACGGGGGCGAAGTCGTTGCCAGCACTGTTGCCGGTCGAAGTTAGGCCGTAAGCGTCGCCTCAGCGCCGTCTTGAGTCGGCTGTCGAATTACCCGATGATAGCGTCACACCGCTGGGAAGCGGCGTGTTTTTAGGCAGATGCCAAGTGCCCGGCGAAATGCCATGGCAGGAACTCGTCAACACGGTTGACGGGATGATCGGCGATGTGGGCTAGCACATGGCGCAACCAGGCTTCGGGGTCGACACCGTTAAGCTTGGCCGTCCCGATCAGTGAGTAGATGGCGGCAGCGCGTTCGCCGCCCGTGTCGGCGCCGGCAAACAGGTAGTTGCGGCGACCGATGGCAACGCCACGCAGGGCGCGTTCTGCTGCGGAGTTGTCAATCTCGATCTGGCCGTCATCGCAGTAACGGCTCAACGCTGGCCACAGATTGAGGGCGTACATGATCGCCGCCGATGTATCGGATTTGCGAGAGAGCTTCTCAAGCATGCCGCGCAGCCAGCGCTCCAGGTCGTCGATCAACGGTTTTGCCTCGGCTTGGCGTTCCTGCCGTCGTTCATCTGGTGGCTTGCCTCGGATTTTTGCTTCAATTGCATACAGTTCGCCGATGCGGTGCAGTGCTTCGGTTGTCAGCGCGGAAGGCCTGGCTTCATGCAAATCGTAGAATTTGCGCCGCGCGTGCGCCCAGCATGCAGCTTCCTGGACCGTGCCGTCCTCGTAGGGGCGAATAGGGAAAACGGAAAAAATCGGGCGCTAAGCCCTGTTACCGATTCTTGAAGTCCCGCAGCGGCCGATATTTTCCCTCGTCGACCTTCCTGCTCTGGCGCCAGACGTAATCTCCTGTCAGATTGATGTGCTCCCAGCCTAACGGCGAGAGGAATTGCAGCATGCCGTCATCGGCCAGTTTGCCGGACTCGCGCAGCGCTTCGGTTGCCCGCTCCAGGTACACCGTATTCCACAGCACGATTGCGGCGGTCACGAGATTCAGGCCGCTGGCGCGGTACCGCTGCTGCTCGAATGTCCGGTCGCGGATCTCACCCAACCGATGAATGAAGACCGCCCTGGCCAGTGCGTTGCGCGCCTCTCCCTTGTTCAGGCCTGCATGCACGCGCCGGCGTAGCTCGACGTTCTGGAGCCAGTCCAAGATGAACAGCGTGCGCTCGATCCGCCCCAGCTCGCGTAGCGCGATCGCCAGGCCGTTCTGGCGAGGGTAGCTGCCCAGCTTGCGCAGCATGAGCGATGCGGTGACTGTGCCGTGCTTGATCGAGGCGGCCAGGCGGAGCACGTCGTCCCAGTGTGCACGTAGATGCTTGATGTTTAGACTACCGCCAATCATTGAGCGCAAGGCCGGGTGATCGCCCACCTTGCCCGGCACGTACAGCTTGGTGTCACCTAGATCGCGGATTCGCGGCGCGAAGCGGAAGCCCAGGAGGTGCATCAGTGCGAACACATGGTCGGTGAAACCGGCGGTATCCGTATAGTGCTCCTCAATGCGCAGGTCTGATTCATGGTACAGCAGACCGTCGAGCACATAGGTCGAGTCGCGCACGCCGACGTTGACAACCCTGGTGCTGAACGGCGCGTACTGGTCGGAAATGTGGGTGTAGAACAGCTTGCCGGGTTCGGCGCCGTACTTGGGGTTGATGTGGCCCGTGCTCTCGGCCCGGCCGCCCGCGCGGAAGCGTTGGCCGTCCGACGACGACGTTGTGCCATCCCCCCAGTGCACGGCGAAGGCGTGCTTGAACTGGGCGTTGACCAGTTCAGCCAGGCCGGCCGAATAAGTTTCGTCCCGGATGTGCCAAGCCTGCAACCAGGAGAGTTTCGCATAAGTGGCGCCAGGACTCGATTCCGCCATTTTGGTCAGGCCGAGGTTGATGGCGTCGGCCAGAATCGCGGACATGAGGAACGTCCTGTCGTTGGCCTGCTCCCCGCTCTTGAGGTGAACGAAGTGGCGCGTGAATCCGGTCCAATCGTCCACGTCCATCAGCAGTTCGGTGATCTTGATCCGGGGAAGCATGCCGCTGGCGAAGTCGATCAACGCTTGGGCCTCGTCCGGCACCACGGCATCCTGCGGGCTGATCCTCAGTCCAGTCTCAGTAATAATCGCATCGGGCAGTTCGTTCGTCAGTGCAAGCCGGTTGACGGTGGCCAACTGCTGTTCGAGCAGCAGCAAGCGGTCTTGTAAGTACTGGTCGCAGTCCTGGTTGACGGCGATCGGCAACTCGCGAGCCGTTTTCATGGCTCCGAATCTTTCCGTAGGCAGCAGGTATTCCTCAAAGTCGCGGAACTGGCGCGAGCCCTGCACCCAGATGTCGCCTGATCGAAGCGAATTCTTCAGTTCCGACAAGACGCAAATCTCGTAGAAGCGACGGTCAAGCCCGTCGTCGGTGATGACAAGCGGTTTCCAGCGTGCCTTCACGAACGCGATTGGCGCGTCGTCCGGTACCTTGCTCGCCCCGGTCATGTTCATCTCGCGAAGGACGTCGATCGCATCGAGCACCGCTTGCGCGGCCGGCGCGGCTTTCAGCCTGATCACGTCCAGAAACTCGGGCGTATAACGCCTCAGGGTGCTGTACTGCTCTCCCACCAAATGCAGGTGGTCAAAGGTCTCGGGCTGGGCCAGCTCCGCGGCCTCGGTCACGCTTTGGGTGAAGTCGGTCCACGGCAGCACGGCCTCGATCGCGGCATACGGGTCCATCCCGGATTCCTTTGCCTCGACAAGCGCGCGGCCGATTCGACTGTACAGGCGAACCTTGTCGTTGATGGCCTTGCCCTGCTTCTGGAAGTCCTGCTGATGCTTGTTCTTGGCCGCGCTGAACAGCCTGATCATAATTCGGTCGTGGAGGTCGACCAGTTCGTCCGTCACGGTGGCCATGCCCTCGATAGCCAGTGCAGCCAATGTCGCATAGCGGCGCTCATCCTCGAATTTCGCCAGGTCACGCGGCGTCATCTGCGCACCCTCGCGCGCCATTTTCAGTAGCCGATTCTGGTGGATCTCGCGGCCAAGCCCCTCAGGTAGTGCCAGCGACTGAAATACCTTGAGCCGTTCGATATGTTCGCGCATGTAGCGGGAATTCGGCTTGAGCGGCGACTGGCGCAACCATACCAGCCAAGTAATGCTCATGTCGGGCGCGACGTTGAGCAGGTTGTCCAGGGAGCGCTTGTGGTGCCGCTCCAGGGGGTCGAGCAACGCGCGATAGATACGCCGGTTGGCCCGCGTCACGGCCTCGGCACAGGCCCGCTCGATGACGGTCAACGCAGGTAGGATAATCCGCTTTTGGCGCAGCGTTTCAAGGGAGTGAGCGCCGAGCACCATTGCCTTGTCCGTCTGCACCGCGAGGTCGGCCAGGCTGTGCACTAGCTTGCGGTAGTCCGGCAGCCCGAACACCGACAGGCCCAGGTAGGCGCGCAGCTCGTGCAGGTGTTCATTGCGCGTCTTTTCCCGCTCTGCGTATTCAGGCCAGGCCTCGGCGTCGCTGCGCACCTGCTTGGCGATCCAGTGGAGCACCGGGTCGGGCAGCGCGGTGTCGCTTGCCAGCGCATAGCCAGGGTAGCGCAGCAAACACATCTGCACCGCGAAGCCGAGGCGGTTGGCAGCACCACGGCGTTGCCGGATCAACGCCAAGTCGGCGTCCGTAAAACTGTATTGCTGAATCAGGTCATCCTGACTTCGAGGCAGAATCAGTAAACTGGCGCGTTCGGTTTCAGAAAGTAGTGAGCGGCGTGGCATTCAATTCAGTGGAATGGCAGATTATTTTTTGGCCCTTGTGCGCCGTCGCTTTCGCCCTCCTGGAAGTGGGTCAAACTGACGGTGTCGTTTTGACTGGAGCTTGCTGTCAGATTTGGCATTCCTGTTTAAGCAGAAAACTGGCGAATTCCGCAGCGGGCGGGACGTGATGTGGCTCGGTCTGCCTTCGAATAATGAAAATTTCTTTCTTCGGCGGATCATTTTCGAGCGCGATTGCTTTCAATCTGCCCTCGCGACTTTCCAGTTCCACAGCCGACGCCATGACCAGAGAAATGCCTAGCCCTGCTTGTACGGCACGCTTAACCGCTTCGGTGCTACCTAATTGAATCGACACGCCAATGGACTGAGCATTGTTGCCAAAATACTGTTGCAGAACTCTGTTGGTACCGGTGCCTGATTCCCCGCCCAACAGTCGTTCGCCGATCAACCATTCGCGTGGAATACTCTGCCTGTCGGCCCAGCGGTGATCGTTCGGCACGATTAATACCAGCTCCTCATGGCGCCAAAATTGCGCGACATAGCCAGGGCGGTTGTCCCACCACTCCATGACCGCCACGTCTATTTCAAGACGCTCCAGCTTGTCGGCGATGTCAGGGTTCTTGCCGATTACGATTTTCATCTCGCGAGAGCTTGATTCCTGATACATCTTTAAATGCGGTTGAAGCAGATAGATCCCGGCATTGGAACTTGCGCCGATCACAATGGCGTTCTTGCGGAACAAGGCCTGGGCACGCTCGCTAAGTTGAATCAAATGTTCTGCAAAAGGCAGAAACTCCCTTCCTTGTAAGGTCAGAATGCAACCGTCATTCTTTCGCTCAATCAGGCTGGCGTTCAGCGACTGTTCCAAGCGCTTGATATGTTGCGTTACAGCCGGTTGGGAAAGCCCGGTTTTCTTAGCGGCTTCCCGAAATCCACTACACGATGCAACCGCAAGAAACGTCGCGACACATCCCAGGTCTAGCATCCTGCAGTCACCAAAGTAGGCTCAACCGGATTGTTGATGGCGCCAACAGGTCTCTGCCCGGAGAGTGCCTGAACAATATTCAGCGCCGCTTGTCGCTCGATCTCCAGGCGTACTTCCTTTACCGCCGAGCCTAAATGGGGTGTAAATAAAGTCTGCGCTTGATTAACGAGCAGCGATTGCGGGATGCCTGCTGGCCGGTCGGCGCGGCGCCATTCTTCCATTTCATATACATCGGCGGCGTAGCCTGATAAATGGCCGGCTTTTAATGCGGTACTCACGGCTTGTTCATCGACCACGGAGCCGCGGCATGCATTGATCAGGTAAGCGCCGCGTTTCATCCTGGCGATCGAATCGTCATTGATCAAATGAAAGGTCTCCGGCGTCATCGGCAGCATGGGAACCACGAAATCGCTTTCCTGCAGAAGCGCATCCAGACTGACTCGCTCCAATCCCCAGGCTTGCTCCCGTGCAGAATCGAGCGCAACGCTGTCGCAATACACCAGTCGCATATCAAAACCAGCCAAGCGCTTGGCGATTGCTGTTCCGACCGCGCCCATTCCAATAATGCCAAGCGTTTGGCCAGTCAATCCTGCGCCGTACAATTCCGGGCGCCAGCCTTGAAATTGCCCAGTGCGAATGCGGCGATCGCCTTCAAGCATGTGGCGCGTTAGACCCAGCAGCAATCCGATGGTCAATTCAGCCGTTGGAATCGTCAACAGATCCGGCACGATGGAAAACCAGATGCCGCGCCTCGTGCAGGCTTCCACATCGAAGTTGTCGTAACCCTTCAGGGCTGCCCCAACCATCCTTAGCTTCGGGCAAGCATTCAAAAAATCCTCATCGATGCTATCTGGCATGAACACCATGATGGCGGCGGCGTTTTTTGCTCGGCTCAGCACTTCCTCGCGCGACAAGGTGTCGCGCGTATTGTTGGGAATGACTTCCGCAACGCTTTCCAGTAATTCGAGGATTTCCGGATGTACCCAGTGGGTGACGACTACTTGTGGTTTCATGATTGTTGCAGGTCCTTCCTTATTTGAATTTGTGACGCAAGCGCGAGCTGAGTGCATCAACCAATGTCACCATCGCGAGAATCACCAGCAGGATTGCCGACACTTCCTGGTATAGCATGATGCGCAGCGAGCCCATCAGCTCGAAGCCAATTCCGCCAGCGCCCACCATACCCATCACGGTCGAAGCACGGAAGTTATACTCCCACCGGTAGATCGCGGTATCAGCCATCTGCGGCAACACCTGTGGAAGCACGCCGTGCAGAATGACTTGCAGTCGGCTACCGCCGGCCGCGCGCGCGGCTTCAATCGGCCCTTCGTCGGCATGTTCAATCGCTTCGGCGAAGAACTTGCCGACCATGCCGATCGAGTGCAAGCCGAGTGCCAGCACCCCAGGCAAGGCGCCGAAACCGACGGCGGCAACGAATAGAATGCCCATGATCAGTTCCGGCACCGAACGCAATGCATTGAGTACGATGCGGGCCGCTTGGTACACCAATGGGTGAGGGCTGGTATTGCGTGCGGCCAGGATCGCCAAGGGCAGCGAAAACGCGACGGCTAGCGCAGTCCCGGCAATGCTCATGGCCAGTGTGTCCACCAATGGCTTGATCCAGTTTCGCCATTCAGTGAAGTTCGGCGGCATTGTTTCACCCATGAGCGTCGCAATCGCCGGCAAGCCGTCAGCCAGCTTGCGATAGTCAAGCAGCCCTACGTAGCTTGCGGCAATCAGAGCAATGGCAAGGACAGCGGTCAACTGCAAGGCGCCCCGCCACCATTGGCGCCGGTCAGCTTCAAGCATCTTGTCGTATTCGGCACCGGTGGCACCATTCATCACATTCGATGTCGTCATCATGATTCCCTGTCGCGCAATCGATCACATCTTTGAAAAGTCTAGCTTCAAGATTTTACCCATGTCGCGAATGACGTCGTAATCCTTGTCGGTCACGGAAGTGAAGCCTTCAGCCTTGAAATTCTTCAGCACTTCCGGATCCTTCAGGTCGACGAAAGCTTGCCGGATCTTTTGCTTGAGCTCGGGCTTGAGATTGGAGCGCATGGTCCACGGAAATTGCGGGTAGCCCTTGCTGTAACCCAGCACCTTGACCTTGGACGCGTCGATCAGCTTCCGGTCATTCATGTAGCCCCAGATGTCTTCCGACAGGCCCCCGACATCGGCGTTGCCGTTGGCGACGTTTATGGCGACCGCGTCATGGGTGCCGACGAAGTGGGCGGAATAGTCGCGGTCAACCCTCGCACCCGCGTCGGCCAGCACTGTCTTCGGGATCAGATGGCTCGACGTGGAAACGCGATCACCGAAGGCCACTTTCTTGCCCTTGATGTCCTTGTACGAATTGACGCCGGAATTGACATTGGCGATCAAAACTGAACGATACGTCGCTTTGCCACCTTTGACCATTGCTGCGAACGGCTCAATGTCGCTCTTGCTCTTGGCTAGAACGTAGGACAGCGGACCGAAATACGCCATGTCCAGGCGACCGAATCGCATCGCTTCAATCATCGACGAATAGTCTGTGGTCACGACCAGCTCGATCTTCTTGCCGAGCGCTTTTTCGAGGTACTCCTTGAGCGGCTTGTTGCGCTTGATGAGTTCGGAGGCATTCTCGTCGGGCAGCAGTGCGACCTTAAGGGTGTCAGGATCCGGATCGGCAGCGAGGGCGACATTGCCAAACAGGGTCAAGGCGGCGATGCCTATGACGGCGAACAGTTTTTTCATGCTGGTTCCTTTGCAGTGGCAAGTTGTACGAAAGTGGCTTTGGGTTCAATGGGCTTAGCTTGATGGTCCGGTGCTTCGGACGGCGCTGTCTTTTGCTCGTACAGCGCGGCAGCCTGGACTGGCGTCAAGGCATCCGGTGTGGAATCGAAGACGACATGTCCATGCGACAGGCCGATGATGCGGTCAGCGTATTCGCAGGCCAGATCTACCTGGTGCAGACTGACGACGATGGTGATTCCATCCTCGTGGCAAAAACGTTTGAGTTGGGCCAGCACCTGACGCGACGAAGCCGGGTCGAGGCTCGCTACCGGTTCGTCCGCCAACATCAGACGGGGTTGTTGCGCGAGCGCCCGGGCGATTCCGACGCGCTGCTGCTGGCCGCCGCTTAGGCAATCGACGCGTTCGAGCGCCTTGTGCAATAGACCGACGCGCTCTAGACATTCGAGCGCAATACGGCGTTCCCCGTACGGCAACGGAAACATTGTGCGCCAGGCCGGGTGGTAACCGATGCGGCCCAGCAGTACGTTGGCCAGCACGCTCTGGCGTGCGATCAATTGGTGCTGCTGAAAGATCATGCCTGTGCGCTTGCGATGTTCATGGACACGCCCGGCATGGTCCAACTCTCCCACGCCATCAACCGTAATGTGGCCTGCGCTGGGACGTGCGAGCAAGTTCAGGCTGCGCAACAGGGTGGATTTGCCGGCACCAGAAGCGCCAAGCAATACCGTGAATTGCCCAGGTACGAACGCCAGTGTTGTCGAATGCAAGGCTGTGAAGCTGCCGTACTGTACCGATACTTTGTGAAGTTGGATCATGGCCTCTCCGATCAATAAGGTAATCAATATGGAATATTGATTCGCAAATCAAATATGAGGCCATCGTAGCTAGGGCTTGTTACTCAGGCGTGACAACTTGATGAAATTTTGATGTCAATGGGCCGGGTTTGATCCTGATTTCGGCTTCGCTCGCATGGAGGAAATTACTGTTGTGAAGGAGACGCCCGTCATCAAATCGTTCGTCCAGAAATTGCTCCAGCCGTTGATAATCAGATTCTCCTGAGTTTGGCGCGGTAGCAGCAAACCGGCACGTTGGGTTCCAGAAGGTAATTAGAGGCGTGGCATTCGATTCAGTGTCCCGCTTGCCAAGTCATTTATTGCTCGTTGTTCGGCTTTTTTCTGCGACTGAAGCGTTAATATCGCATACGGACTATAACGACCATACCCGAGAGGAACGTGATTGCTGCGACTAACCATACCGCGCTGACCACGCCGTACAGGTCGGCCACAACGCCCGCCACCAAGGCCCCGATGGCATAGCCTAGATCGCGCCAGAAACGGTAGACGCCGACGGTCGAAGCGCGCCAGGCCGGGTTGACTACGTCGCCGATGGCCGCCAGTAGCGTCGGATAGACCATGGCAGTCCCGATTCCCAGGAGAATCGCGCCTGTCGCATACCATCCGAACGAGGACCGGAAGGCGATTATGGCAATGCCGGCTGCCTGAACCCACATCCCCGCCACGATCAATCCCTTACGACCAATACGATCCGACAGCGCGCCGGTGAAGAGTTGGCATACTCCCCATACGGTCGGGTAGATCGCGGCAAGCGTGCCGATTTGGGTGAGGGTCATGCCGGCGCCGGCGAACACAAAGGGGAACAACCCCCATGCCATGCCATCGTTGAGATTATTCACAAGTCCGGCCTGACTAATCGACGACAAGTTGGGGTCACGTACGCTGGTCTGCCAGAAAATCGCGCGCTGCGTCGGCACGATGGCCGCGCCGCGCGTGGCGGTCATTGCGGCTTCCATTTGCGCGTGGCCGCGCGTCTCGCGCACAACCAAAACCGATAGCAGCAAGCCGATCACTGCAAACGCCACGCCAAGGTAGAACGGCTGCGGTCGCAAGCCATAATTGGTTGCAATCCAGCCGGTCGCCAGCGCCGCTGCGCCGACGGCGAAATAGCCCGCGAATTCATTGATGCCCATCGCCGTGCCCCGATTTTTGGGACCGGCAAGATCGATCTTCATGATTACCGTGGTCGACCAGGTCAGCCCTTGGCTCACGCCCAGAAAAACGTTGGCCAGCAAAATCCAGTTCCATGACGGCGCCCACATCAGCAAAAAGGGGACCGGCGTGGCGATCAGCCAGCCAATCACTAGCACTACCTTGCGTCCGTAGGCGTCGGAAAAGCGGCCGGCAAAATAATTAGTGATGGCCTTGGCAACACCGAAGACAACAATGAAAGCCAGAATCGCCGTGTGGGCGACCAGCTTGAATTCCTGTTCGGCAATGGCGGGCAAGATGCTGCGCTCCATCCCGACCATGGCGCCAACAAATGCATTGACGACAACAAGCAAGCTAAATTGGCGCCAGTTCGCGCGCAGTCCAAGTTGTAGGCCAGTGGGGGTGGCCGGGGAATGTGCCGCCGGTGGCATAGCCCGTTCCTTGCTCATGCAACCTCAACTTGGCCGAGATTGGCGGCGACAAGCCTTTCCATCTCAGCGGGGCGCGGTAGGATCGTGGTCGTGAGGGCCGTTATAAATGCCGCCTTCTCCAGGGATAGCAAAGAATTCCAGCGCTTTTCGAAACCGATCGTCGACGACGGCTTTCCAGAGATATCCGCGCCGCATGCGCTTCCAGCTTGGTGCCCTGGAAAAACTTCCAGCTCATCCGGCAAGTTCAGCAGCCGGCCTTGCAGGCTGTCCCACAGCTGGGCCGCCATTTCTTGTTCGCGTCCCGCGAGGTCCGGTCGGCCGACCGAACCGACGAACAATGTGTCACCAGTCAGAATGAACCATGGCGCTTCTGCGCGCCGGCGGTCCGAGACCAGCAGGCAAATGCTATCTTCTGTGTGACCCGGCGTATGTATGACCTGAATGCGAGTATTGCCGGCATCTATGGTCTGCTTGTCGGTCACCGGGGTGAACGGGAAGGCGGCCTTGCCGATATTGCTTTCGTGTAGCGAGTAAGCCGCGCCGCTAAGTTCGGCAAGCGTTCGGCCGCCGGACAGGTGGTCGGCATGGATATGTGAATCAAACACATAGGAAATCTCAACACCCAGCATGCGTGCCTGGTCCATATACCAGGCTTCGTCGCCGGCCAGCACGTCGAGTGCGATTCCCTTGCCTTGCCCGCCGCAACCGAAGAAGTACGAGATCGATGCATCGTCATTTGTTCTTTGCTTGAAAAACATTGCAGCCTCCTAAAATACGAAAACCTTGTCCGCCCATTCGGACCAGTCCGCCAGTTGCTCAAGCGTGCCGCGATATGTCCCTTCGATCAGGTCACTGTCCTGTAGCGCGCGTGAATCCATGCAGCCACCGCATACGCCGATGTTGTCTTGGTTGGTGGCGCTAATCCGCCCCAGTATTGTTTGCAGGTTGGGCTGCCCTTCCGTCACCTTCTGACCGCTTTTTGCGGTGCCAACCGCGTCGCCCATCAGATAGATGCGCACCGTATTGTGTTCACGCTTGGCCAGTGCTGCGGCCAGCCGTAAGCCGTTGTGGGTCAGCTCGCTGCCGTATGGCGCGGCGTTCAGAATGAACAGTGCCTGCATGGGAATTTGCCTCATAAAGTAAAAGAACCAACAATCTAACGATCATTGGAATATAATGGATCTTTGTTTTTCCTGCAAGACTAAATTGCCGGTGGCCTTGACCTGAGACTACGAAATGCTGACACTCCTCCTATGACAACGAATAGAACCATCAAGGACGCCCTGTACGAGCAAGTAGCACGTATCGCCAAGGCATCGGCCAGCCCGAAGCGGCTGGAGCTGATTGAATTGCTGGGGCAGTCCCCCAAGACCGTTGAGGCCTTGGCGCTGGAAGCGGGCATTAGTGCGAAGCTGGTCAGCGCGCACTTGAAAGAATTGAAGTCCGCGCGCCTTGTCGAGGCTGAACGCCAGGGGAAGTACATCATTTACCGGCTGGCCAGCGCAGAGGTGGGCCAGCTATGGGTGACACTCCGGGTTCTGGCCGAGGACCGGCTGTTCGAATTGCAGGACGCTCTGCGCCAGCTCTCTGCTGCCACCCATGAGTGGGTCGGCAATAGTCGCGAAGAACTGCTGAACAAGGCGAAATCCGGGGAAGTGATCGTGATCGACGTACGTCCGGGAGAGGAATACGCGGTTGGCCACGTGCCGTTTGCACGTTCGATGCCACTGGCCGAGTTGAAGAACCGTCTGGCCGAATTGCCAAAGGACAGGCCCGTGATCGCATATTGTCGCGGTCCGTTCTGCTTGATGTCGTCCGATGCAGTCAGGCTGCTCCGCGACCAAGGCATCGACGCGCTACAGATGCGAGAGGGCGTTGTTGAGTGGAATAGTTGATGCTATTTCGCTGCATCCAGATTGCTGTTTTTATCGGTAAGTAGCCTTACGTTTTACGCCCGCGGGCCTTGGGTACGGATACCATCGCCTTCGCTTTCAACAGCACATTCTCGCCCTCCAGCTCAGCCAGGCGCGCCTCCAGCCGCGCATTTGCTTGCTGGGAGTGGTCCAGGCGCTCCTCGGCCATTTCCATCTCGAACTGCCTGCTACTTGCCATTTCGCGCGCGGCATTCACTGCCTCCGTCCCTTCGTACAGCTTCCGGGCCTGCTCTCTGGCTGCATCTAGCTGTTCGGCCAAGGTATGCTCAAGATGGACCTTCTCGCTGCGCAGCACGGCCAGCGCCTCGCGGCTGTCCTGGAGGTAGGTGCGCAGCGTGCCCGCCTCCTGCTCGGTACGGGCAATGCGCGCCTCATACGCGCTCTTGTCTTCCTGGCGCTGGGTCGCGCTCGCATCCTGGAAGTGCTCGAACTGCCGCCGGGCCTGAGCCAGCTAGTCCGCCAGCGATCTGATCTCCGCCGCGCGATCGGCCAAGCGTTGGGCCTGCCCGTCTTTTTCGGATTCGAGGGCGACGATTGCCACGGCGTCTTTTTGCCGTGCCACCTGCTCGCGCGCGAGCATTGCCTTCACGTTTGCCAGTTCGTCCGCAAGCGCTTCGCGCTCGGCGCCAAGTTTCCGCCCTTCGGCGTACAGCGCCTCTAACACGCGCGCGGCCTCTTGCGCCGCCTGCTGATGCTCGGCGCGCAGTTGCTCGACCTGGGCTTTCGCACCCTCCTGCACGCGCTCGTACACCCCCTGGACGGCCTCCAGCAGATCGGCCGGCAGGCCGGCGCCGGCAGCTGCGACCTCGCCCCCATGTTGCGCCTTCCATTGCTTGAGCATGGGCGCGATGGTGCTTTTGCTGCCGGTGCCGCCTATGGCCTCACGCACGGTGTCGACGGTGGGGTTCTTGCCCGCGGCTGCCAGCTGGGCGGCCGCCTTCGCGACATGAGAGTACAGGACACCGGCTCTGGCCATGATCGATCCTTAAATAAGATAACGTGCTATGTAATACGTAATAGTATCTTAAATTACAGTTAAAGCTGATCAATGAAGGATGCACATTTAGTGCCGATAATCGAGCTTATCGACACCGATGCCGATCCGCAGCGTGCTATCCTGCCGTAACCCCCGTTACAAGCCCGACCGCGAGCAACACAGCCATGGCCACCCCCGAACCCGCCGACAACGGCGCCGAAAATAACGATGCACACCCAGCGTCGGCGCTGCACTCTGCCGTTACAGCTGTGGACGCCGTGCTCGCAGCCCAGCACCGCGCCGTCCTGGCCGCCGCCACGGCCGACAACACGCGCCGGGCGTACCGGTCCGCCGTAAACCACTACCTGGCGTGGGGCGGCGTGTTGCCGGCCGACGAAGCGGCGATCATCCGATACCTGCTCACCTACGCGCCGACCCTCAATCCCCGCACCTTGGCGTTGCGCCTGACGGCACTGTCGCAGTGGCACGTCCACCTGGGCTTCCCCAATCCGGCTTCGACACCGACCGTGCGCAAGACACTGACGGGGATCGCACGCACGCACGGCCGCCCGAAGAAGAGGGCCAAGGCCCTTCCAATCGAGGACCTGGAACGTATCGTGGTGCAGCTGGTCAGCGCCGGCACGTTGAAGGCGACGCGCGACAACGCACTTTTGCAGATCGGTTTTTTCGGCGGATTGCGGCGCAGCGAGCTGGTCGCCATCGAGGTCGGACATATTGGCTGGACACCCGAGGGCATCGAGATCATGCTGCCGCGCTCGAAGACTGACCAACTGGGCGAAGGGATCATCAAGGCGATCCCGTACAGCGACGGCCCTTGCTGCCCGGCGGCGGCGTTGCGCGCCTGGCTCGACGCCGCCGACATCATGGCCGGACCGGTGTTTCGGTCTATCAGCAAGTGGGGGACGGTGGCCAGCGCCGCTCTGGGCGTGGGCAGCGTGAATACGATCCTGGAGGATTGCGCGACACTGGTCAAACTCGACTACGTGCTAGACCTGTCTAGTCACAGTCTGCGGCGTGGCATGGCCACCAGCGCGCACCGCGCCGGAGCCGACTTCCGCGACATCAAGAAGCAAGGAGGCTGGCGCCACGACGGCACGGTCCATGGCTACATTGAGGAGGCCAGCCGGTTCGAGGATAACGCGGCCGGCAGTCTGTTGCGTAAGCGGGTCAAACCGGCCTGATTTGTCTCAGCGCCCGCTTGCCCGTTGTTGGCTATTTCTACCCATCCCCTCGAAAAGGTAAAAGTTTTCGTAAGCGCTTGAATTCTCAGGCTAATGAACCGTCCTCGCCTTCCTCGAACGCTCGAACCCAGTAGCCCGGTTCGGCGTAGCGCGCCGCCAGCGCATCGATGTCGAGCTGAGGCGCTTCGGCCTTGAATTCAAAACGGCCAATCAGGTTCACATGGCGCCAGGCCACTGGCGACACGCCGCGTAACGCCCCAATCGCTTCCTCATCGCCCGCCGCGCGCTTCTGTTCATAAACCTTCGACAGTAACGCCGTATTGTAATAAATGATGGCATTGGCGATCAACCGCGAGCACTCATTCCAGATATTCTGCTCTGCTTCAGTCTTGACCCTGAACTTCCCATTGTTGACGTAGGACACCGATTTGCGGAACCGGTGATAGGCCTCTCCCCGATTCAAGGCTTTTTGTACGCTTTGCCGCAGGGTTGCGTCGTCGATGAAGTCCAGGATGTACAGCGTCCTACGTATATTGTCCAATTCCCACAGGGCTTTCTTGGTCTGATTCTGGCGCGTGTAGCTGCTGAGCTTGCGGATGACGGTCGCCTGCGTCACATCCTTTTGCGCGAGCGAAGCCATGATGCGCTGGACATTGGGCCATTCGGCAATGATCAGATCCTCAGGCACATTTCTGGATGGCTTGATCAACAACTCCCCATACTCGCCCGGGTTCTGGAAGCCGACCAGTTTTTCCATTTTCTTGTGTAGGTCACGGTAGCGCGGCGCGAACTGGTAGCCGAACACATGCAAGGTCCAGAAATTGACCTGGTTGGTGCCGTGCGTATCGGTGGAATGCCGCTCCGGTTTGATGTCAGACGTGTTGTTGTACAACAGGTCGAACACGTAGTGGCTTTCGTGCTCGTGCGTGCCGATGATCTTGGCGTTGATCGGCACATGGTTGGCGACCAGCGTGTAGGCGCTGACGCCTTTTTGTAATCCGAAGTATTTCGGCGAATAACGGGCGTTGACCGTATCGATCTGCGTTTCGATCCGCTGCCCGTCGCTGCTTGAATGCACGTCGTCACGGATATCGTACAGATGGAATGCCGGCAGCACGGCGATCGCGTTGCTGATCGCATCGTTGGCCACATGTAGAGTTTCCTGGCGCAGGAAATTTCGCGCCGTATTAAGCAGCGACGCGTAATTCAGGCCTGAGACCTCTGCCATTTTGCCGATCCCCATATTGGTACCCATGGCGACAATGCACCCTAGCAGTTCGCGCGGATCGGGATCGTGCTTGACATAGCGGTCCAGCACGTGGCTGAAGCTTTTTAAGAACCCGGTGTGCTGGTGGACAAACCACAACAGATCGGCGACACCCACACCCGGCAGCTTGCCGAAGAACGGGCTGTTTACCGGTTCGTCCTCGCTCGGGTATAGCAACTGCCAGCGCCTCTTTTCGCCACGGCCAGTGATTTTGATATGCTGGTTGACCGCGTCGGCGATACGCTGGTTGACGGCTTCGATCTTCGTTTCCAGATCGGCCTTCATCTGTGCCAGTGTGTTCTCGATCGGATCGATCAGGATCTGCGCGCCGATTTCCTGAAGGACTTGCGCCTTGTTTTCCCAGCGCTCGTCGCTGATCAAGTCATCCTCGAAGCGGCGGAATTCCACGCTGTCCTTGACAAATAGGTTGCCCGCTTCGAGCGCATTGCGCAGCAGGCGGTACAGCAGGAATTCGTAGCGGTCGACGTCCAGCACCTTATCGCCGTCGGCTAGCTGGTCGTCGGCTTCCTCGGCATCCACGAAAAGATAACGCTGCAGACTCTTGGGAATCACTTCGGTTGGAAACAGAGACAGCTTGGCCTGGCGCGGCGACTTCCCGCTGCGCAGCAGGTCTTGAAGGACAAGCACCGCGCCCAGTAGTGGCGAGTCTTCCACACGACCGGCAAAGTCCAGTTCGCAAAACAGATGGCGTAGATTTCGCTTGAACTGGTGCGATAAGGTGGTGTAGTACGCCCACTCGAACCCGACTTTGTCAAAGGCGATATTGCGCAGGTAGTTCGCCACGATCGGAAACTGTTCGGGCTCCAGCAGGTGGAACGCCTGTACCTTGACGGTGGAAAATGGAGCATCTCCGGGTATGGCGGTGTCGGTAAATAGGTTTAGCACTTGGCCCGCCGCCTGCAAATGTGCGGCCGCATCCTCCATCGCCTTGTGCATGGTCTCGTCGGCGGCCCGCTTGCCAAGCTTCTCGTACTGGTGGACCAGGTGGATGAAGGCGTCAATCAGGTTGTCGTTGATCTGACGGAAGCGATGGTACGCAAAACACAGCAGGTACAGCCGTGTTGTCTTGGTCGCCATGCGTCGCAAGCTGTAGACGGTATAGAACTTGACCAGTGACGCGTAATATTTGCCACTTTCGGCCGAGAGTCCGGCGATGGCCAGGAAATTGCGCGCCGTATCATGCAGTGGATAGAAGAAGCGCCGCCGTTCGACTTCGTGGCGCAGCTCCTTGTAGCTGAAATCCTTGGCTTCGCGCTTCAATGCGCTGATCCGGTACATGTTTTCGTCAGCTTCGAGCAAGGCATCCAACTGTTCGCGCGCCGACGGGGTCAACGCCGCCTCCAGGAGGGCAGTGATGCGGTTGCGCTCTGAGGTTACGGCACGCCCGACCATGTCCTGCAGATAGCTGTAGCCGGGTATGACGACGCGCTGGCTCTCCAGGTGCTGCAGGACTTCTCGCATGATGTAGATTGGCTGTGTCGACAGCATCGCGAAACGCAACGACTTGTGCTCCAGTTCTTCCTTGTACGATTGATCGGCCAAGCGGTAATCGAACAATTGCAGGATGATCTTTTGTTGGTCCAGTCGGGTTGGCTTGGACACGGCTTTCAGTGTGCTGATCTTCTTGCCGGTGAAATGACGCTTGACAACGTGGGCGATGTCGTCAGCGACCGAATTTGGTTCAAAGACAAAGAATCGTCGCTTGGCCTTAAAATAGGCCAGCTGCAGCGCCAGATGCACCGCCGCCGATGATGTATGGACGCGATCCACCGCATCGCGCTCGACCGAACTAAAATAGAAGTAGAGCCGCCTGTCGTCATCGTTAAACTTGGGCAGGTCGTAAAGGGCGGAAATTTCCTCGGCAGATAGAATCGTCAGCCGGCGCGTGTCAGTGGTCATGAGCGGAAAATATAAAGTGAAAAGAAGATGCGATCTTTGCGGTCGGGTTTGACGAAAAATATGACCCGGTCTTACGCACTCAAGGCGGGACCACATCAACCAACGTTCCGCGAGCAATGCCGAACTCGCGCGCGAGTGCAGCCTTCTCTTCGCCGGCGCCTGTGCGCCAGTGCAGCTCGACAACCTGGTCATCCACCAGCGCACTCTTGCGGCCACAGTATGTGCCTCGCTGCTTGGCCAGCGCGATTCCCTCCCGCTGTCGATCGCTAATCAGCGCCCGATCGCTCATATTGACGTCCAGCCAATGTCTTACAAGTTAGACTGCCCGTGCTGGTTCACTTCTACCGTGACATGCACCAGTTCTTCATGGATGCTGAGCTGTCGCCTGAAGTAGTCCGGCTCAACGGCGTCCGTGACGGCGAGTGAGAGGATGCAGGCGTATTTTCCCTTGCCGACGCGCCAGACATGCAAATCGGTGATTTCTGCCTTCACAGGACTTGCCTCGATAACATCGTGAATTTCCGCCACCACGGGTGCATCCATTTCTGCATCCAGCAGCACGCGTCCCGTATCGCGCAACAACCCATATGCCCATACCGCGACCAGTCCGGCACCCACAATACCCATTGCCGGGTCAAGCCAGTTTGCCCCCCAGAGCTTCCCGCCAAATAGCGCGAAAATTGCGAGTACCGATGTGGCCGCATCTGCTACAACGTGGAGATAGGCGGAACGCAGATTCAGGTCGTGATGGTGGTGATCGTGACCAGCATGGTCATGGTGGTTTTCATTGCCATGATGATGCGCATGGCCGTCTTTGAGCAACCACGCGCAGGCAAGATTCACCAAGAGTCCGACAACGGCAATGGCGATAGCTTGGTCGTAGTGAATCGGACTTGGTGAAATCAGTCGTTCAGCTGACTGATAGAGCATCAGCCCGGCCACACCAACGAGAAAAACCGCGCTGGTATAGCCCCCCAACACCTCGATCTTCCACGTGCCGAATGCAAACCGTTTGTCGTGCGAAAAGCGTCGAGCAGCGCCGTAGGCTAGCACCGAGAGACTGAGCGCCAAGGCGTGCGAACTCATGTGCCAACCGTCGGCCAACAATGCCATTGAGTTGTACAGCCACCCGCCGACGATCTCGGCCACCATCATCAAGGCGGTTAGTACCACGACCCAACGGGTATTTCTTTCGGCTAGTGGGTCGCCCTCGTTAAAGTGATGTGAGTGACGCCAGCCCTCAGCAGAATTGGTAGGTTGCATGTTCGTATCCTTTACGCAAACGTGGCATACTATACCCCAGTATACTTTACGACAATCAAAAAATGAGGATGTCATGCCACATACGATCAAGAGCAAGAAGCAGTTGTTGACACGAGTGCGACGGATCAAGGGGCAGACGGAAGCTCTAGAAAAGGCGCTAGAGCAGGAAACGGACTGCACGGCGGTTCTTCAGCAGATTGCCGCTATCAGGGGCGCTGTGAATGGCCTGATGGCCGAGGTGTTGGAAGGGCATATCCGCGAGCATCTTGGTGTGGATGAGATTTCCCCGCAGCAACGCAGCGAGGACTTGGAGCAAGTTGTGGCTGCGCTACGGTCTTACCTCAAATAAGGCGATCTATGGAAATTGAATCGATGGCATCACCAACAAATAGAACCTTGCAACTAACACCGACAGGCAGGCTTCCTTAGCAAGCTGAGTCGCCTCCAAGGGCGTCCACACTTGCATCACCCAGGCGCGGCAATTAGCACCTTGCGTGCTAAATTTTCCTTGCCCCTCCGGATGCGCCCCTGCAGCGTGTCTTCGATCCCCTAGCAAGAAACAATTCCCTGAGCAGCAATACACGAAATACTGCTCTTCAAACGAAACCATACCGAATGACCTAACCACCGGAATAGACCATGTTAAGCGTCCTTGCGAATCGTACCTATCGACACCTATTTCTGGCCCAAGTTGTCGCCCTTGTTGGCACCGGCATGGCCACAGTTGCCCTTGGCCTACTGGCATTCGAGATGGCTGGGGCCAATGCCGGCCAGGTACTTGGCACGGCGCTGGCAATCAAGATGGTGGCCTACGTCGGAGTCGCGCCGGTCGCAGCGGCGTTTGCGAATCGCTGGCCGCGACGTAGCATGCTTGTCATCCTTGACCTAGTGCGCGCGGCCGTCGCGTTGGTACTGCCCTTCGTGACGCAAATATGGGAGATATACCTGCTGATTTTTGTGCTGCAATCAGCATCCGCCGCCTTCACCCCAACATTCCAGGCGACGATTCCGGATGTCTTGCCAAACGAGGAAGACTACACTCGGGCATTGTCACTGTCGCGGCTCGCCTATGATCTGGAAAGTGTGGCCAGTCCGATGCTGGCGGCGGCGCTCCTTTCGGTCGTCAGCTTCCACGCGCTGTTCGGGGGAACCGTCGTCGGTTTCCTGGCGTCGGCATTGCTCGTCATTTCAGTGTCGCTACCGAAGCCGCCGCTGACTCCACAGCGTGGCATCTACGAGCGCACCACACGCGGTGTGCGGCTGTTCCTGTCCACGCCGCGCCTGCGCGGCCTACTCGCGCTGAACCTGGCCGTCGCGGCCGCCAGTGCGATGGTCATCGTCAACACCGTCGTGCTGGTCCAGGCACGCTTCGGGATGTCACAGAACGCGACCGCATGGGCGCTGGCAGCGTTCGGTACCGGATCGATGATCGCGGCACTGGTGCTGCCTAAACTACTAGGCAATATCACCGATCGCAGCGCCATGCTGGGCGGCGCAGCCATCCTGGTTGCCGGCTTGCTTGTCGGTGCGCTGGTCGACAGCTATACAGCCCTGTTGCCGCTCTGGTTTGCTCTAGGACTTGGCTATTCGCTATCCCAGACACCGTCCGGCCGCCTGTTGCGCCGCTCGGCCGCCGCCGAAGACCGGCCGGCCCTGTTCGCAGCTCAGTTCGCGCTGTCGCACGTATGCTGGCTGATCACCTATCCGCTAGCCGGCTGGTTCGGTGCTAAGGTAGGCTTGCCTGCGACATTTGCCATGCTTTCGGCACTTGCCTTCGTGGCGGTGCTGGCCGCCGCTTGGATCTGGCCACGCCACGACCCCGATGTACTTAAACACGGCCATGCCGATCTTCCTTTCGACGATCCTCACCTTCAGCAGAACAGCAAGGACGGCGTTCATGAGCATTTCTATAGGATCGATGATCAGCATTTACATTGGCCCGAGCTAGGTGGGAAGCGTGAGCAGAAATGAACTGGAGGCATACATTTTTTAATCGCGGGCGTGCTTGCACTTTGTCACGGCCGCTATCGTGCTGTGGAACACGGTCTATCCGAAGCGGGCGACGCTGGCTTTAGGCTAGGCTGGCAAGCTGCATTTCCTGTAAAAGTCCGCATCGAAATCGATGCCCCAATGATCGTCACGAACTCCTGGGAGACTTATGCTCTTGCCAAACCCGCCTATCCTAGGCGACCTTGAAAAAGCGGTGCTGAACGATCTGTGGATGAATCAGTCTGGTGATCCCAGCGCTGTTCATCAGCGCGTGGGAGTCATGCGTGAGATTTCGCTTCATACCGTACAGTCGACGCTTGAACGTCTTTACCGGAAAACGATGCTTGAACGAACGAAGATTAGGCATTCCTTCGTATATTCGCCACGGCTATCGCGCGAAGAAACGATGAGCTCGCTGATTGGCGCCCTGCTTGCTTCTTTTGGGCAAACGGCATCGACACCGATGCTGTCGGCGTTTGTAGAATATGCAGCTAATGTTGATGAAAGCAACTTGGGTCGGCTGGAAGACTTGATCGCCATACGCCGCGAGGACCATCCTGTGGGCTCTTGAATTGCCACCCATCGTCGCACTTAGCGCGCGAGGTAGTCCATTTCTTCAAGCCATGCGCCATACTGCGCGTGAAATTCGCGAAACTCGGGCCGTCCGGCCGTTTTCTCAAGATAGGTGACAAGGACGGGCTGCTGCAGTCGCGCGACGGTTTGGGCATCGGGGTTGCGCGTGGCGGTCAGGAATGACGACAAACTGGTGACGACCTGTCCAGGACTCGATTTTGCCGCTTCCAGTGCCAGCGTCGCAGCCAACATCGGGTTATATCTGAATTGGTAGTTGGCAAACTGGCGGATGAGAGGGACTTGTTCCTCAAGGTCGCTTCGCTCCTGGTCGAAGTCGTCGCGCTGCGTAAGCTTTCCGTTCTGAAAGACAATGGGCGCTCCTGCCGAGGTATCGCACTCCCATCCCTTGCGGGGCTTCAGTAACTCATGCTGATATTGCTCATCGCGGTACGGGTAAAACGGCATTGTCTTGCAGCGAGTGGGCTTGTTCGCGTGAATGGTGCATAGGTTGTCCGCGCCGAGGGCTGGACAAGCCATCGTAGGGGGAATGTAGGATGTCGGAACCACCAGTGCTGCCAGGCCCGGATGCTTAGGCAAGGGTACAGTGACGCCCAGGCGCGATACTAACGGAAAATCCTTGCTGCCTTTCCGCAGAGGCGTCCACAACAAGGCCAGCGGAAAACGCCCGGCGTGGATCAAGGCATCTTTTACAGTCAGCGGCAACTGACCGTAGCAACACTTTCCGCAGCCGGTACAGGCAAAATGCAAGGTCATCGTTACACGGCTTCCGACGCGATACAGCAGCACTTCTTGGCTTTCTTTCCGGAACCGCAAGGACAAGGATCATTGCGGCCAACGCGATTGACAGTGCGCTGGATTACCTGTGGACTCAGCTTGCCACCGGCGTATAGCCATCGACCGTTTTCCCTGCGGAAATCGGCCAGTTCGACCTGGATCATGTCCTTTCCGTCTCGCTTGAAGCGCAGGACGAAATCAAGCTGTGCATTGTCCCCAACCTCGGTCGCCTTCCGAATTTCGAGACCCTGAAAAATGCAGCTACGGGCCAGACGCTCCGCTTCGGGCCGATTGAAATCGTCACGCACTTCGGCGGCATGGGTATTGGCGACATGATCGAGCGCGCCGACGACGTAAGCTGTGTAGCGGGATCGCATCAACGCTTGCGCCGTTGGTGCGGGCTCGCCATCAATAATTGGGCCGCAGCACTTCCCAAAGGGAAGGTTTGAGCCACATGGGCACTCCTTCATTTCTGCCTCTATCATTTTGTCCGTACCTTGAATCGCTGTGAAGGATGAATCATAACTTGGTCCTGATTGCCCGGCGCGATCGCAATGCTTGTCAGCATCGAATTTTACTGGCTGTGAGTGCATGAATGACAAGTGTTAAGGCCATTTTTCCGATATAACGGCTTTTCAGTATTTCGTTTTTCGTGGTAGAGTCCGGCCCATGCTCAAGCTCCACAAACCGTTGGCATTTATCTTGCTCGTCATATTTTTGGCGAACTTGGGCCTATGGAGCTTTTCAAAAAAGTCGATCTCGCATGAATTAATGCATGCGGACATCGTCCAGTTGGCGCCTGACCACGAACATCGTGAGGCAAAGTCAAGCGATCCACAGGGTGACGACAACCTCACCGCCGTTCAGCACCATGTACTTCATGCCGCGGATCATGTTCAGTTCCTGACGGGTATGCCTGACCACGCCCTCCGCGTAGCAACCGAAGCGACTTCTATTCCTCTGCAGTTTTCATCGCAGGCGCTCCCGCGCCCAGCTTTAGACCAGCCCTATCGGCCACCGCGCCAACTCGTTCTGACAGCATAAATCCGTCCATTTATCGGGTTGCGCAACTAGTTTGCGTTTCCCTGTAGAGCGGGTTGAGTAGCGAGTGCCGACAGTTCACGTCGTTTTTTCGCTCGCATTGCTTCCATCATCACACCCTTTAGCCGTTGTCCCTTGACCGGGTGACGCCGCTTTGCCGGCCTCATGTCCAATTCATTCGTTATCGAGAAATCTATGAGAAAAAGAATTTCGTATTCATTGCAATTGTTATTAATTGCCCTGGCATTTCATCCCAACTTGCATGCCGCAGAGCGACAGGCCAAATTTACAGTGACCGATCAACAGATGCAGGCCATGGGTATTCAGACGGCACCGCTGCAAGCCGGGGCCGCGCCGGTCATATTGACACTGCCTGCTTCGGTCAGCGTCCCCCCCGATCGCGAGCAGATTGTCAGCACTCCCTTATCTGGGTTGGCCACCCAGGTACTGGTCCAGACAAATCAGAGCGTCAGGCAGGGCGCGGCGTTAATACGCATCAGCAGTCCGGAACTGGGGCCGCTTCAGTTGCAACTGTTGCAAGCCGCTAGCCGGGCCGGTCTTGCTCGCAAGGCCGCGCAGCGCGAAAAGGCTCTGTTTGAAGAGGGTATCATTGCGCGCCGCCGTCACGAAGAGGCGCAGGCAAACCTGTCGGAGAGCGAAGCGACGCTACGCCAGGCAAAGGCAGCACTGCGGTTCAGCGGAATGGGCGATGCACAGATCCAACGGGTTGTCGCTACCGGCAAACTGGAAGATGCCATTACCTTATCGGCACAGAGTGCCGGCACGGTTGTCAGCATCAACGTCAAGCCGGGACAGCGGGTCGAACCCTCGGTGGCGCTGCTGCACTTGGCGCAGGTGGATCGCCTCGCGCTGGAAATCCAGGCACCAGCGGCTCAAGCGAGCGCATGGCAAACGGGCAGCAAGTTGACCCTTCAGGACCGCGCCGGCACGGCGACCGTCACCAGCAAAAGTCCCATGGTGTCGGCAGGCAGCCAGACAGTAGCGATCAGAGCCGTCTTGGATACAGGGGCTAGCGGCTTGCGCCCAGGCGAACTGGTCACCGTTCAGTTGCCGCTGCCCGCAGCGAGCGGGGCATGGGACGTTCCGTTGGCCGCTGTCGCACGTGACAACGACAAGGCTTACGTATTTGTACGCAATGGCACAGCTTTCGAGGCGCGCGCAGTCAGCGTAGTGAGCAGTGCCGGTCAGCGGGTGCGCGTCAGCGGCGCCCTGCGCGCGGGCGAGAAAATAGCGGTCTCCGGCGTAATTGCGCTCAAGGGTTCCTGGCTTGGCGAAAAAGGAGGCGATTGATGCTATCCCGCCTGATCCAGGCTTGCTTGTCGCAACGCCTGTTCGTTTTGCTTGCCACCCTGATGGTGGCGGGCGCCGGTTGGTTCGCCTTCACGCAACTTCCGATTGATGCCTTCCCGGACGTTTCCAGTACGCAGGTCAAAGTCATCATGAAGGCACCAGGCATGACGCCGGAGGAAGTCGAGAACCGGATCGCCGTACCGATCGAAGTCGAAATGCTGGGTATCCCCAACACCAAGATTCTGCGCTCCGTCACCAAGTACGGCCTGGCCGATGTCACCATCGATTTCCAGGACGGCACCGACCGTTACTGGGCGCGACAGCAGGTCAGCGAACGCCTTGCAGGCATTTCTGACAGTCTGCCGGCCGGGATCAGTGGCGGCATGGCGCCTATTACGACCCCGCTCGGGGAAATGTATATGTTTACGGTCGAAGCCGATGGCATGTCCTTGGCAGAACGCCGCACATTACTCGACTGGGTGATCCGGCCCGCTCTGCGTACCGTACCGGGCGTCGCCGACGTCAATTCGCTGGGTGGCGTGGTGCGCGCCTTCGAGGTGGTCCCCAACGAACTGGCGATGGCCGCCAGCGGCGTCAGCCTCGCTCAACTGAAAGAAGCCATTGCGGCGAACAACCGCAATGATGGCGCCGGTCGCCTTGGCGAAGGCGATGAAGTGCTGTTGGTCCGAAGCGAGGGCAGCATCACCAGTCTCGATGATTTGCGTGCCGTCGTCGTGACGGTCAAGGATGGCGTGCCGGTGCGGATAGGCGCGCTGGCGGAGGTGCGCATCGGCACCATGACCCGTTATGGCGTAGTGACACAAAGCGGCAAGAGCGAAGCGGTGCAAGGCCTTGTGCTCGGTCTCGCCGGTTCCAATGCGCAACAAGTGGTCGAAGGCGTGCGCAAGAAGCTCGAGGAACTTAAACCCACTTTGCCAAAGGGGGTCACGATCAATGTGTTCTATGATCGCGCTGCCCTGGTAAGCAAAGCGGTCGGTGCCGTTTCGTCAGCGCTGCTGGAAGCAACGGTCATCGTTATCGTGCTGCTGGTGCTCTTCCTTGGTAACGCGCGGGCCGCCTTCACCGTGGCAATGGTGCTGCCGCTGGCTGCCTTGATCACTTTCATCCTGATGCGCAGCTTTAACATGTCCGCCAACCTGATGAGCCTGGGAGGGCTGACGATTGCCATCGGCATGCTGGTCGATGCCGCCGTGGTCGTCGTCGAGAATGTCGTGCAAAGGCTGGCGCACGACCCGTCCAATGGCAAATTACCTCGCCTGCACATCATTTACCGGGCAGTCAGTGAAGTCGCCGTGCCGGTCACCTCGGGCATCCTGATCATCATCACGGTGTTCCTGCCCCTACTGACACTGCAAGACCTCGAAGGCAAGTTTTTCGCTCCTGTGGCACTGGCAATTGTGTTTGCGCTGGCCGGATCCCTGCTGCTGTCGTTGACCGTCATTCCGGTTTTGGCGTCGTACTTGCTCAAGAACGTGCCTCATCACGAGCCGTGGCTGCCGCGCAAGCTGTTGGCAGCCTATGGCCCAGTGCTCGACTGGACCATGCGGCGCCAGCGTCACGTGGCAGTTGGCGCAGTCATCATGTTGCTGGTGGCTGCGGGCGTGTACACACAAGTCGGCAAGACGTTCATGCCCACCATGGATGAGGGCGACCTGATTGTCGGCATCGAAAAGCTTCCATCTGTCAGTCTCGAACAAAGTGCTGCGCTGGACTTAAAGATCCACCAGGCGCTGATGAAAGCCATTCCGGAAATCATCGGCGTCAATGCCCGCGCCGGCTCCGACGAAATCGGCCTCGATCCAATGGGACTGAACCAGACCGACACTTACTTGCTGCTCAAACCGCGCGACCAATGGCGCATGAACAGCAAGGAAGCCCTGATGGACGAGATACGCAAGGTGCTCGACGAGCTGCCCGGCGTCAAGTACAGCTTCACCCAGCCGATCGAAATGCGGGTCTCCGAAATGATCATCGGTGTACGCGGCGATATCGCGGTCAAAGTATTTGGCCCCGACCTCGACCAGTTGAACCGCTACGCGGGCCAGGTTGAAGAAGTGCTCAAGACAGTTCGCGGTAATCAGGACGTCTACACCGTACAGAACGATGGCGTGCAGTACCTGCGTGTCGTGGTTGACCGCCTGCAGGCCGGGCGACTGGGGCTGTCGGTAGAGGAAATCCAGGATACTCTGCGGGTCCAGATCGAAGGACAGCAAGCGGGCCATGCGATCGAGGGCAACCGGCGCACGCCGATTGTCGTGCGCGCGGACGAGTCGGTACGCCTGTCGCCGACACAGTTTGCCGCGATCCGAATCACCGGCAAGGATGGCAGCACGGTCCCGTTGTCGGTCGTCGCTAAACTCGAGCGCGCCGCTGGCCCGGTGAAGATCGACCGCGAGATGGGCAGTCGGTACAGCGTTGTGATTGCCAATGTTAGCGGACGTGACCTGGTTGGCTTCGTGGAGGAGGCGAAGGCAGGCGTTGCCAAGAAACTGGCACTCCCAACTGGCTACAGGATTACGTGGGGCGGCCAGTTCGAGAATCAACAGCGTGCGGCCAGCCGCCTCGCAATCGTGATTCCGGTCGCCCTCGGTTTGATCTTTATCGTGCTCTTCTCGACGTTCCGCTCGGTTAGGCAAGCCCTGCTCATCCTTAGCATCATTCCATTCGCCCTCGTGGGCGGGATTTTCGCCCTCTGGATTACCGGCGAATACCTTTCTGTACCGGCGTCGGTGGGGTTCATTGCATTGTTGGGGATCACGGTTCTAAATGGAATCGTGCTGGTGAGCTATTTCAATCAGCTGCTGGCCTCTGGCATGGCACTGGCAGAGGTTGTCGTCCAAGGTGCGCGCCGCCGACTACGCCCAGTCATGATGACTGCCTCCATCACTGCGCTCGGACTGATACCCCTGCTATTTGCAACAGGGCCGGGGTCGGAAATTCAACGCCCCCTGGCGATCGTTGTCATCGGCGGACTGATCACAGCAACCGCGCTCACGCTAATGCTGCTTCCTATCCTCTATTTGCGCTTCGCCGTGGCGAAGCAGGAGACAAATCATGGCTGAACTTTGCTTGACCATACTATGCCCCCCGGCATTCGCAGAGCAGGTGCTCGACACCCTATTGACGATGCCAGAGATTTCTCTGTTTACGAGCAACGCGGCTTCCGCCCATGGACTTGAACACGCGGTTCTGAGCGCAACGGAACAAGTCCTCGGAATGGCGCGGATGACGCGGATAGAGGCATTGATGTCGCATGCTGCCCAGGAACAAATACTATCGCATCTGCGCCGGGAGTTATCGGGCACCCGCTTGAAGTATTGGATCGCGCCCGTGATCGAAGAAGGAGAGTTTTCATGAAATACTGGTTACTAATTGCCCTAGTCGCCGGCGGCGTCCAAGCGGCCCCACCGGCTACACCGGCCACACGGGGACTGCTGCCGACCAATATTGTCCGGCCGTTGATCGACAGCGATCCCGAAGTCGCCGCAGCGCGTGCGACACGCGGCATTGCGCAGCAGGACGCAGCACTCGCGCGGGCCTCCCCGTATGAATGGAATGCGAAAGCGACTGCGCAGCGCCGCAGTGTAGAGCTCGGCACCCGTTACAGCGAGTGGAATGTCGGCCTTGAGCGAACTCTTCGCCTGCCAGGCAAAGCACGAGCTGACCGCGACATCGCCTCGGCCACTCTCGATGAAGGGGCGGCCCGATATGGTGAGGCCCTGCACGAGACGGCACGCGAGCTGCTCGACTTGTGGCTAAACTGGACAGAAGCCGAACAGACGGTCCTTCTTGCAGCTAGCCAGGTGAAGGCGGCGAAGGACAACTTCGAATCGGTGGAAAAACGGATTAAAGCGGGTGATGCAGCCAAGCTTGACGCGGGAATCGCGCGTGCGGAACTGGGCGAGCAACAGCGAGCAGCCAGTGACGCCAGGACGGCAGCGAATGTAGCATGGGCCAGATTGCATGCACGCTTTCCGGCATTGCCACGGAGTTTTCCGGAGGTACCCGAACCAATGGTGCTTGAAGGCGAATCCGAGCGACTACGTGCACGCATCGTCGAACAGAGTGACGAGTTGAAAATTAGCGAGGCATTGCTCGCAAAAGGCCAAGCGCATGCTGCCCGATCCCGCGCTGACAGAATCCCCGACCCGACGGTAGGCATATTTTCCGCCTCGGAAGTTGGCGGGCGCGAGCGCTTGACAGGCGTGATGCTGACCATTCCAATCCCAGGTGCAATACGTAAGGGCCGAGCCGATAAGTCACTGCACACTGCAGAAGTATCGCGCCAAGAGCTCGAACTAAAAAAGCGTGAACTCGATGCCACGATCAGCACCACGCTGGCGTCCGCGAGTGGGTTTTATGAAAGCTGGCAGATCGCAGAGAGCAGCGCAGCGGCAATGCGCGACAACGGCCAATTGATGCAGCGCGCCTATACGCTGGGCGAGGCCGACTTGCAGTCCTTGCTTACCGCGCGCCGCCAAGCGGCAACTGCAGCGCAGGGGGCTTTAACGGCCAAGGTTGCTGCCGCGCGAGCCTATTACTCGTTGCTGGTGGATGCCCATCTGGTGTGGGACATGGAACATGAAGAAGGAGAATAAGTAATGATGTTTTTCAGCAAACGGTTTCACGGGCGCAATTGGGCCTACATACTAGGAAGTTTGCTATTGATACTTAGCACGACCGCGTTAGCGCACGGCGTCTCGGAATCCGACAAGGGCTTTTTGCAAGGTAGCACCGGGGTTCAGTTTCTACCGTTCCTGTATCTGGGGGCTAAGCATATGGTCACCGGCTACGATCATCTGCTGTTCCTCTGCGGCGTCATATTCTTCCTATACAAAATGAAGGATATTGGCCTGTATGTCACGTTGTTCGCCTTTGGCCACAGCACCACACTCCTGATGGGTGTGCTCAACGGTTGGCACATCAATGCCTATTTTGTCGACGCGATCATTGGCCTTTCCATTGTGTACCGCGCGTTCGACAATCTTGGCGGATTTCAAACCCTGTTTGGCGTTCAGCCAAACAAGAAAGCGGCCGTACTGATTTTCGGCTTTTTCCATGGGCTGGGACTGGCCACGAAGCTGCAGGATTTCGCGCTCTCGCCGGATGGTCTCATCCCTAACATGATTGCCTTTAACATCGGCGTTGAAATTGGTCAGTTGCTGGCCCTGAGCTTGATTCTGATCGGTATGCGCTACTGGCGATCGACGGCCAGCTTCGCTCGCCACGCATTCACCAGTAATTTCGTCCTCATGGCTGCCGGTTTGGTGCTGGCTGGCTTTCAGTTCACCGGTTTTCTTCGTACCTAAGGAATATTCATATGTCACATCCAGAATCGACCGTTGCCCATGCGGCGCCAGCAAAACAGTTGTTGCGTGGTACGTTAATCGCCGCCATTGTCGCGGCGATTACGCTCACAGTGGCGGTATTACCCGCCGAATATGGCATCGATCCCACAGGGGCGGGGCAAGCGCTAGGTCTCACGAAACTGCACGCCGCTGACACCGCTGCCGGCCAGATCGCATTGCCTCAACCCGGACAGCCTCCCTTAAAGGCAGGTTCCACAGTATCGGCCCTAGGCGAAGAGCGCGCTATCACCATTTCGTCCAAGCCGTCGCTTCCTTACCGCGCCGATGAGATGGGGATCGTTCTCGCAGCAGGAAAAGGAGTTGAGGTAAAGACCCATCTGGCAAAAGGCGCCACCCTGATCTATGCATGGAAAACGAAGAACGCCGAACAGGTCAATCATGACTTCCACGGCGAACCTGTCAATGCGAAAGAGAACGAATTCGAGAGCTTTATCCTGGAAAATGGCGTGAGCGAATCGCGTGGCACTCTCGTAGCGCCATTCACCGGCGTGCACGGTTGGTACTGGAAAAACAAGACGGGCGAACCGGTCACTGTGGTTCTGCGCGCTAGCGGCTTTTATTCCGACATCTTCAAGAAGTAATTTATCAGCACGGGCACTGGGCGCCAGGCCCACTTAACTGGCGTCGCACTCTTAATTGGAATCTACATAATGAACAAGATCACAAGAATTGCGGTATTGGTAGCGTTCGCAGCATCGGCATCCCTGCATGGCATGGCAATGGCACATCCCGAGCACGACGCTCCTGTTCCGAAGGTCCAACCCGCTGAGGTGAAGGCCGACCTGATGCAAAGTGCACGTGGTGCGAAAATTGTGTTCACAAGAGGAGCGGAAACAGTCTCGACAGTGGGCGCAACCGGCACCTTGACGTTGCTCGATGCAAAGGACAAGACTTCGTACACACTCAAACCTGCACCTGGGAACACCATGACATCAGAAGGCTTAAAGAAATTATCTAAGGGAGCGCGCGCCCAAGTGAATATTACTTTCGCCGACAAAACAATGCTTGCTACCGAGGTCGTCGCGAAGTAGAGGTGCCGCCGGGATAAGGCCAGAGATATCACATAAGCCTAGAAGTAATAAAGACCCGTTTCTTTATTCATTTTTGCCAGGAAGGGGCTAACCATGCGCAATTCGGGCTATCACCTGTAAAAGGGGCCGGCGCTTTGAGACGAACATTGCGGTCATGATTGTCACGACGGAAGGCACCTACGCAGTCTGGCAAATTGCCGAGTCCGCCGGCGCTAAGTCAAAATTGGGGAAGGCGATGGAAATCAGCGCGTGTGAAGGTGCAATGTGCGGCCGGTCAGGTGGGGTTCCGTTTAACATCGGCGTCGGAAGGGTCCGCACCGCCTTCGATGTCGACACGGGCACCGGACTGACCTTCCACCCCTTCCACAAACGGCGCCGCGCCAGCGTCGGGTTGCTCACTGGCAGTGTTCATATTCTGACTGACGCTCATTTCAACATCGGATGTGCTTTCGTGTTGGCGATTGAGAGCGGAATTTGATTTTTCCGCGACCGCTGGTTTCTCTTTTGGCATTCGATTCTCCAGATGTATTTAAGGAATCTTCGAAGCGAGTATCGAACCATCCAAGGTACGCTTGCGCACGGTAGTCAGGTGTTGAATATGGGAACCTGTCGAGGCTGTACTAAGTCATGACGAATACTCGCGTACTCACTGTCCTTCGAAACGAACAAGATCTGCCACTAACAAGAGAAAGCGCGCTCACCATGACGACGCAAATGAAAACACAGATCGACCTGCAACTGATCCTTCCCGACGTGCACGACACTGCGGACCGATGCATTGCCCGATTAATTGGTTTGTTGTCCGGTCGCCCCGGGATCGACCGTGTCCATATCACTGATCCCGAGAACGGAAACGCCAATCTATGCGTGCATTACCGTCCCGAGGTATTGTCTGTTCAGCGGCTGCGCGAGCTGGTCGATGCGGCGGGCGCCCAGCTGACGTCGACGTATTCCCATCTCGTCGAGCGCGCCGGCGTGCCCCTGCACGCGCGCGCGGCGCGAACCCTTGAGGCCAGCCTTCGGCGCCTTCCAGGCGTGTTCGAGGCTAACGTGGCCGTTTCGGGCGCCGTCTCAATCGAGTACGACCGTGGCCTGGTCTCCGAGGTGCTGTTGAGGCAGAAGATCGGGAGCCCCGAAGCGGAGCCGAGCGCAGCCACCACCGCCCCCGGCAAAGAAAGCGAGAGCCAACCTGGCGCCGATGATGCGCGCGAAGACCATGCGGCGCACGGGCATACCGACGCCGATGCGGCGGCGCATGCGGGCCACGATCACGCTGGCGGCGGTCCTTTCGGCGAGAAATCCGAACTGATTTTTGCGCTGCTCGCTGGCGTCATGCTGATCTCCGGCTGGCTAATCGGACGCAGTGCGGCGGGCCCGGAATGGTTGCCGATCGCGTTGTATGTCGCCGCGTATGGCTTCGGAGGCTACTTCACGGTCATGGAGGCGATCGAGAACCTGCGTGCGCGCCGCTTTGAAATCGATACGCTGATGCTGGTGGCCGCCGTCGGCGCCGCTGCCCTTGGAAAATGGGCCGAGGGGGCGCTGCTGTTGTTCCTGTTTAGTCTGGGTCACTCACTCGAACACTATGCGATGGGACGCGCCCGTCGCGCGATAGAGGCGCTGGCCAAGATCGCACCGGAGACGGCGAATGTGCGCCGAGATGGCGCTGTCGTGAGCGTACCAGTCGCGGAGCTCAAGCGCGGCGATATCGTCGCCGTCCGCCCCAACGAGCGCATGCCGGCCGACGGTGTGGTGGTGAGCGGTACCACCAGCGTCAACCAAGCGCCTGTGACGGGCGAAAGTGTACCGGTCGATAAGCAGCCGTCGACCAATCCGACGGAAGCCGTGGCGGCATTCGACCGTGTTCCTGCAGAAAACCGGGTCTTTGCCGGCACCATCAACGGTAGCGGCGCCGTCGACGTGATGGTGGCCCGCCCCGCAGATCAGTCGACCATGGCGCGCGTGGTCAAGATGGTTACCGATGCAGAAGCGCAGCGTTCGCCGACCCAGAACTTCACCGAACGCTTCGAGCGTATTTTTGTTCCTGCCGTATTGGGATTGGTGAGTCTGCTGATGCTCGCCTTCCTGGTCGTCGAGGAGTCGTTCGCCGACAGCTTTTACCGCGCGATGGCTGTACTTGTGGCCGCCAGCCCGTGTGCGCTCGCAATCTCCGTGCCGAGCGCGGTACTGAGCGGTGTCGCGCGTGCCGCGCGCGGCGGTGTGTTGGTCAAAGGCGGCGCCCCGCTGGAGAACCTGGGAACGCTCACGTCCATCGCATTCGATAAGACCGGGACCCTGACCGAAGGCAAACCTAAGTTGACCGATGCGCTTGCAGCCGAAGGGGCGACCGAGGAGGAACTGCTCGCAGTGGCGCTGGCCGTGGAAGAACAAAGCGACCATCCGCTGGCCTCGGCCGTGGTGGCAGGCGCCAAGGAGCGGCTTGGCGGCAAAATCGCCGTTAAGACAGTCTCCGACATCAAGAGCATCACCGGACGCGGCGTGCAGGCCCGTGTTGACGGGGAGTTGGTCTACATTGGAAAACCGGTGTTATTTTCAGAGCTTGAAGGGGCGGCCCTTCCCGGCGCGCTCGATGAGGCCAACAAGAAGCTGGTAGCCGAAGGGCGCACCACCATGATCATCCGAAAGGGCGCGCGCTTCCTCGGCGTGATCGGCGTAATGGACACGCCCCGGCCTGTGGCAGCCGAAGTCATGGCGGCCCTGCGCAAGCTGGGTATCGAGCGGCTCATCATGATTTCCGGCGATAACCAGCAAGTGGCCGACGCCGTCGCCAAGACCGTCGGGCTGACGGAAGCGCGCGGCGACCTGATGCCGGAGCAAAAAGTTGCTGCCATCAAGGACCTGGCGGCAAAGCACGGCAAAGTGGCGATGGTCGGCGACGGTGTTAACGATGCGCCGGCGATGGCCAATGCGACGGTCGGCATCGCCATGGGCGCGGCCGGTTCCGATGTCGCATTGGAGACCGCCGACGTCGCGCTGATGGCCGACGATCTGTCGCAACTGCCGTTCGCGGTCGGCCTGTCCCGGAGCACAAGCCGGATCATCAAGCAAAACCTTTGGGTCAGCCTCGGCGTCGTTGCGGTCCTGATACCTGCAACTATCCTTGGATTGAACATCGGCACCGCAGTGCTGTTTCACGAAGGATCGACGCTGTTGGTCGTAATCAATGCATTGCGGCTGCTGGCATATGGCGATGTGAAATCGCACGACGCCGCACTGGCGCAGGTCCAAGCCAATACCGCCTGACGGCCAGGTAGTGTTCAGGTCATGCTTCCCGATCACCTCGATCAATTCGGGACCAGATGCGCGAACAAGAGTCGCGCATCCGCTGCGCCGTCTGCTGGTGCGGTTACTGTCAACTCCATGGTGGTGGCTGTGCGGCGCAAATCAAAAAGCAGGTAGCTGCAGCATGCCCGCTCCTGGCGAACCATCTGCTCGACATCGTTTGCAGCAACGAGGCGGTACGATAGGTGCATACTCAGGCCGTCCATTCGATGGCGGATCAGAGGTTCAGCCGGGATAAAGCCAGAAATGACACATAAGCGAAAAATTAACGATCTTTCTATTACTTATAACTGATGGTTATAAAGCGTTGCGCCGATTCGGGTGGCCGGGATTCGTGCAGAATTCCGCAAATCACGCCGCAAGCCACTGATTTAATTGATTATATGAAGCTATTCTCGCCGTGCATTGGCTTGCCGGCGGCTCAAGGTGCGGGGCTGGGTGGCGATTTTGCCGCCTTGCGTTCTGTGCTTGCCAGGTGGGCGCGCAACTCGGAGGAGATTTCATGCTGCGACGCCAGTGTCGCCTGCGATGTCGCCAGCGCCAGTTCGAGCTCGCGGACGCGCGCGGACAGCGCTCCTGCCTTGTCCGTCGTCACAGTCAGCTGCGCCTGAAGTGCCGCCACATGTTCATCCTTGTTGGCAATCTGGCTCGCTAACACGCTGGCCTGCTGGGCGAGGTCCTGCGATGCCGCGAGCTGCACGGTGAGTTGGCGCGCCTGTGACTGCTGATCGTACAAGCCCTGCTTGGCATGCGACAGATCAGCCACCAAGCGGACGCCTTCTTGGTTCAGACGCGTCACGTCGTCCTGCTTGACAATCAGACTCTGCTGCAACTGCCGAATTTCCGCCTGCAGCTGCTGGACTTGCTGCTCGTGCCGCCGCTGGTCCTGGTCGCGTTGCTCCTTCACGGACTGACGGTAATGTTCCAACGCTTCGCGCGCATGCTTGTGTTTCTCTTCGAGCGATAGCAGATGCGCGTCATTCTCAAGCAGGCGCGCCTTGAGCCCGGCCACTTGCTCTTCGGCTGTATGACGCGTGATGGTCTCGGCCTGCAAGGCTATACGCGTGAGGTCGTACGCCACCGCTTCCTGATGCGCGGCCGCCGCAAGCCGGTCGCGCTCTCCCGACACCGCGGCGAGATCGTTGCGCAGCGCGCCAATCGCTTCGCCGTGAAGGCGCGTCGCGTCCGCGCTGCTCGCCTCGATCGCCTCGATGCGCGCGGCGCCCTCCTCGTGAAGCTGGGCAGCCAGACGCGCAACCAGGTCCTGCAGCGCCTCGCTTACCGAGGCTTTGCGCCCGGCGCCGCCGTCTGCCTCGTCGAGTTCCTTCAAGTATTTGTGGATCGTTGTCTTCGAGCCTGTATTTCCCAGGGCGACACGCACCGCGTCGACCGACGGATGGCGACCTTGGGCTACCAGCGCGTCGCGCGCCTTCTTTACTTCAGATTGGTACAGGCCTGTGCGTGCCATACAGTCTCCACGAAATAGCGTACTGAATTACATACCACATAATTATGTAATTATTTTAAGCTTTCTATTTTATTGAATCGATCTATTATCGTCATGGATAATATACGGTTATCCCATGTGAATCGCAAAAAAGCGTATGATTTCTCTTTTCCGGGCTGTACGGGCCCGCCAATCGCGATAAATCGCCATGAGCAAGATCGATCTTTACCTGCGCGCGGCTACCCGGGACAACACCCGGCGCAGTTACCAGGCTGCCGCGCGCCACTTCGAGGTCGAGTGGGGCGGCTTTCTCCCCGCAACCGCCGACGCGATTGCGCGCTACCTGGTCGACCACGCAGAAACGCTATCGATCAATACGCTGCGCCAGCGCTTGGCCGCGCTGGCGCAATGGCACATCGACCAGGGATTCCCGGATCCGACCAAGGCGCCGATGGTACGCAAAGTATTTCGTGGTATTCAAGCACTGCACCCGGCGCAGGAAAAGCGGGCGCGTCCTTTGCAGGTCGAACAGCTCGAACAACTTGCGCAGTGGCTCGATCGGGCGATCGCTTCGGCGGCAGCCGCCAATGACCGCCCCGCGCGGTTGCGCCACACCCGCGACAAGGCAATGCTGCTCCTAGGGTTTTGGCGAGGCTTTCGCGGCGACGAACTGACGCGGCTGTACGTCGAACACGTCGACGCAGTCCCCGGCGAAGGGATGACCTGTTATTTGCCTCGGTCGAAAGGGGACCGCGCCCACAAAGGCACCACGTTCAGGGCGCCCGCGCTGGCGCGCCTGTGCGCGGTGGACGCCTATATTGCATGGGTCGAACTGGCCGGCCTGACCGAAGGTGCCGTGTTCCGCAGCATTGACCGTTGGGGCCATGTCGGCGACCAAGGGCTGCACATCAACAGCCTGGTGCCGCTTCTGCGCTCGCTTTTCGCCGATGCAGGCATCGCGTTCGCGGCGCAATACAGCGGCCATTCGCTACGGCGCGGCTTTGCGCAGTGGGCGACGTCGAACGGCTGGGACATCAAGACGTTGATGGAATATGTCGGCTGGAAAAATGTTCAGTCGGCCATGCGCTACATAGAGGGGACAGACCCATTCGCTCGACACGGCTTCGTTGAAGCGAGCTTGGTTGGTGACGATGCTAGGCCTGTCATCCCGTGAAAACCTAAACACCACCGGCCCATCGGCGCGGTTGGTGGATGGCATAATGACGTGACTTACAAGGAGACATTGTTGCTAGTTGTTGCGAGGATAACGGTTGCGAGGTGAGCGCGCCCAGGGAAAGTCAACAGCCGCGGCCTAGTTCCTGCTCAGGCCGGGGCACCGATATGCTCGTAAAGAATCAGGCAGCCGATTATCACTAGGACGACTCCGCCTCCGACCTCGGCACGCTTACCGGCTATAACGCCAACGATCCTGCCCAGCAGGACACCAATTGTTACCATCAGGAATGTGGCAAAAGCGATTGCAGCTGCGGTTACGGCGATATCGGCTCCCGTCAATGCTAGTCCGACCCCGACCACCATGGCATCGATGCTGGTCGCAAATGCGGTAATCGCCAGCACCCAAAATCCGTGTCGCTGCGGCTTGTCCTCTTCCTCGGCGGAGTTTGACAGGCCACCCTTAACCATCAACAGACCAATGGCGCTCAACATGACAAAGGCTATCCAGTGGTCCCAGGCGGTGACGTAAGGCGCGGCAGCGCGGCCGGCAAGCCAACCGATGACGGGCGTGACGCCTTCGATAGAGCCGAAGATTAGTCCGGTGCGCAGTGCTTCACTCAGTCGAGGCTGTTGCAGTGCGCTTCCCTTAACGACCGCCGCGGCGAATGCATCGGTGGACATGGCCAGCGCGAGCGCTATTGTAGAAATTACATTCATGGTGAACTTTCGGTCGGGCATAGACGCAAGGCATAGCCGCATGGCCCGACTGAGCACGCGGATATACCTTTGGTCTTGCCAACCTAACGGCTGCCAGTGCCACGGCGCATGAGGCACCGAGTATGTTGACACTGGTACTTCCGCAGTGATGCGGAAGGCGGCTACTCCCCAGAGGAGCAAGTATTATACGATTGATCGCAACATGATGGTCAAAAACGAGTACGCACAAGAGCCGCTCTACAGGATAGGTCAGCATGTCAGGTTAGACAACTAGGCTTTAACCTGGGGTCAGAGGTTCCGCTTTCAAAGCGTCAAAGTAGGGCCTGATACAGGTGCTTTCTGACGCTCTCGCATCAAACGTCTATGACCTCAACCTGACAGACTGGCCCTTAACCCGGTGTCATGTTCCGTTGCACCTGGAACCCCTACACCTGGCGCGACAAGTGGGACCGAACCATCAATCGGCGGGACTGTAACAGCTGGTGCTCGACGCACGCTGAATTGAGAACCTATGGCTACGCTGTATTCAAAGCGCTGAACAGTCTACAACGATGATGAGCGATCGTGGTCTGTCTATGCTACCTACTACGAAGACGATGTCGACGGTGACGGCAACACAGTTGGCATAACGGAATGGGAAGTCCCTGAGTGGACCGGCTTCGAAGTGAGGCAGAAGCGCTGGCAGTCATCAATGGAATGACGATGACTCGCTACCGAAACATTTGCGGCCTATGCGCAGTGTCCTGGGTGAACGATCGGCCTTTTGCACCACCGGATAAATGCATCAATCAGTCAATGAGCTACGAGAACTTTTACCTTTTCGAGGGGATGGGTAGAAATAGCCTTGTTGAAAAGCAGCACCGGCCGGCCCCCGGCTGTGCCGGGGCGAGCGACGGCATGGCGCGAAGCACGTCCCCGGCGGGCATGCTCAGTAAAGGCGTCTACAGGAAGGGGATGGCATCAAATTCATTGCGCCAGGACATAATGCGCCAAGGCCATCGCTTCGCCCTCGCTCAGTTGGGAGAAAGCTGGCATCGGTACAGGCCCCCATTTGCCAGCGCCGCCCGCTCGAATATTCCTCGCCACCAGTGATACCGCGTCTGCCTTGCCCTTGTACTTTGCCACCACTTCCTTGAATGCCGGCCCGACGACCTTTTTGTCGATCGAATGACATCCCATGCAAGCATTTGCGGCAAGCAACGCTTTCGTATCGATTGCTGCGGTGGCGCCGGCCTTCGGTGCAACTGCAGCTGGCTTTATCGCCGCGTTCGCAATCGGCACTGCGTTACTGCGTTCGGCACCGTAGGTCTTGACCAGGTAATCGACCATGTCCGGGATATCCGCGTCTGAGAATTGCGCACCGAACGGTTTCTTCATCTTTCTCACGGTGGCATCCCAGTAGCCGCGCGGCGATGTCGTGGGCTGCGACTGGATGTAATGGACCGAGTGACATGTCATGCAGTTGCGCTGGGCCAGCGCATATCCCGGCAACTCGCTGGGTTTGAAGACAGCAGTTTCAGGCGGAAGCTGAATGTCGAGGGCGAAAGCTGGGGCCGCAGCCATCAGACTGATGGTGAACAGAGAGCAAATCAGTGGATGTTTCAATGTGGTTCCCCTTATACCGCGACGACGCGCGTCGATTCGACCACATTGCGCATGTAGCCGGCAGGGTTCCACAGGGCGCTCGCGGGTTGGCCTTGACCGATCCGGTTGCCCGCCCGAACCAGCAGTTCGTGGTTTCCTTTTTGTTTCGGCGTGAACGCCGCGCTCCACTCTCGAAAAGAATAGCGCCCCAGGTCCTTGCCCAGTTGTGCGGCTTGCCAGTTCTTGCCACCGTCGGATGAAAACGCCACCTCATTCACGCCGTAGCCGCCGTCGAACGCAATCCCGCGCACCACCGTCTGGCGCCCGACCTTGACGTGCATGCCGTCGGTCAGGCTGGTCACGAACGAGCGCACGTTGAGGCGATTGATCGGGACGGTCTTGGTCGGCGCCTTTCCCGGCTCGGTACAGGCGCACTGATTGTCGGGGATGCGATAGGCCGTGCTCATCCAAAATCCGTCGAATACCTTGTCGGTCACGGTAATGTCGGACAGATGCTTGACCCAATAGGTGCCGTAGTAGCCGGGCACCACCAGGCGCAGTGGGTAGCCATTCAACATCGGCAGATCGGCACCGTTCATTTGCCAGGCCAACATGACTTCGCCGTCGAGCGCATGGTCGATATTGAGCGCCTTCATGAAATCGGGCCCGTCGCCAACGGGCGGCGTGTCAAGGCCGTTGAACGAGACCTGTACCGACCCGGCCTTGACGCCGGCCTTTTCCAGCACCTTGCGTAGCGGCACGCCAGTCCAGCGTGCGTTGCCCATGGCACCATTCGATAGCTGGCCGCCGTTGGCGCGCGGCGACAGGTGGCCGCGGCTGTTACCGGAACACTGGTTCACGGCAACCAGTTCGGTGGCGTCAGCCATTTGCTTGAGGTCGGCGAGCGAGAGCTCCAGCGGCGTATTAACATTGCCGCCGACTTTGAGACGGTATGTTTGCGCATCGATCGCGGTGGGAATGCCGCTCCAGTGATATCGGACGAAAAACGCATCGTTCGGCGTAATCACCGATTCGTTGAACACACTGAACGGAGTTTCCAGCTGCGGCGGACGGGCGGTCAGCAGGATCAGCGGCCGCTTTTGAGGATACACGACCAGTTCGCGCTCGCCGTTTTCAAACGGCAGCGTGACGTGGCCTGCCTCCGCCGCGAGCGCGCTCAATACCGGACTGCCGAACACGCCGGCGGCACCGAGCGTGCCGGCCTGCCTCATAAAGGAACGGCGCCGCAACGCCTCCGCCGTCAATATCAACGAGTTCTTCGCCATACTGGTCTCCGTTATTATTGTGAAATCGGTTAGCTCGATACTGCCACAGTATTGTCGTGATTTGCTTACTGCACGCTACTCAATACGGCTTTTTGTGGATCGACGGCCACGTCCCCTTCCATCACCAGGATGCGACTCGCCGTCGCGGCCTTGTCGTTGAGGCTGTTGCTCACGGCGCGCATCGGTCCGATCGCAGTGCCGTTCGCCATCCCCATCGGATTCGTCTTGAAACTGGCCACCGGCGCGGCCTGGCCGGTGACGTACACGCTGTACGCGGTCTGCGGCTTGAGTTTGAACAGCGACACTTCCAGCGCGTCCACCACGCCCAGGTTACGGGCCACAACGAATCCCTTGGCCTCGCCGGCAGCGGGTTTAAGCGCAATGTTGATTGGCTCGCTGTTGGCGCGCGGGACCAGGTTGGTCATGCCGTCGCCGTGCGGCACGGCGTTCGAAACGTACACCAGTGCCTGCGGCGCCTGGCCGACCGGTGCGCGCGCAATCACCTTGTTGGTGGCGCTGTCGATGACATCGACCGCGTCGCCGTTTTCAAGTCCCACATACAGACGTGTGCCGTCGTCGGAGGTCCAGATGCCGTGGGGCAACGCGCCGGTAGGGATCGTCGCAACCAGCGTCGGCGTGGCGTCGGTGGTGTACACCTTGACGACATTCTCACCGCCGATCGTTACGTAAGCACGGGTGCCAGCCGCAGTCTTCGCGAACGCCAAGTGGTTGGTAATGAAGCCGGTATCGATGACGCCCTTTACTTCCAGGCTGGCAGTATCGATGCGCGTCACTTTGCCGGCATCCTTGTGCGTCATCCACATTTCCTTGAAATCAGGGGTGAACTGAAGGAACGGCGAGAACGGGCTGACGACCTTAATGTGCTTGATGACCTTGTGCGACTTCATGTCGATCACGTCGACCACGGGATTGAAGCTGGAGACGACGAACGCCAGCTTGCCGTTCGGCAGGAACTGCACCATGCCGGGGCCGGCGGTCGTCTCGATCCGCTTTTTCTCCTTGAAGGTGACCGGGTCGATCACCGAGATGTAGTCTTCGCCGCGCACCACCGCCCAGACTTCGCGGCCGTCGGCAGTGAAAAACCCTTCATGGGGCGAGCGACCGATATAGGTGATTCCTTTGACCTTGTTGGTCGCCGTGTCGATGAATGCCACCGAGTTAGAGCCGTTTGAAATGGCAATCAGGGTCTTGTGGTCGGGCGAAAAGCCCAGGCCGTGCACATTGATCTCGCCCTTGTATAGCGGCGACAACACGTCCGGACGCTGGTTGCCCAGTTTGATCTGGCCGAGCAGCAAATTGGTCGCCGGGTTGATCACTGAAACGGTATTGGTATTCTGGTCAGCGGTGTAGACGCGGTCTTGCGCGCCAGGAGCGGCAAACGCGGAGGCGGTGAGCAGGCTGCTGACGGTCAACGAGAAAACGCAGTGACGGAGTTGCATGATTTATTCTTTCTTGGTGATCGAAGTGGGAGCAACTTTTGCCTGAGCCGATTGGTAGCGCTGCAACCAGGCCTGCATAATGTTGATTTCGTTTTGCTGTTCCGTGATGATGCCTTGGGCGACGTTGCGCAATTCAGGATCCTTGGTGGTGAGCAGGAGCGCTTTCGCCATGTCGATGGCGCCCTGGTGGTGCGGAATCATCATCGTCACGAAATCATGTTCCGCAACGCCATTCATTGGCGCGCGCTTCATGCCGTCATCCATGACGGCCATGGCATCGTCCGTCAGCGCGGCAAACGGCTTGGCCGTGCTGGCGATAAATACGGGGGGCTTTGCCGCTGGCGACTGGCCATGATGGTGGGCCATGGCCTGTCCGAGAGCACTAGCGCCAATCAGGGCGGCAACGGCGAACGTGGCCAAGCGTCGAAGGTACAAGGGACGGTTCATTAAGGTCATGACGGTTTCTCCAGTTGGTCGTACACGGCGGTGGCAACGCGCGCCAGTTCGGCCTTGTTAATTCCAGCCGACAGCGCATAGCCGAATTTGCCGTCGATCCAATAAAACACATTCACCGGTCCCTCCTGGGCGAAGCGAAAACCTGTGTCCTTGTTGTGCGCCTGGTCGGTCGACACGTACAAGGTGAGGCGCTGCCCGGTCGCGTCGTGGTACATGAACTGCGCCACCGCGCCTTGGGCGCCAGGGAGCAGGCGACCACCGATCAGCTCGTAGCCGAGTTTGCCCAGCCGGGGTGGCCGAATTGCCGTGCCGAGGCGTTTGGACAGCCATGCCACTAGCTGCTCTTCCTGGTCAGCCCCGATTTCCACCGGCCGCTTGACATCCGGGCTATAGACAACGTGGGCGATTGCGGCCTGATGGGCCAAGCCGGCAACGTACAGCGCCGGCCTGGCCTGCATGGAATCACCTTGGGCGTACTGAATCTCGCCTGCCTGCTGGCCATGCAGCAGCCACCCTGTCGTGCCGCTGAACAGGGCGATGGCAAGACCGGCTACCAGCCGCTGCCATTGCCACTGGCGCGGTCGCGCTGCGCTTAAGCGCTCCGGCACCGCTTCGTCGAGCACGGGATTGAAAAGCGCGCGCAGTTCATCGTTTTGCGCTGTATAGGCGCGCAGCCGCTCCGCCTCTTCCGGGCGCTGCGCCAGATAGGCGTCGACCTCGAGTCGGCGCGCGGCAGGCAGCTTGCCGTCGACGAAGGCGTGCAAGTCGGCTTCCGTGATAGGTAGGGTATTCATTTGACCACCTTCAAGGGTGCGATGTACGCTCTCCCTTCCATATTCGCGCGCATTTTTTCACGCGCGCGCGACAGGCGCGACATGACCGTACCGATGGGAATCTTGAGCGTTTGCGCGACGTCGTCGTAACTCATTTCTTCCAAGGCCACCAGCAGCAGGATTTCACGCTGTTCCTCTGGCAGCGCACGCAAGGCCGTTTCCATGTCGCGCAGTTCGAGTCCGCTTGAAGGACTGCCAGGTGCTAGTGCCATCGATGTCTCCTCGTTGAGCGCTTCCGTCGGCACTGAAGGCCGCCGCGCCTGGTCGATACGCAGGTTGTGCATGATGCTGAACAACCATGCGCGCATATCGCTACCACCCTCCCATGACGCCAGTCTCCCCCATCCGCGCTCGACCGTGTCCTGCACCAGGTCGTCGGCGCCGGCCCGATCGCCGACCAATGCCCGCGCATAGCGGCGCAGACGGGGAATGCAGGCCAGCAGCTGGTCGCGCGAATTGGGCATGGATGTCACTGGAGTATCGGTCGATTAATCAATAAGCTGCTGCGGTCAGTTTCGGATCGATCTGCCAGGTTTCGTTGACCAGCTTGCCATCGCGGTAGGTCAGCACATAGCGCACATTGACCTGTGCCTTGCCTTCGAACTGCACCTTGGCGACGATCGTCGCACCCTTTGGGTTCGCCGATTCCTCCAGAGCAAGCACAGTCACGCGCGCCGGCCCGACAGCCTTGCCGAACTTTTCCCAGGTGGCGCGAATGGCATCGGAACCGGCGTACATGCCGTCAAGCGGCCCGCCGACCCATGTCAGCTGGGCGTTGTCGGCATAGCCACGCATGATGACGGACGTGTCACCGGCGCCAATGGCGCTAAAGTGAATCTGCGCGGCATCGCTCATCGGGCTGGCGACAGCGCTGCCGATCGAAGCGATAGCGAGGATGACGGCGAAGGTCGCTTGTTTCATGAAATTCTCCCTGGTTGGGTCAGTCGGACGGAAAAAACCGGTGTTATCGAGGTGAACGGATCTGCGGATGATTTATTCCATCTATTTCAAATTAATTTTCGCAGGCGTTTCGTCGCGCGCTATTTGGGAGAGGCGGATCATCGCTTCCAGCGCCAGAGATGCCTTTGTCTTGTACCGTTCGGGATGGCGCAACATGTAGAACGCGCGCTCCGGCAAGTCGATGTTTGCTTTCGCCAGCAAACCTGCCCGCAGATGCGAGGCTACTACCAGTTCCGACATGGCGGTGGCGAACTTGCCGGCCATCACAGCGGAGCGGACCGCTTCGTTGGACGGCAATGTGAGTGCGATATCGAGTGCATCGAAGTCGACATGCATCGCCTGAAGTGCGCACTCGAGCGCCGAGCGCGTGCCGGACCCCTTTTCGCGCAAGATCCACTGTGCCTCAAGAAGATCCGCGTGCAGCAGCCTCCTCCCTGAAGCCCATGGATGGTGCGCTGCGACTACAGCGACGATCTGGTCGGATGCGATGGCATCGACCGATAGTGTCGGCTCGTCGATGGCGCCCTCGACAAAGCCAAGGTCGGCGCCCCCCTGAAGCACTGCTTGGGCGACATTATGGGTGTTATCGATGGTCACGCTCAGTGCGATCGCCGGATGCGCTTGGCGAAATTGCACGAGGTACTCGGGTAGCCAATAGCTGGCGATAGTCTGACTCGCATGAATGGTCAGCGTGCCACGTTTCATTCCACCCAGCTCGGCCAATGTCAGTTCGGCGGCGCGCGCGCTGGCGATCGTGCGGCGTGCTTCTATCAGGAAAATACGGCCCGCTTCGCTGATCTCGATGCCGCGGCCGACGCGATTGAATAGGGCAGTACCATAGCGTTCTTCCAGCACCTTGATCGAAGCACTTACCGCTGAAGGGGTGAGCGCCAACACTGCGGCGGCCTGGGTCAAATGCTGTCGCTCGGCGACTTCAACAAAAATCCGCAATTGTTCTAGTGTCATCTGATTGTTCAATTCTATTGAACGATATATTCGATATTGTAAGATGGACATAACAATCTGTCGACTTGATAATCGTTCTATTGAATTCGAGAATCAGGAGCGGCAAATGGTCAAGCAACCACTAAAACTCGTTCGCAACGCGCTGCCAGGCTTGGCACTTTGCGCTGTGGTTACTGCGATAGCTTACGCAATGGAAAACATCGAAAGCGCTTTATTTGGCCACGCATGGCTCGAAAGCCTGGTGCTGGCCATTCTTCTAGGCACCGCCGTGCGGACGGTGCATCGGCTCGATACTCGCTTCGAAGACGGCATCCAAGTCGGTGCGAAATTATTGCTGGAAATCGCGGTCGTGCTGCTGGGCGCTTCGGTCAGCGCCGGTGCGCTGCTCGAAAACGGCATCGGTCTGATGAGCGGCATCGCGGCAGTGGTCGCCATCGCGATTGCGCTCAGCTTTGCCCTTGGCCGTGCTTTTGGTCTGCCGCGCAAGATGGCCATCTTGATTGCCTGCGGCAATTCGATTTGCGGTAACTCTGCCATTGCCGCGGTGGCCCCGGTTATCGATGCGGATGGAAAGGACGTCGCTGCGGCGATCGCCTTCACTGCCGTGCTTGGCGTTGTCGTGGTGCTGGTGCTGCCGCTAATGGTGTCACTGTTGTCGTTTTCACCAACGCAGTTCGGTGTCTTTGCCGGGCTGACCGTCTACGCGGTGCCCCAGGTGCTGGCCGCGACCTCATCGATATCGCTTAGCAGCGTCCACATCGGCACCCTGGTGAAACTGGTGCGGGTGCTGATGCTGGGCCCAGTCGTGCTGGTACTGTCGCTGATTGGTCGGCGCGAAGGTGGTCGTCGTCCTGCGCTGTCGCATATGGTCCCGTGGTTCATCGTCGGCTTTTTGCTACTGCTGACCTTGCGCTCGTTCGGCGCCATTCCAGAGGCGGCAATTGCGCCGATGCACGTGACGGCGAATTTCCTCACCATTATGTCGATGGCCGCACTCGGACTCGGCGTCGATGCGCGCTCAGTCATGCGGGCCGGTTGCCGGGTCGCCGCAGTTGTCGTGTTGTCGCTGCTGGCGTTGGCAGTCATCAGTTTTTTCCTGATAAAAATGCTCGGCATCGTTTGAAGCACTGCCCGATTAGCGGCTACCGTTAGAAATCGAGGATCTGTATTTTTTTAATACGAGAAACTTGGTGGTATTGCAGAAAGTTACAGTCTGATACGCTTGGCAAGCAGTCGCGCAATGCGCTTGCCAGAGCGGTCTTGATTCATCGCTTAAGGTGATATGTGCGACCGCGGCTTAAACCTGGTGACGGGCGCCATCGTTCTTTGGCATGCGGTGTTTCTGGAGCGGGCGACACAGGTTGCGCGCGGTCCTGGCAGCTCCCCGACGCCAGTATGCTGCAGTTTCGTGTCCTCGTTGGCCTGGGAGCACATCTACGGGACCGGATATTACATTTGAAGGAAGAGCAAGAAGGTTGATGAGAAAAATATCGGCCGCTGCGGACTTCAAGAATCGGTAACAGGGCTTAGCGCCCGATTTTTTCCGTTTTCCCTATTCTCCCCTCGTAAAGCGCGTTAAAGCCGGCATAAGCATCTGCCTGCAGTACGCCCTTGAAGTTTGCGAGGTGGGTTTGCGGATGGATGCCCTTGCGATCGGGCGTATAGGCAAACCACACTGCCGGTGCAGCCGGGTCGCCGCTCGGTCTGTCATCACGGACGTAAGTCCACAGGCGTGCCGTTTTGGTCTTTCCATTGCCCGGTGCCAGCACGGGAATCGGTGTGTCGTCCGCGTGCAGCTTGGCGCTGGCAAGCACATGCCGCCGGATCGCATCGACCAATGGGCGCAACAGTGCGCTGGCGGCACCGACCCAGCTGGCCAGTAGCGCACGATCCAGATCAACGCCATCGCGTGCATAAATGACGACTTGCCGATACAGCGGCAAGTGATCGGCGAATTTCGCCACCAGCACGTGCGCCAACAATCCAGGTCCGGCGATGACGCGCTCGATGGGGCGGCTCGGCGCTGGCGCTTGCACGATGGCGTCGCAGCAGCTGCATGCCAGCTTTGGACGTACATGGCGGATGACGCGGAAACTCGCCGGCACATACTCCAGTTGTTCCGCCACGTCTTCGCCCAAGTGGCGCAGCCCACCACCGCAGGAAGGACATGCGTCGGTGCTAGGCGTGTAGACCTTCTCGTCGCGCGGCAGGTGCTCCGGCATGGGCCTGCGCACCGACTTCTTGCGCGGTGCCCGATCCGCCTCGGGCATTTCCCGTTCTGCCTCAGCTTCATCGGCCTGCAGGTCTTCCAGTTGCAGTTCGAGCTGCTCGATCTGATGGTCGAGTTTTTCGGACTTGCGGCCGAACTGCATGCGCCGCAGTTTAGCAATCATCAGTTTCAGGTGCTCAATCTCGGCCGCGCGGGTGTTCAGCTGCGCCTCAAGGCCCTGGATCTGTTCATCGCGCGCCAGCAACAAGGCCTTCAGGGCATTAATGTCGTTGGGGAGATCGGCGGCGTTGAGCATGCGCCAAGTTTACGCGACCCCGGCGACGTTTACAAGGCTGACGTCGGCACCCACGTGCGCTCCGGCCGGCGCCAGTCAATCCCTTCCAGCAGCATCGATAGCTGCGCCTGGCTCAGCGCTACGCTGCCGCTGCTTGCCTGCGGCCAGACGAAGCGGCCTTTCTCGAGCCGCTTGGCCAGCAGGCACAGGCCGTCACCGGTCCACCACAACACTTTAATCATGTCGCCGCGCCGCCCACGGAACACGAACACGTGGCCGCTAAAAGGATTCTCCGCCAGCGCGCTCTCCACCCTTGCCGCAAGGCCGTTCATGCCGGCACGCATGTCCGTGATGCCAGCCGCCAGCCAGATCCGCGTGCCCGCCGGCAGTCCGATCATGGCAGCAGCCGCGCCAACACTTGCGCCAGCGTTGCCGGGTCGACGCCACCTTCGAGCCGCAGTTGCGCCCGACCAACCGTCAGCAATATCACGCCCGATGCCGGTGCCGTCTGTTCGACGTCTGTGTCCGACGATCCGAGCACGGTGACCGGTAGCAGCTGACAGGCTTCTTTGGCCACCTCCCCCTGTATGTCGGCGAACTGCTTACGCCAGGTGAAGACCTGGTTGGCATTGATATTGAACTCGCGGGCAAGGCGCGACACCGAAGTCCCCTCAACGAGGGATCTGGCCACGATGGCACGCTTGAATTCAATGGTGTGCTGCCTGTACGGGCCACGTTCGGTGCGTGGAATGACTGGTCGAATTTTTGTGTCCATAATCGAAGTTGTGGGCACAATTCATTTTGTACCCGCACTCAATCATGCCGCCGGCAGCTCAGTCGGTACAGACGTTACTGGGAAGACGCTTACGTTAGGCAAGCTGCTGCCGCGCCTCCGGCGGCGATCACGCTGTGCAGTGAGCGCGGCTGGACAATGACAGTGCCCGCCGACACGCCAGCGGCTTGGCTGGCCGATTTTCTGCGCGCGCTATGATGGAGCTGCGCGCCGATGCGATCTGGTTGACCACCGCGCCGGTGGATATGCGCACCGGGACCGACGGCTTGTCACTGCACGTGCAACAGGCATTGGGCAAGCCACCCTGCGATGGGGGCACGGCCTACGTGTTCGCGAACCGGCGCCGAACCCGATTGAAACTGGTGTGCTGGGATGGTATCCCTGCGTGTCCGCCGAATGATTGGCGGCGCTTCATGAGAACGGATGGCGGTATCGGTAAGAATACTCAAATGATGTGAAAATTCATCCAAATGTGGTCATGGGAGTTATTCACATCAAAAAATTTCGCTGGCGGTGGCAGGCTTCGTGGCTATGCCAATTCGCATCGCTGGCGTTTTTCCATCTTCACCAACGAGGAAAAAATTGTAATAAACTCGAAAAATATTCAACACCTGTTCAGTTACGAGTGGGCTATATGCACCGTATCCGTGCCATCGTCTGTTAGCGTTGTTGGCTGTCGCTAAGGGCCGCTCTAGTACGGAGATGCGGCGGCGAACCTGCATGAAAAAACGATCGACACCTCTTAGAGTTGCCCGCATATAGAGGTAACTAAGGCGATCAATGTCATAGTCACGAAAGTCTGTTTGAAATTGAATCGACTTCTGAGGATCTGCCATATCAGAGATTGGATAATTAAACCACGATCCTGCCTCCGATTTTTTGCGATGAGATTGTAAAAAGTGCTTCACAAATTGATGCACCAGATGTTTTTTTTCAACGTGTGGCGAAGCATCTTCGAATTTTCTTAACTCTCGCATCGATTGTGCGATGAGCAATTTTTTTCCTTGCATTGTCAGTTGCTTCGCAGTTTTCACCACAAATACATCTACTCTCCTCTGTCGGATATTCTCGGCAAAAACACCCATGCACGCAGAGTCCAGTCCCGGATCCCGATCGACAAAAAGACGAACTCGCTCAACTTTGCACAACATCCTCTTTATATGAAACATAAGGGCATACTGCGTGAGCGAAAGATGTACAAGCATTCCCGAGTGTGGCGCCACAAATTCTTCATCACCAAAATCGTCGGATAGATCCGCTGCTTTGATTTCACTTTTCCCGTCTCCTGTGTCTTGGCCATCAAAATCTTTGCGTAGACATAGCCTTGCGTAATACCTATACGCAGGAGGCACATCGTAATCGCCTCGCCGAATTGCATCTGCCTCAACGTCCTCCGCATTCATAGACGAGTCGAAATTCAATTGAGCACCCAACACATATCCCGTGGTGTTTTCCGCAGCTGCCGTTGCGCCAAGAACAATGTTCCGTCGGTCAAACTGTGTTCCCCAGTTTAATGAATAGTCCTGTCGGTCAATACTGACATATGCGCGACTTGGTGCCCTTTCAGTACTAAGCCACCCCGCTTCCTGCTCAGCTGCGTATCGACCCATTACCTCATTCAAATATCGCAATTTGCTATACAGAGTAGATGGCGGGATTTCGAGCACTTCACAAATTCGTCTCATTGGCATTTTGTTGACGAGTAGCTTTAGAACCTCGCCATTGAGTTCGGGCCGGCGCTGTACTCTTATCGGAGCTCCGTTCGAAAACGTCGCGCCACAACTTTTGCATCGAAACCGAGGTTCTCCGCGGCTAGTCGTGCCATGTCGGTAGTATTCGCTAGGGAACTGCATTGGGTTCAATCCAAAAGACTTGCATGTCTGATTGGTGCACGACGATTGCCGATTGCGACAATCAGTGGGACTGAATCGGGTAAGTTCCTGAGCAATGCCAAAATTACTACGTAGTACAGTCGAACGATTGCAGAAATGGCAAAGTAATGTTCTGATCTGTTTCAGCTTACTGCTTAGCGTGTAGCTGCCTTCGCCCTTGCCGTCCTTAACAGCGCCTCTTACCTCAGGGGCAGGGACACCAAAATTTAGGCAATGCGGATTCTTGCAAAAATTCACTTGAATTCCGTCAACCGCTTCAGGAATGCGCCGAGGTCTGTTCAGCTTGCCCATAAAAAATGCCCTCCAGAGTATCTGGAAGGCATTTTACAGTTTTCAACACTTAAAGCGAACGGCTCGGGGTGCCATTGGGAGTTTTTTTCTTTGGCCTGGCCAATGTCACGATTTTTGGCTTTAAGGCGGTATCCATATTCAAGGCGGGATCTGACTTGACGACTACTGGATGGCGAGCGGGGCTTACCGTGGTCTGTGTAGGAACTGGCTTCTATTTGGCCGGTACCGCTGTCGATCATTGGGCATTCTTCCGGGATCACGACCGCGCTGGCGTTGCTGCGGCTGAACTACTCGGTGCGAACGATCAACGCTGCGACGGTATGGTTCTAGTTCGGTTTGTAGGCGATGAAGCTGAATACCGATGCCCCAAGTCGATTTCTCTAGGCAATATGACTTCGCAGCCATTTGTCCCTTGGCCAGAATATATTGGTGGACAAAGCAAGGAGCTGAAGGCCAAGATCGAGACGATGATGTCAAACGCAGAGCGCGCTACGCAGCCACGCTAGATCATGCCGCTCGAGCCAGTAGTTCTCCCGTAAAACATGGATTGGGCCGCCAAGTCGTACAGCTTGCCGCGCCGGCCGCAGGCCTGGTCCGGCGGCCAGACGTCGGCGCTGATCCGCTAAAGTAGTCGAACCTGCAAATTTTCTCCGAAGCCTGACATGACTGACTTCACCCTGTACAGCGACCACCAGGTTTCTGGGAGCTGAAGTAGGGAGTGACGGCAGCGGACTACGGAAATCCCCGCGCAGCTGCTCGATGTCGGCCCGGTGCATATGGTGATGCTGGCCAGTCCTCTGCTGCTGGTCGACCTTTCGCCGGCAGCGCCGCCCAGTCCGGATCGCGGCCGCGCGCGCCAGGTCCTGCCGGCTCCGTCGACCAGCTCGATGCGGGATCGAGCAGTTGCCAGCTGTCACGCTAGGTGCGCTGCGGCCGACCTGCAGCGCCTTTTCACAAGCCAGCAGCTCCCGGCCGGCCAGCTGCTGGCCATGGCGATCGCTCTGGCTTCGCTGGCCAGCAAGGTCGACGGCACCACCTCTCGCGTGGTTGCGTGCTTGGGGCGCAGCTTTTCGTTGACACCCGAGTCGCCCACGCTAAACTGCCTTTTCCCAAAACGGAGTTTCGCGACGGACGACCGCGTGCGCCCGCTTTTCCAAGGAATGAGACGGGAAGCCATGTTAGACTTGAAGGAGAGACCACGGTGCGCGAGCACCCCGAACGGCCGGCAGCTGACTTGAATGAATGATGATGATTGACGCGAAAACTGCACGAACCATTTCCGATGTATGCGCTGAAAGCAATGAGCTCACGGCCAAGTTTATTTGGGATGCATTATCGGAGATTTCATCTGCTGCATGTAGCGGCAAGTCCACTGTCAAGATGAGTACGGGGACGGGCCATCATCATGAATCTATTACTCGAACGCTCTCCAATCTGGGCTACAACGTTCAGTGGACGCCGCAGCCGGTGAACGGTTGGCACCATGTCAGCATTTCCTGGTGATTGCGCGGAGGGTATCCATTGAACGAATTTGGCTGGAAGGATGTCGACGGTTGGGAGCCTAAGGACTGCGATCCACCAATAGAGGCTCTTGATGCACCTTGCTTGAAGGACGGGCGGCGTCCTAAGAAGGTCCCGTTGGTGTGTCCGGAATGCGATAGTGTAGGGCTCTATCTGGTCCTGCCGGATACAACGGCGAAGTGCTTCGATTTGACGGACGAATGCCAGGAGTGCGGGTATGGCCTCGATGGCTCCACTTAGGCAGGTGAGGCATCGGCAATGCAAAATGACGCTGCCATTGAGAAGCTTGTTGACCGGCTGATTTGTGCGCTTCCCGCGAAGCAGCCTGGCCTGTTTGATCCCTATTCGATACCTGCTAGTTCGATTCAAAGTTCAATGGTCCTTTGCAGCGTAGGGCCCACCTGGTGCAACACCTGGCCTGCAATCCCAACAAAACCTGCATTGCCGGCCAGACGGCAACCGGTGCCATGCTGTTGATCGAGGTTGTCGCAAGCGGGTAGTACCGCAGTCTAAAGCGCGGGCGCCTCTGAGTCCTTCCAACTGTGGGGGCATCGGAAAAGTTCCGGTGACGTTGGTGGCCCCATTTGCTTTCCACTGGCCTCGGTTCAAGTTGAAGAACTGGCAGAAACAGCGGCACCGTCACTGGCCAGTGCAGGGTCCTTTGCCATCGCGTATCCAAGATGCTCGACGAGGCGAACGCCAAGGGCGGCCGCAATCGCGCACAGCTGCTCCGGCAGCTCGTTTTCCAGAGCCAGGAAGACCGTGATCGAGGGCGGCATGTGCGGGTGGTCGACGCGCGCCTGGGCTTCCAATACGGCACGGTATTTGACAGCCTGGTAAATGCCGCGTTCATAGTCCTTGGGGTTGCCATCTGATACGCTGGATTTAACTTCGACCCCGATCCAGCGATTGGGCATCTTGAAGAAGACGTCGATTTCATCGCCTGACCGTAGTGCGTATTCCTCGCTGGCGCGGCAATCCCAGCTTTCCTCATCGTCGACGCCGAACAAGTGCGGACTGGCGCACACGAAGGTTTTCAGGGCCTTGTGCTGTGGCGACTCCCCCCCGGCCCAGCCTGCGGCCGCGCCACCTTCATCGGATTCAGCGCTGGCGCCGTCCGCAGCGTGCGGCAATCCCAACTTGGCCAGCACCTCATTCCACCAACTGCCCATCTTCAAGATCCGCTGATATTCCGCCTCGAGCCGATCAAGCTTTTCGGTATGGGTCAGCTCGTCGTAGCCCTTCCAGCGCCCGCGCACACCGAAGCCTGGCAGGCCCTTGTCCTTGCCCGATTTTTCGACCACGATCACGGTCAGGTAAGGCGCTTGTCCGGGGCCACTAACACGGTCGATATGCTCCATCGCCATCCCCAGCACAGAACCCAGGCCTTTCGGGGCAGGGCGGCCATGTTTGTCGACGCGTCCAAGGCGGCGAGCCAACTCGCCATAGGTCATCGTCTGCATGACGCCGTCGGTCTGACGCAGGACATGCTCGACCAGCACGGGGATGCAGGCGAGCGCATATTCCTTGTTTGTGAGGTTACCCGGGTGATCGGGAGCCGGACCGGCATCGTCCGCTCCGCCGGCGTCGACGTCCTGTTCGGCCAGCTGGTCGGCGGCCGCGGCCGTGACTTCGTTCTGCCGGTCAGCAGGTTTTCGGCGAATGGCCCAGCGCGCAAAGGCGTTGGATTCGCGGGCTTGCCGGGCAAGATCGCTGATGAACACGAGGGCGTCCGCCTCGGTGGCAAAACCGATCCGGAACCAGTCGACCTGGCGTCCCCGCTTGTGGATGTTTGATTCCTTGCCGCCGAAGCGTTGCTTCTGGTATTCGAACCAACGGACCAAAGCAGCGCGTTCTGTCGTCGTCCTTGCAAGCCGGTCCTGGTTCAGCGCCATTTCTACAGTGTGACCGGGCGCGTTGGCGGACACATAGGTTGCGGCAAGCTCATTGGCGCCATGGTAAAGCGCACAGCCATGGACAAGGGAATGGTCAATTTGCCGGTTGTTGCCGGGAATGGCGAGCAGCAAGGCCTAGCCAAGGGTGGCATTGAGGGCGCGCTGTGCGTCGTCCAGTTCCATGGCGGTCCTAGTTGGGTAGCTGGACCAATTCGATGGCCTGCTGAAGTTTTTCGCGGGAAGGACCGCCGGCCACGGCAATAGTCAGTAACCCAGCTCCAGCATTTTCCGGGGCCACTGGCATGCCAAACACCACTTTTGGGTCGACCTCCAGTACCGCCATCGAATGGCCCTGGGCTTTCGCCGTGAGCATGAGCTTGAAACAGTAGGTCAGGAAGATCTTCTGCAATTGGTCATCGGACAAATCGCCAATATTGGGGTTTGAGGTGCAGTGGAACGTAAAACCGGGTTAAGCATTCGCCCCGGACTCAACTTCGAGAGTGATTACCGTCTTGTAACGCCGGATTAACTGCAACTGGCCAGGATATTCAGCACTCCTTTGGTATCCGCCTCTATCTCGTCCACCACGCCCTTCCAGTGATTGATGACACGTCGAACGCTTGGCGCCGGTTGGCTGTCATACCATACCGTGAGCATGCGGCGGTACGACACCAGATCGGCACGCTGAACACCGTACAGCGTCACCATGCGGGTAGCATCGATGTCGCTGATAGCTTGTGGAATTTCGACGACCCGTTCAAGCAACAGCTCTGCCTGGGCAGCGGTCTCACTCTGAATGGTGCGCAAGGTGTCGATGATCAGTGGCAGGCCAAGTGGACTAGGGCACGTCGCGATTTTGATCTCCTCAGCTGCGGCGTTGCCGGTCGCGATACTTAATACGTCATGACCGCCGTACGTACTGAGGTCTGCCTTGGGAATATTGGTTCGTACCCAGGGAAACAGGTCCAGTTTCTGTAGGATCAGCATGCTCAGGTCTAGTTTGAACCCTTGCTCTACCATGTCAGGCGTTGCCGTACCTTGGTTATCGGCCTCGAATAGTTTCCAGATTCGATCAATGTGTTCTTCGCGCTCTGCGTCTGGAAAGAGACTGAGGTTCCAGGCCAGGCAGCACGTCATGGCTGCTTTCTTTCTCAGCTCGACTTCCGGCACAAAGAGGATGTGCGGTAGCAGATAAGAAGAAAAGCAGTTCGCCACGGAATAATGTTTCGTTGGTATTTTCATATGCGTTTGCTTGGTCAAAGTCTACTCGTCGCTCGCCGGGTTGCGCAACGGCCGCAACTCCCCCTTGGCCACCGCGTCCGGTACCGAAAACGAATACCGGCCGAGCATGTTGATGTGCTCATGAAGCAGTGGCGACAGCCTCGCCACGTCCTCATCGTTCACCTCGAAGCCGTCCGCGCGCAGTTGGTTCAATGCGGCCTCCATGTAGATGGTGTTCCACAGCACGATCATGTTGAGCACCAGGCCGAGTGCGCCAAGCTGGTCTTCCTGTCCTTCGCGGTAGTGCTGGCGCAGCTCGCCGCGTTTGCCATGGAAAACGGCGCGGGCGACGCTGTGCCGCCCCTCGCCACGGTTAAGCTGGGTCAGCGTGCCCCGGCGCTTGGCTTCGTCATCGATGTACGTCAGCGTGTGCAGGGTCTTGTCGATGCGTCCGAACTCTGCGATGGCCTGGGCCAGTCTAGTCGGACGTTCGCCGACCTGGAGTGTACGCATGATGCCGGCAGCCGGCACTCGGCCGAGCTTGAGCGAGCCGGCCAGGCGCAGCATGTCGTCCCAATGCGGCTCGATCTTTTGCAGGCTGATATTGTGTCCGGATACAGAATTGAGCAACCCGTAGTCGGCCTTCGGGTCGATCCGCCAGAAACGCGTCCCGCCAACATCGGCCAGGCGCGGACTGAATCGGTATCCAAGCAGGCGGAACAGGCCGAAAACCACATCGCTATAAGCGCCCGTGTCCGTCATGATCTGGGTCGGCTGTAGATCGGTCTGCTGCTCCAGGACGACGGCCAGCAGGACCAGGCTGTCGCGTAGCGTGCCTGGCACCGTGATGTCGTTCAGACCTGAAAACTGGTTCGATATCAGGTTGTACCAGGTGACACCGCGCCCGACGCCGAAGTATTTCGGGTTCGGCCCGGAATGCACGGACCGCACCGGCACCACGAACCGCATGCCGTCGGCCGACGCGACCTCGCCGCCGCCCCAGACGCTGGCCAGCGCCAAACGGCTCTGCGCCGACACCAGCTTAATATTGCCGCCAGTAATAGTGTCATCGCGCAGATAATTTTGGTCCACCCAGGACAAGCGATCGCGCTTGAGTGCTGGCACGTCACCGCGGATCAATGGTTCTATCCCGGTATTGCAGGCTTCGGCCATCAGCACTGCGCAAATGCTGATATGCAAATCCGCTGCGCGCGCGGAGCGCTCCGATATATGGGTGAACGCGTCCGTAAATTCGGTACGAGCAGCCACTTCGAGGATCAGTTCCGGTAAGTCAACGCGCGGAATCATTCCGCTGACCTTGGCCCGCAGCGCGATCAGCGAGGCTGGCTCCTCCATTTTGTCCAGCGGGCTGAGCACCAGTTCCTGCTTGTCGCCCACATTGTCGAACCGCACGGCCGGGTTGTCGGGCAACCTGGCGGCGACTGCGCGATAAGTGCGCTCCAGTTCATCGGCCAGTGCGCTCATCGTCGGCCCAGGCCCCGCCGACAGTCCCAGCGTGCGGCAAATGATCGGGCGCGTCGATTCCCATTCGGCACTATCGAGCAGGCCGGCGCGCGGATCGGCGTATCGCCAGCTCGGGGCCACGAACACGTCGCGCCGGCGCAGCGCGATTCGCAATTCGGACAAGATGCAGAAAGTGTAAGCGTGGAAGTCAACACCGCCATCCTCGCGCAGCACATGCCGTTGCCACGGCTTGGTGATGATGTCGCGCGGCGCGTCGTCACCTGGCTTCTTCACCGTCATGTTGGCGCGAAGCCAGTCAAAAGCGGCGATGAACGGCTCACCAGCGGCATTCGCGCCAAAGTGAATCTGCTCGGCCAGCGCAGGCAGGAAGCGGCGCACCGTCTTGTACTTGGCGTCCAGCTCCTGGTAGTACACGTTGTCGGTCGGCCGAATTAGTTTGTTGACGCCAGCAAGGGCAAGTGCGAGCGCTTCAGGCGAAATCCGCGCGAACAACTGTTTGCGCAGATCGGCATCCGGCACTGCATCGTCCAGGAGCATTTGACAGGCGCTGGCCAGGGTGGCGGCCGCTTCGTCAAGGTCTTTCAGCGAACGCAGGCGCGATTTCTTGTCGGCTTTCACGGCATCGCCGAACAGCTCCCGGAGGATCACCTCCAGCACCTCCAGCGCGTCATCTTGCGCAGAGGCTTCGAGGCAATGCACAAACGCAACCAGGGTGGCCAGGCGGCGCAGCGCCGGCAGGCGCAGGATCGCACTGGCTTTGGCGGCGCCGGCGAATCGGGCCAGAGCCGCGACCCTGGTGGCGGGGATGCGCGTGGCGGCCGGTAACCGGATACCAAGCTCACGGACCGATTGCAGCCGCATCAGCGCCAGGCTCATTGACCGACTGCTGGCAACTACCGGCCCTGTGCGCAGGCGGTCGAGCGGCGAATTCCGAGTGCCGCCAGAAGAGACCAGGAGACCCTCCAGGCGATTTTGCTGGTCCAGGCTGACTCCACTACCAAGCGAGCGCCACAAACGTTCCTCGACGCGGCTGCGCAGCCGCGCAACGTAGCGTTCGAGGGTCGTGCAGCCTGGCAGCAGAACCTTGTGCGTCACCAGCCACGTTGTGGCACGCTCGAACAGCACGCTCGGCCGGTCGGTGCCGGTCCAGCACAGGGCGTACAGCCACCGGGTCAGGCGGAAGGCAATTAGGGGTTCAGTGAAATCGACATAGCCATAAGATGCGCGAATTTCCGCCGCATGCTGCCAGCGCTGCTCGCCGGCGCTGTAGGGGCTCGCCTTGTCCAGCGCCGCGATGCGCAACTGCTTGGCCAGCGTACGCAACACGGGTTGGGGCACGGCCAGCGGGTCTTCCAGGAACGTGCCCAGGTAGCGCACCGTCCCGAGCTGAACGGCGAAGCCCAGCCGATTGTGCGCCCCGCGCTTTTGCGCAATCAGCGCATGGTCGGTGTCGTCCAGGTGAAAATACCGGGCGAGGTCATGGGGCGACGGCGGCCCGGCGTAGCGGCCGTAGCTTTCGCGCTGATCGTTCGAGAGAAAGCTGACTGGCATGAGTTCTCCTGCTGAGCGTGGACCGGGCATTATGGCTTGAATTTGCGCCATTGTCGTAATGCTATTTGTGGTCGTCTCAGAAAACGGAAACCGAAGCACGCTAAGGCGTAGTCAACCCGTGAGGCTCCCGCGCCGACGCAGCGAGCTTCGTTCCGTCTTGTAGTGACGCAATCAGCGGACAGGAAACGTTCTCTTGCCGCGCATGACAGGCGCACACCAGTTCAGACAACACGGCCTCCATGCGCGCCAGGTCAGCCATCTTCTCGCGCACGTCCTTGAGCTTGTGCTCCGCCAGGCCGCTGGCTTCCTCGCAGTGGGTGCCGTCATCTAGCCGCAGTAGCTCGGCGATTTCATCCAGGCTGAAACCCAGCCGCTGGGCCGATTTCACGAAGCGCACCCGCGTTACATCCACCTCGCCATAGCGGCGAATGCTGCCATAGGGCTTGTCTGGTTCCGGCAGCAAGCCTTTGCGCTGATAGAACCGGATGGTCTCCACACTGACCCCGGCCGCCTTGGCGAAAACGCCGATGGTCAAATTCTCAAAATTGTTTTGCATATCGCTTGACTCCGTACATAACTACGGAAGTAAGCTTAAGCTATCCAAACCAAATTTGAAAGGAAGGACAAGCGTATGTCTGAACCACAAAACGGGCGCGGCGCACTCTTCGCCGGCGGGCTAGCCGCCATTCTTGCGTCAGCCTGCTGTCTAGGGCCGCTGGTCCTGATCGCCTTGGGCTTCAGCGGGGCATGGATCGGCAACCTGACGGTGCTCGAACCCTATCGCCCCATCTTTATCGGTGCAGCGCTGGTCGCGCTGTTCTTTGCCTGGCGGCGCATCTACCGCCCGGCGCAAGCCTGCAAACCGGGGGACGTGTGCGCTATTCCCCAGGTGCGAGCGACTTACAAGCTCATTTTCTGGGTCGTGGCTGCGCTGGTTCTGGTCGCGCTCGGATTTCCCTACGTCGTCCCATTCTTCTATTAACCACAGGAGTTCACCATGAAAAAGCTGTTTGCCTCCCTCGCTCTCGTCGCCGTCATTGCCCCCGTGTGGGCCTCCACCCAGACCGTCACGCTGTCCGTACCGGGCATGACTTGCTCGGCCTGCCCGATCACCGTCAAGAAAGCGATTTCCAAGGTCGATGGCGTCAGTAAAGTTGACGTGACCTTCGAGAAACGCGAAGCCGTCGTCACCTTCGATGATGCCAAGACCAGCGTGCAGAAGCTGACCAAGGCGACCGAGGATGCGGGCTACCCATCATCAATCAAGAACTGATCATGAAAGACCCGAAGACACTGCTGCGGGTCAGCATTATTGGCACGGTTCTAGTCGCGCTGTGTTGCTTCACACCCGTACTGGTCATTCTGCTCGGTGTGGTCGGCTTGTCCGCGCTGACAGGCTATCTGGACTATGTGTTGCTGCCTGCGCTGGCGATCTTCATCGGCTTGACCCTCTACGCCATCCAGCGCAAACGCCAAGCTGATGCCTGCTGCACACCGAAATTCAATGGAGTAAAAAAATGACAGAAATCACCGTGAATGGCATGACCTGCACAACCTGCGCCACCCATGTCAAAGATGCCCTGGAAAAGATTCCTGGCGTGAATACCGCTGTGGTGTCCTATTCCGAAAGCCGCGCGCGGGTCTCAGCGGACACAGCCGTGAGTCACGACCAAATGCTGGCCGCCATCACCGCATTGGGTTATCAAGGCTCAATCCGGGTGGGCAATTTCAAAGATGAAACAAAAATCCGTGATGCACTTCAGGGCGCCGGTTTGCACATCGCCATCATCGGCAGCGGCGGAGCCGCGATGGCGGCGGCGCTGAAGGCAGTCGAGCAAGGCGCGACGGTCACGCTGATCGAACGCGGCACCATCGGCGGCACCTGCGTCAATATCGGCTGTGTGCCGTCCAAGATCATGATCCGCGCGGCGCATATCGCCCATCTGCGCCGTGAAAGCCCGTTCGACGGGGGGATCAAAGCGACCGTGCCGGCGATTGATCGCAGCAAACTGCTGGCCCAACAGCAGGCGCGCGTCGATGAACTTCGCCACGCCAAGTACGAAGGCATCCTGGATGGCAATCCGGGTATCACTGTGCTGCACGGCTCCGCCCGCCTCAAGGACGGCCGCAACCTGATCGTGCAACTCCGCGACGGCGGCGAGCGCGTGGTGGCGTTTGACCGCTGCCTGGTCGCCACCGGCGCAAGTCCGGCCGTGCCGCCGATTCCTGGCTTGAAGGATACGCCTTACTGGACTTCCACCGAAGCATTGGTCAGCGAAACGATTCCCGAGCGGCTGGCCGTGATCGGTTCGTCGGTGGTGGCGCTGGAGCTGGCGCAGGCGTTCGCCCGGCTGGGTAGCCAGGTCACGATCCTGGCGCGCAGCACGCTGTTCTTCCGCGAAGACCCAGCCATCGGCGAAGCCGTCACGGCAGCTTTCCGTGCCGAAGGCATCAAGGTGCTGGAACACACGCAAGCCAGCCAGGTCGCCCATGTGGGCGGCGAATTCGTGCTGACCACCGGGCACGGCGAAATACACGCCGACAAGCTGCTGGTCGCCACCGGCCGGACGCCAAACACGCGCAGCCTGGCGCTGGAAACGGCGGGGGTAGCCTTCAATGCGCAGGGAGCCATCGTCATCGACCAAGGCATGCGCACGAGTAGTCCGCACATCTTCGCTGCCGGTGATTGCACTGACCAGCCGCAATTTGTCTATGTCGCGGCAGCAGCCGGTACGCGCGCGGCCATCAATATGACCGGCGGCGAAGCGGCGCTCGACCTTACCGCGATGCCTGCAGTGGTATTCACCGATCCGCAAGTGGCCACCGTAGGCTACTCAGAGGCGGAGGCACACTTAAAGGGCATCGAAACCGACAGTCGCACGCTCACGCTCGACAACGTGCCGCGTGCGCTCGCCAACTTCGACACACGCGGCTTTATCAAGCTGGTTATTGAGGAAGGCAGTCGGCGGATTGTCGGCGTGCAGGCGGTGGCACCGGAAGCGGGCGAGCTGATCCAGACGGCGGTGCTCGCCATCCGCAACCGGATGACCGTGCAGGAACTGGCCGATCAGCTGTTCCCCTACCTGACAATGGTCGAGGGGTTGAAGCTCGCGGCGCAAACTTTCAGCAAGGACGTGAAGCAGCTTTCCTGCTGTGCCGGATGAGGAAAAGGAGGTGTGCGATGAGCGCCTACACAGTGTCCCGGCTGGCCCTTGAGGCCGGGGTGAGCGTGCATATCGTGCGCGACTACCTGCTGCGCGGATTGCTGCGGCCGGTGGCCTGCACCACAGGCGGCTATGGCCTGTTCGACGACGCTACCTTGCAACGGCTGTGCTTCGTGCGAGCCGCCTTCGAGGCGGGCATCGGCCTGGACGCGCTGGCGCGGCTGTGCCGGGCGCTCGATGCGGCGGATGGCGACCGGGCCACCGCGCAGCTTGCCGTCCTACGCCAACTCGTTGAACGTCGGCGCGATGCACTGGCCAACCTGGATGCGCAATTGGCCGCCATGCCAACCGAGCCGGCACAGCACGCGGAGAGTCTGACATGAACAGCTCTGAAAACTTGCCGCCCGAGACGCGCAGACCCGTCACGGGCTACCTGTGGGGCGTGCTGGCCGTGCTGACTTGCCCCTGCCATCTGCCGATTCTCGCCGCCCTGCTGGCCGGGACAACCGCCGGTGCCTTCCTTGGTGAGCATTGGGGCGTTGCCGCGCTCGCGCTGACTGCCTTGTTCGCTCTGGCCGTGGCGCGGCTGCTGCGGGCCTTCAAGGAGAAATCGTGACCGCTTCCCTGCCCACAGGATGGACGGCGACCGAGTTGGCGCAAGCGGCGGCACGCGGACAGCTTGAGCTGCATTACCAGCCGCTGGTCGATCTGCGTGATAACCGGATTTCCGGCGCGGAAGCGCTGCTGCGCTGGCGGCATCCGAACTTGGGGCTGCTGCCACCCGTTCAGTTCATACCGCTGGCCGAGTCGGTCGGCCTGATGCCGGAAATTGGCGCGTGGGTGCTGGACGAAGCCTGCCGCCAGATGCACGAGTGGCAAGCCTTGGCATGGCAGCCGTTCCGGCTCGCCGTCAATGTGTCCGCGAGCCAGGTCGGGCCGGCGTTCGACGCCGAGGTGAAGCTCGTGCTGGCCGGTGCGGACTTGCCCGCCGAGCTTTTGGAGATCGAGCTGACCGAATCGCTCGCATTCGGCAATCCGGCCCTGTTCGCCACGTTTGACGCCTTGCGCGCCATCGGCGTGTGCTTCGCGGCCGATGACTTCGGCACGGGCTATTCCTGCCTGCAACATCTGAAATGCTGCCCCATCACCACGCTGAAGATCGACCAATCCTTTGTCGCCAGGCTGCCGGACGATACCCGTGACCAAACCATCGTGCGGGCGGTGATCCAGCTTGCGCACGGGCTGGACATGATCGTGGTGGCCGAGGGCGTGGAAACACCCGACAGCCTTGCGTGGTTGCGGCAGGCCGGCTGCGACACGGTGCAAGGCTTCCTGTTCGCCAAGCCAATGCCGGCGGCGGCCTTCGTCGGCTTCGTCAACCGTTGGAGGGACACCACCATGAACGCCAATGAGCCGAGCACCGTTTGTTGCGTATGCTGCAAGGAAATCCCGCTCGATGCCGCCTTCACCCCGGAAGGGGCCGAATACGTGGAGCACTTTTGCGGATTGGAGTGCTATCAGCGCTTTCAGGCACGGGCCAAGACAGGGAGCGAAACCGCTGCCGATCCGAACGCCTGCGGCTCGCTGCCGTCAGATTGGGGCATACCCTAGCCTGATGTCAGGATATCCTGAATCGCTCAGTCAGGATAGAGTTCAGTTCGTAATTTCTTGACACATGCCGCGAAGGGTCATAGAGTTTCCCTGACACTTTCGCTCTCCTGGAGAACATCTTGCACGGTCAACGCATCGGCTATATCAGGGTCAGCAGTTTCGACCAGAACCCGGAACGCCAACTTGATAACGTCCAGGTGGACAAGCAGTTCATCGACAAGGCCTCGGGGAAAGACACCCTGCGCCCACAGCTCGATGCCATGCTGTCGTTCGCGCGCGAGGGCGACACCGTGGTGGTGCACAGCATGGATCGCCTAGCCCGCAATCTGGACGACCTGCGCCGCCTGGTGCAGCAGCTCACCAAGCGAGGCATCCGCATCGAGTTCGTCAAGGAATGCTTGAGCTTCACCGGCGAGGATTCGCCGATGGCGAACTTGCTGCTGTCAGTCATGGGGGCGTTTGCCGAGTTCGAGCGGGCGCTGATCCGCGAGCGGCAGAGGGAAGGGATCGCGCTGGCCAAGCAGCGCGGCGCATACCGTGGCCGCAAGAAGGCGCTTGCGGCCGACCAGGTTGTCGAGCTGCGCCGCCGCGCCAGTACTGGCGAACAGAAGGCGAAGCTCGCGCGCGAGTTCGGAATCAGTCGCGAGACCCTGTACCAATACCTGAGAGCTGGGGCCGCATGAAAATCCATGCGCCCATTGACGGGCTGAGCGAAGCCTAGCGTACGAAAAATAGTACGCTAGGCCAAATTATGGTGACTTGCTCCGGGCGTTCGCTGCCACGACACACCCCATTCGATGCAGCATTGCTGCCTTCACATTGATTGAGCCATCACAACAGTTGGGGTGATCCGAATATTTCGCTCTAAGAGCGAGCCTGGTCGTTGGCGGCCGAAGCAAAGTCGCTTGGGGCGACGGTGCCAGCCACCGTGGCGTCATTCGGCACCGCCGGGTACAACCAGCAAAACACCAGCGTGGCCGCCGCCGCGCCTAGCAGCTGCGCGACGATAAAGCCGGGAGCGTTGGAGGGGCGAATGCCGGCAAAGGTGTCCGTGGCACTACGCGCTAAGGTGACAGCTGGATTGGCGAACGAAGTCGACGAGGTGAACCAGTAAGCGGCCGTGATATAGGCCGCTACGGCGAACGGCGTCACGCTCGGACGACTGCGCGAGCAACCGATGATGACGGCGATCAGGCCGAAAGTGGCGACAAATTCACTCCACCATTGGGCGCCGCCGGTGCGAATGTGCTGCGACGCGAAGAACAGCGGGTCACCGAACATCAGATGCGCCGCCGCCACGCCAGCGAACGCGCCAACGACTTGCGCGCCGATGTACGGCAGCACCTGGGCCGCCGGCAGGTTCTTCTGCCAGGCTTCGGACAGGGTGACAACGGGATTGAAATGAGCGCCCGAAATGGTGCCGAACATGAGGATTAGGGCGATCAGGCCGGCACCGGTCGCGATGGCATTGGCCAGCAGCGCGAGCGCTACATTGCCGCCCGCCAGACGCTCAGCCATGATGCCGGAGCCGACCACAACGGCCAGCAGAAAGGCGGTGCCCAATCCTTCCGCCACGATGCGTCTCGCCAGCGTCATGGTGCGGTCTTCCCGATGCGGTCCAGTTCGCGCTGGAGCGCGAGCTTTTCCAGTTTCTCGAGCGGCAGGGACTGGAAAATATCCAAGCGCATCTTGATTTCGCGGCAGACCCGCGCGAACGCGGCGCGGATTTCCTCTTCGCGGCCTTCGACGGCGGCAGGGTCCTGAAATCCCCAATGCGCGGTCATTGGCTGTCCAGGCCAGAACGGGCACGCTTCGCCAGCGGCCTTGTCGCATACCGTGATGACAAAATCCATGTGCGGAGCGTCCGCGCCGGCGAATTCGTCCCACGACTTGCTGCGCAGGTTGTCGAGCGGATGACCGATCGAGGCGATCTGTTCGAGCGCGAGCGGGTGGACCTTGCCAGTCGGGTGACTGCCGGCGCTATAGGTCTTGAAGCGGCCACGCCCAGCGACATTGAGCATGGCCTCCGCCATGACGCTGCGGGCCGAATTGCCGGTACACAGAAACAGTACGTTATAGATTTTGTCGCTCATGGGGTTTCCCGTTGGCTGGTGGTGTGATGCAGGTTATGGCAGGAGCGCGCCGACGCGGTCGAGTTCCGCCTTCATCCGCGCGCGGTCTTCCTTCAGTTCGTCGAGCGGTAAGGCCAGGAAGGCTTCGATCCGGGTGCGCAGGATGCGATAGGCCAGCATGAATGCGGCGTCGATCTCCTCGTCGGTCCCGGTGGCGTGGGCCGGATCTTCGACTCCCCAGTGGGTGCGCAACACCGGGCCCAGGTAGGCGGGACAGGTTTCCCCGGCCGCGCTGGAGCAGACGGTGATTACGATGTCCGGCGTGGCGGGCAGGTTCTCCCACGACTTGCTGAAATAGCCCTCGGTCGAAAAGCCTTCGCGGGCTAGCAGGGCCAGCGAACGTGGATGAACATAGCCGGCCGGCTTGCTGCCGGCACTCATGGCGCGCCATCCCGCTGGGGCGAGATGGTTGAAGGTTGCCTCACCCAGGATCGAGCGGCAGGAGTTACCGGTGCAGAGAAAAAGAACGTTCATGAGGTGTTGACCTTGGTAGTAGGAAAGGAAACCGGATTTAAGTCGGTATCGCACAACTGAAGGTTTTGCGAGCACGGATTGCCGCCGCAGCAGTTTTCGTTCAGAAATGAAATCAAGGCATTCATCTGCTCGAAGTTGGCCGCATAGATGATGAAGCGGCTTTCTTGCCGGGGTTTGATCAGACCGGCGTGGGTCAGCTCCTTCAAGTGAAACGAAAGGGACGACGACGGAAGGTGCAGCCCCTCGGCAATTCTTGTGGCTGCCATCCCAGTCGGCCCGAGGGCGACGAGAAAACGGAAAATCGACAGGCGTGATTCCTGTGCTAGCGCGGCGAGTGCCGCGAGCGCTTCGGCGGTCTGCATCATCATGCTCTCCTGAATTCCACAATTCTACATTCATAGAATCATGGAAGTACAGTGACATTTTGATGACATGCCTGTTGGTATGGGCGGGCCGCGTTACCGGATCTGCCAACGCGGTCGGCACATCCAAACCGAGCTGGACCGCGCGGGCCGCGCGTCAGGAACCTCCTGCTATTCGGGAAACGGCAGTCGATGCCATCGTCAGTGATGACAAGCGGCTTCCACCTCGGTTTGATGAAGGTGAGTGGCGCTTCGTCGGAAACATTGCGCGCGCCAGTCATGTTCATTTCCCGCAGAACGAGGCTTAACCCGGTTTTCCGTTCCACTGCACCTCAAACCCCAATATTCAAATTTTGCATGTGTTGCCTTGAATCTCACGGTTGTGGCTGACAGAAGTGGCGCAACTGGACCAACTGGTATTGAGGCCGTTCAATGCGCGCGCCACGGCTGCATAGGATGATGTTCTTGCAATGTTTTGACGCTGGGAACGTGGAGGATACCATGCTGCTGCGCATTTTCTGGGTCGACCTGTGCTGCGACAGCCTAGGCTGCCCCACCACACCCCAGATCTATGCGACAGCGCAACCTGTGGGCGTGCGCTTCCTCGGTGCTGACGTGGACGACTGCTGCCATGCCGCCATGGCCGAAGGTTGGCGGATCGGCCAGCATGTCGTGCTGTGTCCGCATTGCATCGACGGCCGCAACAAAGGACCGCTGCATTGACAGACCTGGGCCAGGCCGGCGCCGGCAGTGTCTGCCCGGCGAGGGCAACATCGAGAAAGTCCCGACCGCATCGAGCGGCCGGGACGGTGGGAAAGGAGCGCCCTTTCGGGCGCCCAACCGGACATCCGTTGCGCGGCCGTATAGGCGGCGCTCTCGAAGCTAGTCCACAGAACGGATCACGTCTTCAAAAAACTCCGGCCCTACAGAGAAAGACAGCTTGTTGTGCTTGGCCAGGAGCTGGCGAGCAATGTGTGGTGGCGCTACGTCGGTGAAATCGAGGATATAGCCGTAGAAGCCATCACCGCTCTGGCCTGAGTTGGTGTCGATATCGACGTCGACCAGCTGCTCGGCCACTTCCAGGTCGACGCCAAGCAAATCGGCGATCGCCTGCTCCATCGAGGTCTTCGGTACATGCTCACCGTCGCCCCGGGCCCAGTCATCATCCGGCGCCGCGGCCAGGACCTTCACCCTCGGCGCACCAAGGAGCCGGCGCCCGAGCCTGAGGAAGCTCAACGAGGCTTCGACGTCGACCTGGTCGCCGAAGAAGGGCCTGTCGTCGTCCTGATTCATCCGAACATGGCCTTGGATGGCAATTTCGTGAAGCTGGCCAACCGGAGGCAGGTCGTTCAGGGCAAAATCAAACGGGACGTAGACTTCGGCCAGGCCATTGGTATTCATGTTGGCTGTATGGGCCGAAACCGCCTCGTCGTCGGCGACAGCCGACACGACCGTGTCGTGCAAATAGGAAAAGAAGGCCATTTCCGAAGCATGGGCGCGAGAACTCCTGAAACTGTCGGTAAAGGCTTCAGCGACAAGAGCGACCAGATCCGTCGTGACAATATTTAGGTCAAGTTCGACGGCGCGCTGAGACAGTGTCCGGGTGTCGACGACCAGCTGGCAACCGTCGGCGATCTGGTCGGCCTCGCAGCCGGCCTGCCAGCCGGCCAGGTCGCTGTAGCCGAATGCGGCCGCCAGCAGCTGCTGGGCATGGCCGTGTACGACCGGCGTGCTGCGGCGCTGGCTAGCGACGCGCAAGGCGTAGGAAAGGGCGTTGAAATGGGTATTCATGTGCAAACTCCATCGTTGACACGGAACAACCAGCGTTAAACTTGCTCCATGTCGCGAAGTCGCGCATGTAAGTAGGAAGTTTCTTGGTACATCGGGCACTGCATATCTTTTTAGAGCCGCTGGTGGCTCGGGCGGATGCCTTGTGACAAGCATAACCCGTTCCCCAGCTGCTTGGCAAGCACGATCCCGATAAACTTGGATTGCAAGGCGCTCTAGGCGGGCCAAGGACACCTGCGCAAAAAACCCGGATCCGGTCGAAGCCGCCGGGCAGCTGGCGCGCCGCCCCCTAAGCCACAACCGGAAGCGATCTTGCCGTCACCCTGCGCGCGCCAGCAGCACGACGGCGACGCATAGCCCGATCGCCAGGATCATGCCGATGGTGACAAGGGCGCCGCGAAAATTGCGCTCGCAAACGACGACGAGGCGGCTAACTGCATCGATGGCGGAATGAAGATACTGCATGTGGGCTACTCCTAAAGTTAAGCGGCTGGGCAACTGCCTGGCCTGGTTAAATTGTGTTGTCACGACTTCGTGGCAAACCCGCCATTACCTGCAAAAAGGTCGACAACGGCGCGATTGCCACCAGCATGCCGTCGTGCGGCCCGTCGATCTTGTGGTGGGATTTCCGCACGACATGCTGCTAATGGGCTGTTCACTGCACTTTGCCGAAAAAGGAGATGTTTTTCCTCTGGTGGGTTTTCCGGTACCGGCGTCGACGCCAACGCCCTGCAAAAACATTGTGGCTGGCTTTTTCGGGCGTGGTTGCACCGGGTTTCAAAAACTCAGACAGCGATGCCTGTTTGTGGCAGGAGAGACAGTTTGAGGCGTCCGATTGGAAAAATCGCCACCAAAATTCCTGACCTGTGCGCGTGGCGCCTGCCGGCGCCGAAGCTCGGCGCAGCGCATGCCGAAATGAGCGCACGGGTTTCTGATTTGACGGTGCTTGGCGGCCAGCGCTGTACTTTTTCATCGTCGCGGACGAAAATGCGCCATGCATGAAATTCCCGTCAAGGCTTGGCCCTATTGCGACGCTGACGTCTACTGCGGCCGTTATGACACGATGGTGCTCGATTACTGGAGCAAGGTGGCGCTGCCAGCCCTGCAGCATGCGCAAGCGGAGGTCGAGCACTGGGCCAGCAGCGAACAGGACACAGCGCCGTTCGTCCACATGGATAGGGTTGGCCAGTACCTGGTGACAGCGCACGCGATGTGCCTGTCCGTTCAGTCAGTGTGGGAGCGCCAGTTGCGCGCCTACCTGGTGCGCTGCGCAGGGTGGTCCAATACCGCACTGATCAAGAAGATCGAAAATGAGCCATGGGGCGACCTACAGAAACACTTTGCCAATTTGCGGGGCGTTTCAATGCAGGCGTTTATGAGCTATCCCGACCTCAATATGCTGGCAATGCTTGGCAATGTCTGCCGGCACGGCCCCGGCCGGGGCCTGAACGACCTATGGAAAGCCCACCCCGAGCTCTGGCCGGATCTGCGCTGGCCACCGGAGCCAGGAACGCCGCCCTCAATTGACGAACTGCACATCAGCATCGAGCTGCTCGAGCGCATGGTCGGCGCGGTGGCCGGATTCTGGCAGTTCCTGGGCTATATGTATGAAGAGAGCCTTCGCTCGAAGGCCCCGAGCCTTGTCGCTCGGCTGCCGGCGCAGCGCGAGCGGCATGCGGCCGCAATCGCGCATTTCAACAGCGTGGTGGGTCCATAAATAGACTCAAACAATACATATTTATGTACATTTTGAGTATCAACCTGTACTTTTTTTAGTCTTTTTTTGTACTAAAACTGGCGACGCTGCAGGGTGCGCAGATACTTTCCAAAGGCTGGAACTGCCTTTTATTGCTCGCTCTCGGCTTCGGCCCGCTGGCTCTGTTTGCGAAGCCGGTAGGCTGTCAGCGCAACATCGACCCGGTCAGCCATGGCGGGCCCGGCCGTGGCCCCCTGTATTGAAACCGCCCCCTGATCTATCAGGGGGGACATATCGGCCGCACCCTGGAGCTGTGCTGGACTGACCACTAACGGAAGCGGTCCCAAGTCCCCCACTTGCTTTTCGGCTGATCAAGTATCTTGACCACATCGGCGGCGTGTTTAATGAAGGCTTTCGGCTGGGCCTGGCGCATCGAGAAAAAATCATCCCGCGGAAAGCCATAGTAGAAGTCGACGATCGACTGGTCATGCTGCTCTTGCATTTCGCGAAAGACCTTCGCTCTCGCATCCGCCGACAGCTGCGTTCCACGGGCGAGCAAACCCATGACGTCACTGTCCATGCTGAACGAAATATCTGCAAAACGCTGAGCCAACAGTTCAGCGACACCCATCGCCATGCCCCAGCTGATCGTTTCCGCGTAATGCATGCACAGCGTGCCCCAATAGCGTCCAAAAAGCAGCAATGAGCTATGCCGATCGACGTCGAGCTCGAATCCCAGTAGTGCATCTCCCACCTCAGGCTGATGAGGGAGGTTATGCTTCCACCAACGGCCCAGACGAAGCGGCAGGGTAGCCACGAATTCACGCGGATGTTTGGCCAGGATGTCGATCTGCGCGTCGCGCGGCGGGTTAACTGGGGCGGCAGCTGTCGGCTGCAGTTCGTAGATGACGGCTTCAGCGAAAACGGTATGCCAGCGCTTGCTTGCCATCGACAGCCTGGCCTCGATATGGCCAATGCGTGTCTTGAAATCGGCCATGTGGGGCGGGAAGCTCGACTCGTCCACAGCTGGTGCCGGATAGTCGCCGGCGAAAATGGCGTCGCCCAATTCGCTGCACACAATTCCCATCTGCGCATGGCTGCGCTCAAAGAAATGCTCATCGTCCAAATCGCGGTCGTCCGGCGCGGAGGTATCGCCACGTTTGATGGCTTTGTCCAGCGCGAACCAGTCGGGGTGCCCGAAAAGGTGAGCAGTTGTAGCCTGGCAGGCTGACAAAGAATGGTTCGGATAGAGCCGCTGCAGCTGCTTGCTGATGCGCTTCGGACGGTCGACGGATGCCGGGACAACCGGCGCGATCAATGTGTCGGACATGACATTCTCCAGAATTGATGCACAAACATCCCGCTTGCCTGCGCCTATTCCAGAAAATGAAATGGTCAGACTAAGAAATTCAGTGCTCCGATGCCGTCAGGCTTTGCCAATGCGGGAGGCGCGGTGTCGTTCACCACGTCTACCAGCATAACATGGTGGCAAGCCGGCGAGTGAATCGACATTGGCCCAAGTGGGGCAACTTTGCTCGACGGCGGGCACTTCGTGCTGGCTGTCCCCGGGAAGGTCCGGCGCGGGGAATGACCCTGGCCCTTGAATTGGAAAGACACCGCGTGTTACGCTAGGGAAATGCAGAAATGACAATGCGTGACATGCCGGTCATTTGGTTGCGTAAGGTGATGACGCGGGACCTGTCTAAACGAAGAAAAACAAGGAAAGACTGATCGATGAACCCAATTAAACCGGCGAGCGTGGCAGGGGCAACGATCATCATGCAGTTTTCACTGCTGCTCATCATTTTTATTGGCATCAGCTGGCACAAAGAAGACAAATACAAGGAAAGGCCCATCAAAGCCAAGGCCTTCGCCCTTGGCCTGTTCCTTGCCATCATGACGATCCTCATCATTGGACTGTCCCAGGACTATTTTGAAGTGTGGGGCGCCATGATGGGAGATCTCAACGTGCCGACCATCAATGGATCGATCGCCATGACGATGGTATTCGTGCTCGATATCGTTGTGACGATCACGCTGATTCTGATGACTGGCGGTACCCGGGAAAGCCCTTTTACTTCGATGCTTTTCCTCATTCCCTCGCTGGCAATTTTCCTGCGCGAGTCGCCTGCCAAATTCCTGACGTATACGGTTGTCGTCGGCGTGTATTACTGGCTGACCTGCCGGGCAACTTACTCGGGCTTGCACAGCCTGTCCTTTGACAGGACCGACGACCTTGCAGCCCACAGGGCGGTCAATATAGGGTGTCTGATTCTGGCGACCGTGACGGGCTATATCACGCGCCCGGCTCTGGGGTATTCGCAATAGGGGACCGTCTAAATGAAATTCAAACGCTATGACCTGACCAATGCAGCCGACGGCTGGCCCTGCAATGTCTTGCGCTTGGACAGACAAATAGACGGAGAGCGGGCCCGCACCTGGTCTAGCAACGGCCAGCAGCTGGTGCTCTCGGATGACGGTCATTCCTTGATCCTGCCGGGAACCAAAACCTTGTTTGTCCTGCCCGGCGATGACGACTGACATGACCGCGAAAAAGCCGATGCTGCTGGTGACGCTCACCCCCAGCCAGATTGCACTGGCCAAGGCCGAAAATGGGGAGCGCTTGAAAATTACCCACGCCCTCGTGTGCGGTCGGCATGGCCAGATGTTCGGTACCGAAAAGCAGTGCCGCAAGTATTACGACGTGTGGAAAAGGATTTTCGCAGAACTGTTTTCCGAAGCGCGCGAGTGCAGCGATTATGCGTTTGCTGATTATGTCGGCAACCGTGCATTGGTAATGAAGCTGATCGAGGCCAGTGACAAAGGCAAACGGGTAGAGCTCGGCCAGTTGATGGAGGTCGAATCCATGCCAGACAGGGCCGCGGGTAGAAGCTGGTGGTCAAAACTGTTCGGGTCAGGCAAATAGAGGAAGGAAGTGGGGTATGGAATGGGGAAAGGTCGTTGAACTGGTTGTCAATCGGGTCAGCATTTGCATTGCACTTTGCGCCGGTTCAGCGCTATTGACCTTTGGCCCCGGGCATTTGGCTTTTGTGCCGCAGCTGGAGCTTCCGTGGGCGGCGCTAGCGCCTTTGGTTTGTGCAGTCACCGCCGTCCTCATTGTTATCGCGCTAGTCCAATGGATCTATAGCGGCTGGAAGGCGCTATGCAAGTGGATGCTGCGCCCCATTTTCAACGACATGAGCCTGTATGAAAAACTGATACTGCACTGGTTGCGGTTCAACCCCGGCAAGAGGTTCTACTATGTACACTTTATGGAAGAGCTGCCCGACGACCAGAAACTCGATTTTCAACTTGCGGTGGACAAATTGGTCCAACACAAGCTGGTCGACATCGGACGCATTCTCATTGGAGGCACGCCGCAGAGTTTGAGCGATTCGAGCGAAGGGCGTCTGTTCATCCAGAAAAATCGCTCGCAGTTTGACCGGCTCGACGCCGAGCAAGACATTGAATTCAGGCGAACGGTGAAGCACGTGACCACGACGAACCAGCAAGTTGCCAATTCCAGCGGCCGTCTATAGGAATCCAATGTCAACTGACACGATTGACTCGGCCCGTATTGTCCAGATCGCGACGGCGCTGCGCCAGGCAATCGAACGATGCCCGAAGACGAAACTGCCGTGGGAGAACTTTCCTCGAGGCGCTTGCGGCGACACCACCCTGGTGCTTGGCCAGCTCCTGTTCGATCACGGCATTGCGGGGTTCAAATACATATCCGGCCAGAAGCATTGGCCGGATGGACGTTTTTCCACGCACGCATGGCTGCAAAATGGCCAGTGGGTCGTTGACATCACGGCTGACCAGTTTCCAGAGGTCCAGCAAGCCATTATCGTTTCAAGCGATAGCCCGTGGCACAGAGAATGGGAAGTGGCCAAGACTGACGGTGGTGCCTTGTCCGAATACAAAGCGGAACAAGTGGTCCAACAGTGGCACCTTTACGGCGAGCTGAAAGCCCGTTTGGCAATCTGAATCAGTCCTGGGTGCTTGCTGCGGCCGGCTGTCCATTTTTCTTTGCCAAATTTGCTGCCACTGCGGCATCCACCCGGTCCGCGAGCGCGCGCAATTCAATGGCGGCCGCCGCCAGCGCCGCCGGCGATTCGCTCACAAAATCACCCTCCAGCAGGCCTGTCATGTTGTCGATGACGTCGGCTAGGTCGACCTGAAAGCGCTTGTCGTATTCGTCGTGCAGGGCCAGCGACAGCGGCTTGCCCTTGGCGCTGGCATGCAGGGCAATGCCCAGTTTGATGGTATGCGTGGTTTTGTCGTCGCTCATGGAAAATTCCTTATTTTCAATTCATTAATTAGGCCGCGCCGGATCGAGCGGCGCGGCTTGGCTCACTGGTTGGGGCGTACGCGCCGGATACACAGTCACGCTGTTCAGGTATTCGTCGCGCACCTTTCGGAGATTCGCCCGATGGCCATTTTCCGGCAAGTCCGATTCGCGGACTACCTGGTTTAGCGGTATGCGGTCGGGAATACGCCTGTCGATCGCCAGCTGCTCGAAAAGCATGTTCCTATCCGGGTAATGTTAGTTTGTCCGTGTGGCCTGCTTAGCGGGTTCGGCAGTGATCGCTGGAAATGGCAGTTCGAAGACCAGAGCTTTATCTGTGCCATCCTTATCCAAAAAGCCAAACATGTTCTGGATGTAGGTATAGCGTACGCCACGCAATTGGCTGAACAAGGCGTGCAGTTTGTCTCGCTCATTCTTGGCCAGATTTTCAATGCTGAAATCGTCAACAGTAAAACGGCATCCTTGATGCGTCATAACCAAATGAACATCTGTTGGATTGTCATCGGCACACCACCACTTAGATACCTTTATACACGGGGCTTTGTCAATACCTTCTCTTGATACGAATCGGCAGTAAATCGCACAGGTCGCTTGCCAAACGCCGCTTCGCAATCCCGGATTAAACACGTCATGGTTAACCACTACCTCGAGTTGATACTTGGGATCATTGAGCGCGAACACTTCCTGAATGGATTGTTTGTAGCCATCGGCTCTAACTTGCGCTGGAACTTTGCTCGAAGTCTTCTTCTCTGATCCTGATGGATTTTTGAGCGCAACTTCCTTGGTTACCTGATCATTGGCCTCGTGTTGCAGCATTTTCACACCAACCAGCTTTACCAGATTCTTGCCCAGTCTCTGGAGTTCAATTTTCGCCTGCAGGTCGATCCTCTCAGCCTTGGTTGGGCGATCCGCATACTCTTTAATCAGGACATGCCCGGCGGTGGGAATACTGAGGGTTGCCCCGACTGCTATCTGCTCGAGCGAAAAATCAAATGGCAACTCGATCTCGGCGACGGTGGCAGTCTGGATACGGGCGCGCACGGCCTTGACCGGAGGGTATGCCAACACAGCTTCCTCCAGCTTCCCGTGGATAAATTCATGCAAGGACCGTTCGGTCTCGTGGGCGCCGCCGCGGACAAGCCGGTGGCGTGCGGCCACGGCGACGAGGCGGGCCAGTGCCGGGATACCGCCACCGATTTCCAGTGCGGTCATGCGCTCCTGCAGGGTAATGGTGTCAATAAGCAGATGGGCAGCGACGTCGATGTCGGAACTGTCCATGCTGCTGGCCTGGAAAGCGGCCAGGCTCTTGTAACCCATGCTTGCTGCGAGCAGCTGCTGGGCGTGCCCCAGGGACAGTTCGACGTGTTGCTCGAGCAGGTTCTTGCGAAGAGTAAGACTGATAGACGCGAAGTCGGTATGCATACGAATTCTCCAAATGGGACATGGAACAGCCAGCGCTTAAACTGTTCCACGCCGGCGAATTCGCACGGGTGAATACAGGGTAAGGATTGCAGTGCATAAAACAGGTCGTGTTTGAGCCGCTGGAGCTCGGGCGGACGCCTGCCGCCAGCATACCCATTTCAGGCGACGTAGGCAATGAGCGCCTTCAAATACGGGCCCAGCTGCGATGACAGCGCCCCGAAGGTCACCCACAGCGCCCTGTTCATCCAGCCCACGGCCGTGTCCAATAGGAAGGCCTTCCGGTAGCGCTGGATCGCGGCCAGCCTAATTGTCAATTCCTCGGCCTTACTATATTTAACGAATGGATTCTTCATTTTCGGTTCCTCGATGCCGCGACCACGCGGCTGGCAATTCAATGTTGGCGTCACGACCGCAATTTGAGTCCATGTATTTAGGGAAGTTGAGTGCGTATCGCTTGTCGGGCGCGGCGCCATGACGTCTTTAACTATTGTCGCCCGGCCAAAAGGCATGTTTTGGGCGTGGTTTCCGAAAAAGGGGTGGTGCGCCGGCCAGCTGGCCCGGGAGCGCAGGCGCTGCTGGATGATTGCTGCGCGAACAGGCGGTTGTATGGCGTATACAGTTCGACGACGGGTGGTGGCGGCACGATCGGAAAGGAGGTGAGTTGGCCCAGCTGGTCGACCGGGGACGCTGGGGCAAGAATAGTAGGAACCAGGTATCGCGAAGCCGGCGCCGTGGTCCGCGTCTTGCAAACCATGGGTGATTCGCTGCGCAAGAGGCTTGGAATCGGGCAGAATTGCTTCACGGCCTTCAGGGAATGGCAGATTTGCTTCCGCCAATCGGGCACTTTTGCTGCGCCGGCGGCCCCCAGTAGAATATTGTACTTGGCCGAGTAGAATATTCTACTCAGCCCGAGTGCTAGCTTGTCCAGACCTGGGGAAATAGTAGAAAGTGCGCGCTGGCCGGACCTGTTTGTGTCGGGCAGGAAATATTTAGCGTCGAAATCGGCTGAAATAGTAGAAAGTCAGGACCAATAGGAGAAAGTCGCGTTTACACTATTGGCGGCACCTCTACACTTTCCGGTTTCCGGCCCGCCGGGCGAGGCGCCGGTCTGGTGCACGTCCCTGGCCAGCCAACAAAAAGTGGGGGGCCGAGGCCTGGCCCTGCGGTCGGCGCCGTCGATGGGTAAAGTGTCTTTACCTGTATATCAACTTTACCCATGCAGGGAATCGCCAGCATGGGTCGAGCTGCTGGGCACATCCATTGATATTCAAAATCCGATTGCGGAGCAGCCGGGCGCCGCCTATAGTGGATCGTTAGAGGAGGGCCACTATGGATCGCATCATCGTTGACGAACGCGAGCAGTTTGCTACTGAGTGGATGCGCCGGCTGGGCGCCGGAGAGCTGGGCCCCCTGGCCGCGGTACAGCGCAAGCCACCGTGCGGCGACACCTTTACTGACGTCACGATCGAGGGGCTCCGCTTCCAGGGCATCGTGTTTGGCGAACACCTGATGGTTGGCCCGGTCAATACGGGCGTGTGCAACCTGGGCGTCGCCTCGCTCAACAACGACGCTCACGGCCCATCCGGGATCGGCCGGGTCGTGCAGGGCCAGTGGTATATCTGCAAATACCGTAACCAGCCCCACATGCAGGTCGCCCTGTCGGAAGCCGGTATTCGTGCGCTGGCCCTGGAATTTGGACTACCCATTGTCCCCACGCTGCCGGTGCGGCAGCGCGTTGACGACCGGGATGCCAGCTATTTTTACGCGTCGCGCGCGTTCGAGGCGATCTGCGCCTGGGCCGAGGCCCATCCTCGCAAGGCGCGCAAGCTGACGGGCGACGTTTACCTCGGGCTGTGGCCGATGGCGGCGCTGGCCATGCACCGGATCCCGGCCACGCCTGAGAATGTGGCGCTGGCGCGCGCGGCCGCCGCCGGCACAGGAGCTGGCCAGCGTGCGTAGGTGACAGCGTCCTGAGAATTAGGTAACCGGGTGTGACAGCCCGTTTTTTTATGTTCGGGCGGAAATCCTTGAGTGATAATCCTAATTATCACTCAAGCGTTTATGATGGATTTCGGCGTGAAACAGGAGTAGGATGGAAAAAAATTACCTAAACGTCCATCCGAAATGACCGATTCGACCACGCCGACCACGACCACCACACCTGAACCTAGTCCGGCTGCAACGCCGCCACTGACCTTGGCCGACTTCGAAGCGGTCCGGTTCGGCCGCATCCTGGCCGCAAATCCCGACGCCGACTGCCACGCGCTGCGCGCCAAGTTCTGGCCTGGCTGCCAGCCGTGGGACGGCGGCGCGCGCGGCGCCCTGGAACTTGCCGCCGGCGTCTGCTCCATGATGCTGGTGCCGGACCAGCCGACCGAGATCTACGCGCCGATGATGCGCTGGAGCGACGGCACCGGCAGCATGGGCCCGGAGCACCTGACCAGCAGCGATGTCGACATCCTGGCCCAGCTGGCCGAGCTGGTCCCAAATCCGTCATTGCGTGCGCGCTTTGCCGACCTGGTGTGGTTGAAAGAAAAGCGCCGCGGCGCGTCCTTCGCACGGATGGCGATCGACGCCTACCGCCAGCAAGGTTTTACGCTGGAGAACTGGATCCGCTCTGGCCGCGCCAGCTGGCACAGGGCGCTGCAGCTGGCCTTGCAGATCCGCGACGACGATCTGGTCGACTCTATCGAAAAAACGCTGCTGGGCGCGTTTTTTGCTGCCAGCAAGGATGTGCAGGACTACACCGCCCTGCACCTGCTAAAACCGTTGCGCGCAGAACGCCGCAGCGGCGGACGCGCCTTTGATGTCGCCGCCCAGCTGGCCGTCGTTGGCGACAAGATGCTGGCCAACAACCGTCCATTCGAGGCGCAAAGTTATTTTGAGGCGGCCGCCGACTGGTTTGAATGGGCACGCCAGTTCGAGAAGCAGGCCGAATGCCTGGCCGCCGCAGCTGGCGCCCTGGTGATGCAAGCGAACCAGGCCGATGCGGCCATCACGCAGCACGTCTGGTTGACAAAAGCGATTGAGGCCTACCGGCTGGTGCCGGGCCGGTACCGGGCAGTGCTTGGCGTCGACGAGGCGATCGACAACGCGCGGCGAGCGCGAGAAAAGGCTGGCCACGCCAGCGTGGGCGAAATGGTCGAAATCCAAGGTCCTCGCATCGATGTGACGAAAATGGTGCAAGCGGCGATCGACCATGTGAAGGAGCGCCCTGCCCTTGAAGCCCTGTACACCTTTTGCGGCCTGGACGATCCGCCCGATGCCGCACAGCTGCTCGCCGTTGCGGAGAACTCGCTGAAGGAAACGCCCTTGTCTTCCATCATCGGCGGCGCTGTGCTCTCCGGCGACGGCCGCCAGGTCGAGAACGTGGGCGGTGAACTCAAATGGGAAGAGCAGGTGGCAAGCCGGGCGCGCTGGATGTTCCGCAACCATGCGGCCGAAGTCGCGCTGTCACAGGTCCTGCCCGCACTGGATCAGCTGCGCTTTGATCACACCATTGGTCTGGGCGACTTCATTGCGCTGGCCGAGCGCTCGCCGATTGTGCCGGCCGACCGCGCAGCGATCATTGGCAAGGGCCTGCACGCTGGATTCTGCGGCGACATGGTGCAGGCGACGCACATCCTGATGCCGCAGTTCGAACACATGGTGCGGTTTATCCTGCAGGGAGCCGGCGCCTTCACCGCCCAGCACGACAAAGAGGGGCTGGATATGGAGGTTGGCTTGTCGTCCCTGCTTGACCGGCCCCAGATGGCCGAACAGTTCGGCGAGGGACTGACCCTCGCCATCCACGCCATCATGTGTGACCGCGCCGGCTCGAACCTGCGCAACGACGTGGCCCACGGCCTGGCGAATAACGACGTGTGCGAGTCGCCCTTCGCGCTTTATTCGTGGTGGCTGATCTTCAAATTGATTTACGTCGTGTGGTACAAGACGCAGCCGGTCGACAATGCCCCAGCATCGGCGCCGATGCCCGATACGGGCGAGGTAGCGCCACCGGGGGCCGCGCCTGCAGCTGACGCTGCGCCAAGTGCCGATTCCGGTACCGGAGGCGACAATTGAGCCAGAACACTAACATCCTGCTGCCGCCCGTCGAGTATACCCGCACCGACTACACGGCCCTGCGCGCCTACTGCATGCGACTGCCGCTCGAGCGCATCGAAAGCCTGTATTACAGCGAAGACAGTCCCCAGCTCGAGAAAGGCCTGGAGCGGTATCTGCTCGACATGCGCGACAAATTGATCGAGCGCGCGACCGAAAACAATCCGCTGTTGGCCCACAGCCTCACGCACTCCCGCAAAACAGGCAATGTCCCGCCGGCGGTGCTCTCCATTCTGGTCGAAGCGGCCGACAAGCCAACCGCCCTGCCCTCCCCTGTCGATCCCATCTCGCAATGGTTCCGGCCGCGGACCACGCAGGCCTTGAAGACAGAAAACCTGCAGACCTTGTCCGACCTGGTCCGTTTCATCAACCGGCGCGGATCTGGCTGGTGGCGATCGATCCCGCGCATCGGGGAAAAGCGTGCCCGGGCGACGCTGACCTGGTTGCAGCGCCACAGCAATCAGTTGGGTGACGTGGCGCCAGCGCCCTCCCCTGCCTTGACCTCTGGCCGCGCCGAACTGCTTGATCCCAGCCAGGGAATCCGCTTCTTGCCGCTCGACCGCTTCTATCTGCCCGAGCCGCTTTCTGGCGCGACGGGAGCCAACCGCTCTCCCCTGTTCTGTTTCCTCTCCAGCGCGCGCGACGACCTGTCAGCGGTGCAGTGCTATTTGCGGCGCTTTGACGACCAGCCGCACACACAGCGCGCCTACCGCAAGGAACTGGAGCGCTTTGTGCTGTGGTCAGTGCACGTGACCAAGAAGCCGCTGTGTTCGCTGCTGGTGGACGAATGCGAAGCCTATAAACGCTTCCTGGTCTGCCCTACTCCGGACTTTCGCGGTCCGTCGGCGCCAAAGAGCAGCGGGCGCTGGCGGCCCTTTGCTGACAAGGCGATGGAGCCGTCATCACAGGCCTTCGCCATCAAGATCTTGCGCGCCGCCTTCGACTGGCTGGTCAAGGTGCGTTACCTGGCCGGCAATCCATGGGCAGCGGTCGACGATCCCAAGGTGGTGCAGGAGGTCGACGCCATCCAGGTGCGGCGCGCCCTGTCGTTCGAGGCATGGACGACGGTGGTGGAGGTCCTGCAGCGGCGCGGCCAGGTACAAGAATATCATCAGGACCGCGTCGCGCTGGCGGCGATGCTGCTCATGGGCGACTCTGGCCTGCGCCGGTTCGAGCTGGTGGGGGCACAGCGCCGCGCCGCGCTGCGCAGCAAATATGCCAATGGCCTCTTGCTGTTGACGGTACTGGGCAAGCGCAACAAGAAGCGCGTGGTGCCGGTCAGTTCGCGCACCGTCGCCGCACTGCAAGCACATTGGGCCGACCGCGGCGAGGATTTCGCGGATGTGTCGGTCGACCGTCCATTGATCGCCCCCATCGTGGTGCCGCAGACGCCGGCGGCGTTGAAACGCCATGGCGCCGATGGCGAGCATCGCCAGGGATATTCGCCCAACGCGATCTATGCACTGGTGGCTTCGGCGCTCGAGCGGATCCGCAAGGACTTGCAATCGGTCGACGAGGATGGCCAGCTCTCCACCCTGTCGGTCGAGGACATCGAGAAGCTGGGGGAAACCAGCCCCCATGCCTTGCGCCATACCTTCGGCTCGCTGGCGGCCGAGAAGGACATGCCGTTGGACTGGATCCAAGAGGTCCTTGGCCACGAAGACTCCGCCACCACGAAGATCTACGTCAAGGCCCACGAAAAGCGAATCGCCGAAGGCGCCGCCAGATTCTTCGACGCCGATCAAGACAATGGCTAACGGGGTGCTCCCCCCTCCCCCATGGTGGCCTTATTTTGTTGGTTCTTGGTCGCTGTACGTAAACACAGTTATTAGCGCTTGCGATCCAAAATCTCGTTCCCTGGCGTGTAATTGGAAAATTTGGTGTACTGGCCATTGAACGTGGCGCGCACCATGCCGATCGGGCCGTTCCGCTGTTTGCCGATGATCAGTTCCGCCGTTCCCCGGTCGGGCGAGTCCGGATTGTAGACTTCGTCGCGGTAAATAAAAATGATGACGTCGGCGTCTTGCTCCAGGCTGCCGCTCTCGCGCAGGTCCGACATCATTGGCCGTTTATTTGGACGCTGCTCCACCGACCGGTTCAGCTGCGACAGCGCAATCACCGGGCACCCCATTTCTTTGGCCAGGCTTTTTAAATTGCGCGAGATCCCGCCCAGTTCCGAGGCGCGGTTTTCTTGCGAGTCCTCCCCTCCCCCCATCAGCTGTATGTAATCGACGATGATCAGGCCAAGCTTTTTCTTGACCTGGCGCGCGAGGCGCCGCGCGCGTGAGCGCACTTCCGTGTAGGTCAATGCCGGCGTGTCGTCGATATAGAACGGCAGGTCGGACAGCGTTTGCAGGCCGGAGGTCATGCGCGGCCAGTCCGTCTCGAGCAGGCGGCCCGACCGTAGATTCTGCTGGTCGATCCGGCCCACCGAGCCGAGCATGCGCGTGGCTAGCTGCGTCGCACCCATTTCCATTGAAAACACGGCGACCGGCTCACCCTTGGTGATGGCCAGGTTCTCGCCGATATTGACGGCAAACGCTGTCTTGCCCATCGACGGCCGACCGGCAATGATGATCAGGTCGCCATCCTGCAGGCCGCACAGTTCGCGGTCCAGGTCGTCGATGCCGGTGGTCGTGCCGACGACCTGGTCATCCCCCTCACGCATGTGCAGTGCGTCGATGCGCTCGACTACCTGCTGCAGGACGGGATTCAATTGCTGGAACCCCGTCGTCTGGCGTGACTGGGACTCTCCGATCGCCAGGATCTTCCCTTCAGCGGCGTCCAGTAATTCCCTGACCGAGCGCCCTCCTGGATTAGTCATCGAGGCGGAGATCTCATCACAGGTGGCCAGCACGCGGCGCATGGTGGCACGCTCGCGGATCCGGTCGGCGTGGTAGGTGATGTTCGCGGCCGAGGGATTGCTTTGAGCCAGCGTGTGCAGATAGGTCAGGCCACCATAATCCTTCCCAGCTTCGGTGTCTTCGATGGCGCCTGACACGGTGATGATGTCGGCCGGACGGCCGCTGGCCAGCAGCCTCGCAATGTGCCGGAAAATGACCTGGTGGTCCCAGCGATAGAAGTCCCTTTCCGTGATCTGGCCGGCAATGCGGTCCCACGCTGTGTTCTGGCGAAGCAGGCTGCCAAGCACGGCCTGTTCGGCTTCGATGGCCATGGGCGGCAGCTGCATGCTGGTATCAGGATTGTTCATTGTCTTGGGTCTCCTGGTCGGTAATGTGGCTGGTCAGTGTGTTCATGCCATGCGCGGGATATGGACGAACCCGGGGCTGGTCTTGAGGATGGACATCATCTTTTTGAGTTCGGACATGCCGGCAGTGGACCGGGTCGATGGCGCTTCTTGCGGCGCTGGTACGGTAGTCCGCTGGTGGACGGAAAGCGTCACAGGGGGCTTTTCGATGACGCCGCGCAGGCTATTTTTGGACCATGCCAACGAGCGGCGCAGGCAGGCTTCTGCCAGTTGGACTGTGGGGATGGAAGACACCCTGCCCTTGCTGGATCGAATGGTCGTGATCTTGCAGGTCGACTCCAGGGCAACGGAGCCTCCGGGCAGGACCAGCTGCTGGGCAGTGGTGATGATGGTGACCATCTTGTCGACAATGGCCTGACGGCGGGCCTTCAGGACGCGTGCACGGCGGTCTTTGTGGGCGCTCTTGGCGATCCACTTGAAGTCACGCCCTGAGTGGATCACCGGGGTCAGCCATGCCACCACAGAACGGCCTTGCAGTCCCTTTTGGGATAGGTCGGCCTGAACGACAGCAAGCACATCCTGGATCGACTGGCCAACTTTCTTGCAAAGGGACATCAGGTACACCATATCGCCACGCTTGAGGCCCAGTGTTTTGGCCGGCTCGATCAAGTCTGCTGGCAAACGGGACAGATCTCCGTGGAGGCGCTTGTCCTCCAGGGTGACGTTCTTGGAAGATTGACGCGGAGTGGTTTGCGATTGGCCAACATCAAGGATTACCAGTGCTGGGACAATGATCGGGTTGGTGATGTCGTGTTGTTCCTGGTGCTGGCCGAGCTTTTCGATTTCCTGCTCATTGAGAGCAGTTCCGCTCGCGGACTTATTCTCTATAGAGACTTTAGAGGGTTTACCTAATGGTGTTGCCCTTGATTTGTACGCCATGTTTGTCGCACATTGGGGTTGTCCATTGTCGGTGCCATCAAGCGCCTCGTCAGACAGGGCAGGGGAGGCATTAACGGTAGCTGGGATGATCATTGGCTTGAAGAAGACCTTGATTGCCTGATTGGTCCATTTAATGCGCGTGCAGTCCCATTCGGTAGCCCCGTGCTTCTTCTGTTTCATGCGTTCGACGAGGCCGAACCGGACCAGGGTCGAAAGGTGGCGGTCGATGGAACGGATAGAGCAACCCAACACGGTCGCGGGGGTTTTGCGGTTAAAACCGACTGCAAGATGGAGTCTTCCCAACGGCGTGTAGGATGCAATGATTTGCGCCAGCCGCAAAGCGGGTTGGGGGAGGGCCCATAGTTCTGGTGATATTGCCAGACGTGCTTGAACAGCACGAATGGTCTTTGGCAAACGAGGGGCGAACGTATCCGCCGCAGTTCGAATAGACATTTCGACTCCGTAATCAAAGTTGCTTGACACGAGTAGTCAGCAGGACTAAGATCACGGTGTACATGCAAGAGAGGTGGTGCCGCCTGCAAGCGGCCCTCAGTGATCTAAGCCTCTTTTGACCAAAGGCCCGGCAATTTCAAGTTGCCGGGCCTTTTTCTTTTCTCGATCAGGTCAGTTAAGCTAGTAAGTAGGTTTCTAGGTAAGTTTGCTCATCGCTTCATTCTCCAATTCATAAATTATCGGTGCCGATAATTTTATGTAACTCATTGATTATATTGGTGTTTTTCTATATTCTCAGCACTGAAAATTTCTAAGTGCTTGTTTTTAAACGGTTTTTGCAAAATTAAGGAAATCAACTCGCCTTGTTCCGTGATGCCCGCTCGCGCATTTCGCGCAGTGCAGCCAATACGCATTTCATGACTTCTTCCTCGGTAAATTCGTCCTGGGCCTTGTTCTCTACGATCAGGTTCCGGTTCTTGTCGTACTTCGCAGCAAAGACAGTGTTTCCAGCCGGGTCAGTGACGACTTGTGGCTTCTTCGCTCGCTTCGTGTTTTCCCGCCGGCTCGCAAGCATTTGCAGTACCCACCCCCTGAAAGGGGTGGCTTTTTGGCTATCCAGTACGCGCTTCAATCCATCCAGGAGAAGGGCTTCTTCAGCTGGATACTCGGACTTCAATTTGAGATAGTCGTCTGCATGGGTCGGCCCGATCTTATTGGGCTTCTCATTCATCAATGGATGCAGCTCTGCAGGAAGATCGAGCATTTTCAATAAATCTGAAACGGTGTTTTGCTTGATGCCCAAAAGCATACCGGCAGCAGCCTGCGTCTTGGCCAAGCCGCTTTTTAGCACCAGATCCATTGAACGGGCTTTTTCCCACGGGAACAGCTCCTCGCGGCCGCCATTCTGTACCAGCGCAATGATTTGGGCCTGCTGGTCGTTGCATTCCTTGACTACTGCTTCAATCTCTTGCCAGCCCTTAGTGCGTGCGGCTCGAGTCCTGCGGTGACCGCCAAGCAATTGGTAACGCTCACCCAGTTTGCGCACGGTAATGGATTCAGCTTGGCCAGCTGCTTCCATAGCATCGCCAAGCTCGTCAATCGAAGCCGGGTCATAAGTTAGCCGCGGTTGCCATGGACTGTCGTCGATAAGGTGCAATGGAATATGTGCCGAATAAGTCGTGGGCAGCTTGGCGATAAGAGCATCGACGCGTTGGTTAGCGCCGTTGGCCTTCTCTGCCTTCTCATCGGTCTCACGGGCCAGATCCTCCGCCGACTTCCTGTTTGTAACAACAGGAGGGCGGTTAAGCACCATGCCGCCATTGCCCGACCCATCTTGCGACGGGGTAGGGGATGGCGGCGTGTTGGCCTGGGGATCTGGCGGCGGGTTTAGCGTTGCTGCTAGACCCTGTATAAATTCAGCGTCTGATTGTCTCTTCTTGACCATTATTCAAATGCCCCCATCCGTTTGAGCAGCGCCTTGGCCACGTTGCGGAGATCCTGAGCACCTGTACTCGTTGGCTTAGAGAGATAGAGCGGTGGTTCAAACTGGTCTGCACTCAAGGTCTTCGGGAAGTCCTCGCTGCGACGAATAACGGAATCGAGCCACTCGGCGTTGTATTTGCTGCGAATCGTTGTCAGCTGGGCCTGTACGCGTGCGCGGTTTTGATCAAAGAAATTGCCGACGATGATCAATTCTGGACTGCGTCCGTGTTCTTCTTGCATTTCGCCTAGTACAGACGAAAGGTAAGACACGGCCTTGGTGCTGAACTTTTCGAGAGAAATGGGTGCCACGACGAAATCACTTGCCAACAACGCTCCGCGTGTCATTCGATTCTTTGCTGGAGCCGCATCAAAAATGATCACATCATATTCAGACATATCAATGTCTTTGTTCCGGCCGCTACGTGCCTCGACCAAAAGCTTGTTGATCGAGCCTTCGGTTGGTTTTCCTTGCAGTGCTTCAAAGGTCAACAATGCATCCAGCCGGTCCAGCGTCACATCGGAAGGGATGATATGCGGACCATTTTCACCATAAGGCTTCTTGAGGATGTTGGAAAGTGACTGCTGCTCCGATTTGTTCGGCCAGGACGGAAACAGATGTCCGAGGTGATAGTCGACACAAAGATCCAGTGACTTCTTATCTGCCAACGCTTCTTCATGCGACAGCTCGCTGTCGTAGCCATAGGCGAGCGTCAAGTTAGATTGGAAGTCTAGGTCGATAGCCAGGGTCTTCAAACCCCAAAGTGGGAAAATACTGGCCAAATTGGCGGTCAACGTTGTCTTGCCCACGCCACCTTTTGGGGCATAAACCGTGAAAATAATAGGGCGGCGCAATGGCAGCTCGCCCTTCTTAGTCTTGCGCCAGTTCGCCAGGTCGTAGATATTATCAATCGAGAACACTCGCGTCTTTGGGCCATTCTCCTGACGCTGAATCGCAATTCCTGAGTCGTCGACGGCGCGCCGAACCGACTCAGGGGTCGTCTCCAACAACGTTCCAACCGCCTGCACTTTGAAAGTTTTCTTCATCAGATATGCCCCGTTATGTCGATGTGAGTATGAATTTCCTCACAATGTATGAGGTTTGATGAATTTTTGCAAGCTTTTTTGGTGGAAACGAGGTGAAAAGCTAACATGTAAAGAAAAAGCACAATGGTAGGGAAGTGTAGTGGTGTGGTGTTGGTATCTGCGGGTGAGGCTTTTTAGGTGGTGGTGGTGTATATGTTGCGAGTGAGCTTTTCTTTGGCTAGATAGCTTGCTCGGGCGATTGTGGTCGCTGGCCATAAAATGAATGAGAAAGCTAAAGTGTAAGTATTTTAGATGGGCGACTTTAACATGCCGTGGCGCATGAAAAACGTCGGAAAGTGTCGGATTTGGCACGTATGCGCGGCAAAAGGTTTACATGACGACAAGTCCCCGCGGCACTCCAAAGTTTGCTTGACTTGGTGTAGGCGGCCCAGTAATAATTGGAGCAGTCCGTGGGCGGCTTGTAATTTCGCTGACCACATATTCCGGTCGCTACTGCGGCCGGGTTGCAGATTTTTCGGCGAGAGTCGAAAGAGGAGCGGCCTTTATCCCGCACATCACTGATCGCGTCCTGTAAGGATCGCGGTCCTCTGCAACCCAGTAGGGGGAACATGTTTCCCCGCTGGGGAGTCATGGTTCCTCCGGAAAGGAGTATCCCATGGCTAGTGCAGTCACTCCCCCTAAGGTTTCTCTTGGGGAAACTTCCAAAGATGTACCGTCGTTAAGCAATGATCTCCAAGCCCAAGTCGATGCTTTTGTCGAACGCTCGAAGGTCAAATCGAAACGCAAGGAAGCCGAAAAAGATCCGCTTGCCGGATTGTCTGTTGGCACCCATACCGTCTATCTGTTCACGTTTTGGCTGAAGACGCATGGGTTGATCCTCCCTGTTTGTTCATTGACCTTTTCCAAAGGCCATCGTCGTCTAGTTGTGTATGAGTACTGCCGTCCCGACGGCCGTGCAATTTGCGCAACGCTGTTATTCGATGACTCGCGTCGTAAGACTATCGTGCGTAACGGTGTCACGATCGAGAAAGGCGAATCGCGCTTGCGCGCTTTTCGCCCCTGGGAAGAGTCGTCAAATCGCGTAATCGGAAAGCTCGTAGACAAGGGCTGGACGATGGCGGTGAGCAATAAAGGGGCTGGTCATGCACAACTCTTTTAGTGTTGACGTATTCCCTGGACGAAAAAGTCAAATGGAGCTGCCCTTTATGGACGGCTCTGTTGACGTGGAAGTACACATACCATTTATACCTGGTGCGTGTACCCCACAAGACAACAGGGTGGACCAGGTTCAAGTCGTTGTCGTTCCTGAGCCTCCGTCGCCGGCAGCACCGACCTTGGTCGAATTGGCTGAGGATCTCGTGCTACCCGCTGACCTTGCGTTGGAGGCGGCCTGGGTAACTGATCCAGCTGGCCAGCAATGGTCCCAGAGTAATATCGAAGTTCTGGCAATTCGTCTTTTCTGGCGGTCGATGGAGGAACTCGCTCTCTCGAACAATGAGGGCGAAAAATGGGATGTGCTCAAGTGGATTTTTGAGCCAGCAATTCGTATGTATTTTGTGTACGGTCAACCGACTGTTGTTGTCCACGAAAACGACGAGCCATTCTCTTTCCATAATTGCTGCCTGGCAGTAGGAATGGATGAGGACGTAGTTCGGACCGGTGTTCGCAAGAACGTTGATCCGGAAATCATGAAGGCGATTGATCGAGTCTGTACTTATTGATCGCCACCCACTAGGGGTTCCATCCCTTAGGGGGTGTGGACCCCTTTCATTCTTAAAGGAGTCACCTCATGAAACAAGTACTTTTCCCACTCGGTCAAACCTTTGGTTTTCCCGACACGGAGATCAACCCGAAAATCACCATCCCTGGCTATGACCACTCCGGTATCGATCTGCTTGAAGACCAGCAGCGTCGTGCCGCGGAGTTTGTCAAAGCGAATGTACCGCCTCTGGATCCGCACTACGTGTTCCGCAAGGATCTGCTTCGCGAGTTTAACTTCTGGTACACACAGACGAAGGATGTTCTTTGCCTGTGGGGGCCTACGGGAAGCGGCAAGACCAGCCTGGCCAATCAGATTTTGGGCCGACTTGGTGTTCCCGTCTTCACGTTGAAGGGACATAAGAAGATGGAGCTGATGGACGCCTTTGGTCACTATGTGGCCGGCCCGAACGGCGAAACCATTTTCAACTACGGGCCAGTGTCGAATGCTGCGCGGTTTGGCGGCGTGGTTGTGATCAATGAGTATGATCGCATCCAACCATCGACGGCCGTAGGTTTTAACGACGTGTTCGAAGGCGGGGAGTTTTCTATCCCTGGTAAGCATGGTGAGATGATCCGGCCGCGTCCGGGCTTTCGCATCATCATTACGGCCAACACGAACATGGTTGAAGACACGACTGGTTTGTACCAGACGGCCAACAGCCATGACATCTCGCTCCTCGAGCGCCTCTATTCGATCCGCACGGATTACATGGGGGAGGCCGAAGAGCACCGTGTAGTTGCAAACGCCATTTCCGCATTTGACGACAAATTGCTGGCCTACTGGTTTGACCAGGAGGGCATCAAGGTGACGACCAAGGCGGGAGAGAAGCAGGGCGCTGCAATCTCGCGGGATGAGTTCATCACTGGCATTCTCAAAGTCGCTGACAAAGTCCGCAGACAGTCTCGCGACGGTGGCAATGACTCAGACAGTGCACTGGAACGCACGATGTCCACTCGCATCGTTGCGAAGTGGGCAGCATACGCCGGCGGTATGTGCGGCGCAGCTGGTGCTTTAGGAAAATCTGCACTCCACTATGCAATGCGGAAGTGCTTGAGCGACTTTGCAACTGAGTCGACCAAGATCGCGTTGCACCGTGCCGTCGAAGATGTTTTCGGCGTCAAGGAAAACGTGGCGCCGTAGGAGGTCTGATGACCACCCAACGGAAGCAGTTCAGTGGGGTCGCCTTTTGGAAGATGGTGAATGCCCCTTCCGACTGGATTGATCTCGCAACCGAAGCACTGCAGCCAGCCGTTGATGTAGGACGACTGGTGATCAGTTCCACGAACTTTTCGGACGGCAGTGTCGAGTTCTCCCTTCGCATTCCGGAAGAGAGTACCGCGGCCCTGGCAATGGTAGTTAGAAAAGGGAACGGGACTGGTGTTGTGCGTAATGGGCAACTAGCAGTGTCCATAGTGTTATGCCTAATAGCTGTCAAACGAAAGCTACCGAACTTGTCCCTTGCGGACAATGATTCGGTCGTGATTCCGACTCGTATTACCCAGCAATACCCGCTCTTCGGAGCAAACTGGGCTGCGTGTTTGGATCTCGGATCTCTTCTTGGAATACTTCCAAGTCAACAATTTCTCGATTCTGAAGCTGGTGTACTGCAGCTGATGTTTTGAGGATCCCTGCCCCATAGGGCGCATTTCGAAGATGCGTCCCGCTGGGGCGTGTCTTCGTGTCTAACCGGAGATACAAATGGAAAAAACTATTGTTTGGATTTTACTGATGACGCCAGTTGCTGTCGTGATGTGGGGTGCAGTCAAGGCCCTCGTTTTCGCATTCAATCATCTGCGTCCTTCTCGTAACGTCTCGGACCCACTTCCTGTTGCAACCTCCACTCAGGTAGAGGTTAACTCGAAAGAGTTCCACCCCTCTCTTATGGCAGTACGGGAGATTGGGGATGGCAAAGGCACCGTGATCATCCGGCACCGTGAACGTAAGCACATCGTCACGACTCAGCTGATCATTTGGGCCGGCAAGCGCAGGAAAAAGAACGATGATTCTGTGTATGACCTCGGCTTCGTTCAAGCTGACGGTATCACCGATGAAATCATCAACAGAAGCGTCGATGATGCGCGCCAAAAACTCGCATCGTTGTCGAAGAAGCGGTCGGTCGTCAAACAAGCGGATGTTCAAGCAGAAAGTATTGCTTGCGCAGCTGCGGAAAGTCGCTCGGTCGTAGAATCGCAGCCTGCAGTTTTGGCCAGTGCAACTTCGGCGCCAACGGTTGTTGTTGAGGAAAACGGAGTTCAGGACGCGGCAATCAAGATGCACAGGCACCCTACGGTGTTTCGTGGTGTCATCATGGAGGCTGGCGTCATGCCCCGCAGTCTCTCGGACAAAGTCATCAATCAATTCCAGATCCGCTATCGGACTCCGGAAGGTATCGAAGACGCTGTCTATGGGGCTGACCTGAAACGCGCGCTCGAGTCGGCCAATGTGAAGGATGGTGACCATGTCGAGATCTTGAAAATTGGTCGCAAGACTGTCGAAAAGGGTAAAGCACCAATGACCCTGTACCAGATCGCTAAACTCCCGGCGCTGTTGGTGGGCGCCCGATAGGTAGACGCAAGTTTTCCTATCGTTGTGTGAGGTGTCTCCGTCTGGCCTTGTGCCTGCGGAGACACTCTTGTGTTAGTCCACTATCGGGAGAGTGATCATGAAAAAACTTTCGGGCAGTTGCCTGGAATTGGTGAAGAGGCCCACGCCGCAATGCTGGGTCAAGGTCGGGAGGAATCATGATTAATGTGCCTCCTGTTTTACGGGTATCGAGCACTTCGATATACGGCTACCTTCACTTACGCGACCAGACGTTGGTTGTTGTTTTTCAAAGCGGGAAAGCATATCGCTACAACGATGTTCCAGACTATGTTGTCGAGAACTTCTCAATGGCTCCGTCCAAAGGGAAGTTTCTAGGCGCTGAAATCAAGAGCATTTATGACTTTGAACCACTTTCTCTCGAGGAAGTGGAGCTCATGGCCAAAAATATCGGTGTGCGAAACGCCGCTGTGAACGATGGCTATTCACGCCTGCAAATCGGTTCCGAAGGTCTTGCTGAGTTTTTCCGGCAATACCCAAATTTGGGATTGATGTTTTAAGGTGAGGATGGCTGGGCGGTGCCCAGCCATCTCACTGGATGGACTTTTGCCATGCGTTCGATGCACATGGCAAAATTTCATTACCGTTTTTCCGCCGGAAGGTGGCAATCGCCAGCAATTGTTGGCACCTCTTTTCGACCTACTTGGTCGGAGTCCCTTAGTGTGTCTTTCGACGCACTTTTCAACCCTTGCGGGGCAGTTCTCCCCGCCGGGGAGATTGCCTTCGCATTTTCATATGGAGTTTGCGATGAGTAATCAATTACCAGTTGACCAAGTCAGTATCTTGGACGACAAGCTCGCCCTGGTCACGATCAATATCAAATGCTTTTCTGGATATCGGCGTGCCTCGCGAGACAATATCAAGGAAATGGGTGGCAATCTCCCAAATTCTGAAGCAGTGACGGAAGGCAGTATCAAGGTCTTCCCAGGAGAGCGGCTCAACGTTTTCTCTACGCTCCGGCGTAGTGTATTTCGGAAGGTCGCTGCGATGGGAGTCAAGGCACTTGGTTCTGGCAATACGTTCGCTGTGCCGCGTGACGAGCTCAGCAAACTCGACAGTGTATTGTTGGATGCGGAGAAGGACTACCATGCTGAACTGGCGGTCTTGGCCGCAAACTATGAGCCATGGTTCGAAGAGCACGTCAAAGCAAATCCCGAAGCGGAGTCAATTATCCGCAAGCTGCAAATACCTGGTCCGGTAGCGTTGACGCGTTTCGGCTTTTCCTCACACACCTTCAAGATCGTTCCGATTTCGAAGGCTGGTGAGATGAGCGACGTCAGCACCATCGTCGAAGGGCTTGCCCGACAACTCTTTGAAGAGGTTGCAGCCGAGGCTGCAAAACTGCTCGACAAGAGTGATGCCTTCAACAAGCATCAAAAGGCTGGTCAGAAGACGTTGCGGCCGATTAAGGAAGCAGCGCTGAAGATGAAGGGTTTGGAATTTCTCGACCCGATCATCACCAGTGGCATCAAGCTGATCGAAGACACGCTTTCCGCGTTGCCCCAGGTCGGCTACATCGAAGATAGCGCGTTTGCAAAGCCGTACAGCACGCTTAAACGCTTGCTGGATGTGCTAAGCGACGTAGACAGCTTCGTCGATGCCGCCGGACGTGTCGCCAACGGTATCGCAGTGGACAATGTTTTGTTCCCTGCGCTGCACCAGGCGGCGTCAATTGCCAGTCTGGTTCCGGTTAACCCAACTGCACCGCATGTACAAGTTGACTTGAGCCTTGACGCTGACGTTCTTCCAGAGATCACCCTGGGCGACGCGCTGGCGCCAAACATCACCGTCATTTCGGATCTAGTTTCGATGCCGACGCCTACCAAGGCGCCAGCATTCGCTCCTGAATTCCTGATGTTCTAATCCTAAGGAGGTGTCCAATGAGAGCATCCGCTTTGCAAAGGGCACTTCCGGTTGTGGCCGGCATGATTGCTGACCGCACGGGAGTGGAAGTGAAGACTGGTACGTGTGCGGAAACGGACGGGAAGGTAATTTTCCTTCCTCCGTTACCGATGAAGATCGAGGAGGATGACTTCGTCCGCGCAATTGGGTATATCTACCATGAATGCGGACACGTCACCGAGACGGACTTTTCGGTCATCGGGGAGATTACCAGTGCGCTGCAGATGGCAATCTGGAATCAACTCGAGGACGTGCGCATTGAAAGAGCGCAAATGGGGAAGTCTCCCGGCGCACGAAGCTACCTAACGAAGTTGGTCGAAATCCTGGTTCGCCGCGGACTGGAAGGGAAGGCGGAATCGTTTGGGCTAGTTCCAGATGATGAAGCCACTCCTGCAAGTTCCGTGTTCCAGGCTTACCTGCTGTACAAGCTGCGTCACGACGTGCTCGAGCAAACGGCCATAAAACCGTTGCTGGAGTCGGCTGAGGTGGCAATGGAGCGTTTCCCGCAAGGGATGCGCACCAAGCTAGAAGCTTTGATTTTCGAAGTCAAACGTTGCGAGAGTTCTGGTGACGTGCTTGCGCTGGCCAACGAAATTATTCTGATGATTCAGGATGAGGACGAAGACCAGAACAAAGATGACGAACAAGGTGATGGCGATGAAGGGCAGGGCGCAGTTGATCAAACCACCGAAGGCGATGGTGGAATGGACGCTGCGTCGCAAAATGCCGGTACTGACGGCGATCCTGCTCCTGAACAAGAAGGTGACAACGAGTCGCAAGACCCTCACGGGGATAGCGATTCGGACACTGGTGATGGCCAGGGACAAGATGAAGGAGGTTCTCAAGGCGCTTCAGGCCATGCAGGTAATGGCTCTGCTCTGAAGGAACTGCTGTCGATGACTGAGGGGGACCTGGCCGAAACAATTGACCAGAAACTTCAGAAGTCGCTGGATATGGCGGCCGGGCGCGCTGCTGCGTCTGGTCGAGTAGTTACAAGCGCAAACGTGCACCAATTGAGACTGCCTAACAAGCAGGCCGATACGTCCCGCATTAAAGGGGCGATCAACTTGATTCGTGTCCGTACCTTGTCGTTTCTCAGTAGTATTGCTGAGTGCGACACGCAGCTGGTCCATTCCGGCAGGTCGCTTGATTTTTCAAAGCTCTTCCATGGCCGTTTTGGAGGACCAATGTTTAGTCAGGCGGAGGAAGGGATAGACATCAACACTGATCTCCTGTTTCTGGGGGATGCGTCAGGAAGCATGGATGGGCAAATGGGGCTAGCAGGTGAAGCCGTACTTGCATCAATTCTTGCCTATGATGTTTCGGGTATCAATACACAGGTGGCGGTATTTCCTGTTGCGGGCCAAGTGAACGGCTCAACCGACCCGGATGGTGTTGGAATCGTCAAGCGTTGGAGTGAGTCTCCTCGCATCATGGGGGGGCGCATTCAGTCGCTGGTCGCTGACGGTAGCACACCAATGGCTGAAGCAATACTGTGGGCCACCTGCGAGATGCTCAAGCGCGATCCAGCACGCCGCATCATTGTCGTTTCCACCGATGGAGACCCCGACGATGTGAGTGCGACATTGGAAGCAATTGAGTTTGCCCGTAGCAATGGTATCTACGTTCTTGGTTTAGGCATTGGTCGCGATGTCACCAAGGTGTTTGGAAGTGCATTTTCTGCAAAAATTGACACAATCGTCGACCTTGCTGGTTCGATGGTGAAGTTGATTCAGCGGGCTATGCGCGGTATTTAGTCTTTGCCTCCTTCGCTATGCGAAGGGGGCTTTTTTTTCGTCCATACAATCCGTCGATATCAGCACCCTGCTGGCCAGCGTGCCGGCGCTGACGGCCGACGTCGAGCTGCTGGACCTCGGGCAGCGCCAGGTCGACCACTTCTTGCAGCTGGCGCGTGCCGCGCCCGGCCGCCTCAGTCGACGGTCGGGATCCGACGCCGCAGCTTCTGCAGGCCATGTGCCGGCGCCGACGGTCGGAATTGAGCCGCTGGAGCGCGGGCAGCACCAGGTCGACAACTTCCCGCAGCTGGCGCGCACCGGGCCCGGCCGCCGCCGGCGACGATCGGGATCCGCCGCTGGGCTGCGGACACCAGGTCGACCACTTCGCGCAGCTGGCCGCGCTCGGTGCATCCGGCCTCTACTTGCGCCGAATTGGAGGTCCGCTGCTGCTGCTGGCCAGGGTGCCGGCGCTGACGGCCGACGTCGAGCTGCTGGACCGCGGGCAGCGCCAGGTCGACCACTTCTTGCAGCTGGCGCGTGCCGCGCCCGGCCGCCGCCGGCGACGATCGGGACCCGCCGCTGGGCTGCGGGCACCAGGTCGACCACTTCGCGCAGCTGGCCGCGCTCGGCGCGTCCGGCCTCCACCAGCGCCGAATTGGAGGTCCGCCGCAGCTGCTGCTGGCCAGCGTGCCGGCGCTGACGGCCGACGTCGATCTGCTGGACAGCGGGCAGCGCCAGGTCGACCGCTTCTTGCAGCTGGCGCGTGCCGCGCCCGGCCGCCCCAGTCGACGGTCGGGATCTGACGCCGGAGCTTCTGCTGGCCATGTGCCGGCGCCGACGGCCGGAATTGAGCCGCTGGAGTGCGGGCACCAGGTCGACCACTTCGCGCAGCTGGCCGCGCTCGGCGCGTCCGGCCTCCACTTGCGCCGAATTGGAGGTCCGCCGCAGCTGCTGCTGGCCAGCGTGCCGGCGCTGACGGCCGGCGTCGAGCTGCTGGACCGCGGGCAGCGCTAGGTCGACCACTTCTTCCAGCTGGCGCGTGCCGCACCCGGCCGCCTCAGTAGATTTTCGGGATCCGACGCCGCAGCTTCTGCTGGCCATGTGCCGGCGCCGACGGCCGGAATTGAGCCGCTGGAGCGCGGGCAGCACCAGGTCGACAACCTCCCGCAGCTGGCGCGGGCAGGGCCCGGCCCGCGCCGGCGACGACCGGGATCCGCCGCTGGGCTGCGGGCACCAGGTCGACCACTTCGCGCAGCTGGCCGAGCTCGGCGCGTCCGGCCTCCACCAGAGCCGAATTGGAGGTCCGCCGCAGCTGCTGGCCAGCGTGCCGGCGCCGACGGCAGACCACCTGTCGGCGCTTACGGCATGCCGCCGCCGGCCAACCTCGAGCAGTTGGCCGAATGTCAGTACCAGGTCAACCGCTTCCGGCAAATGGCGCGCGGCGAGCCCGTCCGTCGCCGGTGGCCTGTGGAATCGCGAATGCGTGGCGAAAGCTGGGTGGATTGAATTTTGGAACGAGAAGCTCTAAAGGTTTATGATGTGCCTGGTTGGGAACTACCAGAGGAATGACTGATGAGCAATCGATTGCGCCTTTTTACGGTGCAGGGCCGCGATGACGCCCACTTTGTCGTTCGCTGGATGACTGGCCTGGACACAAAAGGGGTGGTTGAAGTTGCGGTCGACAAAGACAAAGCAGATGGACGCATTGTGGCGGAGCTTTGTGCGGCACGCTGGCTCCTAGAAGAAAAAAACGTCTGCGGCCATGACAAGGCCGGCGCTGGCCTTGAGATCTATTTTTCTAGTGGTGCGGTCAAGAAGCTCCAACGGGGCGAATCGTCTAAGCAACATCTGGTTCAATTCGCTGAATTCTTGTGGACACGCTTCCTTGGCGCGTCGATCGACGTCGAGAATAGGGATGTTTCATGGGCCGACTTTGAGTGCTCTGTCGACATTGGCAAAATCGTTGTTGGTGCACCCGTACCTGAGCTGATAAGCGTCACTGGAGCAGGGGCGGTTCGATTGACACCCTACGTTGTGCGCCGATATGTCGAGAGATTCAATCGCAAGCCAACAAAGGCTTGGCGCGAGCTGCGAGATCTATTGAGCAAACCTGAATTGCGCCGAATCACGATCGCACGTCGGAAGTTGATTGAGGACGTCAAGCATCGGAAGGCAGCAGAGTACTTCTTTCTACCTTCCCACGAACTGGTGGTGGTGGTTTCCCATATCAAAATGAGCGGCGTGCCAGACTTGATCACTGCCTATCGGGCGGACAAAAAGCTGCAATCCCGCTTTATTTGAAGCCAGGTATTTTCGGAACGAGCTTCATGTCGATCCTTAGCACGCGCCCAATCACCTTCAGGCCGGCAGCTGGCGGAGCGTCGTTAACGGATCTTGTCGCGTTGAACGATATGTCGCCTTTGGCCACCACCGTCGAATCACGGTGATCGCCATATTCAGCACTCATCTCAATATTGCCATTTAGGTGAGCGCGCATCCTCCGAACACAATAGGTGCTTGAAGTCCGAAGGAAATACAACGAATTGTCTACCAGGTGCCGGACGTTTAAATCCAGTAAGAGTAAGTCTCCTCTGTGCAACTGAGGGGATACAAGTTCACTCCAATATTCAATTGAACACAGACCTTCGGTGTCGCTGGCCAGGCTGTGCTTGTCCCAGTAGAGATTCGTGACATGAGCGAAGTTGCCAGCTGCAGGTTCAATATCCGAACCACTTGTTGAATCAAGTCTGAACACGGGTACTTGGACCATTCCGCTACTTGTAGACAGCCCGAGAAGAAAATCGGTGGTTGTGCCAAAGCGCTTTGCAATTGCGATTAGCGTAGCTGGGCTCGGAATTGCCAGGCCTTTGCACCACTTGCGAGTGCCGGAGACTGACTGCCCAAACTCAGCGGCCAGCCTCTCGTGGCGGTGGCTCGACTTGTCCTGTGCATATCCGTTGGCATCAAGAAGGCCATTGAAACGTTCAGCAAACGACGCCAATAAATTGATGTCTTGCTGCAGTAGTTCGTGCGGCGGGCTTCGCTGCTCCGTAGCGTTCATTAACAAATATCGTTTAAGTATAGATGGGGCGAGTGTAACAGTTTCCTTGACCTACTTGACTGTAAGAAAAGCATCTTTACTCGGTGTTTGGAAGCCTCATTTGATTCGCCCCGCTTGAGAGGCGTTGAAGTGTGGTTTTGCCACCAGCACCTGGTTGAGGGCGATTTTGGCCTGCTTGAAAAATCAGCCAATGCGCAAACTGATCGTGAAATCGCCACTGATTGCTCAATTATGAGCGTTAGGAATTTAACAAAACCTTCAATAATAACATGGTTTATGGTCAGCGCAATTGCTAAAAATAGAGAGTTCCTCGTGCAAGCTCTTCATTTACATTATCGCTCTCAATTTCCTGTTTGCGCAGGAATTGGGAAAAGGATGCAAGGGATGGGTATGGCTCGCCGCTAGGCGAGAGATGCACCGATTTTAGAACGGCTGTTGGAATTGCTTTAGACCGATCGTGGTTAAAGAGTTACTTTCAGAAAAGATTTACGTTACTAAAGTAAAAAACCCGTGTAAGATTTGCTCGTTTCGTTACTTTAGTAAAATTCTGGAGGCAGCATGGCGCAGTGCGGTCAAGATGATGATCTGAAAAATTTCAACGTCCGGTGGATGGGGCGGTTGATCGAGGGACAAATCCCTGTCGGCGTCCTGCAAGACTTGCCGACCATATCGGACACTGTTGAGCGGGAGCGCGTCAGCAAGATCGCCAGCCTGATCAATTCTTGCTGCGTTCGGCTGCGTGCATCGGTCGACGAACTTGAAACTGCCCGTAAATTGAGCCCGACGGCTCCTTCCAATGTGTTTTGCCTTCAAAGCGTGACCTTGATCCAGGAATGGCTGATGATCGCCCGGCTGCGTGGCAAAGATGTGCGCGGTGGGCACTATCCTTCGCTGACGCTGATGCACCTGGACTATGACCAGGCTAAATTCTGCGCTGAACTCAGCTCTGCTGAAATCCATCGCATCGCAGTTTGGTTCGCCGTCAGTAAGCGCCCCATCGTCAAGTGGGCTTGGCCGAACTTCATCGCCTCGTCTGCCAATGTGCATGCGAATCTGCTTGAAACCTACGCCTTTGCTTTGACCTCTTGAGTCGCTGTCATGAGACCCCTTTCAATCGCACTAGCTTCGGCACCTGTCGTTGGCGAGGTAATGCTGCTGGAGCTGACCCGGGCGCTGATCGACTTCGGGGCCAGGACGCAAGTAATCGTCGCGCTGACAGGTCTCAGTGACAAAAAAGTCAGACCGATTATCAAGGCGTTGACTGGTGGCGAGTTGGTCCGGGGCCCATGTCAATTCCCAAATGCCCAGTTCTTCGCCGGCGTACAACGCAAGCGCAATCCGCTGGCAAACCTACACAGCACAATTTTCCTCAGCGAATACCTGAAGCTGCGCGAATGCTTCAATGAGCCAATGCATGAAGGCTTTTTGCTTTCGACTGCTTTCCACGGCTACTCGGAACTGGTGCAAGCCAATCCCGAAATGAAGCGTAGCGATCTGCTTCTGGATGTCAATCGGGCCTATGCGTTGATTCGTTGCTACGACCGGCAAGAATTGTCGATCGTCAGTTGTGCGTGCTGCGACGCAAAATATCTGAAATTGAACTGGATGGAGCGTGACTCCATCAATTGCCCAATATGCGCGAAGACGGCCCATCGCCGCTTCCTTGCCGAGGTCGGACAAAAGGGTGGCCGCCGCAAGAGCGCCTAGTGCCCACCTGCCACGCACAATCGTAGAGCGTCCAACCATAGGGCGTGCAATCGTCCCCAAATGCCAGACTTCCAATCGCCCGAAATTGTGGGCGATGGCCCACAATTTTGGGCATGATCAAGACCTTTCCCTTCCCCTGGCGTAAGAAGCCGACGAACACGGTTGTTCCTGATCCCGCTGCTAGCCGAATCGAGCCAGTTGGTTTGGCGCCAGCGCCGGCCGCCCCTGGTCAAGCCACGGTCGGAACCGAATCCCTAGACGATACCCCTCCGCACTATCCACCAAGCGACAAAGGCGTGCCGGTCGAGTCCATAGATCGCATCTTGGAAAAAAACAAGCCACTCGTGGCGCGAATAAGCCGTGCGGCTGGCGTTACCGTCGAACAGTTCGAAGTCAGATACATGGCCCCTATACGCAACTTGGCGGCGTATGTCCAGTTGCTTCCGGCAACGGATGGCCAATACTTCGACGGTCCTGGTGGGCTACTGCGCATGTCACTGGAGATTGCCCTGCATGCATTGCAGACTGCCACAGGGAGCGTCTTCCCAACTGTCGGTGCCGTGGATAAGCGAACAGCGATGCTACCCCGTTGGGAGCTTGCTTGCTTTCTGGCTGGGCTTTGCAGCCAGCTGTATCGGCCGATAACCAATTTGGTCGTTACGGATCACGCGAACCGACAGTGGCCAACTCTGACGACGCCTATGCAAGCCTGGTCCGAGGAGATCGGTGCCTCTCGCTACTACATTCGCTGGACATCCAGCGAAGACCGTGCAGACCATCAAAGTTGCTCGATATACCTCATCAACAAAATTATTCCATTTGAAGTCTTGCACTTTCTAAACACCGACAACAACGTGATTCTGCCAGCGATGACAGCGGCCGTGTCGTGTTCCGACCTGGTGCCATCTGAAAACCCGATAGGGAAGATTGTCGCACCCATTACGACCAGGGTCATCAAGGAGGACATCCTTCATAACTGTCGAAACTACGGCCGATACGCAATGGGCATTCACCTCGAACCGCGGCTCATCGACGCCATGCGCCGCTTGCTCAAGAGCGGGAAGTGGAGTGTCAATTCCAAGGGGGCCCGTGTATGGGTTGGGAAGGAGGGCGCATTCGTCATTTGGGGCGCGGCGTCGAAGGAGATCATTGGCCTCTTGACTGCGGATTCGTTTGTCGGATTGCCGCAAGATCCGGACACCTTGGCCGATATTCTTATTGATGCGAATGTGCTCCAACCATATACCGACGGTGGCCGATATTGGCCAATAGTGTTACCGGAGGCTGGGACGCTGATTGAAAATGCCGTGCGCCTCACGTCGGAATTGATTCTCTTCGCGCCGAAGACGGACCTTACCCCCTATAAGTCAGTGACCTTGGCCGGCACCAAGGAGCCAGCACCGGTGGATGCGAAGGCCGCTGCTGCCGCTCCAAAGCCGAAGGGTGGGAAGGCAAAGGTAAAGCCGGATGGCGAGAATGGCAAATCGTCGCCGCAGGAAGCGGAGGCGGCAAGCGCAAAGCCTGGGAAGCAGGTCCAACTATCACTGGTACCGCCCGCCCTGGAGAAGGAAAAGCCTCCTCGCAAGACACCGAAGCCGAAAGGCCAGGAGGCGACCAGTGATGCTGATGCTGGACTTGGTGCTGTGCAGGTGGGTGGACAGGTTGTGTCACAGCCGGCCACAGAACAAGTAAAAACAATCCCGCCTGAGGAGCTCGTTCATGAAGATGATGGCAAGGATATCTACAAGAATCTGTCGCGCGAATCGGGTTGGATCATGAAGCAAATTGTGAAGGCCACGAAAGTCGGAAAGCTAACGGGTGTGGTGGTCAATCTTGAGCACGGTGTCGGAATTTCGGAAGTCGAGTACGGCTCCCATGGCATGCCGACGGACAATTTACTCACCGAGTTGTCCGACCTCAATTGGCTATGGGTCGATCCTTCTCGACGTTTACGCAAAATCCATCGCATCGAGGTGGCGGGCAGCGTAGAGACCATGATGATCGTCAGTGCGCCTGTTTCGCAGAGACTCGGATTTGAGTGGATCGCACCACAATAATAGAAAAATGAAGAACGAAAAACACATTCCAACTCGATGCATTCGCATCCTTGACGACGCGCTCCGACATGCGGGCATTAGAGATCAGGCGCAAGTTATTTTCATACTCTGGCCCAATCTGAAACAGGCCTCTCTACGGCTATGCTCCTATTTGTCGCCTTTTGTACTCGTCGGCGACATCCCACTTTTGGAAATCGCACTCGCAAGAGCTACCGGGGCGGCCTGTTGCGAAAGTGGCGCTAGCCAAATGCAGGCATTTATTCAAGCGATCGCTAGCATCGAGAAGGAGCTGCGCGAGTTGCAGGTGTCCGTACTGGACCGCGACGATAATTGGATCATTTGGGATTTCGACTCCCATGTCACGTCATGGCTCGAACAGTACCGTCGCGATAGCCTGCAGGTCCGGCCGCGAGAGACGCCCTTCATGAAAGGGCCTGTCCTAGTTGCATTGCTGTCGCGTGTTTTCACCACGCGCGACCTGATGATGGCAGGCATCGAACTGCATGGGGACATCACCTTGGCCGACTCACTACAGTAGTGGACATCGCGGCAGCGACGTGACAGTAAACAACTTGCTTTTGCCCGTATCTAAATGGGTTCAACCATTTGCCGTGCAAGCGCACCCTAAAGCTCGACTTTAAGAATAGCGGCACCAATTTGATCCGACTATAGTTCTCCGGTACTTGTCCCACTTGCGAGAACGATGGCAGCTGATCCAAATTTCTACGAAGTTCCCTGGCGCCCGAACGTCGAGATGACGTCCGCCTATTCGTGGGGTGCTGCCTCCATTTCAAGCCTGGCCCTTTCATTGCTGTCGCCACAACCAAGCTTGGGCATTGGCCCTGCTGCGCTTTGTATGCTGGTTGGGGGTTATCGCACTTTCCAGGCGATCAAGCGAGAAAGCGATAGCGACCGCCTGAAGATTGACGGCCGACTATTCATTACTGCAAAGGACCTGATCGAAATCGCAAAGGTACATGCCGCAAAGGGGCAGTACTGGATGGGTAAGGGATTCGAATGGACTGATATCGAAGCCACCAGGTTACATCACATTCTTGACGAGGGTCCAAAGAAGGTGCTTGGCAAGCTAGCGCTTCATCCGGAGGGTGCGCATTGGATCCAGGGATTGGCGGCTGAAATGGATCTTGCCTCTGAGCTGGCCAATAAGGTGGGCCATACCGTTGTCAGCGGCACCACACGGGTCGGCAAGACCCGCTACCTAGAAATCGATGCTGTTGGCGCCGTTGTTCGTGGCGAGGCCGTGTTCGTATTCGACCCGAAGAATGAAGGCATGGCTGGTGTAGCCGGCAACCTCAAGCGCGTCTGCGAACTCCTTGGCTGTCCGGAGCGCTTTGTCTACTTCAACATGGCGTTTCCAGACGAAAGTGTTCGCATTGACCCACTGAAGAACTATTCGAATCCAACTGAGCTGGCGAGCCGATTGGCGCCGCTGGTCCCATCGGAAGATGGTAATGATCCATTTACCTCGTTCGCCTGGGAAGTTCTCAATGGGCAGACGATGGGTATGCTCTATATAAACGAGAAGCCAAGCCTAAAGCGGTATCGCTTCTATACGGAAAACGGCGTGTCGACCCTGCTTCTCCGTGTACTGCTCAAGTTCCTTGACGAATCAGCCGGCGATGACTGGGAAACAGAGGCTTTGTTGTGGGCGAAATCCAAAGGTGGGGTTAAGGGTAAGCAGGGGGACGACGGAGAGATTCTTGTTCGCGAATCACTGGGCTTGCTTCTGGCCTTCTACTTCGACGTCATGGTGCCGCGAGGCCTCGAAGAAGAGGCGATTAATGCCCTCTCAGTGATCTACAAGCATCCTGCCGAGCACTCGGCGAAAATGCTGGCGAATCTTCGGCCCGTACTGACAAAACTGACGACTGGGGCACTTGGTGGATTGCTGTCGCCCGACCCGCTCGACGTTTCGGATAAACGCGTGATGACTGACATTCAAAGTCTGGTCAACTCGAAGGCTGTCGTGTACATCGGATTGAACTCTCTGGCTGACGGCGCCATTGGTTCAGCGATCGGTTCGATCATCTCTGCCGAACTGGCCGCAGTTGCCGGTGCTCGGAATAACTATGCTCCAAAAGACAAGTCGCCAATCAACGCCCATTTTGACGAGTCCGTTGAGGTACTCAACAATTCTGTGATTCAGCTGATGAACAAAGGCGGCGGATCGGGTTTCCAAGTAACCATCTACACCCAAACCTTTGCTGACTTTGAGGCGCGCCTTGGTAGCGCGGCTAAGGCTCGACAGGTACTAGCAAATGCCAATAACCGCATTTCGTTCCGCGTTCTGGACAAGGAAACACAGGAGTACATCGTCGATGGCACGCCTCAGTTCAAGAAGCGGTCGATCGGTGTGCGTTACGGACACAACGTCGACACAAAGATTGCGGACGAGTATACGGCTTCCTACCAGGAGCAAATCGCTTTAGAGGATGCGGACATGTTCCCGGCTGCAATGCTAGGGGAACTGGCGCCTTTGCATTTCATTGCTCGTATGTCCGGAGGCCGTATGCGCAAGGGCCGTATTCCAATTCTTCAGGGTTGATATGGCCAACAATTCCAAAAGTGAAAAATCCAGCTGGGGCGGCTTCCTTTTCGCCCTGGCTGTCATGGGTGTGATTGCACTTGCCATACTTACGCCGCTCGAGCAGCTCCAGGCCGTCTATGCAGCACAACGCGAGTCTGTTCAACTCCTATTGGGGGATGCCGAAGAGGAAATCTATCAGCATTCGTTCTCGGGCCAGACTGATGCCAATGTTGCTGGGATGGCCGAACTTTCGAACTCGACCGGTGTGACGGCACCAATCACCAGCTGGATGAGTGGTCGCAACGAGACCTGGTTGATCTGGGCCAACTTGATTAGCTATCGCCTCGATTTGGTCCACATCTGGCTTCTCAGTACTTTGCCGCTTTTGGTTGCTGCGTTCATCGATGGATTCCATGTTCGCGAGGCGCGAAAATATGCGTTCTTCTCGCAAAGCCCAATTCGTCATAAAGCTGGCATTCGTTCGGCCATCATGGCGACCGTGTTGGCAGCGGCATCGATTGCAGCTCCTGTAATCGTCACCCCATTGCTGATCCCTGGCGCCCTAGTCATGCTGGCGTTCGCGGGCTGGCTTTGGATCAGCAACCTTCAAAAACGACTGTAGGCACAGACCATGCAAGATCGGGATATTCAACAGCTCAACCGACATTTCCTGATGGTTGCACAGCGCTTGGCCGTAGGAAATCTGGATCTGGCGTGCCACATCACAGGCCTATCGACCCATGCCATGAATTCGCTCACCAAAATGTCGATCTCCGAGATTGATGAATTCGCTGATGTTAATGTCCTTTTGTTCGCTCCCAGGATACCTGAGCAGGCATTGTTGACTTTACTGTCAATGCCAACCCAGGCTAAAGGAGCCTATGTAAATTCAATGCTGTTGATAGGTGAGCCCCGGGGAGGCAAACAATGAAGATCAGTGTGACGACTTTCGACGAATTGCAGCGCTTCCGCGACGCCAAGGACCTAGTGAAGCTTCGCCTGCGCGTCTCCATCATCGGTTTCCTTACGGGTGTTCCCGCTTTGCATGTGCGGCGCATGTGGCAGGACGAGCATGGTGAAACGACACCACGCGGGCAGTTGCCTGCCCATGTCGGCATCTTTATCAAAGATCCATCCATCGCGGCTAATCTCGCCGGTTTTGTCGCTCACAGCATCTTGAAGCACGGCAATCTGCGAGACGCCAATACTGCTCGCAATCTGATTGATTGCTGCAACGAGTACAGGGCAGTATCGCGCTCCAACATTGACATTACCGCCGCATGGTATGCGCTACGGGATGTGTCTTCCGGCCTCGTGGAATGGCGACGTTGCCGTACTTGCAGCGCCCATCACATGTTCGCACTCAAGTCGTATCAACTGCGCGGCTGCCCATTTTGCCGACTGACAGCTACGGTCAAGAAGGCTGCCTGATGAAGTGGTTAGTTGCATCCGCTGTTGTCGCCGTGCTGGCTACGCCATTGTCGTCGATGGCAATGTGCTTCGAGGAGGCTGGGGAGCGTTATGACGTACCGGCTTCCCTCTTGAAGATCATCGCCTTGGTCGAGTCCGATATGCGGCCAAATGCCACCAACGTCAACGCGGACGGTTCAGAAGACATCGGACTCATGATGATCAATAGTGGCTGGCTTCCGCAGTTGGCAAAGTTTGGAATTCGAAGAGCCGATCTCTTCGAGCCTTGCACTAGTGTCATGGTAGGTGCATGGGTTCTAGCAAACAACATAGAAAAACTCGGCTACAACTGGGATGCAATCGGAGCGTACAACGCCAGGTCTCGCGTCAAGCGCGAAATCTATGCTGACAAGATTTACAAGCGTGGTCTGAAGGAGGGAATTATCCGTGGATGAAGATCAGAAAAAATTCGTTGCGTCCAGTCGCCACGAACGGCCTGCGGTTGACCTGCTCAATCGAATTTTCGAAGATGCGACACGACGCGAAACCTCGGACGTGCACTTTGAAGATGGTCCACGCAATACCGAGATACGGATGCGCTTAGGTGGAGACCTCGAGCCAATTGAATTCGTTGAGTCGCACCTGGCCTTGCTTTGCGATGCAAAAATCCGGTCGGCTTGCCAAATGTCGCTGTCCGAGCGCAAGGAACCGATTGATGGTCGGATGTATCTCGATATCGATGGGCGTCGTATTGAGATCAGGGTATCGATCATGCCAACGACGCATGGGCAGTCGACCGTGTGCCGCCTGCTAGACCAGAAAAATGCGAGGAGGGAGCTGGCCACAATTGACATGTCGAACGCCGTTCGAAGTGAATTGCAACGCTGTCTCGAAGATCCGATCGGCCTCATTCTCGTGACTGGGCCAACTGGCAGTGGCAAGACCTCAACCCTCTATGCAATGCTCAATGAGCTCAATAGTCCGCAATCCAAGATTGTGACAATTGAGGATCCAGTCGAATACACATTGCCGCGTGCGCAACAAGTCAATGTTAACGAAAGAATGACCTTCGCTAGAGCTTTGCGTTCTGTGCTGCGGCAGGATCCTGACACGATCATGGTTGGTGAAATGCGCGATAGCGAAACTGCAAAGATTGCAATCCAAGCGGCCCTGACAGGGCATCTTGTACTTTCAACGCTTCACACGAATGATTTCATTACTACCATGACCCGATTATTTGATTTGGGGATTGACCCTGATTGGATAGCCGATGTGCTTCGTGGAGCGATTGCTCAGCGATTGGCAAAGCGCCTGTGCCAAGAGTGCCGCGAGCCAAGCCCTCTTACCAACAATGAGATGGCCTGGTTGGAAGCACACGGACCCGCTTTTGTGGGGCAACAATTCTTCACCTCGTGCGGCTGCGAAGCATGTGGTCAAACCGGCGCAAAAGGCAGAATTCCTATTATGGAAATGGGTATCGTTGATCATCCTATGCGATTGGCAATCCAGGCAAAGAATCGTTCGGAAATGCTGCGGGCCGCCAGGAATCAACCCCAGTACCAGACCTTGGGCGAAGCAGGTTTGACGCTGGCCACCCAAGGTTTAGTTTCGCTAGCGCAGGTGCGTAAGATCGCCTCGGACAGCGCCACCATTCCTGGGCCGCGGCCGCTACTTGACGCACAGGTGGCGCCAGTCCGTTCCATGGGACTTGCAGCATGAATAGGCGCATTTTTCTGCTTGCCCCCCTTGCTGGAGTCGTATCGCCAAGTACTTTCGCATGGGAGGCCTCTCACGGCACGCCGTTCGATCGGGTTGGGCCATTTGCACAAGATGCAAAATCGGTCTACGAATTCTTCATGTTTAGCTGCCACTACTGCCAGCAACACCATGAATCAGTTGCCTCGTGGGGCGGAACAATACCGAAGCCAGTTGTATTTGAGTCTGTACCAGTCGTGATTGACTTTGAGTCCTTCAATGCTGCGCGCTCTTACTACGCTGTTCGACGGGCAGCTCCCAATCGGCTATCTGCTTACACTCGCGCCGTCTTCGATGCGGCGCGACGGGGCTCAGTCAATCCGGCATCGGATGATGTCTTGGCGACGGCAGGAGTGGGGCGTGAAGTCTTTCAAAGTGCATGGAAGCACCCGAGTGTAAAAGACTCGATCGAGCGAGCTATCACGCTTGCAGAGCGCTACAAAGTCAAGGTGACGCCAACCTTGACTATCGGAGGCACTACCGCAATGCATGCGGACCATGTCAATGGTGACTACGGCTTGCTCATGCGCCTGGCAAGCGGTTTTGTTTCGAGATTATTGGAGGGTTAACCTTGCGCCGTTTGATACTTTTACTGACATTCGGCTTGCACCTGATTGCAGGCGCGGTCGAGACCATTTCGCCGGCGCCAGAGCTCGTGCAGGCAATGAAGAAACTTGGACCGACGCTGCAAGTGCAGTCTTGGTTCAAGGGGCCGGGCAATCTGACGGGCGTCGCGGCCCGTTACAACGGTCAGCCGATGGTATTTTTCACCGATCCAAAGGCGGAATTCATGTTGACAGGCGCAGCAGTCCAGCTTGCTTCAGGCCGAAACCTGATCGCTGATGCAACTTTGCATTTCTTCTCAAAACCTACTGACGGCGGTACCTCTGCACTCGCGCTTCCAAATGCGCTGAAAAGCAGCGTTAGCATGCAGTCGTTGTCGACCGTAGGGTATATTCGCCAAGGTCTCGCCAGGAGTGGGCGAGTTGCGCATATCTTCTTTGACTTTGGTTGTGGCCATTGCATCGCTCTTTACGGTGCCATTGCCCGTGAGAAGATAAATGGAGAAATTCGCTGGGTACCAATCGCGCTTTCCGGTGAACTGGCTACGACGAAGGCAGCCTTAGCACTGGGGCTGGGTCGTATTGACTCTGTCATCTCGCTGGATGCCAAGGCATTGACATCTAAGATTGCTAGTCACAAGGAAGAGTTCGGCCGCGGCGCATTAATAGTCGAGCGCAATTCGTCAATCGCCCAAGGATTGAATATTGAGGCCACTCCTCACTTTATTTTCGAACGTAACGGCGCATTGTTTGAGCAGGCCGGGTTCGGCACTGCAATCAATCTCTTGGCCGAGCTGGGTGTCCTATGAAGCGCTATTTTCCCGCCATCCTATTTTGCTTAAATGCATGCAGCACGATCCCTTCGTCTAATTCGTATGTCGAACAAGATGACGATTCTGGTTTGTCAATTCGGCGAGTGGAAGTCACAAGCGATGTGGCAATGATTCGGGCCGACTACCAGATCGTTATTGGATCGACGCGGCAAGTATTGGTCGACCAGCGCGTTCAATGGGGAACGCAGCCAATCATGCAGGTCAGTCCAGCCGGAACTCCTGCCAAAGCTGCATCATCTGATGCCCCGCCTGCTCTGGCAAAGCCTAGCGCCGTAAAGCAGGACAAGTCCGTGTATCTGGACGAAGCACATTTCGAATTCGGCTCCGCTACGTTGAAGAAGTCGGCGATGTTGATTCTTGATCGGGTGATCGCTGACATCGAGCGAATTGCGCCAAAGCGAATCGCAGTTCTTGGACATGCTGATTCAGTTGGCGGTGCTGACCAGAATCAGAAGCTCTCTGAGAAGCGCGCCGATGCTGTATTCGCATACTTGAAGCTGAAGGGCATGTCGATTGGTACGGTTGAGAGGGTAGGTTTCGGTGCCCGGGCCCCAGTTGCAGACAATAAGACATCAATCGGGCGTGAGAAGAACCGTCGTGTGGAAATCATCGCCACTGTGAATAAATAGGGGGAAGAAATGGACGAAGTCGAAATTCCGCATTACATCGATGCGCAGCCGCAAATTCTCTTCTGGGAACTGGATGAATGCGCTCCGGTGATCGCTTTGCTTGGAATTGGGGTCGGCACAGACACTTTGTCGTTGTGCTTCCCATTCATGATTGCTTTTTCCTATTTGTTCAAGCACTTCAAGGCGAGCCAAATGGAAGGCATTCTCATGCACTTGGTGTACTGGTATGGAATCCTCGGCCTGAACAAAATGTTCCGTAATGGCATGAGCCGGGAGTTCGTTTCGTGAAAATCAGCGCACTCGGACGGACCTGGTCGAAGACTCTATCCAACTCTAGCTGGATGGCAATATCCAATACGATTCTTGTCGTATTGCTCTTTATTAGTGCGAACAAGAATTTCAATAGCCATGAACGTCTGGTTGTGACCCCGCCGCATTTGAATAAGGCCGTGGTTGTCGAATGGGACACGGCCGACAAGGAATACCTCGAGGGATTCGGCCTGTTCACTGTCACATTGATAGGCAACATCACGCCAAAGAACGTGACTATGGTCGCTGATGTGGTCAGTTCGTACCTGGACGCACCGATCTATTCCCAGGTTCGCTCTGAGATTCTTTCATTGGCCGACGATCCGGTGTTTCAGAAAGCCAGCGCGATCAACTACTTTGCCCCTGAACGCACGGTGTATGAGTTAGACGCTGACAAGGTGCAAAAAGTCTTTGTCGTTGGCCAGCTCATCACGTCGGGCTTCGATGCCAACCTTGGCCGGAATTCGGCAGGCGTCGAGACGAAGTGGGTAACTTATGAAATGGCGCTCGCAATGCGTGCTGGCAAGCCTGTCATCACCGCTTTTACAAGCTACAAGGGTAATCAGCCCCACACCATGAAATGGCTCGCCTCGCAGCAGAAGCCAGCGCAGTAATGAAGGGAATACATCGAATGCACCGCACAATAGTTCTGTTGATCACGATTCTTGCTGGGCTCAGCAATGGCCAGGCAGGCGAGCCGCAAAGCACACCCAAGAAGTCGGTTTCGCAGCAGCTACTTGAAAAGGCAGCTTTGGCACAGGACCAGGTTGACGCTTCAGGTGTTGCATCTGTAAGCCGTACTACCGTCGGCGACATGCCTATGCCAAAGGAAGAATCGACGGACACCAATGTACCTCCGCCGATCGTTGCTGCCGGGAAGCCGAAAGTGAAAACACAGGAGGGGGCGACCCTGCGCTCGTCGTCGACGCTCGCAAAGTCAACGTCAGCTGACCAGGATTCACCGATGGTCAAATTGGTGGAAGGCTCCGGTACAAGCAAGACCATGCGCGTGGCTGCACCATCGGATAGTAGTGCTGCGGGTACCCAACGTCCTGCCGGCGCGTCGACCGGAGCGGAGCGGCCTAGTGGAACTCCGATTTCCAGTACTGGCCTTCCTGGGTTGGGTAGCCCACCAGGAATGAACCAAGGTGGGGCGAACAAGGCTATTCCGCTGCAGGTACAAAACGGTGTGAACGAGATTGTGGCCGTCTCCAACTCGCTGCCGAATCGGATTCAGACACCATTCGCCGATCCGCAAGTGATTGATTTTACGGAAACTGACTATAAGGTAGTTGGTGGCGACGTATACGTGGTTCCTAAAGGAACCCATGCGGTCGGGATCTTCATTCGCGATAATCATCCGGATTCGCCTGCAATTGCGTTGACCCTTGTACCTAAAGCTATTCCTGGCGTGACCATCATTGCCAATATCGATGGTGGCTATAGAACTGGCAAATCAAAGGGCAAAGAAGCTGATGACGCAGAAACCAACGGTTATGAGGATGCACTCAAGAAGTTAATGGTCAAAATGGCGATGGAGCGCGCCCCGTCGGGTTACACCGAAAGCCCTATCGATGTAGGCACTGCGATGATTGGGCCCATTCGCGTAGTTCCTGAGCGGCAGTTTTCTGGATCGACATTCGATATTTATCGGTATCGCCTGATCAACACGTCGAAAGAATCATTTGAGTTGTCCGAGGAAAGTTTCTATCAAGCTGGTGTAAAGGCTGTCGCGTTCTTTCCTCTGGTACGCCTAGATCCGTGGCAAAGCACAAAGGTATTCATCGTGACTGGCAAGGGTGAGGCTAGTAATGAGCATTAAGAACATGTGGGAGAACGCGGCTCCACGTACAAAGCGCATCCTGATGATGAGCATGGCAGTTTCGGCATTTGTGATGCTGGCGACTTTCGTGGCATTCATGGACAGGAGCAAACCGAAGCCAAAATCAGCGAAAACCACTTCCGAAACGACGGTGATGATGCCCTCACGGAAGAACACTGACATGGAGAGCCTGGCTGCCGGAAACACATCAGCGAATCGCCGCGTCACTGCGGTAGAAAATGATCTGAAGGCAGGGTTCGCTGGCATGCAAGACCAGTTCAAGCAGCTGCGAGAAACTATGCAAAGTGACGGAGCAGGGCACCGTGACGTCAATGACCTCAAAATGCAGGTTGCGACGCTCACAAAGAAATTGGACGAATTGTCGCGATCGCCAGCACCGTCGTCGACGCAACTTCCAGCGGCGCCGGGAGCGAAAGCGCCTCCACCGTTGAAGCAACCGCTGGAGAAAGTAATTCCACGAACTGGTGAGACACACCCAGGCGAACCAGCAACGGACGGTTCAGCAAATCTCAAGGCGGCGGAACCCGCGGCCGTCGAGCACAAGCTGCGGGTCATAAGCGCAAAGGACGCCTCGCACGATTCGAAAGGCGGAGCTAAAGCTGCTGGGACTGTGCCACAGCAGTCTGGCGCTGCGACGCAAAAGGACGCTGGTGATTCGGACGAAAGCTATATGCCTATGGGATCGATGCTGCAGGGCGTCCTGATCAACGGCGTCGATGCTTCGACCTCTGGCGCAGCGCAGAAGAACCCAACTCCGGTTCTTGTTCGGATTAAGCATGATGCAATTCTTCCCAACCGAGCGAGGCTCGATATCAAGGAATGTTTCGTCATTGCCAGTGGCTACGGCGTGATGAGTACGGAGCGCGCCAATCTGCGCACCGAAGGAATTTCTTGTGTTCGGGATGACGGTGGTGTCATCGAGGCTGCTCTCAATGGCTACGTTGTTGGCGAGGATGGGAAGGTTGGTCTTCGAGGGCGAGTTGTCACCAAACAAGGTGCGGTCATAGCGCAGTCCCTTAGTGCCGGTTTGCTAAGTGGCCTGGGAAAGGCACTTCAGCCAACGGGAATCGTAGGCGTGAATCTAAACCCGGGTTCGTCGATGCAGACCCAAAGTCCGGACTTCAATTCAGCCTTAGATGCTGGTCTGTTGGGTGGCGCTTCGAACACTCTGAATCAGATATCCAAATTCTATCTCGATATAGCCAAAGAAATGGTTCCAGTCGTCGAAATTGACGCCATGAGGCCGGTCACCATCATGCTGACCAAAGGTGTCAGCATCAAGTTCAAGCGGAAGTGAGGAGACAATGAAGAAATTCGTATTTACAACCTTGGCCGTATGGGCATTGGCCGGATGCTCTATCGCACCTTGGAAGTCTGAGTATGCATGCCCAGGTATGCCAACCGGTGTGATCTGCAAGTCACCCATCGAGGTGTACAGGCTGACCGAGAATTCGGATCGCGTCCTGGAGTCGTCGTCCCGCGCGCCAGCAGCCGGCGCAGAAGGCGGCGCGGCACGTGCTCGAACAGACAATGCGTATCTACCTAGCCAAATGAGTCCCGGCCGGGCGATGCCAAGAGATGCCCTTCCAATTCTTGAACCAGCGCGGGTGATGCGGGTTTGGGTGGCGCCATATATCGATGCCAAGGAAGATATGCACATGCCTGGTTATGTGCTCACTCAAGTGACCCCTCGTCAATGGACCTTTGGCGAAGCGTCAGCTCTCAAGGTGCGTCCTCTTGTACCGCTGCAGCTCGATTACAAGGACCGGGCGCAGGTTGATGCGGATGGTTCCGGTGTCGACATCGGAGATGAGGCGAAAGCACTTATTCCAAAGGCAATAATGCAAAGCGCTTCTCAATTGCCTGCGGCTGTGAAATCGAGCTCTGGTAAATAGCTTTGTTGGGACCGGCGCGGCGAAAACGTGCTCGACGGTGCGCTTTTCGCTATTCCAACTAGTAGCTGCTCCCTTTACGCTATGGGTTACCTGTCGTCAGTGTAACGGCGATTGAAGAGCTAACCCCGCCTCACATTTCGTCTTGGAGATCAAAAAATGAAATCACACTTTAAGCTCAAGTACCTCGTAGTCGTCTTGGCCGCATTCTCATTCTGCGGAGTCGCGTATGCCGGCACTGGCGGTAACGCTGAGTTCGGCCCGGTATACACGATGGTTCAAGGCTGGTTCCAAGGTACCCTCGGCAAGATCGTTGCGCTGACGTCCATGGGCGTTGGCTTGACTCTGGGTGTCGTCAAGCAAAACATCATGGGATTCGTCACGGGCATCGGCACTGGCCTGGGCGTGTACTACGGCCCAACTGTGATCGACAATCTCGTTGTCGCCGCGCTGCCGTTCGTCATCTAAGTCGGAGTTAGCCAGTGGGAGTACGTTCACGCATAGCTGACATGCTTCGACGCGAGAGAGTCGAGGTTGATTTCCCGCCATTGGCTGAAGAATCCGATTCATCTATATTCCTGCTTCAGGGGGCCGGCAATGTTCCAGGATTTCTTGGGGCCACGCTCTATGGTTTTCCTGTGGCCGGATTGGACAGCACGACGCTTGATCGACTGAAAGGGGCGCTGTCGAACGATATTCCGGCCGGGGCCTTCATTCAAATCTCACTTCTCTCAACGCCTGACATCGACGATTTCGTCGACATGTATCGTTTAGCGAGGGACGTTCAATCGCTCGAGAATATCTCGGCCGATCAAAGGGACTTGCTCGATCGGATGGTCGAGAACCGGGCGCAGCTCTTCCTGGACGGCAAGGATGAACCTCTGGTGGCGGCCTCGGGCGTCAAGGCCAATCACGCGACAATTATTGTGTCTGTCAAGGTACCTATCGCGGGGGCATTGCCGAAAGACAAAGAGACTAAAGCCACCAGTTTCCTTGTCGCAAAGGTTTCTGAGTCAATGCAGACCTTTGGTTTGAACTTGCGGCGGTGCGACGCTGGACAGTACTTGAAGTTCCTTCGCCGGATCTTCCACATGCACGAAGCCGTCAATTCGGATTATGACGAGAATACTTTGCTGCGCGATCAGGTTCTGGGCCCAGGGGACCGCATTGACGTTGAAAAGCGGTTCTTGAAGTTGAACGACACGCATGTCGGCGTTCTCTCTGTCAAGCGCCTTCCGAAGCGTGCCAAACTGAGCTTGATGAATCAGTTCATTGGCGATCCCGGTGGGCTTGGTAATCAACTGACTGAGCCGTACATGATGACGCTCACGCTTCATTATCCCGACCAAGCCACGAAGGCCTCCTCGATCAGGCGAAACGCTCAAATTATTAACTACCAGGCATACGGCCCAATGTTGCGTTGGGTACCGCGTCTCGCATATAAGAAGCAAGGCTTCGATATTATGCTGCACTCGATGGAAGAGGGCGCAGTACTGGTGGAGATGAATTTCACACTGTGCATGTTCTCGCGAGACGAGGAAGTACTCGACCGGCTCATGAGTGCGACCAGGACCTACTATGGTAGCTTTGGCTTGGAAATGGCCGAAGAAAAGTACGTATGCTGGCCAGTCTTCTTCAACACACTTCCGCTTTTTCCGTCGGAAGAGTCAATCAAGCTATCGCACCGATTCCATTCGATGGCCGTGAAGCACGCTGTGAACTTCGCCCCAATTCTTTCGGAATGGCGCGGTACCGGAAACGGCGGTGGCCTCATGCTGTTGACGCGCCGCGGCCAGCCGGCGTTAGTTGACCTCTACGACTCCGATACGAATCACAATGCCATCGTTTTTGCGCAATCCCGGGGCGGCAAGTCGTTCCTGACGCAGCAAATGATTGTCGACTACTTAAGCAAGGGTGCGAAGGTCTGGGTAATCGACGTCGGCCGCTCGTATTACAAGTTGTGCGAGTTGCTCGGCGGCACTTTCATTTCCTTTAATGCCGATAGCGCCATTTGTCTCAATCCGTTTACCGAGGTTGAGGATATCGACGATGAACTTGATCTACTGAAATCGGTTTTCGCGAAGATGGCATCTCCGAATCAGGAACTTGATGACTTCCTGATGGGCCGGCTTGAAGAGGCTATCAAAGCGTCGTGGAGCGACAAGCAGCGGCGGGCGACAGTCACGGATGTGGCTGACTACCTGAAGAATCAACCGAGTGCCGAAGTATCCCGGCTGGGCGACATGTTGTACTCGTTCACCCGCCATGGTGGACACGGCAGCTGGTTTGATGGCGAGAATAATCTCAATTTCAACAGCAATTTCGTGGTCTTGGAGCTCGAGGAACTGGCATCCAAGAAAGCACTTCAGCAAGTTGTTTTGCTGCTTCTAATTTCCAAGATCCAGCACGAAATGTTCATCGACAATTCGAGTGGTGGAAAACTTCCGCGCATCCTGGTGGTTGACGAAGCGTGGGATCTACTCAACGACAAGGGCATGGCGCGTTTCCTTGAAACAGGCTACCGCCGATTCGCCAAGTATCACGGTGCTGCGATTGTGGTGACGCAAGGGATCGACGATCTTTACAACAGCCCAAGTGGCCGAGCGATCGCGTCGAATTCGGCGCACAAGTTCATTCTGAAGCAGACCGGCGAGGCGATTGACGCAGCAAGGGAGGCGCGCCGCATCGACCTTGGCGACTACGGCTTCCATATGATGCGGTCTATTCACGTCGTGCCAGGAAAATACTCAGAGGTATTGGTTCAGGCAGACTCAGGTTGGGGAATTTTTCGTCTGGTAGTAGACCGCTTCTCGCAGGTCCTTTTCTCGACCAAAGGCGCAGAGCGTAACGAAGTCATCGCCAATATTGCAAGAGGCATGAAGCCAGTTAAGGCTATCAACGAGTTTATTGAAAGGAACGGGTAATGAGCAGCGCGACTTTTTGGGGCAGTACTATGTCGTCGTGGAAGTTTCCGCGATGGACTTTGCGTGCTGCGAGCATGGCTGCCCTAGCAGTCTTGACCGGCTGCGCCATGGTTACCCCGACCATTCAGTGTACGACCAGCATCAATGAGCTGTCCTACTCGGTCGCTCAGCAATTGAAGAGTGGGTTGTCAAGAGAAGACGCCGACAAGTCGATTGTGGTTACCAGCATGGTCAATCTCGACGACATGGCCGAAGTTAGTCCTATCGGTCGCCTGGTTAGCGAACTCGTTGGCACTCGCCTTGCTCAGCTCGGTGTTCAGGTAGTGGAGCCCCGGCTCAAAGGGGGCATAAGCATTGCCAAAGGTGGTGAACAAGTTCTTTCGCGAGATGCAAAGGACCTGGCCACAAAACTGAACGCGCACGCCTATGTGACCGGAACTGTCTCCAAAATGCAGGGCAAGTACTTCTTCAACGCTCGCCTAGTGCGTGTTAAGGATTCCAAGATCCTCGCGGCCTATGACGTCTGCTTGACCGGGAAAGTAAAGGAGGCGGGGCTATGAACGGTGCGACTCCAGAAGTATCAGCGCCGGCAGCGACGACCATTCCGGAACCAAGTGCTTTCGGTTGGGCCACATTGATTGTGGCCTGTGTCGTCACATCCATGGTAAGTATTGGTGTCTCGTCTTGGTTATCGCGCGACTCGGCCAACCTCAACAAGCAACATCTTGTTTTCATTGATGCCAGAAGGCTTATCGACGCGAAGGCATTGGAGCTTACGAACAAGGGCATGTCAAATGAACACGCGGCCAAGGAAGGCACCAAATTTGCCACTTCGCTTCAATCAGTGGTTGCTGACTACCAGGCAAAGGGATTCACCGTTGTCAACGGCGCAGCACTCCTGTCCGATACCGACGACAACGACCTTACAGGTGATGTGGCCCGCCGACTTGGCGTTCAATTCGACTCGAAAGGTGTCGTTGAAGCTCCGAAGACCAATTCCGAGATGTTGCAATGATCTCTTTGAGCCACGCTACTTTCATTGCTCGTAGAGCCTATTCCAAAATGACTAGTTTGGCGTACTACGCCTACTTGACTTTTCTGGCGGTGTTCTTGAGCTGGATATTCGCGTTCAATGTATTGGGCTTTCCGTACAAGATTGGAACTGATGGTCAGAAACTGCGTTGCCTTCCATGGTCGGTGTTTGCGTTGCGAGTGGGGCAGCCCACTGATATTCAACGGGGCGATCTGTTGCAGTTCAAACCTCGACAAGTCGGATATGGTTTCGATGGCCTTCTGTGGGTAAAGATGGTTGGCGCCATACCAGGTGATCGAATCGATGTGAAATATGATGAGTTGTGGATCAACGGAAAATTTCATGACCGTCTGTGGTTGGTGAAGACTTTGGGGAAAGCGCCAGGATTCTTCAACAGAAGCTTTATACTTGGAGTGGACGAATACTTGATGTTGGGCACTACGAAAAATTCCTATGACAGCCGTTACTGGGGTCCCATAAAAAAAGAGGCCATCCTTGCTGCAGCCACGCCTCTTTTCTAAAGTCCTAGTCGCTTTAGCTGCGTTGGGTTTTCTTTGCCGGAGTTCCTTTGCGGCAGATTCCGATGACGCGTTCCTGAAATCCATCGCCGAGAAGCACGCTCAGCTGCAGTCTGCCACTTTAGCGGATCTACTGCAGCCGAAGAAGGCCTTAGCCGCTGATACCCGTGCCGCTATTGAGATTGCAGAAGCCGGCCGTGGACACGTGCTAAAGGCAACCGGCGCTGACGCCGTCACCGGCAAGTACGCGCAATTCAAAACGCTCGTGTTTATCTCGCTCGGAATGCCAGAGAGGTCGCTGCGCGCCCTGTTCCGTCAGGGAGCCAGGCGGTCCGATGTGGGATTCGTTCTGCGAGGCGTGTCCTCATCAGACCTCTACAAGGAGAGCAAGCGCGTGCGAGATCTCATGTCCAAGGAAGGTGACTCCATTGTGTTCGTGGATCCAACACTCTTTAGAAACTACCGTGTAGACCGAGCTCCGTTCACTCTTCATCGCGCGATGGATCATCGCTGGTATGGGGTTTGGGGCGAAATCGCCATTGAAGGTGCCATTGAACTGATAGAAGCCGGCCGAGGTGGTCGAAACCGCCCACCAGTCGGACCTATATATGCTCTACGTGAGCCAGACATGCTAACTGTCATGCAGAAAAAGTTCGAATCGGCGAACTGGAAGAAAGTTGTGGCGGAATCCACCGCCCGTGCAAGCGCGACGGCCCTCGACGTTGAACTGCCCACGGCCCAAGTCGATCGCGTGAGATCTGTTGATGTCAGTAGCGCCTTGCAAAAGGATGTTCTCGGTCAGAGTGGCGAGGTATTGGCAAGGGCAGGAACAATAATTAACCCACTGGAGTTTGTGCAGCTCGATACAAAGTTTGTAGTGTTCGATCCAACAAATCGTCGCGAGTCCGCAATTGTTGCGAAATGGCGCTCCGAGAATCCCTCACTGACACTGATCGCCACACATTGGGACACTAAACTTGCTGGAAAATTTGAAGTTCCGGTATTCGTTCTTGATCCGCTCATTCGGCGCCGCTTCCATATCCAGTTCACTCCGACGCTCATTGAACAGGATGGTCATCGACTCCGTGTCACGGAAGTGAAGGCGGTTCCATGAGGGCGATCTTCTTGGCGCTTTTGCTGCTATGCAGTCACGAGGCCCTCGCTGTCGATGAACTCGACAAAGTTACCTGCCCGAACGCCAATATTTGGGGCTCCCGACTATTCAACAACATTTGCTGGTCTCAGTTATACCCTATTCGAATGGCGGGGATTGATCTGTTCGGCGATGCTGCTCCAGCGGACGCGGCCAAGCGCCCAGTTTGCGCGTGTGGAGGAAATGTCGCAAAGGGTGAGATGCCGATGATTGGTTTCACGGTTGGTCATTGGCGTCCAGTGCGCATCATCGAGGCCGTCAGGAAGCCTTGGTGCCTACCGTCGATGGGGGGCATTAAGTTGGCCAACACATCAAATCGCGGTGATGTCAATTTGACTGGGGGTGTTATCGACTCCAGGACTGGTGGCACGAAGATGGGCTTCTACAATATCAATTATTACTTCGCTGATTTTTTGTCGATGTTCAATATGCTTAGCGCGCCAAAATGCAATCCTGGTGGCTTGGTGGACTTCGACCTAGCTCAGACATCGGCATTCTATCCTCAGTGGGCCAATGAAAAATTGGCCTCCATTTTGAATCCTGAGGTCGCGCTGCTGGCGTCGATCGGCCTTCCGTTGCTGCAGCCAATCGACTGTCTAACAACGAGCGCCACTGGACGTTCCGTTGATGAAGCATTCCTGACAGCCGGTTGTTGGGGGGCCATGGTGCCATACTCCGGTCAGATGCGGCCGGCGACTAGTGCTCCTGAAATGTGGCTGCTTGGGAGCACACGATTTTTGGCAATGCTTGCGCGTCTTGGAATGATCAATAGGACGGTTGGTGAAGATGCGGTGTGCAATGCTCAACCAATGCCGATCCTTAAGAAGAGCCAATACATGTTGCAGATGCTCTATCCGGTCGCTCAGTCCAGTAGCGGCAACGGCGCTCCCCCGACGCCCTCGGACTCGAGCAACGGCGGTACACAGGTTCCCGAATTGGACCTTACTGACATGTCAAGCCGTTGTACCACTTCGATTGGCGAGACCACTATGAAGTCCATGGAATATCGCTCGCGACCTGTGGTCGGCGAGGACGGCATCTTCCTGCTCTGGCAATGGGTGGACTGTTGTGCTGGGATTAGCCCTTAGGCAACCACATGAAACAAGGTCCTGTTCAGCGTGGTGTTGAGGCAACGCTCCAGATCGACGAATCGGAGGCGTCGGCGCCGCGTTCGGCCACCCGGGCACCAGCTGACCACGCTCGCCTGAATGGAAACAGTCCCCGATGAAGCGCGTCGACGGTTTCATGGTCGACCTTGTTGTCAGGAGCCTGGCCGACTCGAAAACAGCACGGCGCCAAGACGTCGCACGCCAGTTGATCGAATCAATGCCCGCTGCCACGTGCGACCGCCCTGGCATCGGCGTGTCCGCTCTGATCGACAAAGCGAAAATCGGTTGGCCAAGCTGGGTGCAAACTGTCAGTACTGACCGTCCATGCTTGTTTGCCCTGTTTGTCGGCATGTAACGTTGCAAGCAGAAAGGGAGCAAATGGGATACGGGAAAAAGTGTTCTATGGTGCGTTTTTCGCGTCCTCCTCACCCAGGAAGTTGGGATAACTTCTATACCTATGAGTGGACTATCAAAATTTCGCCGGCTGGCGTGTCTGGCCCTATTCTTGCCCGCAGTTTGCGTACATGCAGCTCCCAATGTCGGTCCTTCTGGCGCTGCTGAAATGCTTTTTGTCTCTCTTGTGTCTGATCCGAAGGCGGCTTCCGACCTTGAAGCGTTGTCGCAGCGAAACAACCCGTATGCGACTTTTTACCTGGGCGTAGCCCAGGAACAAGGTCGTGGGATGCCCAAAGACTTGACGACTGCGCTTGATTCGTACCGTGCCGTATCCGACAAAATCAAGGAAGCGGCATTCAATGCAGGAAGGATCTATTACGCCACCGCCCGTTTCGACGAGGCAGTTGGGTATTTGGTGCTCGCAGCTGGTGCTGAAAAGGCTGATGGCTTGAGCAAGGCGATGGTCCTGCTTGGCCGAATTTACGAGAGTGGATCGTTAAGTTTCGGTTCCAACTATCTGGCCGCGCTACGTTGGTATGACGCTGCGGCGCGTCGCCGGGACGCATTCTCGACAGGGAAGATGGGTGAGTTTCTCTTGTTTGGCAAAGGTCGTGCGGTTAACTACCACGAGGCGAAAATTTACTTGGAGCGCGCGGCCGACATGGGCAACCGGGATTCCCAGGTGTTGCTCGGTGAAATGTTCCAAAAAGGAACTGGTGTGCAGGCAAGTCGCACCGAAGCCGCCAAGTGGTTCTATATCGCCGGCCATCCGTTCGACGGCGATCGCAAGCACATTGTTGATTTTCTTAGCACCTTGTCCGCTGCCGAAAGTGATGCTGCCCGACGAATGGCTGGGCTCTGGCGCGCTGCGCATGTGACTTCAGCACCGATCGAAAGTGTGAACGCTATTGAGCGACTGCAATGAAACGTGCCGTTAATCGTCGCATCGTAGAGATGCTAATTTTTTTGCAGTTCTGGGGGCCAGTGCTATCGACCGCTAAAGCTGACGACGTGGTCAAGAACGCTGGCCAAGGGCAGGTGCTAGCCAATGAATTGCTGCGAAGCCAGGTAGGGACGCTAAAAAACACGACTGTCATCAATCAGCATGGCACGGCTGCAAATGGCACCAATGCCGCTAACGGTCAAGCAACGTTCAATCTCAAAGACTTTGGGTTAGGTGGTGACGCCGCCGCAGCGATGAAAACCCTAAGGGATATCTACGCATCCCCCGAAACTTTGACCGATTTTGGCAAACAGGCAAGGCGAGACATCCAAGAACGTGGTTGCCCGAGTACTTCTTTTGTGTTGGATGGTACGCGCGCTGTCCTTAAGGTTACACCCTTAGTACGAACGCTGAATGATCAGGGGAACGGAGTCGTTGAGCAACAGGACACGCCGGATGCGACCTATTCTGGCCAGGTGAATCTGCGATATCCGACAATCGGCTATGTGAAGTCGTGGTACCAAGTTGTGACTGAACCACGCATCGGTGCCCCAGGTCTCGTTCTGTTCTACGAGGCCACCCCGTTTACAGTCCCCAACGATGGTACGTTTGTGACTTACAACCACAGCGTACTTGGCAGCGCGGGCAGTCCCGTTGTGGTGGACTACGGAAACCGCGGGAATGGCTATGCGACTGAAACTCTTGCCTATGCCAACGGCGGTCCGATACAGGTCTCAGCAGACCTATACAAGGTCGTGAAGAATTTCACACCGCAACCTGCAGGTGGTTGCTTGCCTGATCCGCCGAGCTGCATCGTGAGCGGGTTGAACTTCTGCAGTTCGCCTGGCCTCGGTGTTCTCGATGCCTTTAAGGTCGGCCAAAACAACAAATCAACTGCAATGGCGACATTCATGTCGGCAGTCTCAGCCGTGCAGTACGACGAGTCGGACGCCGGCTTCGCATCGATTGTCAACCGGGGTGCGCAGGTACTGAATGGGACTGACCCAATTTTCACGGAACTATTTTCAGGTTGCACCGAGAGTGCAAATTTTTCTACTAATACCATTCAGGTACACAAAGAGGCGATTCGAACTTGTTCGATGCCGATGGTTGACCTTCCGCTAACTTGCAATGGTCAGCGGGGCACGCACTTCGTGCATCTGCAAGAGTCCACGGTTCTGACGGCCACGTTCTACAAGAGAATACAGGTACCGATAATTGATCCAAATACCGGACTTCAAGCGAAGGACAGTTTTGGTGTTTTACTCTATTCCGAGCAAGACATCCCGACAAAATTTACCGGTGCAGTGAACATCGGTACCGCTACATTTGGTGGCGGGAAAACCTGGCGCACTGAACCAGACGCTAACGGCTACTTCGTGGAGTTCACGTCGTCGCCATTCTCTGTTCCAAGCAATGAATACTTCCCATATGCGGTTTCAGTTGCGTCTGATGGAAGTGCGTCAGCTGCAATTTCGAGCTACGGCAACAAGTCGGACAACTGGGCGGTTGTTGGATCTGCAAGCGTATCGAACGCGGCTCAATTGCGCGTCAATGCGCAGCTCTACCAAGTCGTGAATAACACGATTGTAGGGTGCGAGGACTACTTGAAACATGCTGCCGATGGATTTTGCAAGCCAGAAATGCAATGCACAGAGATGAAGCCATCCTGCATTACTCTCGACGGTGTTTCATTCTGCGACGGAAGTGGACCTTCAGCTGGTGTGGCCGAACTACTTGCGCCCTGGGGCGTAAACGATTCGGCCCAGGCGGCCGGCCAATTTGGAAATGGGCAAGTCGGCGGCGGGGCAAAGACATTCCTGCCAAGAATGTGCTGGGCCGGTGTCGGGGCAAAAATGGATTGCAAAGGTGGATATACCGGGGCCGCGAACTGCTACACCGACATCAATGGCGCTCAACAGTGCGGCACAGCGACAGGGGAAGGGTTGTCGGATACATTTGGACAGGCGCCGAAGTATCTGGACGATTGCAGCGCTCCGAACAAAAACTTAGCGTCGAACCCTTCTTGCCGGCTCGTCTCAACAAATACCTGTACCGAAGGGGCCGCGGGCCTCTTCTCCGGCGATTGCTATAACAGGACTGTTGTCTATGACTGTGGTACCGATAGTGATTTGGTGGTGCCAGGAGGCGTTTCCTATGCGAAGAGCTGCAGCAGTCCGATACGGTGTATGGGGACGGAGTGCCACAACCCTAAAGGGGAGATCAATGTCGATTTCGGAAAAGCAATTGCCTCGACATCCATCATTGACATGGCCGCCCGCGATCTGGTGTGCGCAGAAGACGGCCAGAAGCCAACCAGTGTGGCTCAAGCTTCATGCACGCCACTGATCTTTAATGGCGAGAACACGACTTGCAAGATTCCTATTGGCAATAATGTTGGATTGACGCCAAATTGCTGCGAACAAAGCGAGGCCGCAGCCGCAAATGCGCCGGACGCTATTAAGTATATTCAACTTGCGTTCTACACGTACCGAATGAGTACCGACAAGCTATTGCTTACTTCGCTTGCGAAGGTACCAGGGTTGAACGGCTTCTCGTCGTCAATGTATTCGACCGCTGGCGAACTAAAGGGTGCGATTGATGGTGCGATTACCAGCACCAAGTCGTTCTTGGCGGACAGTGCTTCGACAGCAGCAAGCAAGCTGGGGTTTGAGGTGTCCTCGCCTGCGGCGACAAATACAGCAAAAGAATTTGTGTTAGACGAAGCCGGGACGGCAGCCGGTTTGACTCAGGCCCAGTTGGCTTCCTACAACCAGTTTTTGACGGATCATGGCATGTCGGATCTCGCTGGCGAACTTTTCGTTGAGAATGGCGGCGAAATTGCGCTTAGTGAAACTGGTGAACAGATGTTCCAGGCATTGGAAGGACTTCAGACAGCCTTCATGGTCTATTCGATTGCGAAGATTATTGGTCACATAGTGTTTAAATGCGAAAAGTCTGAGCTCGAGCTTGGAGTCCAGAAGAAGCAGAGAAATTGCCACTACGTTGGCAACTACTGTTCGAAGTCGGCGTTCAACATTGGGTGTATTGAGAACAAGGAAAGCTACTGCTGTTACAAGACGCCCTTGGCCAGAATCGTTGCGGAGCAGATTCGAACGAAGAGCCCATCGGTAGCCGGCGGTTTTGGAAATCCTAGCGCGCCATCTTGCGGTGGCTTTACGCCAGTTCAGCTGGCGGCCTTTGACTGGTCCCAGTTCGATCCTTCGGAATGGGTCAGCTTGCTACAAGAGGCAGGCCTCGTTCCGAATAGCACAAATGCGGCAGACACGATGTACGGACTGACGTCGTCGCGCGCAACGACTGAAACCGGTAGCCCAGTAGCAAACCAAGTGAACATTCAAGAGCAAACAATCAAGCGCTATGCTCCGCTCGTTGAAACCTACAATCAGCGTAGAGCAGAACTGGCGCAAAAGCCTGTGTGCTATGGCGACTCGAAACAAATGCCGTGGTACCAGCCAACGATAAAGCCCGAAAATATCGTGCGTGCTCTCGGCGGTACCGGCGCAGTAGCGTCATGCGGAGATGGCTGCATGGATGTATATCTCGGTAGGGTGGGAGACAACTATATTGTCGATCAATGCTCCCAAGTATTCAGGCAAGACTTTAACATTGCTGTCGATATGCCCGAATACATTCAAAGCGCTCACCTCATGGAGGCGCAGTGGGATGACCATATTCAAATCGCAATTGGCGGAGACGTTGTCTACCAGTCACCGGGCTTTGGAAATCCACCAGCCGTGTGTGAACTAGGGGCAGGGTGGTGTATCGGACAAAAGACCGCGGGTGGCAAGTGCACAGCAGTGCCATCGAATGATCCAGGTGGACCTGTCGATGTGACGGCCATCTTTAAGCGAGGCGGCAATATCTCGACCGCGACGAACGCCTGGATTGGTGGAAACGGTGAGGCCTTTGCCCGCGTCCGTGTCCTGTACAACGTTCCACCGCCTGCTCAAGCTGGCGACTGCATTTCACCCAGCGGGGCAGATTGATGAACAAGTTAGTTCTGCTCATCCTGGCCATGCTCACCACGTTCGGCTGCTTTGCGCAAACCTCAAACGAAGGCTTCTACGCGGGAAAGCGCGAGGGGTGGTTCTTCCACAAGGACCCAAAGGAGCAGAAGGTCAAGCCGCCTGTTGTTCCGCCGGCGCCGCCGCCTGAAAGTACTAAGAGTGTCGAAAAACCACCTGGCCCTGTGGTTCAGAAAGCGCCTCCTTTCAGCGTCAAGTGGCTGCGTGAAAACCTTGACACGCTCCGCGATGCGGCAATTGACAATCCAACGCAAGAAAACGTCAGTGCCTACTATTATGCGCAACGTGTCCTCTTAGACAAAGCAGATCGATTCGCGACGATATCCCAGCAGGTTGTATTGAGCGACCCGTACTTAGATGAGAACAACAATTTTCCGTTTGCTACCGCCGCCCGCGCAAACGTCATGCGTCTCCGTGAGGATGCCAAGAAGGCCGGACTGGCACATGTTGCCACTAAAGCTGGTATTTGGTTCTTCTTCGATTCGAAATGTACTTATTGCGCTATGCAGATTAGCGTGCTAAAGCACTTCGCGGACGATTACGGATTTGTTGTGAAAGCAATTTCACTTGATGGAAAAACACTTCCTGGGCTGCCGTTCCCAGTCGTTAAGGATCAAGGTCAGTTCAAATCTTTGAATCTGTCGTTGACTCCGACGATTGTGCTTGCACTCCCGCCAAAAACATTCCTTATCGTCAGCCAAGGGCTACTTGACAACGCGTCGGCCGACGATCGACTGCTGAGTGCTGCGGCCACTCAGCAGATACTTCCGCCTGAAATAGCCAAAGAGATAGATGTTTTTGCCAAGGGAGTCCTAACTGTGGAGGACCTCACTAGCGACGAAGCAAAGCAATCAACGGAAAAGACGTCGACCTGGGTCGAATACCTTCGCGGTAAGCTAAAAAATAGGTACTGAAAGCTGATATGAAAACCCATCTGAACCCTGTTGTATTCGCAGTCCTACTTACGTGCCTGTCGAGCAACACATCCGCGAGTCAGCTTCGAGCGGCAATGGATGGCATGTTCACAGCCACTACTGCGCCGCAAACCTTTAGCACGCCATCAATGAACGGCGTCGCATTCGGCTCTGTTTCAGCGCGCTTTCCTACGCAAAATTTCAACATCGTCGCTTTTGATCCGCCAAGGCTTAATGCTGGTTGTTCCGGCATTGACATGTACATGGGATCGTTCAGTTTCATCAATTCTGACCAACTGAAGACAATGCTTCGTGCTATCTCCCAGGGTGCTATTGGATTCGCGTTCAAGGCGGCACTTCGGTCAGTCAGTGGAGTTATTGCCGCAACGTTGGACGATCTTCAGGCCATTACCCAACAAATGAACGCGATGGGGAGGAACACCTGTGCACTGTCCAAGATGGTAGGCGACAGCATGTCGAACATGGCCGGTATCAAGGAGAAGGGTGAAAAGACGGAATCGCTCTTGAGTTCTGCAAAATCGACTGTGCAAGGTTGGTGGGCCGGGATGGAAAAAACACGGCTTGGCAGTAAGTCGGACTCCGCCAATCAGTACAACGGCAATCTTGTGTTCCGCGCACTATACAACAGTCAGGCTCCCGACCGCTTTGGTAGTGCTGGTGGAACGACATTGTATGGCATGAATGGAGACCTTCCGGATTTAATCATTGGCCTCGTCGGCACCACTATCGTCTCGACAGGCGGCAATGACTCGAAGGCCTGTTCGGCCGGCTCGGAAGGGAGTGACTGCGGTGCGAATCCGCAATCCATTGTCGGGACTATCGAGTTCGATCATGTATTAAACGGCAAGGGCGACTCCGACGGTCGTGTGACTTATTGGAAGTGCGATACCAAGGACAGCGAGATGGGTTGTCAAAAGCCAACCGAGGCGGAGTTCCAGTTCGAAGGAACGAAGCGGTATGTTTTGAAGATGATTTTTGGCGAAGGCGGGACCGCTTTTGTCCCGACCGCGGATTCCATTATGGGGGTAATGAAGTCTTCTGGCCTAGCTGGTTTGACGAACTCGCAGAAGAACTTCCTTGCTGGGGTCCAGTCAATCCCATTGATGCAGATCATTTACAGAACCCAGCGTGATCGAAATGTTGCGCAAGCACTGTTGTCTCGCTCGGCCGACTACATCGCGCACGATATGGCATACAAAATTGTCTTTAATGCGATTGTTGTTGCGGAACGAGCTTTCTCGAGCAACACAGTTGTGGCGCCGGAAGATCTGAGGAACCGACTGGCACACCTAAAGTCCGATATCGAAAGGAAGGGTTACAACGGTCCTAAGGAAGTACTTGAGTTCCTGAAAACTGTTGAAGATTTGCAGAAAACGATGGAACAGAATTTCCCCAAAGCGAACGCTTTGTCGTGGATGAAACGATAGGAGAGCGGAATGTCCATCACAATCTACTCACTCGGCGACCACGAATCAATCCGTGCAGCGTTGGTTGGCGTCGCTATGGTCTTCGATCCATCCAAGGAATTGCTTGGCGGGACCGGGGTACTTGGTATTGGCCAGTTCGCCGGCTTCGGCCTGTTGATCACCTTTGCATTCGTAATGATGAACGTCGTCATTAAGCAGAAGCTAGAGTTGGCGCACGTACTTATTGTCGGCGTAATGTACACGGTACTCTTCGTGCCAAAAACGAGCGTAAACATAGAGGATATGCACACGGGCCAAGTAGCTGTTGTCGACAACGTTCCAATTGGGGTTGCCTATCCTGGTGGCATTATCTCCTCTTTTACACGCACGGTAGCCGTGACAATGGAACAGGTGATGCGGGATTCATCGTCTGAGTATATCCCGCAAACTGATATCGGTTTCGCTGCGCCATTAAAACTCCTATTGTCGGTGCGGGGATCTGTGGCTGGCGATCCGTATTTCAAGAAGAACTATTCGTACTTCATGACCGATTGTTATATTCCTGGGGCTGATGCAAAGCAGGCCGGAAATATGATCGATCTGCGGGAGGTCTTTGTTGCGGGAGCTGTAGGTGCGCTGTCTGGGGCTGCGACGTTGTATTCGACACCAAGTAACAATGAAGGTGAGCTGCTGGCGTGTACTGAGGTTGCTTCGAAACTGGAAGTGGACTATGAGAATCTCATCTCCGGCACTGATCCGTCTGTGTCCTCGAGCATTCCAATGAGCACTTTTGAGGCAAGGGTAAATGCTGTAATGGATAGGAAGCCTGGTGCCCTTGGAATGGCAAAGTATTCACAGGCAGATGTAGCTCAAATGATAGAAACCTTCGGCGGTGTTGGTGTCAATTCCCAAAAGGTAATCGCGGCATTGGTACTTGGCGACCTGACATACCAGACGTTCAACTGCGGTGTGACGTGCTCGACATCCATGACCCAAGCGCTTGAGCAGTACAAGACTGATGCGACTGGACAAGCCAGTATGTTCCAGAAGACGATGATCCCATCGATGAACATCTTCATGTTCTTCTTCTTCGCCTTTTCTCCTCTCATTGCAATTATAGTGGCCATGTCTGGAATGAAAGGGATTGTCCAAATTGTCCCTAAATATCTCCTGTTTGGAGTGTGGACTCAATCGTGGATTCCAGCCGCTGCAGTCATCAACTACTTCATTCAAATGCAGACTCGTGACGAAATTAGTGGGCGCATCATGATGGGTGACGGTGTACCTCTGGCAAATGTCATGCAGCTCTACCATCTGCTTACGCTTAAGATTGCGGCGGCCTCTGAGTTGCTTGCGGCCGCTCCGCTAGTAACAATGGCGCTTATCTCTGGATCTGTCTATGGGCTTACGCAGTTGGCATCGAGGGGAACTGAGAAGTTTGACGAGAAGATTGCGACACCAGATGCGCTCAAAGTGGACGCAACATCACAAACAGCTGCCAGGAATGTAATGGCGCCGGATTTGACGACCGCCGGCATGACGGAGGTTAGTGGTCCTAGTGGACAACATCGAACTGGTGCGCAATCGACTTGGCAGAGTTCGATGACACAAGAGGCTGGGAACTCGGTTGTTTCTGGGAAAGCTCTGGCTTTGGAACAGGCGAATCAACAGGTTATGGATCTGTCTTCAACGATGGGAAGTGATTTCGGGCGACAGGCTGTAGGTTCCAAGACCTTTGCCAATGGCAATTCCGCGACTTCATCATTGCAACAGGGGCATGGCCGAGCATTCACTTTTGCACAAGGGGTTGGTTCGACTATGCGAGATTCATTCTCTGAGCTGGAAAGCAAAGAGCTGAATGCTAATATCAATAAGATGGCAGAAGTGGCTGGTGGTGCGCTACTAGCGGGTGCTCAAAAAGGTTTTGCCGGTGCTGCGCTGAAGAACTTCGTTGGTACAGCTGTAAAGGCTTTCGCCAAAGATGGACTGGCGAAGACAGCTTCTGGTGCGATCCCGACAGCGCAAATGACCGAGGCATTCAGGGCCGCGGCGGAAAAGGCGGTGTCGCAACAGTTCAATTCCGGAGACGAGACTACTGACAATTGGGCGGCTGGTTATTCCACGGCCAACATGTCTAAAGACGAGATTGCATTTGCAGAACAGGTGTCGCAGGGATTCCGTTCCGGCCAAACAGAAACTCTGAAACAGGCGAAGTCCAATGTGGCAAAAGCCACTTCGTCACTGCAAGAAGCGCAGTCTCTGCAAAAACGGGCAACGAATGGGCATACATTCAATGAGAAAACTGCTGGAGCTGTGGGCGGAACGTCCGCTGCTTTTACCAATTGGTCTGATGGGACGGTTAAGCAGGAAGGACTTGGTGCCAAAGTGGCAGCGAAGGATGCCCGTTTGAAGGCCCAGGGACACTTCAGTGGCGACGGGGAAGCCGACAACCGTATGCGCCATGCTGCGGCCTCTGCGATGGTGCTTTCCGAAAACGGCTTTGGTGCGGAGGTCGCGACACGACTATCGGCCGCTGCTAGTGGAAATGAAAATATTGGCAGCGTTCCTGGTGAGCAGGTCGCCAAAGAGGCCGACTTACTGAGAGCCGAAGTTGGCACTCCAGGCCTTGCCAAGAATGAATCGGCGAGGGTTTCCAGCGCGGCTGCAAATGCAATTGTCGCGGCATCCACAGCCGGCGGGAATACTCAAGGGATTCCCCAAGAATTGGACCAGATTCGATCTGGTGCCTCGAATACTGTTGGACCGGATTCATTCGAGGCGAACAAGCAGCAAGTTGATGCTGCGGCAGCTGGATCAGGTATTGGAGCGAGCAATAGTGTGAGCGCGACAAACATGCAACCTACAGCTGAATTCCAGAGTGGCTCGCAATTGATGAAAGACGAGTTTAAAAAGAACCACGGGTTTTCTGATCTTGTCGGGAAGTTCGGCAAAGACATGATGGATAGCCCCGCTGTGGCGGCACTCGCGGCCGTAGGTGGTACAGCAGCCGTTGCCAGCGCATTGTCTACAATTGCGGGACACCATGTTTCAGGTCTTGGAGGGAAGGGGATGTCGCTTGGCCAATATGGCGCCAAAGTGATGGGACGCCTCGCAGGGAAGCTGCCAGGTATGGCGGCACGCCATGGCGTGGCAACCGTGGCCGGGGCCGGGGCCTTTGGAGTTGGTGCTGCCGTTCTAAACGCCGGGGCGCTAGTCATGGATGGAGTTGAAGTTGTGAGGGCTGTCAAGGAAGTGATGAACGATGTGGATAAGGGTGTATCTGATGTGGGTGCAGGTCTCTCATCTGCCAAACCAGCAGAGTACATCTCCAACACTATTTCCGGCCAAGGTTCAGCGGGGGTCATTCAGCCAGGTGGCCAACAAGCAGGTCCAGCTGCAGGACAGCCGCAGCCCGATCGACAGCCATCGCGGAAACACGAGTGAGTTTTCAGCAATCTCTGGCTGAGCCGAGTTGCGAACGTACTTGAAGAGAGTTGAGGCGGTTTTAGGTGGGCCTGGGTTCTGCCCAGGCCCAGACAGGCCGTATTCTTTTAGGAAGTGGTCATAGAAACGTAGTCGATCAGTCTCCAGAGCTCTGCATCGCCTATGTCATCCCATTCAATTCCAACACGATGCATGTGAGTGCCGGATTGACGTACGCAGTTCCTAACAATTCCCCGGACCGCCAAATCTACGTCAGCTCCCGCATAGCTGGCCGAGATGATGCATTCGTAGTTCCGACCAATGACCGGCGCTCCATCGACAACAGCGGCTCCGCCGCTGATCGACAAATCCTCAATAATTCCCTGATAGTCACCGACTTGAGCTGAGCCTCGCAAGCGATGTCTGGTATGGCGTCGACGATCGACATCGGCGCCAGGCAAAGTATTGGTCGTCATGGTGAGAAAAATCTAATGTGGATATGTAAAGCTTAAGAGCGCCCCAACAGCACGGGGCACGCGAAAACAGCATTTACAAGGTGGTTTTCGATGACCGAAAGCAATTATTCCAGTGATATAAATACTATTGGCACCGTCTGCTCGTTTGGTCACCCCGCGCTGAAGTGTGTGCACATGCAAGATCGGCATTCGTAGATTGGTGATCGTTGACGCAACGAACTGGTGATTGGTGCCACCGAATCACAGGACGTTTCTTGGCTGAATAGTCGGTCTCGAAATTGGTCGTACCCGACGACCGAACATTGAATGGAATTACGATGAGTACTAGCAAAGGTTGGAACGAACTTCGGACGGGATGCGAGATAGTGTCCGCAAAGTGTTTGCGTGCCATTGGCATTCTCATGATGTCTGTCGTGACAGTTGAGCCGGCGACTGCTGGAACCACGACTGTCAGCAACACCTACTACAGTTCAGGAACCATTACAGTTCCTGCCAATACTGCCATTACCTTCACAGGGAAAGGACAGGATGGTGGCACTTCGGACTACGTATCGTCGTGGAGTTTGTCTTCCAGTTCGACATTTGCCGTTCAAGTCGAATTTTACAGTTATGGAGGCACACAAAATGCCACCGCCACAATAGCCTTGCCCGCAACCGTTCCAGGGCAGGGCAGCGCGGTTACAGGCCAGTTCTGTTGGCCCGACGTGTCATCAGGCGAATACTATGTCAAAGCGGGATGCTGGACTTTTCCGACTTCTGCATCGAGCGGCAGCAATCTTTATGACAGAACCTATACGCAAATGTATCGACATAGCGACAACGGTGCCAACGGCAGCGCTTTTGGCGTAGTCACTGCTGATTACCTTGTTCAATACAATACGCCAAACTATTCGCAAGCGGCCTACTCCGGTGCCAACGCCAGCGCTCAGCTCAATGGAACCACAAAAACTTACAACGGCGGTGTTTCGGGTGCAGCTGCAACTCCGAGCAGTTCTGTCGTAAACTCTGGTTCTGCAACAACCGCCACGCTAACCATACCGAACGGCGCTTATGTTCAAGTCTCATACACGAGTCTTGCGCCTATCATCGCCAATAGTGACAGCTTCACAATTGCATCAGTTGGCGGCACCACTAATAGTGTTCTATCCAACGACACATTCTCCGGTGCGGCTGTTTCAGCCAATGATGTTACCGTGGCATGGAATGGCGCCGCGTTAACAGGGTTGACGATAAATGCCGATGGAACAATTGCTGCCGCAACAGACAAAGCACCAGGCACCTACACAGTCCCTTACAAAGTTTGCGAAAAGAGCTACACCTCAAACTGTGCGACGGCAACTGCTTCCGTAAATTTGGCAGCTGGTTCCGTTAGCAATAGAGTCTACAACAGCGGCTCGGTAATCATACCTAGCGGTGTATCCATCGTTACCCTGTCCGGGCTGGGGGGGAGCGGCACCCAACAATACAACCCAGGGCAAGCAGAGATCCAGCAGTCGTGGACCGGACAACTATCCAATGCAAATACATGGGGACCGCAAGGATTTCCAAGTGCAATTTCTGTCAGTGGGCAGATCGTGCCAAGCTACGTTCCAGCGTACATTTCGGCGCAATCGGGAACGTTTTTCGCTGATTTCCTCAGCGGTTCAGGGCGTGAAGACGGATTTGTCACAACCGAGTACAGAATTACCACGTCCGGATCGCAATTCGAGAATGTCTATGGTACTAAAGTGCTGACCTACCAAGGCTACGTAGCCTATACCCCTTACCAGGCTCCAATTGCCCCGTACTACTACAATCAAACCACTGGCTCTTCATCAACCGCTACGTTAGCCGGCGCAACCTACACCTATGCTGGTGGCTACGGGGGGGCGGCTACGCCAACTGGCCAAGCCGTATCGATACCAAACACCGGACACACGCTGTCCTATTCCATTGCATCTGGTGGATATCTCGACTATTCCTATACTTTCGGAGCAACAATTGGCGCAAATGGCGACGATTTCGCGGTCCCACCGGCTGGAGGCACCACCGCTAGTGTATTTGCAAACGACCTTCTGTCTGGTGCAGCACCAACGTCAAGCACTGCGACCATAAATTGGAACGGTACTCCTGTTGATGGCTTTACGCTCGGCGCGAATGGCGCGATCGTTGTCGCAAGTGGTCTGACACCAGGTATTCACAGCTTGGCATATAAGATATGTGAGACTTCGAAACCTTCCAACTGCTCTACCGCTGTTGCCCTTGTTCGCGTACTCAGCCAGATCTTGGCCAACAGTGACACTTACACAGCAACAACTAAAGGTGGATCCACTGCCAGCGTATTCGAGAACGATCAATTTGCCGGGGCCGTCCCGACCCCAACCACCGTTACAGTAAGCCGCGTCGGCGTGGCAGTGGATGGATTCGAAATAATGGCAGATGGTAGCATCAAGGTTAGTCTCGACACGCCCCCAGGAAACTATTCGCTCCCATACAAGATTTGCGAAAACGCATATGCGACAAACTGCGCGACCGCTCAAGCCGTGGTCAATGTACTGCCACCAATTCCAGTGCCCACCAACGTTGTTGCCTCCGATGGATTGTATGTCCAACGAGTTGACGTGACATGGGATGGCATTGGTTCCGGTGCGAAGTACTGGGTCTATCGTGATGGGATTCAGATTAGCGAGGCCGGCGGCGTTCTAGCAACCAATTTTTCTGACACCACTACAACAGGATTCAAGGCACATTCATACACTGTTGTCGCGGGCGCGGACAATCGATTGAGCGAGGCCAGCATCGGCGACATCGGTTTCGCTCTGGCAGACGGTAGCACGATTAACTTGGTAGCAAGCGACGGCACTGTCACCGGTGCCAGCAGGTTGAATTGGTCACAGGTTCAGTGGTCGGACGGCTATCGAGTATTTCGGAATGGCGACTTGGTGGCGACAATCTCCAATGGGTCGACCACAACCTATTTGGACATTGGCGTCGCCGGCTCAGCGGTGACACAAAACTATTCGGTGTTGGCGTTCAAAGCTACTTCGGATTCCAGTAAATCAGACGACACTGGCTACGCAAATGTTCCTCCAAGCTCACTAGTCGGATCGATTGTCACTCCTCTCAATACAACAAGCGACCCGTACACGCCTGGTATCAATGACGCAAATGGCGCGAAGGACAGTTTCACATTTATCGTGGCAACACAGCCAGTTCATGGCACTGCAGCTCTCGTGGACAATCAAGTTGTGTATACCCCCAACAACGGCTATCAGGGTCAAGATTCGTTCAACGTCACAGCAACTGATCGAGGAGGAGCACAGGTAACAGGTAACGTTTCCGTGCTGATTGATTGTCCACGGCCGGTAATTCAAGGCCTCAATGTGTCGGATGACCTCCGATACATTACTGGCCTCGCATTGGTTGAGGCTTGCAGTGCGCCGACCCAGATTGGCGTTCGAGTCCAGGCCCTTGCAGGCGGCAAGAGTTTCCTTGATGTGTCGACGCCCTTGGTAAGTGTAGAAGGCGCCGCGAAATACTATTCGTTCAGCGCTGACATCACTGCGCTTGCCGATGGAACCTATAGCTTTTCATCGGGATTTACGGATGCATACAGCCACGCTGCGTCGGCCTCAAAGCAAATTTCTATTGACTGGAACGCGCCAGCAACGCCGAAGTTCACCAACAAGGGGACACCGATCCTTACCGGGGGCACCACCGTTGACAGTCTTGGCAACATTGGCACCAAATAACTGGGCATCAAAATGAAAATGACAAATAAATATTTTGCGTGTGCTGCACTTTGCGCTGCTATCACCATTTCGTCCCCAGGATTTGCTACGCCGATCAGTGCAATTACAAGGCTAAATGGCGTTTCTACGGCAAGTCCACTTGGCGATATCGGGGACACGCGCATTCTGAACATTTCCGGTTACGCCGGTGACCCTGCCACAAAAGATGTCGGGACAGCAAACCACGTATTGGTTAGAAACGTTGACACGGGAAACACGACGCAAGTGCCAGTGCTGAGGAGAACCGCCTCGGTGGAAGCGATGATGGCGTTCAACGCTGCAGAGCCAGCTGGTGCCGACGGCAAGCTATATGATTCGGGATTTATCGCTGTGATTGATACGTATTCCCTAATTGCCGGACAATATGAAGTTGTGGGCGTGTCGATGCTAATGTCCGGGAGCACTGCGGCGAGCACCATTATTTCCACTAAGAAGGGCTACTTCTCCGTTCCGGCGGGGCGTATTCCTGACGACATTAAGCTCAAGGCGGTGGATGGAACGATCATTCCAGTTGGAATGAAGCCTGGCGCAACAGTGGACACCAAAGATTCTATGATGCTTACTGGCTACCCTGCGCTTCGCAACGGCAACTACACTATGCAGGTCACGGCACGTAACAAGTACGGCCGTGCAACAAGGCAAGATTCAATTACCGTGAAGTATGTACGCCCAATCGTAAAATTGGACGTGACTTCGCCGTTGGTCGAAGGTTTTCCAGGCGCGGCCCAAGTACTTTCGCTGAACAGTCCGTTGGACAATAGTCCAATTGTCGGACCGGTTGCGGGTAGAGTGGTCGCTCAAGGCGCGTTGTCGGGGACGGTCTCGGTGCAGGGTGTTGAGATAGCAAGTACGGAGGAGCGGGACGTCGCATTGAGTGTCAAAGCATCGGGAAAATACAACGTCAAGGGAACTGCTACCGGTTCAAGGAGCGTTGCACGGATCTGGATTGATCGGCCGGATGCGCCAGACGTTGAACTGAGTGTTGGGAATTGGAATCCTGACGATGGAATCAAGATACTGCCGAACCGAGACGCTTACGCGCCTACACTGGACCAAGTGCAGATCAATGCGAGTGCAGCCGCAGGTTCGAATTGCTCCACCATTTTTGGGACTGCGCAAGATGGCGCGATAGCGGGTGAGTATCAACAACCCGTCTGTGCAATTCGGTTCAAGCGTCTTCCTGATGGTGTCAATCAGGAAACCGCTACCAGGGCAAACCTTCGTGGTGTCCTTCAAACAGATGGCAATCAGGATGTGGAATTTGAGACAGGGGTTTTGTGGACTGATCCTGAAACTGCAACAACGTCATTCTACAAAGCCAAGAACCGATCGCTAACGCTTGTTGGTATTGCTCCCAAGGAGCCGGACATAATTTTCGCGCCGGTCGACAAGTTGTCGCAGCTGATGAAATCGTCGCCTGGCAAAATGCTGACTTACACTGGAATAACCACGGCCGGCCGCATTACCGTCACAGGGAAATATCTTGGCATGACGGTAAGTATCAAAATTGGTAACGCTGAGCCCAAGATCGTGTCCACGACGAATACCTCAGTCAGGGAGTTTATCAGCACGAATATCGAACAAATTTGGACAAACCAAGACGTCGTCGTAGAGAGTTGGTACAACAAATATCCAGAGCAGAAATTTTCAAAGACTCTGACATTTACAGCCATTCCAAAGGAACCAGTTGTTGTACTCGCAAACACGGAAGCGATGTCTACGAGCGACTCGATCGTACGCGGCAACCTTGGTGTATACCAAGGCGCCGCAGTTGGTTTCGTTTATAACAACGCGGAGTCTGGCATCTGGAGCGTACAGCTCTATGAAGAGGACGGAAAAGGAAAGCGGACTGCCATTGGCGATCCAGTCGATCCGAGTATGCCAGACGGAAGCATCAGTATCAATATCGGCCGCCAATTGCCAGGCAATAGAACTCTAGTTGCTGTTGCAAAAGTCAGCGAAGCTGCTGCAGGAGTCGGGACGCAGCAAATCACCAGTTCCAAAGCGTCGCTTTTCGTGAAGAATGGCTCGCCGCTAACGGCTCAGATCACGACCAGGACCACTAGCGGCTCCGTGCCTTTCACTCCGACCTTGACCATTTCGCTTCCTGAACAGTCGCGCGTATCAGACATTGGAAAAGTAGAGTGGTCCAAATCGGCAGACGGGGTTCAATTCGAGGCCGTTGATGGGGCAAGCATGGCTCTGCGCCCGCAAATCGAGACGTCCGGCCGCGTTTGGTATAAGGCCAAACTGACGAATCGGCATAGTCAAATGACAGGGGAGACAAATGCGGTTCAATTGCAGGCCTTTGGGGTACCGAAGATTCAGATATCTGGCGACACAGCTACGTTCGTCGGACAAACTGCGACCCTTACCGCAACCTCTGATCTGGACGCCGACTTTACCTGGTACATCAGCCGGTCCGCTACAGATAAATCACCACAGATTGTGACTGGGGTTGATTCAATCACCATTACACCCCAAGCCCCTGCGGACATGTTGGTAAAAGTGGTGGCCAGCGAAAAGAACGCGCCGGTTGAAAACCTTGGCCGCAACGTTTCGACCATGACTTTGGTGCGAGCAACCCGCCCTGGGGTGCAGCGTCCGGCAATCTACGGGCCGAGCTATGTGGAATCCGGTAAAGCATATGACTTCAAAGCCGTGATCGCCCCGCTGTTCGCACCTAGCTTGAAAACGAGTCTTAAAACAAAAGGGCATTGGGTATTGCCGGATGGGTCGACTGTTGATGGTGAAACCTTAACTTACACGATTCGTCCAAATGACAAATCTCTGCGCTACGTCGCGTGGGTCGAAAATATTGAGGATGCGACGGCTGCCGCTGACTTTTCCTTGCGCCCTTGGGAATATGTCTGGCCAGAATGGAAGGTCGCTACAAGGGTGATCGACAATCGAGTTCCGGCGACACTGCGGTTCCAAGTGTTAGCTAAGAATCCACGCGATTTGCAGAAACTGGGTGGTGAGAAGCCGTCGTTCAAATGGCAATTCCCGCAATCGTTTAAAGTGCTTGAGCAAACCGCGGAGACTGCGACGGTTGAGGCGAATGATCCGGGGGAGTTCCAAATATCTGCTGAAGTGAGTGACACGCGCGGAAATGTCACGCAGCTGTCTTCTGACAAAATTCAGATTGCGCCGGCACCGGATTTGGTCCCGGACTTGACGATTCAGTCTGGCGATCGATGGAATCGAGCTCCCAATAAACTTTACGCTCGCGTAAACTTATTGTCGGTTCCAAAGAATGATGTGGTTGATACGACGACATTCAAGCTGAACGGGAATGAAGTCTCGTCCGGCCGTGGCATTGCGTCATATATTGATATTCCAACCTCAGGTTCTCACGAACTAGTCGCTATTGTTCGCAGCGTGAACGGGAAAGTTGGCATGGTTACGAAAACGGTCGAACTCATCTCCGGCGACGATCCAGTTTGCCAGATTGTTTCAACTGGCGACGGGAAGAGCTCATTGACATTGATTGCCAAATGCTCTGTTGAAAAGGGAACCATAGCCGGCTATAAATGGAAAGTGAACGGGGCCGACTTGCCGACTTCAAGCTATATGCTTTCATTTGCCAGGAAAGACATCGACGCTGGAATTACCGCTGTGAGCGTCATCGCTACGACAGATAAAGGCCAGCAAGGTAGGGCCAACTGGCCGCAATAAGGCCACTTTCGGCGGAACGGCAGCGCTATAGGCTGTGATTTCGTAGCGCCCCAATACGATCGGGTCAATGAATATCCGAGATACTTCGGTAGTTCATTGGCCCAATTGTTTTTGCAAGATTTGGTCTTCGTCCATAGCTTTGGGGGTATGGCGGCCCTCTCGCTTACCCTCCCGCTTCTTCCGACGGGCCTTGTCGCACACTTGGTGAGCGCGACAAATACAATCGCCACCTTTGTCCTCCTAGGCTGACCAACCACCTCGTCCTGGAAATGGCGCTTGCAGCGCTGTTTATTTGCAAGCCGCAGTAACTCTAGTCCCCCTAGAATCGTCGGATAGGGTCGAAAGGCCGATAGATTGTAGGCGACGAAGATGGACGAATTGAAAAGCAATACTGCAAGGTTAATGGATCGTCCGGGTGCGCCGAACAGCGCGTCCCGCCCCGGAGTCGACCCAATCTTACAATTGGCAATCCAGAAGCTCCCGATCCGCCGGCGTCTAAGCTTGGTCTTAGTATTGTGGCCGCCGCTGTCCCAATTGCTGGACGATGCTGTGGCTCTTGTTCGGCGGGACTGCGCCGATGCACGGCCCGAGGACTTGATTGCCCGTTCCCTAATTGCTGCACTTCGAGCTGCTGACAAAGTTGGAAAGTACACCGAGCCGGCATGGCCAATGCGTGTGGTAGAAGCATTTGTCGATGCGTTTCTTTTGTGTTTTAACTCGAATGCATCGGCATCTCACGAATTTCACATCGTAGTGCACCCAATATCAGGCCTACCGAATAGCAATGCATCGGCTATCGACACGCGCAGTTGTCCAAACAATGTCACGTATCTTTAGACCGGAGGAACTACAAAATGAAAGGGATAATTGTCCCAGTATTTCAGGACGTGATTGATTTTAAATCCGGACGAATCTGCTGGGTAGAAGCGCTTGCGAGAATTCAGACTGACGCCACAGGGAAAGGGCACGTTCCTTTGATCAAATTGGCGGAATCCTACGGCTTCGTTCACCATATTGACTGTACCATGGCGGGAGCGGTTATTGGGCTTCTCGATCGAATAGAAGGGGCCGTTTCCATAAACGTGTCGGTAGCCACGATCGAACGGAATGGGAGCTACATCGTCGACTTACTTCGGGCCATCCCCGGAGGCGCGTCCCGCATCATTGTCGAAATCACGGAAACCGTAGTAATTAGCGACCACCTCAGTGTTGTCAGATTCGTGCGCGATGTAAAGCGCCTAGGATGCAAGATCGCGGTCGACGATTTTGGCGACGGCTTTTTCACTGCAGACATAGTGCGCTCGATCGCACCAGAGATAATCAAGCTTTCGATGGCTCTGGTGAACAAAGTCGTTGAACAAAGGCAGCCTGGCCTACTGGACGACATCCGCATTGTTGCTGATTCAATTGGTGCGGACTTGTTGGCAGAAGGGCTAGACAGCCAGATGAAAATCGACCTGATGCGAAAGCTAGGGTGTCGATTCGGGCAGGGGTACGCAATCGGTATGCCTACCCCTTTTCAGCCCGACCTCGCACTATCCAAAGCATGGCCTGGTACCGCTATGGGCTTTGATGCGGAAGTATACCCATACCGCTTGACGAAATAGTTCAGCGAGTTAAGGTTGAACTAACATCCGCGTTACGAAAGCACTGTAAGCAAAGCAGCTGGTCACAATGAGAATGACCTTGACTACCTGAGCCCGATAGAGCGCTCCAGAAGCCAGTGCTTCCCTGTATGCCACATCGATTGACTTTGTCGTCGTCGACGGCGCTACCTTCATCACTTTACTGGCAAATCGTTGATATACTTTTTCCCGGCCATCGCCTCGACCATGAAGCATGGCGGTAACGCTGCGTGGGTCATTCCGGACATGGTCTTGATTGTAGGACATAGTCATCATTGCTCCTTTATTTCAACCGGTTCTCGATCAGTGAGATGAGTCTATCAAGTTCATATCCCCGTATTGTAAATATTTCTCGCCGCCTCAATTTGCACCCATGAATCGTAATTCTGAATTAGGGCTTATGGTTGGCATGAGCCTCATTGTGGACAGTCCCATCCACCCGGAAAGCCGTGCTCAGGTTAGACTGGTTGCTTATTCTCAAGTTCGGACAAGCTGACTAACAAGCCGTTGCTGAAGGCCAGCAGCCATCTGTTGACCGGAGAGGAGAACCAGTTCGGGGACTGATCGAAGCTGACGCCGGCGGCTCCCGCCCGCTGTTGGCGCCGACCGGTGATCTGTCGTTGCTGCAGCTGGTCATGGATCTGGACCAGGTCGACCACGTTGTGAACGATCAGCAATTGCTGAGTCAATCCAGAAGCTGTGATACAGGTTTTCGTGCACGGCGCCGCGATCTGGGCGGTCATCGGTCGCGGGCGCTGCTGGCGCGCCTTTCGTGCGTGGCAGGTGCTGTAGTCAATCGGAGACTACCTGGTGGTGCCGCCTCGATGCCGGCGCCGCCCATCATGGCCGTCAGCTGTACGGTCGGTTCCTGTTTGTGAAACAGCGCTGCTGGTCGCCCGCGGCGCGGGCCCTGCCGCACCGACCTGGCGCGGCCGCTGCCGGATCTCGCCTCGAGCTGTTCGATGGCGCCGGCAGGACCAGCACCAGGTTCGTGCGGCCGACACGCTGGCCAGCACCGCCATACCGGCTCTATCAAAACCGCCTGCAGGGCGTTTTAGTGCACGGCACCTTGATATGGACGGCTATCGGCCGCAAGCGGAGCTGGTACACCTTCCGCGCGCGCCAGGTGCTGCTTGTCGATCCCCCCGGTGACGGCCTGGTGATACCGCCTCTATGCCGGCGCCGCCCATCATTGCCGCCAGGTGGCCGGCCGGGAGGATCTTCCTGCTTGTGAAACTGCACTGCAGGTCGATCAAGGCGCTGGACCGGCCGCATCGGGTGCGGCAGCTGTGGGTCTCGCCTCGAGCTAGTCGACGTCGCCGGGAGGACCAGCACCTGGTCCGTGCGGCCGACACACTGGCCAGCCTAGCGGGCAATGCCGCTGAATCGCCTGGAGCGCACTATGGCAAGACGGGATATCCGGGTAACGTGTGAACGAACAGCCGCCTGCGATGTATAGAGATCCGCAGCTGCTGATTGCCAGCGCGCAGGTCTGACGGCCTACATGGAATCATTGGAAAGAGATTCAATACAGGTTGACTATTGTCTGCAAGTGTCGCGCGCGACGCGCCCGACCATGCTGCGACTGTCATGCTGTAAGCAGGTCCTTGATGGGAAACATAGCTATGGTGGCCGGCCGCTCGATGCGCTGTCGACTAACTGACACCGTCGGATCACGTTCGACCATTTTTGGCTCGGTCCTTAGGCCGAAAGGGCGATCGCAGGGGAACTGTTGGCGATTCTGGCGTCATTCCCGGCATGGCTGACACATTGGTCGATGTGCTGGAGAAGTAGCCGGTCAGCTGGAATCGACGCTGACACGGCTTGGTCCAGTTCATGTACCTGGTGCATCGCTTCGATCGGTGAGCGGTACCGACGGAGGTGGTGGATGCTTTTCGTACGGACTTCTCGGCAAATGCTCTGTCTGTTAGGTCTCTGATGTGGCCTGGGCCTCCTACCCAGATGGAAAATCCGCGAACAAAGACGTTAGGTCAGGTTCATAGATTGAGCCGCCGGAATCTGTTGCTGCAGGACTTGGGCGTGACGCCGGTAGTTCTAAGGCCGCGGCCGGCAGTGGTGCGGAAGCGGCCGGTGCTAGTCCTCTGGAGGCCATCAGGCCAAGTCGAGCCAATGCAATCAGGCGCTTGGCATTGTAATAAGGGCCAAGCGTTTGCATTTCGGCGTAGAGCTCAGGATCCGAGTGAAGTTGGAGCGTTACCGTCATTCGAATCGGTCGGCTCATTGGATGCCTCTCGCCCTCATAGCCGATTGTGCCTTGTTGTTGCCTATGAATTGGAATCCCCTAACGTTCGCAAATTGGGGATTCTCAATTTTGATCACGTGGTGGTCTGGATATCGAGCACTGAGCTCCTCGTAGAAGAATGACGAACCGCCACCGGCAATAAAAATGTTGTCGATGTCGTCTCCGTCACCAACGCTTTTGTGGATTGCATTGATCCCCTGTTCGATTACCGTTCTTCCGGCCGGCATATATTTTTTCAAATCTATCACTTGGCCAGAGAGGCGATACTCCGCATTTTGGAGAATGGCCGCATCAATCCGGTTGATGACGCGATCGATATTTGCCGATTTCTTCTCTTTGGAAAGCATTTCTTCGCCAACTGCACGAATAACTGCTGACATGCCTAGCGCGACCGAACCTGACCTTGCCGCACTTGGGGAGAGGCCTTGTGTGAATAGCCAATCAAGCGTGTTATAGCCAGGATCGACGATAAGGTTTACCGACTTTCCAAGCTTTTCTACTGCCTTTTCGCGGAAACCGTGATCAAAGAACGCACCCATGGGTTGAGGAAAAACGAGAACCTTATCGATCTCCACTTCACATCCCATTGTATTGATGACATGCTTCTTGCCGCCAATTTTCTCTGATAGTGGCTTTGCCATCGTATGGAACGTCATGTTTGGTAAGCCAAGTACGAGATAGTCGATCTTGGATAACGAGGCACCTTTGACCATGTATGACAGCGCACCATATAGCCTTGCCATATAGGCGTCGCTCATCGCGAAATCCTTTGCCAGTGTTTCGGACGAATCGTGCGCAGAGGCAGCGCTGATCACATCGCGTCCGACTTCATAGATCTGGCCATTGATCTCTACGGTCACCGTATCAAGCTTCGTCATCACCCCAGCGCTTAGGTCAGCACCGGGCTGGCGGGATGCTCGCGGGGATCGAGAAGGGAAGCTAGAACACTTCACAGCCATGGTGTCGACGTCGTGTGAGAGTACGAATTTGATGTGGCCGTAGCCGACGTCAATTGCTCGTACGACCGGAATATTGTTTGCTGTTTTCGAGTTCATCAGTATTTTCCTGTTGGCGTGGATTGGGAGCTATCACGCCAACATTCTTGCAAGCGGTCACTGCCTCCGTGCGCTCCAAATAGATCGAATCAGGAAGGCATGTAGGGAAAATGGTTCGAAGTTGAAAATAAGTTGAACATTGGCTGCTCTCGGTACTGCGGCGGTCGAACTAGCAAGAAATGTTGAACATATGTCGTGCATAACTGAGATGCGAACAGTCCATCGACCTGATTTGGAAAAGATGAGGATAAGTTGAACTTTTTAGCGCCTACGGCGAGGCCCAAATTTTCATGTCCGGATTGTGTTTACTTGTCGCCTTGCACTAAGGTGCTCTATGAATAAATTCAACATGTCGGAGTATTGATTTATCTACAGACTGTTTTCGAAAGCCAGCGCGCATAAGGTCGCGTATGGAATTTTAAGAAAAGAAATTCGGAATAAAAATAGTGTGAAAAAACTTTGTTGACAACCACAGTCAACGTCCATAGAATCGTTCACAGTTGTGTTGGTGCACGCCAGTAGATTGCACCCTGGACACCATGACACCCAGACGGCGATTGCTGTAACAGGATCACCGTAATTCATGGCCAATTGTTTGCAGTCCCTAGTGGACAGGCAAACTACCAACGAAAACGTTGGCGTAAGACTCGAAATAAACGCACTACCCACCGCTAGGTGGAACAATCACTGACGGAACCCGTCACCCCGCACATTGCGGTATCAAAAGGTTGGCTGGACCAACCGGAAGCTCGAAGAACGGAAGATCATTCCGGGAAGCGTCAACTTGCCGCCCAAGCGGTCTGGTTGGACGCCAAGGGAGTTTGAAGACTTGCAAGGTTTTGTCCTGCTCGTCGTATATAGCACTCTTGAAATCCCACCATGATCTTGTGCCGCACTTGCTATGCAAGTGGTTATCGGTACTAGGCGACGTGGCTGTCGTCTCACCCTGGGAACCTTCTACTTCTTTCGCTTGAATTTCACCCATGAAGTCGCATGCACACCGGGCAGGATTACTGGCCGACTGTAGCGTCGGTTCCGATCGAGGAATCGATGCCAGGACAATGTGCACTCGGTAAGCCCTGTTTGCAGGGGCGGGACCATCCCGATGCGGGCCGAGGCGTCTTCTACATAATAGCTGTGACAGTTGTCATCAAATCGTTGAGAGAGTGGTGGTCGTGTTCGTTGTGAATGAACGCCATGAATATGATTCTGATCGCTTCAGTCCAGTATGGACCTGCCAGGGAGAGGTGAGCCGCATAGACGGTATTACCTCCATATGCACCTATCTTCTGTAAGAAGGTAGGGCACCTGGAATGGGAGGCAATGCGCTTCTGCTATGAGCAGGCGTATCCTTGCGGGCAACGGCTGAAAAGCCTTGTTCGTAGCCATCTGACTTAGATCTCTTACCTACGCACTTCCCCGCATCCCCAAAGAGCACTTCCCAGCTCGAAAGCGCAACGGCCCTGCCTGGCCGACATGTTGTGCAATAGGAGAAATACCTTGAAACCAAAAAAGTCGTCTGCTGCTGCGGACACTGTAGTTCCGCTCGCACCTCAAATTCATCCTTCCTTCGATGGGAGTAACTCAAGTCTGCTCGATGCGCAGTTCCACCTTGTTATCCGGGAATGCCCGAGTGCTACTGAAAACTGGTCTGAAATTACTGGTGGGTCAAACCACTTTATGGAGTAAATCATGGGTCGTATTGGGACGGCAGAGCTCGTACTGCCAAAACACTTTCGAGATGCATTGCAGCGCCACTTGGATCACCATGGGCAGCGCACCAAGAATGAAAGCAGGAATGTCTCGCGTGAGACTTTGGCACGACGCCGCGCCATTCTGATGTTGATTTTCGCTGAACTGTATCAACTGGGTTTCCGCTTACAGTCCCCTGATAGCTTGGGCGACCGTCACGTATGCGCACTGATGGCGCACTGGATCAAGCGGGAGAAGAAGCCAGCCACGATCCAGAATAACCTGTCTGTCCTGAGAATGTTCGCTGGCTGGATCAAGAAACCAGGCATGGTCAAGTCCACTTTGTCCTATGTGGACGATCCATCCAAAGTCAAACGCTCAGTCGTGGCCACACAGAACAAGTCATGGGCGGCCGCCGGCGTTAATCCAATCGGCCTGATCGCGCTTGCAAGGCAAGAAAGCCCGAGGGCAGCCCTGTATCTCCAACTGATGCACGCGTTTGGGCTACGGCTCAAGGAAGCTATTTGCCTGAAACCGTTGCGAGACATTGTCATGAACGAGCAGTGGCTTTCCGTACGTGACGGAACAAAAGGTGGCCGCCAACGCATGGTTCCCGTAGAAAACGACTACCAACGGGAGACGCTTGATCTGGCCCGTGCCATGGCCGACCAGAAGAAGGGGATTATCACACCTCGGGATCTGACTCTAAAGCAGGCCTACAACCAGGCGCGGTACCAGCTGCGCAAGCTCGGAATCACCAAGGACGAGCTCGGCATTACAGCCCATGGTTTGCGCCACCAGTATCTACAGGAGAGCTACGAGAGCATTACTGGGCGTCTGACGCCTATCCAAGGTGGCAAGGCCAACGACATTACTTTCGCGGAACACAAGCAGGCCTGCTTGGAAGTCATGGGGAGAGCCGGGCATGGGCGAGTCGATGTTGGTGGCTCCTACTATGGAAGCTTTGGACACTCCCTACGCCAAAACGCAAGTAATGGTGCTAATAACAACCGCAGTACCGCGGTCGAACAAGGAGTTGAATCGCAATGGACGGATATCCATACAACGACACCTGGAAGTCGAGAGTTGACCGCTGCAGCGAGGAATGGCGCGCATATTGCGAAGCCAAGAGTCTCCTACGCCGCTATTTCCTTGCAGCAATCCATGGCGGTCCGTATGGGGCCAAACGTCTCTTCCGGGAATGGATGAATGTATTGGGTGGCTATGACTCGGCAACTGATCGCTGGAAGGAGCCAGTGCGGTCCGTCGAGAGTATCGAGCGCCTAAGGAGCGACTTCCTTGTTATCGGCAAGCATGAAGGAAACAGTATTCGTAGCGAAGTATTGAAGTCTTCGAACCTGACAAATTAAAGGAGTATCACCATGATCAAAATTGACCGTATGACCGCCCGTAGTCTGTCTGTTGCGGAACAGCAGGCCACTAACTATGCCAGCGCCAGTCTGCTGGTGTCCATGAAGGCCGAACTGGATGCGAAGCTTGCCGATGCCCTCTTGGCACCGCACAACGGCCTGCGCGTTGTGCCGCGCCGTGCCTGGATCAATACAAGATGGTTTGCTGAGAAAGTCATCCCGTTTCTGGGGCAGTGCGCTTTCAGCTCTGTTCAGGAGGCAATTCGGGTACCTGTGGAACAAATCCTTGAAGACAATCCTCGCTGGAAAGCTGGGAGACTCGGGTTGAACCTGTTTGACGACAATCAGGACGCGATTGTTGGCGCCACGGAGGCATCCATGGATGAGTTCCTTCTCCACGGATCGGAAACAGCTGACCTGGCCCGCTATGTCCTGCTGGAGCAGGCCGACATTTACATTTCCCTCGACGGCACGTCGCGCGCCGACGCGTATAAGGACCAGGGCGAAGCTTCGGTCCCGGCCTTGGTCGCTACTTACGAGTATCCGCGTGCGGATCGCTTGTCGATTCACGCAACTGATTCTGGACGCGTTGTGGCTATCCTTGACGGCCGCTGGTTGTTCCCCCTGATCATGCCAGTTACTGCTCTGCGCCTCTTCGCTGGTATCGGTGTGCATTTGACGCCATGGCCACCGCGCATCCCAGTAGTGATCGCCACAATTGAGCAATGGTTGGACTTGCAGCAGCGCATGGACTTTGCACCGCAAGCGCCCATCGATATGTTCCCCATCACCAGTGGTCATCGGTGTGCGCCAGTCGTGTTGGAGGCCGCATAAAACATTTTTCAGAAATGCCATATTGAAAACTACAGAATAGGTGTTGTTGGAACAAACCCTACTTAGTCACTTGCAAGGAGTTGAATATGAATGCACCAGTATCGGCATTGCCAAACAGCGACGACGTCATTCTCGTGTTCATGACGAACGGCTTGGCTGGCACCGACTTCAAGGCGGCGCTGAAAGCGTCTGGCGGCTCTCTTGACCAATTGATTGGCCACCTCGCCGAAGCCGCCGAAATGGCAAGCCATCTTTTTGTCACAGCTACCAAAATGGCTCGCTGTCAATTTCCGGCAGGATTTTGCACGGAAGTCTTCGAAGCCTTCGGCGTTTGGTACGGCCAGCAACTCAAGTTGCATCCCGGCGTACCAGTTTCGCTCCCGGAATACACGGCCAAGCTCGCTACGCTCATGATCAATTTCATCGGTTCCAGTGACCGCCAAAAGGCGAAATTGCTGTCGTCAATTTTCGCAAATATCTATGGCGAAGCCGTGTTGCCCGATAGCGCTTGCAAGAAGGCGCGGCTCAGTATGCCTGAACTGGAGTCGGACGCGGTACCAGCATAGTAGGTCAACTGCTATTCACCGCGCGAAACTGGCCGTCCAGTCCTATGACGACGCAGCGCTCGACCTTACCTATGGGTGCATGAAGTCCTAAACGGAAAACCAGAAGGAGTAAAGATGAACAAAGAAGCAGAGATGATCTACAAGATTGATCTGGAAAATAAGGGGCAGGATTTTTCAAAGTTTTTCGTTGAGGACGGCCGAATTATCCATATCGAACCGTCCCACGATGGCGCTGCTGGCTGGGCCTGGCGCGGCAAAGTCTTGTCGGCCGCACATTTTTCCCCGGGTGACGGCCTGAGTCTCAAAGACGGCTGCCGCCTGAGCTATAAAGCTGTGGCGGTGAGCATCATCAAGCCAGGCTGTCCTTACATCGAGTGGCTTGCGATGGTGGACAAAATCGCCGTGGGCATCTTCGATAGTGGCAGCTACACGGATCACACCGGGGCCAATAAACCTGGTGATCCTTGGATTGGACTGTACTTGGGCGAACTGACGCCGAAAGCCGCATTGCTCGCGGCGAAAGTGCCTGAGCTTGCTTGAGTCAACCACGACCTCAACAACGTAATTCAAATCTGCACCCATGAAATCCTTTGCGGACCAGCCCCACAATGTCTCCTCCGATCATCAACTTGGACGAGAATTGACTGCCGGGCCATTGAGTGTAGACAAAGCCCTTGCGTCTCGTGGTCTCAGGCCGGTCGGTGAGTTGGCTCTCGCTCGCCAGCATGGCGACCGGTTGAAATACTTGGCCGGGTGCCGCTGCGCTGAATGTCGCCGCGCAAACAGCAATTATTCTCGTGAGCGGAAAAGGGCGTGCGCCACCGGTGGATGGAACGGGATCGTGCCAGCTGCGGCAGCCAGAGAACATCTGCGGCAGCTGGCCGCCCAGGGCGTCGGCAGGGGTTCCGTGTCGGCTGCCACTGATATTGCCGATCCTATTCTTGGCAAGATCATCTCGGGAACGAGGAAAAACATTCGGAAACGGACTGAGAGCATCATTCTCGCTGTCACTACGGACGCCGCCGGAGACTTTGCGCGCGTCCCCGGAGCCGCCACTTGGTCGATGATCAACAGCCTTTTGGCTGATGGGTACACCAAAGGGTATATCGCCATCCGTCTTGGCCGAAAGACCAAGTCTCTCCAGCTGCACAAAGATTTCGTGTCAGTCAGGAACGCTTTCCTTGTCAAGCGGCTATACCAAGAAATGCACCTGGTCGATGCCAGTGCCAGTAAGAGGCTCATCGCAAAGCTGCGTGCTGAGGGATATACCGCCTCTCAAATCGAGCAGCACGTAAATGACGTGGTTTGCGATGCCGGGGCGGCACCATTGCCGCCAGTACTCACCAAGGCCAGAATAACTGCCGGTCACGCCGCATTAATCAAGCGCGTGTACAAGGCGATGACCGCATAGCTACATCTACACCTTTGTACCGTGGACAAAGAAATGGCCGCTCAACGCGGCCATTTCATATCGGGTATGAACCGATTAGTCGTGGTAAATGTTGCCCGGCAAATCTTTGTGCAAGTAACTCCGGTCGAGACTCGAAATCTTGAAGTCATCCTTGTTGGAATCGCCGATTGGAGTGATGAATTTGGTTCCGCGAGGCGCAATGATAAAGGCAGCAATACCGAGCATCAGCGGGAAGCCAACAAACCAAAGCAGCGGCGAGCCGATGCTCAGGAGGATGTTTTTGTCGGCCACAAAGAAAGGTGCGCCCGCTGCGAGGAGCAGAAAGACAATTGCAAAGCTGCGCAGGTTTTCGGATTTCATAGTGTAGCTCCCTTCTTTGGATATAGCTAAATGATACCAGAGTGGGATATAGGTATCTGACTTTTCATAGTGGGGTTTCGATAGCAGCAGGTTTGATCGAGGTATACCATTGGTTGTAAGCTTTACAACTGCCGGCGCTGGTTTGATACGGCCTGAGATACTCTGGGACTTCCGAGTGGACAACGGGCCCGAACCAACCACTTCCTTGTAGACCGCCTTTTGCCTGAAGGTCGTTGGCATGCTGACACAAGGTGGATCGCACGCCGGAGAAGGACGGTGGCAGACATTTTTGAGAAACGCCATACCTTGATACCTACAATGTCCCTATTGAAAACAAGCACTGCCTGGCAATGCGCTGGGTGTGGAATATGGGAGGAAGTAGTGGGCGACTTGTTTGGAGAAGTATCGCTGCAGGGTGAGCCAGCCTTGGTTGAAGTAGTGGCGCGCGGTGATGCGGCCACCGCACTGCGCCATATCGAGAACCTACCGTTCGACGTTGCACACGAGGTTGCCCTCCGCGCGGGCTTCTCGGTCGCAGGTTCGCGGCGGGACAAGCGCGCATTCTATGAGTTCTTGGGCCCGCAGCTGGTTGCCGCTTGCAAGGCCAAGTCACTGCCAGCCACGGTGATTGCGTCCGGGATCACTCCGGCTGCCGCGCTACAACTCTTGGGGCAATTGTGAGCAAGCGTGCAAAGCCGGTCACCGAGCAGCAGTTTCAAGACTCCGGGCTCGCTTGTCAGTTCGCGAGCCGAAAAGCCCGATATGCCCACCGCGACTGGATCGTGTACCCGCTGCGCAGTGGTGGTTGGGTGGCAGCGTTGAAGACCAGCTCGAGCGTAAAGAGCGCCATGCTCCAAGCCGGGACACAGAAGAAATGGTCCATGTTCCTTGCCAGCTCCGCTTCAGCAATGAGAATGTCTTGGCGACTTGGCTTAATCCAGATTGCCAATGCCCGTTTGGGCATTTAGCACCCACAAAACTTAACGGACATGACACGAAGGGGTGATGCACTACGCGCCCCACGTCCACACCAGACACCCATGGTGCGGCGGCAAATTGGCGGCCGAGCGTGTGGACCTGCTAGCGCTGAACGGCTGAGAGTTGTGTCGAGTACTTCACGGAAACCATTTCAGAACGGCTATGTTGGGTTTGCTATCTTGGCCACATAGCCCCGGCGAGTTCCTCATCGGGATCTTGACCAGCCGGGACCACACAATGGATACACCACTCTTTCCTCAAGCGCCGCAGGAGCAGTTTCAGCTGATCTTCGAAGCTGACGCTAACGCTGCCGCGCGCAATCATGCAATCGACCAGCTGCACAACGCCACGGCCATTTATACGGCTGAGGCAGTCGTTGACGAATTGCTGGACCGTCTTCGCTGGCCGTCAGGTTCGAGGCGTCTCGCTGATACAAGTGCGGGCGATGGGATGTTTATTGGCCGAGCCCTCAAGAGAGCCTTGGCGACACCTGGCGTAAGCGACACGGAGCTGCTCGCCACCATCGAAGGATTTGAAATCCACCCTAACGCCTGCGCCCAAGCTCGGTCGCGTGTGTCCAACATGCTGGTCAATGCGGGGCGGTCGTCCGCCGTAGCGGACGACGTCGCTAGGCGTATGGTCCATAACCGCGATTTCCTCACTACAGGGCCAACGGCACCGGCCTGGGATGTAATCGTCGGTAATCCGCCCTATCTACGCAAAGTGAACATCCCGCAGGTCCTGCGCGACGACTATCAGCGCCACGTTCCTGATTTCGCCACGGGGGACATGCTGCACAGCTTCCTGCACCGGTGTGCTCAGACTCTCCACGAAGGGGGCGAGATCGCGATGGTGACGTCAGACAGGTGGCTCTACGCGCAAGGGACTGCGAAGTTGCGCGGCGCGCTTGGCGAACGTCGTTTGTCAATCCAACACCTTGAGCGACTCGACGTCCAGTCTGCCTTCTATCGACCGAAACAGCGCCGCGCCGGCGCTCCACCAAGGATTCATCCAATCTCGGTATTGCTTGGCCATGGCGCTGGCCAGCCGCTCACCCATGAGCCCATCTACCCTGGAGCAAACCCGGAGCGGTATCGCGGCATGCCGACTCTAGCGGACATTGCGACTGTACGACTTGCGCCGTGGCTGGTTATGTGGAGTATTTTTCGGTGTCTCAAAAGTTCGTGATGGGTGTTAAAAGAGGATTCAGGCCTTCTCTTGACGAGCATATTGTTGTATCGTGCTGCAGTCTCATTTGTCTCAGGCCAGAAACTTGGACGTCTATTATTT
>CBDDRJ010000083.1:0-10343 GCA_965233055.1 uncultured bacterium
GCCGAGCAGCCAGCCGTGGTCGGTGCCGTGATGCAAATGGCGACGCTTGGCAGCACAGCCGAACAGCCAGGCGTGGTCGGTGCCGTAGTGCAGATGGCGACGCTTGGCAGTACGGCCGAGCAGCCCGCCGTGGTCGGCGCAGTGGCGCACACAGCCACGCTTGGCAGTACGGCCGAGCAACCGGCGGTGGTCGGTGCTGCGGTACAGACGGCAACGCTTGGCAACACGGAGGCGCAACCGATTGTGGTTGGCGCAGCGGCGCACACGGCAACGCTAGGCAATACTGCGGAGCAACCAGCCGTCGTCGGGGCTGTCGCACATACTTCCAGGCTAGGCAGGACTGCAGCGCAGCCAGGCGTCGTTGGCGCTGCCGCGCACACTGCAACGCTTGGCAGGACCGCCGAGCAGCCAGCCGTGGTCGGCGCTGCCGCGCACACTGCGACGCTTGGCAACACTGCCGAGCAGCCAGCCGTGGTCGGTGCCGCCGCGCACACTGCAACGCTTGGCAGGACTGCAGAGCAGCCAGCCGTGGTCGGTGCAGCCGCGCATACTGCGACGCTTGGCAGCACCGCCGAACAGCCAGCCGTGGTCGGGCTCGCGATACAGGCCGTCACGGTCGGCAGGATCGAGCTGCAACCTGCCGCAGTTGGCGCGGCAATGCAAGAGGCCAGCGTCGGCAGCACTGCCGAACAGCCTTCAATGCTCGGCGACGTCTGGCATTGCGCCACGGTCGGCAATACGCCGGAGCAACCGGCCGTGGTCGGCGCGGCAATACAGGCGCTCAGGCTAGGCAACACCGCCGTGCATCCTTGCGTGGTCGGCGCCGCGGTGCAGACCGAGATACTTGGCAGGACTGAAGCGCAGTTGGAAAGCAGTGGATTGGCAATGCACTCTGCCAGCGTGGGCGTCGGCGGTGGCGTCACGACATTGCCGCCCGATGCCAGCTGGTAAGTCACATTGCTGCCGCTCGGGGCCTGGCTGCCGGCCGATTTATTGCCCGCCACCGTGATCGTGCCGCCGCTCGACGTGACGGCGGCATTGAAAGTGAGCAGATTGCCGACATCGGACGAGGCGGGGCCGCCGGCGCTCAGCAAGATATTGCCGCCGGAACTGATACTGCCATCGACGGTCAGCGATCCGCTCGAGTTCAGCGTCACCGTACCGGTGCCGGCCGAGATGGCGTTCGAAATCTTCAGTTCCGACGCCGACGTGCCGGCCAGCGTCAGGCTGACGTTGCCGTTGGCGGTCGAGATGCCATTGTAGGTCACGCCCGCCAGCGTCGAACGGTCGATGCCGACCACGCTGGTGACGTTCAGCGGCACCGCGCTCGTTGCCGTCAAGGCGCTACCGGCCGTCTTCACGGCCAGGCCCGAGAATTCGTTGGCCGCTTCGGCCAGTGTGACGGCGCCGCCCGCATCGAGCACCAGGTTGCGGCCGCTCATGACGAGCGCCGCACCTGCCGCCTGGCTGATCGTGCTGCCACTCGACAGCTGCAGGGAGCTGCCGACATGTTCGAGCGCGCCGCCGGCGGCACGGTTCAAGGTCGACTCGATTTCGACGGTGCCGGAGGTGTCGTGGCCGATCCACAGCTGCGGCGTCGTAATGGTGTTCAATTCACCGCTCGACAATTCCAGCATGCCGGCGCGTTCATTCGACTGGTCGAGCGTGCCGAGCCGGATCGACGCGCCGCTGGTGCTGGAATACAGGCCGACGCTGCCGGTTCCGGAAATGGTTCCGCCCTGCAGCGACATCTTGGTCGCATCGAGCTGAACCATTGTGCCGCTCAGCGTGCCGGCGTTGATGATGGCGCCCGCGCTGGCATCGCCCGCAAACAGGTTCAGCGCGGCCGGCGCAAGCAGGCCCATGCCGCTGGCGACGTTAACGCCGTGATAGGACTGGGCCGAAATCATCGTCGAGCCCGCGGTGGTCGGCGCCACCATGGCGGTGATGTCGACCTTGCCGCCGTCGGCACTGAGTATCAAAACCGGCGTCGTGATCCTGGCCAGTTCGGCCACCGATACTTCGGCCGCCGTCGCGCTCAGGTCGGTGGCGCTGCCGACGTCGAGGTCGGTGTTGTACGAGAACAGGCTGACCAGGGCGCCGCTGTATTGGCCGTCCGACAACTTGATATGGTTGCCGCCCAGTAGTAGCGCATAACCCGCCGTCAGGTTCGAATTGACTTCGGTGGTGCCGGAAGATTGCAGGTAGAGGCGCGGCGCGGTCAGCGGGCTGTTGGCCAGCACGGTCACATTGCCGCCTTGCGCCTTCAGGGCCAGGCCGGCATCGACCAGCTTGCCCGGCGTGGTCAGGTCGAGCGCGCCATCGACGGTGATATTGCCGGCCACGCTGTACACTTCGAGCGCGCTGCTGCTTGGCAGGCTGCTCGACACGGTGGCCAGTTCTGCCGTCGTCAGGCCCAGCACGCCGCTGGCTTCGGCCGCATTATTGCCTACGACAATATTGGTGCTGTCCGTGTAGGGCCGCAAGGTCACGCGCGGCATTGGGCTGGCGAACGAGGCGCTGGTCGACGTGATGCCTCCCTGCAGGTCCATATGATCGGCGCGCACGATGATGCCGCCCGGGCCGCGCACCAGGCTGCCCGTTGCCATGCCGAAGCTGCCGTTGACGGCCGACACACCGAGGTCGATGGCGCCGGAACTGGTCTCCAGCGTGGCGCCGCTGCCGACGGTCAGCGAGTTGGTGGCCAGCACATTGACCGGCGTCTTGCCCGAGATGCTATGGTTGATATCGACGGCCGCGCCGGCCAGCTGGACCAGACTAGTGACATTGTCCAGCGCCGCGCCGGCTGAACTGCCCAGCGCCCCGCCCAGGTTCAGCGTCGGGGTCGAACTGTCGCCGATGAACAGGGTCGGGGCCGCCAGCGTGGACAGTTCGCCGATCGACAATTCCAGCAGGCCGGCGGCCAGGTTGGTCGATCCCGTGCCCAGTGTGACCGGCATCGACGCGCCCGACACCTTGATGAAGCCGGTGCCGGCCACCGTGCCGGACTCGAGCGCCATCTTTTGCGCGTCGAGGAAGATATTGGTGGCAGCCAGGCTGCCCCCATTGGTGATGATGCCGTTGCTGCCGGCAGCGGAAAGGGACAGCGTGCCCGGCACGGCCACGCTGGCGCCGGCCGGGATCGTGATGCTGCCGCCACTGCCGGTGGCGGCCAGCGTGAGCTGGGTGCCACCCGAGGTCACCGACGGATTGCCGCTGTTGCCCAGCACCACCGAATTGCCCGACAAGGTGACGTTCGAGGTCGGCGCCGACAGTGCCGCCTTGACCTCGACCGCGCCGGTCGGGGCCGATGCCGTCAGCAGTCCGGCCGCCGTCACATTGCCGTCAAAGCTGACCTTGCCGGCAGTGGAAAGGAAGTCCGCAGAACCGCTGAGCGTCATCGCGCCCGGGTTCAAGTCGCCTGCGGTCTGCGTGATGCTGAGCGCCGACAGGCCGGCAATGGTGCCGCCGGTGCGGGCGAAGTTGCCGACCAGGACAGCTGCGCCCGCCCCGCCCAGCGCGCCACCGCTCTGCGTATAGGCGGCGCTGGTGGTCAGGGTCTTGCCGCTGATGATGTCGATCGTACCGCCCGACAATACCAGCGCATTGAGGCCCAGGTTGGCACCAACGCTCAAGGTTCCGCCTGCGACGGCGAGCGTGCCGCTGGACAAGTAGGACGGCTGGCTGAAGCTCAGGCTGGCGCCGGTGCCGATCGACAGGATTTCATTGCCGCTGAAAACGATACTCCTGACCACGGAGGCGAGCGAAGCGATGCTGATGGTCGCCGTGCCGCTCAGGCTCGGCACCACCACGTCCTCGGTCGAGGTCGGCACATGGCCGAGGCTCCAGTTGGCGCCGACGGACCAGTCGCCATCGCCTGCCGGCAGCCAGGTATTGGTGCCGCTGGCCGGATTCTGGCTGGCCGGCATGCGCAGGTAGAACACGCCGCTGCCGGAATAGTCTGCGGTGGCGCCGGTAAAGCCGGCTGCCGTCACCGCCAGCGTCGACGCCGTCGGCGTGCCGGTATAGCTCAGCACATTGTAGTTGTGGCCGTCCTGCGGCACGTAGCCGTTGATCGCCGACATCACCAGGGAGCCGCTGAGGCTGGCGCTGCCGGAGACGGCAAGACGGTCGACGCTGCTCGATTCGGCGCCCACCTCGGCATAGATGGTGCCTGCGCCCTGGTTGACCAGGTTGCCCGTCAGGCTCAGCGTGCCGATGACGCCGCTGCCGCCGGGGCGGACCGCGCCTTCATTCAGCAAGGTATTGCCAGCGCCGATCGCCAGCGTGCCGCTGCCCGTAATGACGCCCGAACCGGTGTTGTTCAGGCCGGTATTGCCGGTCCATGTCGTGCCGCTGCCGACCGAAATGGTGCCGCTATTGGTCGGCATATTGTTGACGGTCAGGTTGCCCGTCAGCGTGCTCAAGGTGCCGGTATTGGTGAAGCTGGTCGCATTGACAGTCAGCGTCTGCCCGCTGGTGGGGGCGTGGATCGTACCGGCATTACTCATCGATGCCGAATTGCTGGTATTGATGTTGCCATGGCCGGACAGGGTGACGCCGCTGTCGAGCGCCAGCGACTGGCCGGTGACGCTTGAACCGAGCGTCATGCTGCCGCCGGCCAGCGTCACGTTGGCGCTGCCGCTGGTGCTGATGTGCTGGTCGCCGGTGGTCTTGAACAGTACGCTGCTGGTGCCCAGGTTCAGAGTAGCTGCATCGGCCAGGTTCAGGCTGTTCTTGATTTGCAGCACGCCCAGGGTCGACAGCGCGCCGCTGAACGTGACGCCGTCGAACACGGCCGACGACGACGTCAGCGACGCCCCGTTCGAATGCACGGTGCCGCCATTGATGGTGCCCGATAGCGCGGTACTGCCGCTATTGCCCAGTTCGAGCGTGGCACCGCTATTGGTGATGATACCGGTCAGGCTCAAGGTGCCGCCGCCATTGACCAGGGTGCCGAGGTTGGCCGTGGTCGAGTCGGGGCTGAAATTGGTCGCGCCGCTGGCCGACACGCCGAGCGTGCCGGCGCTGCCCGTATAGCTCGACGGACTGAGGTTGACGGTGCCGCCGGTGGCGAGGATCTGGCCGGTGTTGACCAGGCTGGTACCGGACGAGACCGTCAGCGCGCCCAGGGTCGACGTCATGCTGCCGGCATTGGACATGCTGGTCGGCGACACTTGCAAGGTCTGGCCGCTGGTCGAGGCGTTGATGGTGCCGTTGTTGACGTAGTCGGCGCTGGAACTGTGCAGCAGGCTGCCATGGCCTTGCACGGTCATGCCGCTGCCGATCTGCAGGGTCTGGCCGCTGACGCCCCAGCCGGCATAAATCGCGCCGCCGCCCAGGGTGACCGTCGCCGTGCCGGAAGCGCTCGCCAAGTGTTGGGTACCGGCCGACTGGAACAGGAGATTGTTGTTGCCCATCCCCAGCGCCGCGCCGGCGGCCAGCGTCAGGTTATTCTTGACGTAGATTGAACCGCCCGCCGTCAGTGCGCCCGACAGGATGACGCCGTCCAGCGTGGCGTTCGAGGTCGGCAAGGCGCTGCCGGTGCTGGTGATGGTACCGCCGATCACGGTGCCGGACAGGCTCGTCAGGCCGGCTGCGCCGAAGGCGCCGTTATTGCCGACATCGACAGTGAGGCCCGTATTGTCGAGCGTGCCGGTGAAGTTGAGCGTGCCGGCTGCGTGGGTGATGCTGCCCAGGCCAGTCGTGGTAGTAGCCAAACCCAGATTGAGCGTGGCGCTGCCCGATACGCCGACGCTCCCGCTATTGGTCCAGTTGCTTGGCGACAGGGTCAGGCTGCCGGCGGTGGCGTTCAGGCTGGCGCCAGCGCTATTGGTCAGGCTGTTGGGATTGACCGTCAGCGTCTGGCCGGCGCCATCGGCTGCAATGGCGCCACTGTTGACGATCGCCGAGCTGGTGCTGTGGGTGATGTTGCCATAGCCCTGCACGGTGACGCCGCTGCCGATGGTCAGCGTCTGGGCGCCGCCCCAGCCCGCCACCAGCTGGCCACTGGCGAGGTTGACGGTGGCGCTGCCGGAAGCCGCCGTCAAGGACTCGGTACCGGCCCCCATGAAGTACATGCCGTGGCTGCCCATATTGAGCACCGAGCCGCTCGCCAGCGCCAGGTTATTGTCGATGAACAAGTTACTGGCCGCCGTCAGCGCGCCCGACATCGTCACGCCGTTGTAGGTGCCGCTGCCATTGGGCAGGTTGCCGCCGGTACTGGTGACGGTGCCGCCGATGATCGAACCGGAGAAGCCGGACAGGCCCGCCGTACCGAACGGCCCGGCCGTGCCGACGTCGAGCGTGCCGCTGTTGGTCAAGGCACCGGAGAAGTTGACGGTGCCGGCCGAATTGCTCAGCGTGCCGAGCCCTGCGACAGTGGTGTCAAAGCCCAGGTTGAGCGTGGCACCGCTGGCCACATTGACGGTGCCGCCGTTGGTCCAGCTCGTCGGCGACAGGGTCAGGCTGCCGGCGGTGGCGTTGAGGCTGGCCCCGGCGCTATTGGTCAAGCTATTCGGGTTGACCGTCAGCGTCTGGCCAGCGGTATTGGCCGTGACGGCGCCGTTATTGACGATGGCCGAGCTGGTGCTGTGAGTGACGCTGCCATAGCCCTGCACGGTCACGCCGCTGCCGAGGGTCAGCGTCTGCGCACCGCCCCAGCCGGCAATGACGGAGCCGTTGGCCAGGTTGACGGTCACGCTGCCGGACGCCGCCGTCAGAGACTCGGTGCCCGCACCCATGAAGTACATGCCGTGGTTGCCCATATTGAGCACCGAGCCGCCCGCCAGCACCAGGTTATTGTCGAGGAAGATATTGCTTGGCGCCGTCAGCGTGCCCGACATCGTCACGCCATTGTAGATGCCGCTGCCATTGGGCAGGTTGCCGCCGGTGCTGGTGACGGTGCCGCCGATGATCGAGCCGGAGAAGCCGGCCAGGCCCGCCGCGCCGAACGGCCCGGCCGTGCCGACATCGAGCGTGCCGCTGTTGGTCAAGGCACCGGACAGATTGAAGGTACCTGCATTGACCACCGTCCCGATGCCGGCCACCGTCGTATCGATCCCGAAATTGAGCGTGGCGCCGCTCGCCACATTGATTGAGCCGCTGTTGGACCAGGTCGTCGGCGTCAGGGTCAGGCTGCCAGCCGTGGCATTCAAGCCGGCGCCGGCGTTATTGGTAAAGCTGTTGGGGTTGACCGTCAGCGTCTGGCCAGCGCTGTTGGTGGTGATGGTGCCGCCATTGACTATGGACGAGCTTGTGCTTTGGGTGACGCTGCCATAGCCCTGCACGGTGACGCCGCTGCCGAGGGTCAGCGTCTGCGCGCCGCCCCAGCCGGCAATGATGGAGCCATTGGCCAGGTTGACGGTGGCGCTGCCGGACGCCGTCAGGGACTCCGCGCCGGTGCCCATGAAGTACATGCCGTGATTGCCCATATTGAGCACCGAGCCGCCTGCCAGCACCAGGTTATTGTCGAAGAACATATTGCTGGCCGCAGTCAGCGTGCCCGACATCGTCACGCCGTTATAGGTGCCGCTGCCATTGGGCAGGTTGCCGCCGGTGCTGGTGACGGTGCCGCCGATGATCGAACCGGAGAAGCCCGACAAGCCCGCCGCGCCGAACGGACCTGCCGTGCCGACATCGAGTGTTCCGCTGTTGGTCAGGGCGCCGGACAGATTGAAGTTGCCTGCATTGACCACCGTCCCGATGCCGGCCACCGTCGTATCGATCCCGAAATTGAGCGTGGCGCCGCTCGCCACATTGATGGAGCCGCTGTTGGACCAGGTCGTCGGCGTCAGGGTCAGGCTGCCGGCCGTGGCGTTCAAGCTGGCGCCGGCGTTATTGGTGAAGCTGCCCGGGTTGACCGTCAGCGTCTGGCCAGCGCTGTTGGCCGTTATCGCGCCAGCATTGACGATGGCAGACGCCGTGCTGTGAGTGACGCTGCCATAGCCTTGCACGGTCACGCCGCTGCCAAGGGTCAGCGTCTGCGCACCACCCCAGCCGGCAATGACGGAGCCGTTGGCCAGGTTGACGGTGGCGCTGCCGGACGTCGTCAGGGACTCGGTGCCGGCCCCGACGAAGTACATGCCGTGGCTGCCTATATTGAGCACCGAGCCACCCGCCAGCACCAGGTTATTGTCGAGAAAGATATTGCTTGGCGCCGTCAGCGTGCCCGACATCGTCACGCCGTCATAGGTGCCGCTGCCATTGGGCAGATTGCCGCCGGTGCTGGTGACGGTGCCGCCGATGATCGAACCGGAAAAGCCGGACAGGCCCGCGGCGCCGAACGATCCGCCGGTGCCGACATCGAGCGTGCCGCTGTTGGTCAGGGCACCGGCCAAATTGAAGGTGCCGGCATTGACCACCGTCCCCATGCCAGCCACCGTCGTGCTAACGCCGAAATTGAGCGTTGCGCCGCTGGACACATTGATCGTTCCGCTATTGGTCCAGTTGGTCGGCGACAGGCTCAGGCTGCCAGCCGACGCGCTCAGGCTGGCACCGGCATTATTGGTCAGCGTATTTGGATTGACCGTCAGGGTCTGACCGGCGCTATTGGCCAGGATCGTGCCGCTGTTGACGATCGTGGAGACACTGCTCTGGCCGACGTTGCCGTAGCCTTGCACGGTCACGCCGCTGCCGATGGTCAGCGTCTGGTTGCCGCTGTAGCCGGCGATCAGGCTGCCGTTGGCCAGGTTCACCGTGGCCGTGCCGGCGCTGGTGAGGCTTTCGCTGCCGGCGCCGACGAAGTACAAACCGTTGGCGGACATATTGACAATGGCGCCGCTGGCCAGCGTCAAATTATTGTCAACAAAGATACTCCCGTTCGCGGTCAGCGTGCCGGACACGGTCACGCCGTCGAGCGTTGCTCCGCTCAAGGTGCCGGTGCTGGTCAGCGTGCCGTTCTTGATGGTGCCGCTACCGGTGGTCGTGCCGGCCAGGCTGGTGCTGCCGCCTTGATTGTCGATGGTGCCAGACTGGGTAATGGCGCTGCCGGTCAGGTTCACGCTGAGCGCATTGCTGGCGCTGCCGCTGATGCTCGCGCCGCTGTGCACATTGATGGTGCCGACGGTCTCCAGGCTCAGGCTGCGGCTGCCGCCACTGGTGTTGAGGATGGCCACGGCACCGCCGCTGTCGGCACTACCGTTGACGGTGATCGAGCCCGTGCCGCCAGTGCCGGCGGTGGTCCGGATCGTCACATTGGCGCCACCGTCGAGCACGGCATTGATGACGGCGTCGCCAATGGTGGAGCTGGCAACGACCGGGTCGAAGATGCCGCCGACGATGGATTCGACGGAGCCATGGGAAATCGTGATGTCCGACGGATCGAGCAGCCAGCGGCCATTGGCGCCGGTGCCGCGGCCAGCTGCCTGGATCCTTGCCCCGGCGATATCGAGCAGGTTCTTGCCGGAAGTTTCAACCAGACCGCCGCCGCCATTGGCCGCGCCGCCGCGCGCGCTGGCCAGGCCGTGGAACTGGGTGGTGTCGTCGGCCCACGCGACGATGGTGCCGCCATCACCGCTCGCGCCAGCGTCTGCCTTGATGACGGCATCGGTGCCGACATAGGTTTTCTGGGCATTCGGAACGGACGCGTTATTGCCCTGATAATCGCCGCCGACCAGCACGCTGCCGCCGCCCAGTTGGCCGCTGGCATCGACCTGCGCGTCGCCCGTCAGCGCCACGCGCTGGCCCAGCACATGGATGTCGCCGCCCTTTCCTGCACCGGTGGCCGTGACCACGCTGCCCGCCTCGAGCATCGCGTCGCGGCTGGCCTTGAGGTAGATCTTGCCGTTCTCGCCCACCACCGCGCTATTGGCGTTGAGCTTGCCTCTATTGTTGACCAGCGCGCCATAGATGCCGATGCGCCCGCCCTGTACGATGACCTGCCCCAGGTTCAGCGCCACATTGTCCGGCGCGCTGACGACCACATGCAGGCTAGGGTTGCTCGAATCGACCAGCTGCACCGTGTGGCCGGCGGCGAGAATGACTTCGCCTTTTGGCGAGGTGATGATGCCCGTGTTGTCGACATTGGGCGCAATCAGGAACACATGGCCGCCGCTGGCCGTCGTGATCGAACCCTGGTTGCTGACGCTTCCGGCCCCGCCGCTGAAATTGTTCTTACCTGCCAGGAAGTCCGCATTCGACAGATTCAGCGACGACGCCACCAGACCACCAACATCGACGCGCGAGTCCTTGCCGAACAGGATGCCGTTCGGGTTGATCAGGAACACCCGGCCGTTCGACTGCAGCGCACCCATGATGCGGCTCGGGTCCTGGCCCAGGATGCGGTTCAGCACCGCGCTGTCCGAATTCTGCTGGATGAAGCGGGTGATCTCGCCCTCATTGAC
>CBDDRJ010000084.1:0-5824 GCA_965233055.1 uncultured bacterium
TCGCGGAAGCAGGGCGAGCGCAACGTCATGTTCCTGACTCCATTACAACGCTGCGCGCGCTCATCGCCAGTGCAATCGCTACACAATTACAGCGTTGCCCTTGCTGTCTCAAGGTAAAACTAATTTTATGACACAGTAAGACTAATGGGCGCCGCGCTTGACGAAGAACAGCGCGCCGCCGACCAGCATCAATACGCCTCCAAAGAAGCGGTTCTGCTTGCGCACTGCCCTGGCATCGCGGAAGAAGCGCTGCATGGTCGACGCCAGCAGCGCGTAGCCGTGCATGACGATGGTGTCGATGGTGAGCATGGTCACGCCGAGGATGGCCAGCTGCGGCAGCAGGGGGCTGGCCTGCGAAATGAACTGCGGCAGCACGGCCACCATGAAAATGATGCCCTTGGGGTTGGTGGCATTGGTCAGGAAGCCCGTCAATACGCGCCGGCCGAGCGGCGACGCCAGTTGCTGCGGTGCGGCGCCGGCGCCGCTGTTGGCCACCTCAGGCACCGAGCGCCATTGCGACAGGCCCAGATAGATCAGGTACAGCGCGCCGACTGTCTTGACGACGCTGAAGGCCAGCTCGGACGCCAGCAGCAGCGAGCCGACGCCCGCACCGGCAACGACGAGCACCAGCAGCAGGCCGAGTTGCAGCCCGAGGATGGTGGCGCTGGCCTTGCGTACGCCGTAGGACAGGCCATGCGCCATCGACAGCACGGCGCCCGAACCCGGGGAGATGGCGATCAGGCAGCCGGCGATGACGAAGGTGATCCAGGTGGCGAAACTCATACGGGGCCTCAATTCGGTATGCAGGCCCCTATTGTACGATTCCTGTCAAAGTTGGTACGACAGCTTCACGAAAAGCTCGTTCTGCTTGCGCAGCGCCGCGTAGCCCGGCGTTTCGCCGCGGGTCAAAGTCAGGCCGACGAAGGCCGCCGTGCCCAGGCCGGCCGTGTGGTTGTAGACGAAGGAAGCGGTGTCGCTGGTGCTTTCGGCTGCCACCGCAAACGGATACAGCTGCGGGTCGCGCCTGGCCCTGGTTTTCTGGACGATCATACGCAGCGTATCGCGCGCGCCAAAGTGGTAAATACCGTTGATCTGCAGCGCCGTCTCGGTGTACAGGCGCTTGCCCGCCTCCGGGCCGTCGCGGCCATCGATCCACAAGGCGTTGAAGGTCGGTTCGAACTCAAGGCTGTCGAACGGGCGCAGCCTGGCATACAGGTAGGCTATGCCGCCCTTGCCACGGCGCGATGCATCGACGTCGATCTGGTCGCCATACTGGCCCTGCACGACGACGCGCGCCAGCACCTTGCCCGGCGAGGCGCCGGTCTCGAACCACACATTGCCGTCGCTGTGCAGTTCGCCGTCTTCCTTGACGCGCGCCTTGTTGAACGGCCGCACGCGCAGATTGAAGAAGCTGTCGTAAGGGCCGGCCATGAACAGCCCCGGCGTGTAGTCGTTGTAGATGATCTTGCCGTTGGCGTCGACCTTGCGCTCGAGGTGGGTGTAGAAGTTGAACTCGCCGAGCATGCCGGTCGGGCCGAACTTCTTGGTGTATTCGGCCACGTAGACGCGGTAGCCGGCCTGCGAAAAGAAGCCGTTGTCGGCGCGGAAGCCTTCGCTCACTTCCTCGAGCGAGGCGTAGCCAGCCCACTGGTCTTCCTCCGTCCACCAGTCGGTGAACAGCGCGTGGCCGTTGCGCCTGGCGCCGGCTTTCATGCTGCCGTCGGCCAGCTGCTGGGAGGTGGTACTCGACAGCAGCAGCTGGCCGCGGAAGCGGGTGGTGTCGCTCTTTTGCCAGCTGAAGTCGGGGCCAATGACGCGGTTGTGGCCGCGCCCGCCCGCCAGCGTGCGGTCGGTGCCGATGCCGCCCAGCGACAGCTTGCCCATCTTGAGGCTGCCGCGCGCGATGGTGGCTTGGGACGCAAAGTCCTGGGCCGCGAAGTCGGTGTGGTAGGACTTCGGCAGCAGCACCAGGCCGCCGCCGACGTCATTGGCTGTCAGGATCGTGAAGTCGCTGCCGCTGTCGCGCCGGGTGTAGCGCGCGCCCCAGCCGGGATCGGTGATCGAGCGGGTGCTGATCGCACGCAGCGGCGACTGCAGGATATCGGAGCCTTCAAGGAAGAACGGGCGCTTCTCCTGGACGAACAGGCCAAAGCGCGTATTGCCCGACAACTGGGGCGCGTCGAGTTCGATCTGCGAGAAGTCCGGGTTGATGGTGCCGTCGATGATGGTGGCCGAGTCGGGGCGGATCTTGACGTCTAGCGACAGGTCCCGGTCACTGAAGTTGCGCCGCTTCTGTCCTGCCACGTCCTCGCGCCCCTTGCGCATCACCAGTTGCGGCGTGGCCGACCAGTTCAGCGCGGTCGGCAGCTCGGACAGGCCGGTGACCGGCTCGAACGCGCACATGATGCAGGACGTCGAGCGTGCCACCGGCGCGCTGAAGCTCTTGTAGCGGGTCTCGCGCGTCAGGTTGCGCATCATAAGGATCGACCATGGCTGCGCATTGCCGGCCTGGTAGGGAATCGACGAAAACGGAATCCGCACTTCGGCCGTCCAGCCGCCGTCGAAGCGCGCAGTGGCGGCATCGAAATCAAAGTCGGGCGAATAGTCGTCACCATTGCTGTCGCTGAATACCCCATCGCTGACGGCGCCGCGCGCATTCACGTAGATCATCTGGGCGGACTTCCTGGCGCCGCTCGGATCAAGCATGATGCCGATGAAGTCCTGGTCGCCGCTCGGCTTGTCGCGACGGGCGAACGGGGCGCGGATCTCGTCCGGCGCCGGGTCGAACGATTTGACGCCGATGTAAAAATAGCGGCTGTCGTAGGTCAGCCGCACTTCGGTGCGCACATGGGCCGGCAGCTTGTCGACCGGCTGCTGCTGGAAGAAGGCGTCGTGGACGGGGGCGTTCTGCCAGGCGGCTTCGCCGAGCACGCCGTCCATCTTGATGTCGGCCTGGTCGGCCAGGCGCACCGCCTTGAAGGCGGCATGGGCGGGACTGGCGAGTAGCGTCAGGCTGACGCACAGCGGAAGGAAAAATTTCATGGACCGGACTTTCTTAGTTTTTTTATCGTTTGGTCCACCATTGACATGCGCAATGACGGAGTGTGGTCACTATACGGAAACCGCCGCCAATGCGCAGGGCGGTGCGACGAATTGCAAAAACCGCTGGCCAGAATGCAAATTTGGCGACTACGCCGAAATCGCTTCGGGTAAGATGGCCCTTTTTACCTCCCGGAGCACCCTTATGGCCGCCAGCAGTTTTTTTGCCCTGATCGACGATATCGCCGCCATCCTTGACGACGTGGCGGTCCTGAGCAAAGTGGCCGCCAAGAAGACTGCCGGCGTACTGGGCGACGACCTGGCCCTGAATGCGCAGCAGGTGGCCGGGGTGCAGGCAGACCGCGAACTGCCGGTGGTGTGGGCGGTGGCCAAGGGCTCGTTGATGAACAAGGCGATCCTGGTGCCGTCGGCGCTGGCCATCAGCGCCATCGTGCCGGCCGCGATCACCCCGCTGTTGATGGCGGGCGGCGTCTACCTGTGCTTCGAAGGCTTTGAAAAGCTCTACCACCACTACGCCGAACGGGGCGAGGAAGAGCAGCACCAGGCCGAACTGATCGAGGCGCTGACCGACGAATCGGTCGACCTGGTGGCGCTCGAGCAGGACAAGATCAAGGGCGCGATCCGCACCGACTTCATCCTGTCGGCCGAGATCATCGTCATCGCGCTCGGCACGGTGGCGGCGATGCCGTTCACCCAGCAGGTCGGCACCCTGATTACGGTGGCGGTGCTGATGACGGTCGGCGTCTACGGCCTGGTGGCCGGCATCGTCAAGCTCGATGACGCCGGCCTGTACCTGAGCCAGCGCGGCTCGCAGCTGTCCAAGCTGGTCGGCCGCATGCTGCTGGCCGCCGCCCCGATGCTGATGAAGTCGCTGTCGGTGCTGGGCACGGTGGCCATGTTCATGGTCGGCGGCAGCATCCTGGGCCACGGCCTGCCGTTCATGCACGGCCTGGTCGAGGCGGCCGTCGGCGGTTCCGGCCCATGGCTGGGCTGGGCAGTGCCGACCGCGATCGACCTGGCGACGGGCCTGCTGGCCGGCGCGCTGGCGCTGGTGGCGGTGCTGGCTTATCAAGCTGTCAAGCGCCGCCTGTAGGGCGAAGGGGGGCTGCCCCCCCTACTTTGTCACGATCAGGCGAATATTGATCTGAATCAAAGTTTTTTGCACTTCCAATTCGTACACTTTGGGTTATATCAGGAGTTATTGCCTCCTGGAAATCTAGAAAGGTACGGGTCATGCGGACAAATCTCCCCATCACGAACAAGGAATACCTCCTCAGTGGGGCGGACGCCATCGTGTCCAAGACCGACCTGAAGGGGAAGATCACCTATGTCAACCCGACCTTTTGCCGCATCAGCGGCTTCGATGAAGATGAACTGATCGGGGCACCGCAAAACATCGTGCGCCATCCGGACATGCCGGCCGAGGCCTTTGCCGACCTGTGGCAGGCGCTGCACGACGGCTTGCCGTGGACTGGGCTGGTCAAGAACCGCTGCAAGAACGGCGACTTCTACTGGGTCAGGGCCAATGTCACGCCGGTGCGCGAGGATGGCCGCGTCACCGGCTATATGTCGGTGCGGGTGCGCGCCGAACGGCATGAGATCGAGGCCGCCGCCGCTGTCTACAGCCAGATCAAGAACGGGCAGAAGGGCGCTCCGCGCATCCGCCAGGGCATGCCGGTCAAACCCGGCATCGGCGCACTGCTGGCGCGGCTGCGGCTCGATTCGCTGGCGATGCGCATCTGGCTCGCCACCAGCACCGTCAACCTGCTGCTGATGGGCGTGGTGGCAGCCGCCGGCACGGCCGCCTTCAACAATGGCGCCTGGTACTGGCATGTCATCGGCGCCGGTTCCACCGCCGGCCTGCTGATCAACCTGTACCTATGGTACACGCTGCGGGTCGGCATGCTCAAACCGCTCAAGCAAGCCGTCGACGCCGGCACGTTCGGCAAGATCATCAACGTCGAAAGCCGGCTGAGCCAGTGGGCGAGTTGCGTCGGGCCGGCCGCGAAGGAGTACCGCCCGAACTGGCGCAACGAAGGCTCCTACGGCGGGGGCGGGCTGTTCGACTGGGGAAGCCACTTCGTCGACCAGGCCTGGCGGCTGCTGTGGCCGGCGAAGCCGGTGCGCGTCTTCGGACAGTTGCGCGGGAACGTCTGGAGCACCGACTGCGACGACCTCGCGCGCGTCATGATCGACTTCGACTCCGGCGCCGTCGCGCTGGTGGAGATCAACACGACCACGACGCGCCCGCTGCCGCGCTGGCACGTCGACGGCACGCGCGGATCGGCGAGCAGCCCGCACAGCCCGGACTTCGACACGCGCGTGTGGGCGGCGTTCGAGTACGTTCCTCCGCCGGACGTCGACGGCGGCGCGCCGCGCCCGCTGCCGGTCGCGACGCCGGGACTGACGGAAACGCAGATTTGGGATCAGTTTGCGAGTGCCGCGCGCGGCGTGGGGGAGCCGGCCGTTTCCGCGCGCGGGGTGTTGCCGACGATGGCGCTCATGGACGCGGCGCGGGAGAGCAGCCGGCAGGGATGCGCGGTGGACGTCGGGGCGCGCGTCGAGTGGGTAATGTAGGGGCGACGCCCGCGTCGCCCGGCGTTGATTGTTCGACAAGGCAACAAGGACGACGGGCGAAGCTTGCCGAGGCGGGTCACCTGAACGAATGTCGGCGGGTAAGGTCGGCGCGTCCGCGCGACACCGGCACGCCTTCGGACGCGAGCAACTGCTCTTTTTTCGGCAGGCCACCCGCAAAACCAGTCAG
>CBDDRJ010000085.1:0-37156 GCA_965233055.1 uncultured bacterium
AGGGTGGGCACTGTGTCCCCACGCGGTTTTTACTTGCCGAAATAGGCGAGGAACATATCGACTGCCGCATCGGCCACCGGCTGCTGCTGTTCCTTGCTTAAGGGCGGCCGCCCCATCGTCACCTGCGGCCAGAACGCGAACGCCTTGATCTGGCCCTGCAGCAAATGGGCGGCGAACGCGGCGTCGCACGGCTTGAGCCTGCCGTCCTGCTGGGCCGCCCGGATCCAGCGCGTTACCCCTTCCTCGTGCTCGCCCAGCCGCGCCACCATCGCCTGCGCCCGCTCCGGCGAATGAATCGTCTCGGCAATGGCGACCCGCGCCAGGTCGAGGAAATTCTGGTCGGCCAGCATCGCCATCTTCTGCTCCACCAGCCTGGCGAGTTGCTCGCGCAGCGGCTGCCCCGGCGCATACGCAATATCCATCAGGTCGAAGCTGGCGTCCCACAACTGCCTGAGGATCTCGGCGAACAGTTCGTCCTTGCCGGGGAAGTGGTTGTAGACGGTGCGCTTGGACACGCCGGCGGTGGCGGCGATCTTGTCCATGCTGGTGGCCTCGAAGCCGTTGGCGCGAAACTCGGCGATCGCCGCCTCGATGATGGCGAGGCGCTTGCGGTCGGTCAGGCGTTGCGGTGCGGTCATGGGAATCCGGAATAGAGGGTGTACGAATATTTTACACCAAGTAGTTTACTTTTAGAAATAAGTGAACTACACTGTGCAGTATACTTTCCGTGAATCACTATTATGCGCCGCACTTTTTTGATAGGGACTGTTCTGATCATGGCCATCTCGACCATCGCCGCAAACCTGCCTGAAGACAATACCAGCCGCAGCTCGCCCCAATTCGCCGACGGCAAATTCCACAATGCCGCGCCGGTGCACCGGGCCGGCTTCATCGACACCGTGCGCATCATGTGGAACTTCGCCTTCCACAAGCCGGCCGGCACAGTGCCGGCCGCGCCGATACCGGTGCAAGCGCTCACTCTCGCGCAATTGAAGACTGCGCCGGACAACAGCCTGTTCCGCCTCGGCCACTCGACACTGCTGATGAAGATCCACAATGAATTCTTCCTGACCGATCCGGTGTTTTCCGAGCGCGCCTCGCCGCTGCAGTGGGCCGGGCCGAAGCGCTTCCACGCGCCGCCGATCAGCATCGACCAGCTGCCGCCGATCAAGGCGGTGATCCTGTCGCACGACCATTACGACCACCTCGACCACGCCGCGATCCTGCAACTGGCCGCCAGGACCGAGCACTTCATCACCCCGCTCGGCGTCGGCGACACCCTGATCGAATGGGGCATCGGCGCCGCCAAGGTCAGGCAGCTCGACTGGTGGGAATCGACCGTGATCCGCGGCGTCAGGCTGGTGGCCACCCCGGCCCAGCACTTCTCGGGCCGCGGCCTGCTTGATGGCAACAAGACGCTGTGGGCTTCGTGGGTCATCGAACACCAGGACTTGCGCGTATTTTTCAGCGGCGACACCGGCTATTTCGACGGCTTCAAGGCGATCGGCGACAGGTACGGCCCGTTCGACCTGACGATGGTCGAGACCGGCGCCTACGACAGGCAATGGCCCGACATCCACATGCAGCCGGAGCAGACACTGCAGGCCCACATCGACCTGCGCGGCAAGATGCTGATGCCGGTGCATAACGGCACCTTCGACCTCGGCATGCACGCGTGGCACGAACCATTCGACCGCATCATGGCGCTGGCGCAAGCCAGGGCGATCCCGCTGGCCACGCCGCAGATGGGCGAAATGCTGTCGATGAAGCAGCCGCACGAAGGCAAGCGCTGGTGGACCGCCGTCAGATAGGGAAGGGGTGCGCCTGGGCGCTAGGCCGTGACGTCGATCACGCGGCCGATGGTCTGGCCCTCGGTATTGACCTTGGGCGTGGCGGCGACCGGCGGCACCAGGATCGCGGCGGCCGGGGTCGGCAAACTGACGGTGCTGGCCGTCACCGGCGGCGGCGACGGCGGCTTGACCTTGGCCTGGATCGCCCGTTCGAGGTTGGGCGCGCTGGCAGGCGCCGGCGTGGCCGGGCTGGCCCGGCTGGCGCTGACGGCGCTGATGCGTTGCTGCTGCTGATGCTGCTGTTGCACCGAACTGAGCTGGCGCTGGTCGGTCGCCAGCTGGGACTGGCTCTGGGCCAGCTGGCTGGTATCCTGCTGCACCTGCGACAAATCCCGTTGCACCTGGCGCTCGGCCTGTGCAATCGCGTTTTGCAAGCTGCTGACAGAAGTTAGCGTGACCACGTTGTTACCTTTTAGATAAGAACCCGATTGCGACAAAATGCCAGATAGCCTTTCCCAGAATCTGTTGTCAATCAAGCTTACTTTAGCGTAGGTCAAAATGACCATTCGCGCCAGCAATATTTAAATTTACGATATGACAATCCCCAGAATGGGGCTTGCTATAATCGCCGCCTCTTTATCCTCTTTGGCCGCCATGAACCTCAAGAGTCTCGCATCGACCCTCGGCATTTCGAAGACGACAGTCAGCCGTGCCTTGAACGGTTACCCCGAGGTCAATGCGCGCACCCGAGAACGGGTGCTGGCGGCCGCCAAGGAAGCCGGCTACGAAGCCAACCCGCTGGCGCGCAGCCTGGCGGTGGGCCGCACCAATGTGATCGGCATGGTGTACCAGATGCTGCCAGGCGTGCTGGGCGACCCGATGTTCCTGGCCGCCGTGGGCGGCATGTCGCAAGCGCTGGAAGCGCGCAAGCTGTCCCTGATCATCGCGCCGGTCTCGGCCCAGAATGAAATGCCAACCTACCAGCAGCTGGTGCGCGGCAAGCGGGTTGACGGCCTGATCGTCAGCCGCACCCAGGTCAGTGACGAGCGCATCGCCTACCTGGCCGGCATCGGCTTCCCCTTCGTCTGCCACGGCCGCACCGGGCTCGACCAGCCCTATGCCTGGTTCGACTACGACAACGCGGCCGGCATGCGCACCGCCGTCGACACCCTGCTCGGCCTCGGCCACCAGCGCCTGGCGCTGGTCAGCGCGCCCCTCAAATTCAGTTTCGCGGCCGCGCGCCGCGACAGCTTCGTCGCCACCATGGGCCAGGCCGGCCTCGGCATCGACCCGCGCTACCTGCACGACAATGTGCTCGACCGCCGCAGCGGCTACCAGGCCATGCAGGCGCTGCTGGCGTGCAGCCCGCGCCCGACCGCCGTCATCGTCGACAACCACCTGTCGGGCGTGGGCGCGGTGCGCGCCATCAAGGATGCCGGACTCGACATGGGCACGGACATCTCGATCATCGTCTGGGGCGGCATCGAGGACAGCCTGGTCGGCGCCAACATCACCACCATCGACCTGCCGGACACGCAGCTGGCCGGTGCCCGCATCGCCGACATGCTGGCCGACCTGGTGGCCGGCACCCCGCCCGAGCAGCTGCAGCAATTGTGGCAGCCGGTGCTGCTGCCGGGCGAAACGGTGGGCCGGCGGCCATGATGCTGTTTACCTTGCTGCTGCCGCTGTTCCTGCTCGGCGGCCTGGGTGCCCTGATCTCGCGCCATGGCTGGGCCAGCGGCGTCAATGCGCTGGTGGCGCGCCTGCTGATCCCGGCGCTGCTGTTCAACGGCAGCTACAAGCACGGCTTGCCGGCCGACGGCGCCTGGCAAATGCTGACGGCCTACTACGGCGCGTTGCTGCTGCTATTGCTTGCCGTCGGCATCGGGCTGCGCCGCCACGGCGACCACGCGGCGCGCGCCTTCGGCGCCGTCTATTCGAACACGGTGTTCGTCGGCGTGCCGGTGCTGGGCCAGGTGTGGGGCGAGGGCAGCCTGCAGTATGCCTATCCGCTGATCGCCTTCCACGGCCTGGTCGGCTTCACTGCCTACTACCTGATGGCGGCCGGCAGCAAGCGCATCGTCGCCGCGCTGACCAATACCGTGATGAACCCGATCGTGATCAGCCTGATGGCGGGCCTGGCGCTGAACCTGGCCGGCGTGGCGCTGCCGGCGGCCGTCACGACGGTACTCAATATGCTGGCCCAGGCGGCCCTGCCGTGCGCCTTGCTGGCGCTGGGCGCGAGCCTGGCCACCTTGCCGATGCCCGACCTGCGCGCCGCCGGCCTGGTGGTGCTGGCCAAGCTGCTGGCGCTGCCGGCCCTGGTGTGGCTGGCCGCCTGGTTGCTGGCGGTGCCGCAGGACGCCATGCGGGTGCTGGTGGTGATCGCCGCCTGCCCGGTCGGCGTCAACGTGGCGGCCGTGGTGCAGGCCGACGGCAAGGACCCGGCCCTGATCAACTCGGCCATCTTCATTTCCAGCCTGGCCTGCATGGCGACGATTCCCTTCTGGCTCTCGGTCATTTAGACTGCTGGCAGCGTCGAACCTGAATCGACGTGCCAACCAAAGATCGGCCCCGCCTGTGACCTCAATCAAAAACCAATTCCTGCCGGGCCCGGCAAGCTGCGTGCTGGCGCGCCTGGCGGCCTGGTTCGACCGGCGCAGCAGCGCCCTCAACACGGCCGGTGCGTGGAACAAGGCAATCTGGATCGGCCCGCTCGTGCTTGGCCTGCTGTCGCTGCTGCTGGGCCAGGACGACAGCTGGGACATGAAGAACTACCATATCTACAATCCGTGGGCACTGCTCAATGGCAGGCTCGGCATCGATATGGCGCCGGCTCAGTGGCAAAGCTACTTCAACCCGACGCTGGACCTGGTCTACCACTACCTCAATGCGTGGATGCCGGCGCCGTTGGCTGGCTTTGCGATGGGCGTCCTGCACGGCATTAACTTCGTGCTGCTGATGATGATCGCCCGCGCCATGCTGCAGCCATTGCGGGTGGACGACAAGGTGCGCCTGCCGCTGCTGCTGGCCGTCGCCGGCATGTGCAGCGTCGGCTTCCTGTCCGAGCTGGGCAATTCGATGGGCGACAATTTGAGCGCCATCTTCGTGCTCGGCTCGCTGTACCTGCTGCTGCGCCGGTGGGATGTCCTGTCCGGCTGGAGCGCCGGCGCGGCATGGCTGGCGGTGGTGTCGGGCTTCGTCATGGGCCTGGGTGCGGGCTTGAAACTGACCAATGCCACCTACGCCCTCGCACTGTGCGTGGCGCTGCTGACCTTGCCCGGCACGGCCTGGCTGCGACTGCGCATCGCCTTCCTGTTTGGCGTCGGCGTCCTGTGCGGCATCGCCCTGACTGCCGGCCATTGGTTCTCGACCATGTGGAAACAGTTTGGCAATCCGCTATTCCCCCAATTTAATGGCATCTTCGGCAGCCCGCTCGCGCTGCCGTCGGGCGTCATCGACCATTCCCACCTGCCGCAAACGCTGGTCGAGACGCTGACCTGGCCGTTGTACTTCAGCCTGCACTTCGAGCGCGTGTCCGAACTGGTGTTCCGCCAGTGGCTGTGGCCCGTGCTGTATGTGCTGTTCCTGGCGCTGGCGGCGAAGTGGCTGTTCGAGCGCGTACGCGCCAATGTGCCGCCACGCATCCGATTCCTCTATGTGTTCTTCGTGCTCGCCTTCCTCGCGTGGATGAAACTGTTCAGCATCCACCGCTACCTGGTCCCGCTCGAGCTGCTCGGCCCCTTGGTCGTCTGGCTGCTGCTGCACTCGCTGTTGCGCGAGGAGCGGGCACGCCGCGCCGCCGCCTGGACCCTGATCGCGGTCTCCGTGGTCGTATTCCCGTTTCGCACCTGGGGCCACACGCCGTGGGCCGCGCAGGCGGTCCGGGCCGAGCTGCCGCCATGGCCGGCGCCGCACACCAGCATCGTCTTCACCTCGCTGCCGCATCCGCCGTCCGGATGGATGGTCAAACTGCTGCCGCCGCAGGTGCGCGTCATTGCGGTCGGCAGCGGCTTCCCCGAATCGCCCGCCTACCTTGAGCGCATCGAGGCCGCCGTCAAATCGCGGCCCGGCCCGCATTACCTGCTGGTGCATGCGGCCAGGAATCCCGAGGAAAGAAAGCTCGAGCAGCGCCAGGCCGTGGCCGAATGGCTGGGCATGACGAAGGACGCGCAATCGTGCGCGACGCTCGGCCGCCTCACCCGGAAGGTGCGTCTGCATGTCCAGGTACGCGCGCCCGGCTCCAACGGTGCGGCCTGCGCGCTTGAACTGCAGCCGCAGTTCCGCGTTGACCTGGCCGCCGAGAACAAGGCCATCCTGTCGCGCGCAAACGAGGTGCTCGTCAAGTACGGCCAACGGCTTGCCAGCGGCGGCTGCACGCCGCACAAGGCCTATATCGGCGCCGAGGCGATGCCCTACCTGTTGTGCCGGGTCGAGCGTGCTGCAAATTGACACCAAGGGACGTTCCTGTGACACTGGCCCGATTGGCGCCAGCCTGGCGTCAGTCCTTCCTTTAAGGAGATCACATGGTTCGTCTCAAGACTGCCGCGCGGCTGACGGCGCTGGCCTTGTTGTTGCACACGCTACCGGGCGCGATGGCGGCGCCCATGGCCCCCAAGCAGTACACGATTGAGCAGTTCATGGCGACGACGTCGATTGCCGGCGCTTCGTTCAGCCGCGACGAGAAAAACATCCTCTTCAGCAGCAACGAGAGCGGCATCTTCAACGTCTATATGCAGCCTGTCGCTGGCGGCAAGCCGGTGGCATTGACCAAGTCGACCACCGACAGCACTTACGCGGTCGGCTACTTCCGCACCGACGACCGCATCCTGTTCACCCGCGACAAAGGCGGCAACGAGCAGAACCACCTGTTCGTGCGCGAACTCGATGGCAGCGAAAAGGACCTGACGCCGGGCGACAAACTCAAGGCCATCTTTAGTGGCTGGTCGGCCGACGGCATGGCGTTTTACGTGCTGAGCAATGAGCGCGACCCGAAGTACTTCGACATGTACCGCTACGACGCGAAGAGCTACGCCCGCACCCTGCTGTACAAGAACGAGAACGGCATGACGCCGGATCGCATCAGCCGCGACGAGCGCTGGATCGCGCTGGAGAAACCGAATACCACGTCCGACAGCGACATCTACCTTTACGACTTGAGCAAGAAGGAGCTCAAGCACATCAGCAAGCACGAAGGCACCGCCAACTACAGCGCGGCGACGTTCGACCCGGCCTCGAAGCGCCTGTTCTTCACCTCCAACCAGGGCGGCGAATTCAATACCCTGCGCACCTACGATCTTGCCACCGGCGCGGTGGCCGTGCATGAAAAGGCCGACTGGGACGTATTCGGTTCGGGCTATTCGCAGGATGGCCGATTCCGCACCACCGTGGTGGACCAGGATGGCAGCTCGGTGGTGCGCGTGGTCGAAGGCGCCGACGAAAAACCGGTGGCCCTGCCCAAGCTGCCCGGCGGCGAAATGCGCGGCGTGACCTTCTCGGCCAGCGGCAAGCTGATGGCCTTCTACCTCAATGGCGACCGCTCGCCGAGCAATCTGTTCGTCTACGACATGAAGAGCAAGAAGGCCAGGCAGCTGACGCAGAGCCTGTCCAAGGACATCGACCCGAACGACCTGGTCGAAGCGGAAGTGGTGCGCTTCAAGTCCTTCGACGGCATGGTGATCCCGTCGATCTACTACAAGCCGAAAGGCCTGGCAGCCGGTGCCAGGGCACCGGCCATGATCTATGTGCACGGCGGGCCTGGCGGACAGACGCGGCGCGGCTACAGCGCCCAGATCCAGTACCTGACCAACCACGGCTATGCGGTATTGGGCATCAATAACCGCGGCAGCTCGGGCTACGGCAAATCGTTCAACACCGCCGACGACCGCAAGCACGGCCGCGAGCCGCTGTGGGACTGCATCGAAGCGAAGACCTTCCTGGCCAGCCTCGGACATATCGACCCCGACCGCATCGGCATCATGGGCGGCAGCTATGGCGGCTACATGACGCTGGCGGCGATGGTCTACCGGCCGGAGGCGTTCAAGGTCGGCATCGATATCTTCGGCGTCAGCAACTGGATCCGCACGCTCGAATCGATTCCGCCGTATTGGGAAGCGCAGCGCAAGGCCCTGTACGAAGAGATCGGCGATCCGGTCAAGGACAAGGAGTTCCTGACCGCGACCTCGCCGCTGTTCCATGCGAAGGAAATCCGCCGTCCGCTGATGGTCATCCAGGGCAAGAACGACCCGCGCGTGATCAAGCCGGAAAGCGACGAGGTCGTGGCGGCGGTGCAGAAGAATAATGTGCCGGTCGAGTATGTCGTATTCGACGACGAAGGGCATGGCTTCAGCAAGAAGAAGAACCAGATCGTGGCCAGCGCCAAGATGCTGGAATTCCTCGACAAGCACCTCAAGCCTGGCCCGAACGCGGCCAAGCCGTAATCCTGTGGCGGGTCAGCGGTGTTGTGCTGATCCGCCCGTATCTCCGCGCCCCATTGATCCAATGTAAGTTTCTGTGCGCCACCTTGAAAATTCCCCGATGCCATGACAGGCATAAAGCTCCCGCACGGACAACGGGTCATTGCAGCATTTCCCCGTTTAAGTCGTTGTTTCGCTGGCCGGCCCATTGCTGGACGCGACCTTCGTGGTGCTGCGCGGGCGCGATGGCGCACGCACCAGCCTGCCGCTTGAAGACTTGCTGCAGGAGGATGTACTGCTCGCCGATCACCTCAATGGCGCGCCGTTATCCATTGAGCATGGCTGGCCGCTGCGAGTTGTTGCCCCGGCCCACTATGGCTACAAGAGCGTCAAGTTCATCTGTCGGATCGAGTTCTGGCGCAGCGCCGAGCGCTACCGGCCCTATGGCCTGCGTTTCATGGTCAATCCGCGTGCACGCGTGGCTCTGGAAGAACGGGACCAGTGGGTGCCGGGTCGGCTGCTGCGGTATCTTTATCGCCCCTTGATTGGCCCCACAATCACGTGTTTCCAGCGCACGCAGGCGCGACACCTGCGCTGACAGCCTCGTGAAGACCCGCGATGATTTCAAAATGCGAGACCCGCGAGGTGTATTTGTCCCTCAGTGTTAGGGTGTGCTAAAGTCCGCTAAGTCATTGATACCTAGAACCATAAGCAGCATTCACATGATCGAATTGACCGGTTCGGCGCAAAAAATCACACCATTTCAGGTGTCTACTTCACGTTGGGCCAACATTAGTTAATGTTTCACAAAATTTAGTATGAAAAAACAAAGTATCGTGGATCGCCTGCGAGCGAAAAAACAGTCTAGGGCGATTGCGGTCGGCGTCGTTTGGTACACAGAAGAGACTTGGGGAAAAGTGAAGCTAAACTCGGTTGACCCCGATCGCTTTGAAGCGACGTATGCTGAATGGCTGGTCATTGCCAATTCAGCATTTGCACGCGTGGTAAAGAATGGGGTGAATGCGAGAAAGTTTTTCGTCGATGCGGATGAACTCTTTACATGGTGCCTGCTTCAAAACCGGCAAAACGATTCAGACTCTCGCGCTAGCTTTGTTGCTGAAAAACTTCACGAGCAAAATGTACCGAACACCGGCAAATAGCGCCCAACGATTAAGGTTAGATCGCGCGAGCAATGCGAGCCGCGATCTGAACCGTTTTATATGGACGTCACCCGTTTGCCAAGAAATTTCGTTTGATTTCAAACAAGCTAGGCTGCAGTTTTATATCCGGCCTGGTAGCAGTCGAAATCTGCTGGCCCTGATGGTATCCGCTGACCCACACCTCATTTGTTGGTCGGGCTGTTAGCCCAAACGGTTCATCAGGTTTGGTGAGTCCCGGTCTGACCTGTTTGCCATCACACTTATTTCCTTGCACAACCTTTTGACGTCTACTTCATTAAACTCAAACTATTACATTCAAACGGTTTTACTTATGCGAAGTTGGCACTCACATGACTTGCATCGTACCGGCGATCATGTGCCAACAACGCCCAAATCGTCCGTGCTATCTTATTGGCCAGCGCCACGGCCACCACGTTTCCTGGCCGGCGCTTGCCTATCTCTTGTATCCATTTTCCGGGCTCCTTCGTGTGCGTCAGAACAGACCTGGCCCCGTGAATGAACAAAGTACGTAAATAGGTGTCGCCGCGTTTGCTGATCCCCAGCAGCCGCACCTTACCTCCGGTGCCTTTCTGGCGCGGCACCAATCCCAACCACGCCGCGAATTCGCGTCCCGACTTGAATGCCTGCGCGTTGCCCATCGTCGCTACTGCGGCAGTCGCCGACAGTAAGCCTACTCCGGGAATTTCGGCAATGATTCGGCACGCCCGATCTTCTTTCATCCATGAGTGTAGCCGCTGTTCGATCTCGATGACCTGTGCATCGATCTTGCCCAGCATCTCCCACTGGCTGCGCAGGGTGTCAATCAGCATCGATGGCAGGCGTTCAGCAAGCCTTGCCAGCACACCTTTCATGCCGTCGTTCAGCGCAGTCCGGCCCAACCCCATGACTTCGCCGTACTCAGTCAGCAGGCCGCGCAAGCCGTTGCTCTGCATCGTGCGGAACTTCACCAGTTGTTGTCGCATCCTGTGCAAGGCCAGTACAGCCTGTTGCGCTTCCGTTTTGACCGCGACCGCCTTTACTTTCGGCTGCTGCAGCGCCAGCCAGATTCCCAGTGCATCAGCCGCGTCGTTCTTGTTGCCGTTCACGAAGGGTTTGACCGCCTTGCCCGCCATTAGCTTGACTTTGTGCCCCATCGCCATCAGCTTACGCGCCCAATGATGAGCACCACCGCAAGCTTCCATGCCGATCATACATGGCGCGCGGTTGGCGAAATGCTCGAGAAACTTGGCCCGCCTAATCTGCTTGTTCAATACCTCGCCTGTCTCACAGTCGACCCAGTGGAGCTGGAATACGTTCTTCGCGATGTCGACGCCATAGTAAATTGTAGAGTTCATTTTGGATTCTCCGTCATCAAGTGGTATTGGCAACGTCACTTTGGCACGACCGACGCCGTAGGAACGTGAGAACCCTCTAGCATCTCAGCCTTCTTTGGCAGCTTCGTCGTCATCTCTGCTTAGGCGGGAGACGTCCATACCATTTGTTGGACAAGCCCGGCCCCTGAGCCATATTCAGGCCCATAGAAAATAGATCTTCCTGGATTCCATTAATTCGAAGGCGAGCCAGTCGTGGACTGGCCAATTGCCTCTTCGACGCGCTCAGTCGAGCGTGCGCGCAGCGATGCGTTCTCTTTAGCGGGCGTTTTTTCTCGTCGTTGAGACGAACGAGATTCTCAGCTTGCGGGAACTGAAAACCATTATCAGCCGGACTGTCGACGCGTCTACGTGATCGCGGCACCCCCGCGCGTTGGTATCGGTATCGGCGCTGGCCGCACGCAGGTTTGCACGATTCGCATCGCGTTCCCACAGCAAGGACACAGAACGGCCGGTCTTGGCTTGAGAACGGCGGCCAATGGCGGCGGCACGAACTTGAGCAGGAGGTGCAGCAGCTTGATCAAGCGCTTGCAGTTCGGATGCAGAAAGCCGAAGTTGCGCGCGCGCCGCAATCCCTTGGGCAGTACGTGCTGCAAGACCAGCCACAGAAACTGCGCGCCAGTGACCGTCCTCAATTCCATCTTCTTTGTCTTGGCATTTTGGAAGCGAAAGCTGACCTGGCCGTCGCGCACGGCGACGATGTCCTTTTCGCGGATCACGCCCCGGTATAGGTGGCCGAGGAATTTCTGTACTTCGATCAGGTCGACGCCAGCTTCGATCAGGTGCGTTGCATAGGAATGTCGAAGACTGTGCGGCGTGATCTTTTTTTTAAACCGCAAGCCTGCACCACTTGATGCAAAGTGGTTTGCACGCCACCACGATCGAGCGGAGTAGTGGCACTGGCACAGCCTTTCAAACCACCCTGACGGTTAGGGAACAGCAGCACGGGGTTGCGGTGCACCTGCCAGAAACTGCGCAGCAGTTTGTGCGTGGCGGCGGGCAAGGGGACGAAGCGGTCCTTGTTGCCCTTGGAGTCGCGCACATGCACGCGAGATCGCCCAGCGTCGATGTCGCCGACCTGAAGCCGCAGTCCTTCGCCTAGGCGCAGGCCGAGGCTGTAAAGCGTGAAGAAGAACACGCGGTAGCTGAGCACTCGGGTGGCACCGACCAGACGCTGCACTTCGGCGACGCTGACGATGTCGGGCAGACGCTGGGCCTTCGGCGCTTTGATCAGCCCAGGCGCCACCCAAGGCTTGTTCAGCACGTGCATGTAGTAGAACTTGAGCCCGTACAAGTCGAGCTTGACCGCGCTCCACGAATGCGACACCAGCAGGTCAGAGAAGTAGTCAGTCAACTGTTGCGCGGACAAGTCGTCGATCTGCCCTTCGAAACGTGCACCAATGCGCCGAATGGCACGTGAGTAGGCATCGATGGTTTTCGGTTGCAGGCCTTTGAGCTTCAGATGCTGCAGGTGGCGTTGGTACTTCTTCTGGAAAATTGCGTCGGTAGGTGCTTCCATATTAAGATGACCTCGTTGTAGTTGAAACAATCCCTTGGAAGGGGCGAGGTCATATTTTGATGCGAACCGGAATCAGCCGCTCCTGCCGCGTAGCGGCTTCGTCCAACGATATACTCAAGCGGACTGGCCGGAAACGCTGCAATTTTCTTCTAGGCTATGGGCGGCCTGCCGCTTAGAAAAACGTTGGACCAGATCATGAAAACTCAAATCAAGACCGTACTTCTTGCATTGCTGGTGGCGGCAATTTGGGGATATTTCAAGGATTTACGGAACGGTGACATCGGATGGTTCATCGGAAGACTAATTTTCATGCCGGCATTTGTCCTAGCTATTTCCTATCTCCGCACGAAATCTTCCAGAGTTGAGGAAAAAAATTAGGACTCGCCGTATCCGTCCGTTCGCGGCTAATGGCAAGCGCAGGGTTGGTGCCGTTGGCAGCTTCTTGGTCGGCGGTTCCGGTGACGCAGTTCGTGTCAAGGCCATGCGCCCGGTCCAACCAAGCATTCCAGCCGACGCCTTCGGCGCTGCTGAATTAACACGTTGGGCCAATCCATGACAATTCCTGTCCGTCACATTTTAGATTTCTTGTTAGTCTTTGCTTGTAGCTGTCTCGGAGGCGCAATCTACTCGATAAGCGCTGGTCGAGAATACAATTGGACTTTCAACTTGGTATATGGAACCGTCATAGCCTTGCTCCTTTCAGTTCACTTGCATAGAAGGAGGCAGCTAAGTGATCGCGCCCAACAGAAAATTCCAGCGGACGCCTGACGGCGCCGCTGAACAGTGACGTTAGCCCACAAGGAGACTCCATGCTTAGCCATTTTGCGCTGTCCCGCCTTAGCGTCGCAGTACTGTGCATCGGGCTGAATGGCTGTGCTTCGCTCAAGCATGCTCCTGCCCAAGAAATGACCGATGAGTCGGTGCCACCATCACTGCGGCCTTTCATCGATCGGATGAGCACCCCGCTGACACTGACGGAGCTTCCGGACTACATAAATGGCGACATTCCTAGCCGCATTACGCAGCCACAAGCATTTGAAGATATCGAGGCTCTCCGCTACATACTGGATAACGCCTACAGCGGTCGGTTCTATTGGCAGCAGCGGGGTGTTGATTTTCAGGGCGGCTACGACGTGCTCCGCCGCTACGTAGAGGCAACTGGGTCTTCAGAGATCGATACCCGAGAATTCGAGAGGCAAATCTATACCGCTTTCAAAGGCATCAACGACCCGCATACAGCAATTATCGGGCATGAAGTCAGCGAGTTCTTCACTCGTATTCGCCAGTACTTCGCGAGCTTTGTTCTCGCAAAGCAAGGCAATCGTTACGTGGTCGTCCAATCCGCAGAGCAGGACGTACCGGTTGGCTCCGTGTATGTCGACACTGATGAGAGGCTTTTCCCCACCCTTTCCCCTGCTGGATCGCAGCACTATCTTTTCGGAGGCATGAGCACTACTCCGTATGCGCAGACAACAGCCCGCTTCCGCCATGGCACCATGACCGTTGCCATGCATCCCAGCCGCATCGGCAACATTCAGTACGACCGGCTCAATAACATTATCGAGCTATCGAGATTTCGTAACGTTCCTGTTGTCCGTAGTTCGTCTTTCTGGGTTGAAGGCAAGCTCAAGGAGCTGGAGAGCTTTTCCGAGCACGGCAAACAGTTGCGGAATGAGCCTTTCTTCATATGGAATCTTCTGGCCAACGATGGCGGCATCACCCAGTATCCGTTCAAGTTCATCGAGAATTTCAACAGCATTGCCCAAGAGGGATCCTGGGAGGCTCACCTCCATTCAACGCCTATCGCTCAGGCGTATCTACCTGGCAAGAATGGGTGGTCAAGTTGGCCATCGGCATGGCTGGATGACGCGACCCCTATGTCCGAGATTCCGGAGTACAAGCGAGCGCATGTTGAACAAGTCAGGCAGCAGAAAGTCGACCTCGTCGCCAACCCGCGCCGTTACTGGGTTGTAGTCCGAGACAATCCGGAACAAAAGTTTGGCGACTATAAAGGCAAGCTGGTTGTACTTTCGAACGTCCGCAATGGATCTGCGGGGAACAACGCACTCGCCATGTCAAAAAGCGTACCAAACAGCATAATCGTTGGGGAAAATTCCAACATGACATATGCCTTCGCCAATACCCGAAACTTTAGCCTCAAGCATTCCCGCATCAAGCTAAGGTTGCCGGGCAGGCTCATCATTCATCCAGAAAACAGCATTGAGCGCGGCTTCTTGCCCGATTTCTGGCTGGATTCCGAGTCACCTGTTGAGGAGGTCGCCGAATGGCTTCTGAACCCTGACGGATATCAGTTCAAGTACCAAAATTGAGCACATGCCGGGTTTACCGCTCATGTCGGAAGAAGTGCGATTGTCGGTCTACGATGCCGTGACCAGTTTGACAGCGCGGGCGGCTAACAATTCATTCAAACCGACGCCGCTTCGCGGCTCGGCTTAATTCAGACCTTAGCACCCTTAAGCCAGTGTTTCGATGCGTCGAACAGTCAATCGGTATAGACTATTGGCGATATTCCGAGGAGTTTGCTATGAATGACCCAGTGACAGAACTCGCGCAGCGCGGCATGGCTCTATCTTCCGATGAGCGTTCTCGCTTAGTTGACATCTTGTTAGAATCGCTCCATGAGTCGCCTTCTAACGAGGTGGAGGATGCCTGGGCTCTTGAGATCGAGTGGCGCTTGGCCGCATATGATCGTGGGGAGATCGAAAGCGTGGCGGGAGAAGATGTCTTCGCCAAAGCACGCAGCCTTGCGCGGTGAATAATTTTCGGTTTCTACCTGATGCTGAATCTGAGCTACTGAAAGAAGTAGCCTATTTCTCTGCAGCCGGCATTGGCCTCGGTGTCAAATTTCAGCGCGCCGTTGAAACTGCAGTGAACTTGGCAGTCGCCAATCCTAATGGCGGAGCTTCGTCAACACATGGAACTCGCAGGCGACTTGTGAAAGGTTTTCCATTTAGCTTGGTGTATCGCGTCAGCGAGACTGAGGTTCTAATTGTTGCTATCGTGCATCATCGGCGGAAGCCAGGTTACTGGGCGAGCCGTATTGAAAGCAGCTGACCGTCCATTCCAGCGGACGCCTGACGGCGCCGCTGAACCGTAACGTTAGGTCGCACATGAAGGACGCAATCCCTGATTCGACTGAGGAGCGGAAGGACTTACTCCTGGCAACTCTTGTGAATCCAGAGGCATATTTTTGGCTTGGCCTCGTGCTTTTCGGTGCTGTAGCCGCAGGATGGTTTCTGATTGGCGTGGGAGTGTTTCTTGCGTTGATCCCATTTCTCAGTTTGACGGCATTGTGGGCCCTGCGCAAACTTAGGAGCAAAGAAAATGGTCCGTCCAACCCACAACACAGCGGACGCCTGACGGCGCCGCTGAACCGGTACGCTGGGCACCTACTGGAGGTCAAATTGAACCGGCCCGAATATTTGAAAATCTTTCAGAAGACGCTGGCGGTCTTGGCTGTACTTTTCGGAACCATGACCATCTTTGCAGGCTCTCGAGTCCTTGTCGGGACCAACCCTGGATACGTCGTATTTTTTCCGTTGCTGGTATTCAACACGTTGATGGGTTTTGTCTATGTCGGGGTTGGCGCAATTTCGTGGCGCAGTCTTAATCTCGGAAAAATTGGTGCGTTCGCAATATTTGCGCTCAACCTCGTCGTCCTGGCAGCAGTTGGCATCGCGTATACGTCAGGCGGCGATGTGGCAATTGATAGCCTTCGTGCCATGACACTGCGTACGGTCGTTTGGCTGGCGATATTTTCCGGTTTATGGTGGCTCGGCCGCAGGAATACCGATACTGCACCACATGCCTAGCGGCGGGAGAGTAATTTCGCGTCGGTGCCCAACCCGGCAGTCCACACGGGCGTTGGGCGATGAAGCCGCGCAGCGCCGTTGACTTCTACGTGTGTGCCGAGCATGGCACGGAGCTATGTCGGTGGGCAAGAATGCATTGGAGAAGAGCGGCCAAACACTCCTCATCAGGCAGGGTGGCGGATGGGTATGGTCGCTCCTGGTCGATGGTAGAAGCGCCAGCATCAAGGTGACGGTAGTGGTCAGGTCAAGCGGGATGGCCCCACAGATATTTTTTGATTTCGCTGCATCCAGTTGCGGACTTTCCTCGTAAGTGCCTGCATGAAGCTTCCTTTTTGCTTCGTTCAGTTCGCCACTTACCCAAGGAAATGATGAAAACATCCAGTTTGCTAGTCCTGCTCGGCCTGCATGTGCATGCTCTGGCCACCGCCGCGCCAATTTCCCCTGTCATCGAAAAAGACGGCTACCTCCGCGACGTCGCCGGCCGCACTCTCTATGTGTTTGGCCAGGACAGCGCCGGCCAAAGCAATTGCAATGGTGACTGCAACCGGAGTTGGCCCGCCTATCTGGCGGCGCAGGACACGCCAGCCCATGCTCTCTTGACCGTCGTAAAGCGCAATGATGGCACGGCGCAATGGGCATACCGCGGCCAGCCTCTGTACTACTTTGCCGGCGACCGCAACGTCAACGACATGAATGGCGATGGGCTCGCTGGGCAGTGGCATGCCGCCCGCACCGCGCCAGCCGCCGCCGCGCCAGCCGCCGCCGCGCCGGCCAAGCCGGCGCCTGCCCCGTCCTACAGCTATTGAGGAAAATAACAATATGAAAACAAGCGCAACTTCCCTGGCCACGCTGGCCTTGCTGCTGACCCTGCTGCCTGCCGCGGCCATCGCGCAATCGACTGTCACCGTGTATGGCGTCATGGACTTGAACATCAATGTCGACCAGGGCAGCAAGGCCGCCGGCCGGCTGGTCCAGCTGAGCTCCGGCCAGACCGGGCAAGCCGGCTCGCGCCTTGGCTTTAAGGGTGTCGAAGACCTCGGTGGCGGCCTGTCCGCCCTGTTTGTGCTGGAAGCGGGCATCCTGCCCGACAGCGGCCTGTCCGACCAGGGGGGCGTGCTGTTCGGCCGCACCGCCATTGTCGGCCTGAGCGGCAGCGCCGGCACCTTGCGGCTGGGTCGGCTGTCAACGCCGGCATGGACCGTGCAAACCCGGATTGATCCGTTTGCGATCGGCCTGGCCGGTGATATGAGCCGTCTGTTTGGCACCACAGGCAGACGTACCGACAACACCATCAACTACAGTTCGCCGACAGTGAACGGGGTCAACGTCGAACTGGCCTATGCCGCTGGCGAGCAGCCGGGCAACGCGGCGAAGGCGCGCCAGCTTGGCGCCTCCGCGAGCTACGAGAAGGGGCCGCTGCTGCTGGCGGCATCGCACCATATTGCCAACAGCAATCCGAGCGGCTTGCTGGCGCCGGTCAAGACCAAGACCAGCCTGCTCGGCGCGGTCTATGATTTCGGCCCGCTTGCCGTGCACCTTGCCTATGATGCCAACCGCAATGGCTTTGCGCTCAACACGCGCGACCTGCTGATCGGCGTCACCATCCCCGTCGGCCAAGGCAAGGTCATGGCCGACGTGATCCGCAAGACCGACCGGGTGCTGGCCGATGCGGACGCCCGCATGGCCGCTATTGCCTACATCCACAGATTGTCGGCCCGCACCAGCGTATATACTTCGTACTCCCACCTGAGCAATGACAGCAAGGCAAAATACCAGGTGGAGTTGGCAGGCCGATCCGATACCTTCTACAACGTCGGGATGCGTCACGCGTTTTGATGAAAGTCGACAATGCAACAACAACCGCCAGCTTCCCCTGACCCGAACCAGCGGCTCGAACGCCTGCTGGCGCGGGTATCCCAGCGCGACTACGATGCCTTCGAGCTCGTCTATAAGCTGACTTCGGCACATCTGTTCGGCGTGGCACTGCGTATCCTCAAGCGCGGCGACCATGCCGAGGAGGTGTTGCAGGATGCCTATATCAATATCTGGAACCAGGCGGGCAGCTACAGCGCCGGACTGGCCGCGCCGATGACCTGGCTGATCAGTGTCGTGCGCAACAAGGCGCTTGACTGGTTGCGCCAGCACAAGGCGGAAACGCAATCGACCGGCCGCCTGGAACAGGGCGACGACGAGCGCGTGCTCGGTGCCGGCGAGCGCGACGATCCGCTGACGCTGCTGCTGCGAGCCAGTGCTGGCCTGCACATCCAACATTGCATGGCGGGCCTTGAAGCCACGCAAAGGCAAAGCGTGGCGCTGGCGTTCTACGACGGCCTGTCGCATGCCGAACTGGCGGTGCATTTGCGCACTCCGCTTGGAACGGTCAAGGCGTGGGTGCGTCGCGGCATGGATAAGCTGAAGAAGTGCCTTGAACTGTGCGGCATCGCGCCGCAAGAAATGTGAGGCGGCCTTGAATTACGACCATCCGGCATGGATTGACCAGCTCGCGTCCGAATATGTGCTCGGCACCATGAACCTGCGCGTGCGGCGGCGCTACACCAGGCATTTGCTGAACTCGTTTGCCGCCCAGCGGGCCGTGGCGCAGTGGCATACCCGGCTCCGGCCCTGGCACGACGCCATCGTGCCGGTGCCGCCGCAGCCCCATGTGTGGCAAGCCATCGCGCGGCGCATCCGGCCCGAGCCGTCGGCATTGTCGCGGCGCGACGGCTTGCGCGCCTGGTTCGGCCCCCTGATGCGCCCTGTCCTGGGCCTGTGCCTTGGCGCCGCGATCACCTTCGGCCTGGTGCGGCAGTCACCGGAGCTGATCGGGGTCGAGCCGCCATTGCAGACCCTGCCAGCCAGCTATGTCGGCGTGCTCAGCGATGCGGACGGCAATGCAGGTCTGGCCGTCAGTTCGCTGCGGCGCGGAACAATCGTGTCGCTCAAGATGATCCAGCCGTTGGCCGGGCGGGCCAACCAGGTGGCGGTGCTGTGGGCCTTGCCGGCCAATGCGGCGCCGCTGCGCATTGGTGTCGTTGGCACGGAGGGCAAGTCGGAAATCGTCCTGGCGGGGCCGGCCGAAGTCGTCTTCTCCGCCGTGAGCAAGCTGGGCGTCAGTATGGAGTCTGACCCGCTGGCAAGCGCGCCGAGCGGTCCGTTTGTACTGAAGGGAAATTGCGTGAAGGTGTGGTAGGGCGGGAATAGGGCATTGTCGGCCCGGCAGCGCGCACGCTGCCGGGACTTGCACTTACATATTGCGGCGGTACTGGCCGCCCACCTCGAACAGCGCGGTGGTGATCTGGCCCAGCGAGCACACGCGCACGGCATCCATCAGCTTCTCGAACACATTGAGGTTGTCGATGGCGGCCTGCTGCAATGCAGCCAGCGCTGCCGGTGCTTCGGCCGCATGGCGCTGGTGGAAGTCATCCAGGCGCGTCAGCTGCGACTGTTTCTCGTCGTCGGTCGAACGAGCCAGCTCGATTTTTTGCGGCGCGCTGCCTTCCGTCTTCGGATTGCGGAGAATCAATTTCAATTCTGTCAATGATACCAATGGCTGATGCCAATTGACTATTCTCACCACCATAATCTGTCGCAAAATATTTCTTCAGTTTTAGGTAAAGGGTATTGATGTGCATCCCAAGATTGGATCACGGAGATTGAGGAGCAACATCATGCAAGAACAATTCAAAAGACATCCATTTGGTGTCAATGGAAATGCTTGGCGCTATTGCCTCGCCGACGATTATGGTTACACATCGGAGCATTTGCGTGGAATAGATTTCGAAAATGATTGGGTAATCATTCGTGGCGGGAGTATTGCAATCAAAGCCGGATACGCATGGGATGGTTGCTCGCCTTGTATTGGTGTGCTGGGTCTCTTTTATATTGGAACTCCTGACGGCGCGCAGCGCCTCGGTCGCCCAGCGACCTACCACGCCAGTCTTGTACACGATGCGCTCTGCCAGTGGCGTTGCGAACTTCCCATCTGCAAGGTTCAGGCCACAGCAATTTTCAAGCAGCAATTACTGGACGCAAAATTCCCGCTTGCATCGATATACGCAGCTGCAGTCAATTTGTTTGGTCCGCAAAACTTCAATTGCGCTAACTCGCCAGCCATGGCATCTGACTGAGATAAGAAATCAGCGGGGCAGGGGCGATGGGTTGCGTCTTTGCCTTGCTGCGCAGTTTCAGCGATGACGTGAGTGCGCATTCCCGGAGTGGAGCAATTATCGAATTTCTAAAGGGAGAAGCAATGAGCATTGCCCCAAAAGGTATGGTATCCGCCGCTGACTACGCTCTGATCAAGAATGTCACACCAGATGAAGTCGTCGCAAAATTAAGAACAGGGGATCTTATCGGCCGAATAGTTGAAAACGATTGGTTCGTTGAGCGCGCCGAAATTGACAAAACGAGTCAGCCAGACGACAGCATCAATGGCGTCACAGCCATTATGCTGGCAGCGGCTAACATATACTGGCGCGAAATTCTCAGCGTAATCGATTCCCGTCGGGCCATACCGATTAAGGCGGCAACTCCTGAATTCGGACTTCGCGTTGACCAAATTCATTCGGAAGCCAAACAAGCTCGAAAGCGAGCTCTATACTTCGACATCGTAATTGGCATTGTTGCAATAATCGGGCTTAGCGTATTATTTCCTGCTTCGTACAACAGCGATGAGTATGGCGAGTATGTATTACCTTGGACGAGCATCATCGTCACACTTCTATTGGTCGCTCTAGCTGACCACTTGAGCCGACGCGCAGGCTTGATTCGGGTCAGGGAAATTATCAAAAGCCTAGACAATACAAACGCAAAAGGCAAATCTACTAATGATCCACGAAACGTGAGTGTTTCAGGAGGCTACAGTCCATTTGTTGGTGCTGGTAGCGATATTGGTGGGTGGTCATTTACGGTGAACCTAGACGAGCCTGAACGAATAGGCGATGTGGTTACTCCGACAACTGCAGAAGAATTGTATGCAGAAACAAGCGCTGCGCTCGATAGGCTAGAAATTCCGAATCTCATTGTAAGAGACGAGGCTTTTGTCCATGGTCGAGATATTCGTGGATTGCAGGAACTGATGCCTGAAGGCCCCTTCAGCCAACCTTCCGACACAATATCAGCGCAGGTAATGGTGCAGCTCATAGGCCGCAATGAGCCGATCCTGCGCCACTACAAGACAATACGATTGGAATTATGGGACGGGCAGCTGATACTTAGCAATTTCCTTAGGTACTCAATTGTCTCTGGCACGCTATTTGTGGAGAACAGGGCATTTGTACTGCTGCCACTCTTGGACAAGTACTCCGACTTGCAAAACCTGCCGTTGGTTTCGACTCCTGGTGATCTCATTCGCGATTTCGTAGCAAGCCTGTTTCGTGCCCCGTTTATTTGGATGCCGGTTCTCTTCGCCGCCTTCAATTACATACAAGGAGGATTCTTACACAGCGAAAAGCGATGGTACAAGTCCAACAGGAAAGAAGTCGAAAGGAATAGAAAGTATAACTATGGATGGATTACTTCATTGCGCGAAGTGTGGTCGGGGAAGGAATACAGCCGCTATTTTCAATTGATCGACAAGGATTTCTACGGCAAGCTAGTCAAAGAAACGCTGCTCGATAGCTTGTTCAAGTCACTCGACAAACGCAATATTTCAACAGCTGGATTCAAGGATGCGTCAACCCGTATCTACAATGAAGGTGTCATCGTCAATGGCGGGACGTTACAAGCGGAAAGCATTGCTGCGGGTAGCGGCGCGCGCGCATCGGTCAAGAAAGCTTGGCGTGCAGCAACAAAGCCGGAAGACTAGAGAAGGTTTGCCCATCTGGGCCGAATGGAGTCGATATGAATAGCAACAATAGAGGAATTATCATTACTGGTGGCAATGTCACTGCGAATCAACTAGTTGCAGGGAGCAATGCCCACGTTGAAAGTATTGTTCGCGGGTGCAATACCGGAGGCGACGAAAGTTCAGTGGAGAGTTTGCGTGTGCAATTAGAGGCGCTGAGGGCACTGATACTCGAGAATAGGCATTGCCTTGCGCCTGAATCCACAAAAGTAATGGACGTCATCATACAAGAAGCGGCTAAACCTGAGCCAAGTAAATTTGTCATTTCCTCTCTACTCGACAATTTTAATGGAACGGTAAAGTCATTTGCGGCGATCACGGATGCGATTAAGGCAATCACGGACTTGGTTTCGCGAGTCCTGTAGCAGCCAGTGTCCAGAGAATCCAATAACGCGAAGCTAGGCAGGGGCCATTTCAAGCACTTGCCTATCCGTTGATCCAGGCGTTTCTTACATATTGCGGCGGTACTGGCCGCCCACCTCGAACAGGGCGGTGGTGATCTGGCCCAGCGAGCACACGCGCACGGCATCCATCAGCTTCTCGAACACATTGAGGTTGTCGATGGCGGCCTGCTGCAATGCAGCCAGCGCTGCCGGTGCTTCGGCTGCATGGCGCTGGTGGAAGTCATCCAGGCGCGTCAGCTGCGACTGCTTCTCGTCGTCGGTCGAACGAGCCAGCTCGATTTTTTGCGGCGCGCTGCCTTCCGTCTTCGCATTGCGGAAGGTGTTCACGCCGATGATCGGCAGCGTGCCGTCGTGCTTTTGGTGCTCGTACAGCATCGACTCCTCCTGGATCTTGCCGCGCTGGTAGCCGGTTTCCATCGCACCGAGCACGCCGCCGCGTTCGGCGATGCGCTCGAACTCCTGCAGCACCGCCTCCTCGACCAGGTCGGTCAGTTCCTCGATGATGAAGGATCCCTGGTTCGGGTTCTCGTTCTTGGCCAGGCCCCATTCGCGGTTGATGATCAGCTGGATCGCCAGCGCACGGCGCACCGATTCGTCGGTCGGCGTGGTGATCGCCTCGTCGTAGGCATTGGTGTGCAGGCTGTTGCAGTTGTCGTAGATCGCAATCAGCGCCTGCAGCGTGGTGCGGATATCGTTGAAGTCGATTTCCTGCGCGTGCAGCGAGCGGCCCGAAGTCTGGATGTGGTACTTGAGCTTCTGGCTGCGGTCGTTGGCGCCGTATTTGTCGCGCATCGCGATTGCCCACAGGCGGCGCGCCACGCGGCCCAGTACGGTGTACTCGGGGTCCATGCCGTTACTGAAGAAGAACGACAGGTTGGCCGCGAAGTCGTCGATGTGCATGCCGCGCGCCAGGTAGGCTTCGACGAAGGTAAAGCCGTTCGACAGCGTGAAGGCCAGCTGCGAGATCGGGTTCGCGCCGGCTTCGGCGATATGGTAGCCCGAGATCGACACCGAGTAGAAGTTGCGCACCTGGTGGTGCACGAAGTATTCCTGGATGTCGCCCATGACCTTGAGCGAGAATTCGGTCGAGAAGATGCAGGTGTTCTGGCCCTGGTCTTCCTTCAGGATGTCGGCCTGCACGGTGCCACGCACATTCTCCAGCACCCAGGCTTTGACCTTGGCCGTTTCGTCAGCGGTCGGTGCGCGCTTGTTCTCAGCGGTGAACTTGTCGATCTGCTGGTCGATGGCAGTGTTCATGAACATCGCCAGGATGGTCGGCGCCGGGCCGTTGATCGTCATCGACACCGAGGTTGACGGGCTGCACAGGTTGAAGCCGTCGTACAGCACCTTCATGTCGTCCAGCGTCGCGATCGAAACGCCCGAGTTGCCGACTTTGCCGTAGATGTCAGGGCGCAGCGCCGGGTCGGCGCCGTACAGGGTGACGGAGTCGAACGCGGTCGACAGGCGCTTGGCGTCCATGCCTTCGGACACCAGCTTGAAGCGGCGGTTGGTGCGGAACGAGTCGCCTTCGCCGGCGAACATGCGGGTCGGGTCTTCGCCTTCGCGCTTGAAGGCGAACACGCCAGCGGTGAACGGGAACGAGCCCGGCACGTTTTCCTGCATCAGGAAGCGCAGCACTTCGCCGTGGTCTTCAAAGCGCGGCAGCGCGACCTTGCGGATCTTGGTGCCCGACAGCGTGTGCTGGACCAGGCGGGTGCGGATTTCCTTGTCGCGGATCTTCACGACATAGTCGTCGCCCGCATACGCGGCCTGCATCTCCGGCCACATATTGAGCAGCTTCTTGGAGGCCGCGTCGAGGGCATTGTCACGCTCGGTAATCAGGTCGTCGAAGTCGGCCTTCCTGGATGCCAGGGCCAGCATGCGCTTCGATTCGGTCAGCTGCTGGCGTTCGCGTGCGATGCGCACCTGTTTCTGGGTGTGTCTGTGGTAGCCGCGCACGGAATCGGCGATCTCGGCCAGGTAGCGCGCGCGGGCGGGCGGCACGATGACGTGCTTGCCGCTCGAATGCCTGGTCGCTGCCAGCGGCAGTTTGCCCGGCGCGAGCTTGAGGCCGAACTCGCCCAGCTTCGGCAGCAGGCCCTGGTACAGCGCGGTCACGCCGTCGTCGTTGAAGCGCGACGCCTGGGTGCCGTAGACCGGCATGTCGTCCGGCTTCCAGGTCCACATTTCGCGGTTGCGCTGGTACTGCTTGGCCACGTCGCGCAGGGCGTCGAGCGAACCCTTGCGGTCGAATTTGTTGATCGCGATGAAGTCGGCGAAGTCGAGCATGTCGATTTTTTCGAGCTGGGAGGCGGCGCCGAACTCCGGCGTCATCACATACATCGACACGTCGACATGCGGCACGATGGCGGCGTCGCCCTGGCCGATGCCCGAGGTCTCGACCACGACCAGGTCGAAGCCCGCCACCTTGCAGGCGGCGATGACGTCGGGCAGGGCCTGCGAAATCTCGGAGCCCGCTTCGCGCGTGGCCAGCGAGCGCATGAACACGCGGGCCTGGCCGGCCCATGGGTTGATCGCGTTCATGCGGATGCGGTCGCCCAGCAGCGCGCCGCCGGATTTGCGGCGCGACGGGTCGATCGAGATGATCGCGATATTGATGGTGTCGCCCTGGTCGAGGCGGATGCGGCGGATCAGTTCATCGGTCAGCGACGACTTGCCGGCGCCGCCGGTACCGGTGATGCCCAGCGTCGGTACCGCCGTCTTTTTGGCAGCTTCGGCCAGCGCTGCGCGCAGTTCCGGGGCGGCCTTGTCGTTCTCCAGCGCCGTGATCAGCTGGGCCAGCGGGCGGTGGCGGGCGGCGATGTCGCCTTGCGTGAGCACGTCCAGCGAAGTTGGGGAGTAGGTCGACAGGTCGATGTCGCAGGCCCGCACCATCGACTCGATCATGCCGACCAGGCCCATGCGCTGGCCGTCTTCCGGGCTGAAGATGCGGGTCACGCCATAGGCGTGCAGGTCGGCGATTTCGTCGGGGACGATCACGCCGCCACCGCCGCCGAATACCTTGATGTGGGCGCCGCCGCGCTGCTTGAGCAGGTCGATCATGTACTTGAAGTATTCGACGTGGCCACCCTGGTAGCTGGAGATGGCGATGCCTTGCACGTCCTCGGCCAGCGCGGCGGTGACGACTTCGTCGACCGAGCGGTTATGGCCCAGGTGGACCACTTCGACGCCGTTCGACTGCAAAATGCGGCGCATGATGTTGATCGAGGCGTCGTGGCCGTCGAACAGCGAGGCGGCGGTGACGAAGCGCACCTTGTTGGCTGGCTTGTATTGTTGTGGCGCGGTCAATTTCGCAGCGGCGGTGATGTCGTTCATAGTTGTCCTTATCAGCTTCTTGTACGGTATCTGACGTTTACGTAAACGTCAAGCGTTGCTGGCAACACCCGCCCCGATGGGCGGGTGGTCCAGTCAAGTAGGGTGGGTACGGGGTGCCCACCCTACGTACCTGGTGGGCTCGGCGACCCCACCCTACACGATTACGTAGGGTGGGCAGTCCCTGCCCACGCGGTTGCCGGCAATGCGCCAACGTCCGCGTGGGCATGCAATGCCCACCCTACGCCGCTTGTCGGCCGGTGGCGCCGGCCATCAGCCTGGCCTTCTCGGTACGGAACTGCTCTACAGCTTTCTCTTTGACGTGGCCATAACCGCGGATATGCTCCGGCAGCTTGGCCAGCGCAACGGCGGTGTCGATGTTCTCCGGCGACAGCCTGGCCAGCAGGCCGTCGATGGTGTCACGGTATTCGAGGATCAAGGCACGCTCCATCTTACGCTCTTCGGTGTAGCCGAAGATGTCGAACGCGCCACCGCGCAGGCCCTTGAACCTGGCCAGCAGCTTGAAGGCGCCGAACATCCACGAGCCGAATTCGGCCTTGATCAGGTGGCCCTTGGCGTCCTTCTTGGCGAACAGCGGCGGAGCCAGGTTGAACTTGAGCGTGAAGTTGCCTTCGAACTGGGACTGCACCTGTTCGATGAACTTGCCGTCGGTGTACAGCCGCGCCACTTCGTATTCGTCCTTGTAGGCCATCAGCTTGAAGTAGTACTTGGCCACGGCGGTCGACAGCTTCATAGTCGTGCCCAGTGCCGCTTCGGCCTTGCGCACACGCGCCACCAGTTCTTCGTAGCGGGCCGCGTAGGCGGCATCCTGGTACTCGGTCAGGAAGGCGACGCGCTTCTTGATGATGTTTTCGAGGCTTTGCGGCATCTGTACCACGATGGCCTGGGTCGGCATTGCCACCTTTTCGACGCGCTTCAGGTCTACCGCCGCGCGGCGGCCCCACAGGAAGCTCTTCTTGTTCGATGCGATGCCGACGCCATTGAGTTCGATGGCGCGCAGCAGTGCCGCTTCGGAAAGCGGAATGCGGCCCTTTTGCCAGGCGTAACCGAGCATGAACAGGTTGGCGGCGATCGAGTCGCCCATCAGAGCGGTGGCGAGCTTGGTGGCGTCGATGAAGTCAGCCGCGTCAATCGCCGGTGCGCCGACCGATTCGCTAATCAATGCGCGCACTTCCTCGACCGGATACTGCCAGTCGGGCTGCTGGGCAAAGGTGCCTGGCGGTTGCTCGTGCAGGTTGATGACGGCCAGCGTGCGGCCCGGGCGCATCTTCGAGATTGCGTCCTGGGCGCCCGCCGTCAGCATGTCGCAGCCGAGGATCAGGTCTGCTTCGCCGGTGGCGATACGCTGCGCGCGCAGGTGGGCCGGCGACTTGGCGACCTTGACGTGCGAAGTGACCGAGCCGTTTTTCTGCGACATGCCGGTCATGTCCAGCACCGATGCGCCTTTGCCTTCCAGGTGGGCAGCCATGCCCATCAGCGCGCCGACGGTAATGACGCCGGTGCCGCCGATGCCGTTGATGAGGATGTTGTATGGCGCCTCGATCGACGGCAGCTTCGGCTCGGGCAGGGCACCCCAGTTGTCGACTTCGTTTTCCTTGGTGACGCCGGCCTTGGACTTCTTCAGCGAGCCGCCTTCGACGGTGACGAAGCTCGGGCAGAAGCCCTTGACGCAGGAGTAGTCCTTGTTGCAGGACGACTGGTCGATGGTGCGCTTGCGGCCAAAGTCGGTTTCCTTCGGCAGGATCGACACGCAGTTCGACTGGATGCCGCAGTCGCCGCAGCCTTCGCATACGGCTTCGTTGATGACCATACGCTTGTTCGGGTCGGGGAACTCGCCTTTTTTGCGGCGGCGGCGCTTCTCGGCCGCGCAGGTCTGGTCGTAGATGATGACGGTCACGCCCGGCAGTTCGCGCAGTTCGCGCTGGACCGCGTCCATCTCCTTGCGGTCATGCAGGCTGACGATGGTGGGCAGCGCGCCACGATCGGTGTAGCGCGACAGGTCTTCGGTCACCAGTGCGATGCGCTTGATACCTTCGGCCGCCATCTGCTGCGCGATCATCGGCACCGACGTGATGCCGTCGACCGGCTGGCCGCCTGTCATCGCCACGGCGTCGTTGTACAGGATCTTGTAGGTCATATTGACCTTGGCCGCCACCGCCGCGCGGATGGCCAGGTAGCCAGAGTGGAAGTAGGTGCCGTCACCCAGGTTCTGGAACACGTGCGGCACCTTCGAGAAGGCCGCCTGTCCGATCCACGGTGCGCCTTCGCCGCCCATATGGGTGGTCAGCTTGTTCATTTCCGGGTAGATCGAGGTCGCCATCACGTGGCAGCCGATGCCGGCCAGCGCAAAGCTGCCTTCGGGGACCTTGGTCGACGTATTGTGCGGGCAGCCGGAGCAGTAGAAGGCCGGGCGGAACGGGGTGTTGATGGCCTTCTTGAGGACGGCGTCCTTGGCGTCGAGGAAGGTCAGGCGTGCCTTGATCAGGTCGCAGGTCTTTTCATCCGTGATCAGACGCGCCACGCGCGAGGCGATCACGCGCGCCACCTGCGACACCGAGAAGTCGGCCTTCGAGGTCAGCAGCCATTCGCCGCGCGGCGCCACCCACTCGCCTTTTTCGTCGAACTTGCCGATCACGCGCGGGCGCACATCGTCGCGCCAGTTGTACAGCTGTTCCTTCAGCTGGTACTCGACGATCTGGCGCTTTTCCTCGACCACCAGGATCTCGTCGAGGCCGTCGGCGAATTCGCGCACGCCGTCCGGTTCCAGCGGCCACGGCATCGCGACCTTGAACAGGCGCATGCCGACCTCGGCCGCCATGTTCTCGTCGATACCCAGTTCTTCCAGCGCCTCGAGCACGTCGAGGTAGGATTTGCCGGAGGCGATGATGCCCAGCTTGGCGTTCGGGCTGTCGATCGTGATGTGGTTGAGCTTGTTCTCGCGCGCATAGGCCAGCGCCGCGTAGATCTTATAGTCCTGCATCAGCGCTTCCTGGTTGCGCGCCTGCAGGCCCAGCGGCACGTTCGACAGGCGCGCATTGAGGCCGCCTTCGGGCATGACGAAGTCTTGCGGGATTTTCACTTGCACCCGGAACGGATCGGCGTCGATCGACGCCGACGACTCGACCGTGTCGGCCAGCGCCTTGAAGGCGACGTTGCAGCCGGAGAAGCGCGACATGGCCCAGCCGTGGATGCCCAGGTCCAGGTATTCCTGCACATTGCACGGGTACAGCAGCGGGATCATCGAGGCCGAGAACAAATGGTCGGACTGGTGCGGCAGCGTCGACGAATAGGCGCCGTGGTCGTCGCCGGCCACCAGCAGCACGCCGCCGTGCCTGGACGTGCCCGCATGGTTCATGTGCTTGAAGACGTCGCCGCAGCGGTCGACGCCCGGGCCCTTGCCGTACCACATGGCGAACACGCCGTCGTATTTTGCCGGGCCGATCAGGTCCACCTGCTGCGAGCCCCACACGGCGGTGGCGGCCAGGTCTTCGTTTACGCCCGGCACGAATTGCACGTGGTGGGCTTCGAGGTGCTTGCTGGCTTTCCACAGGTTCTCGTCCAGGCCGCCGAGGGGCGAACCGCGGTAGCCGGAAATGAAGCCAGCCGTATTGAGGCCGCAAGCGAGGTCGCGCTGGCGCTGGATCATCGGCAGGCGCACCAGCGCCTGGATCCCCGACAGGAAGATATTGCCGCTGACGGCCGTGTATTTGTCGTCGAGGGTGACGGTCGTCAAGCGCGAAGCGACGTCCGGCGCAATAGTCTGGGACATGTGGAACTCCAAAATGGTGATTCGAAGAGGCCGCCCGGTACGCTGGCGCTGGGTAAGCGGGGCGTTGCGAGTGGCGATTGCCGCTTGTCAGCGGCGATAAGGGTCGAGTGTATGACCTTATCCAGTGTAGGGCAAATAGGGTGTGGCGATGGGGGTATAAGAATATCTTATAGCAACCTGGCCCCCAGCCAGCGCCCCTTGTCGCACAGCTCGCGCGTCACTTCCTGCACCAGGCGGCCGACGGCGGCGGTGGCATTGGTCAGCGGGATGTTCTTCGACGCGCACAGCGTCACCGTGCGCGACAGCGCGGCATGGTCGATCGGGGTCGCCTGCAGGTCGCCCCGTTCGACCTCGGCCAGCAGCGGCGCCAGCGGCAGGATGGTGGCGCCCATGTCGGCCAGCAGCGCCGACTTGAGGATGGCCAGCGAATTGATCTCGATCACGTTCTCGATGCGCAGGCCGGCGCTGCGCGCCACGTTCTCGATGCGCGGGCGCACCCCGTGCTGCAGGCCGGGCAGGATCAGCCGGCCGGCCAGCGCCTGCGCCAGGGACAGGCTGTCGCCGGTCCGGCTGTCAGCGGCCGGCCCGTGCGGCGAGCCGCGCAGGCACAGGTACATCATGGTTTCCTCGACCAGCGGGGTGCAGGCGAACTGGCCCAGCTGGCCGTCGTCGAACTGCACCGCCAGGTTGATGCGGCCGGACTTGAGCTGCTCGGTCAGGTTGCCCGACAGTTCCTCGGTCAGCTGTAGCGTCACTTCCGGATAGCGCTCGCGCGTGGCCATCAGCAGCGGCAGCGCCAGCGCGCCGGAGATGCTGTGCGGCAAGGCCAGCGACACGCTGCCGGCCGGGCGGGTGGCCGACTGGTTGACGGCCGAGCGGGCGTCGCCGACCTGCTTGAGGATGGCCTGGGCATGCTCGTAGAACAGCTTGCCGGCGTCGGTCGATAACACGCCCTGGGGCGAGCGGTGCAGCAACTGGGCCCCCAGCTCTTCCTCGAGCTGGCGCAGCTGCTGGGTCAGGGCCGGCTGGGCCACGTGCAGCACCTGGGCGGCGCGCGACAGGGAGCCGTGATCCACAATAGCAACAAAATAACGAAGTTGTCGTAGTTCCATCGTTCCCGCCCTGTTTACCTTGCTAAGATAGCGATAATAGTTGAATCAGCGTAAGGCGCATAATTTGTATCCTTGCCGGCGGCAAAATCGCTATACTCGTTTCAGCGCCCTTTAGCCTTCAGATTCGCAGGTATTTCATGCACAAGAAAGTCGATTCTTCGCAACTAAAAGTCGGCATGTACATCCACGACCTTAGTTGCGACTGGATGACCCACCCGTTTGTGCGGAACCGCTTCCTGCTCAGCAGCGAAGACGAGATCCGCAAGATCATCAATGCTGGCATCCATGACGTCGTCATCGACACCGACAAGGGCGACGACGTCCAGGACGCGCCGACGGTCGAGCAAGCGGCTGCCCAGGTCGAGTCCGAGCTGATCGTCATCGCCAGCACGCCGGCCGTGGTCAAGCGGGTGTCGCTCGGCGACGAACTCAAGCGCGCCACGATGATCCGCCACCAGGCCACCAACCTGGTCAAGAACGTCATGCGCGATGCGCGCCTCGGCAAGGCCATCGAGCTCGACCAGGTGTCGCCGATGGTCGAGAACATCACCGAATCGATCCTGCGCAATCCCGGCGCGCTGATGGGTATGCTGCGCATCAAGACCAAGGACGACTACACCTTCCTCCATTCGGTGTCGGTGTGCACGCTGATGGTGGCGTTCTGCCGCGCGCGCGGCATGGATGCCGACACCACCTACCAGGCCGGCCTGGGCGGCCTGCTGCACGACACCGGCAAGGCGCTGGTGCCAGACGCCATCCTCAACAAGCCGGGGCCGCTGACGGAGGAGGAATTCGCCATCGTGCGGCGCCATCCGCAGGACGGCTTCGACATCCTGTCCAAGTCGGCCGACATCGGCCCGATCCCGCTCGACATCACGCTGCACCACCACGAGCGGCGTGACGCCAGCGGCTACCCGGAAAAGCAGGGCGAAGGGGTCATCAGCGAGCTGGCCCAGATGGCCGCCATCGTCGATGTATACGACGCCATCACGGCCGACCGCTGCTACCACAAGGGCATGGCGGCGGCCGACGCGCTGCGCAAGATCTACGAATGGAGCAAGTTCCACTTCAACCCGCAGTATGCGCAGGAATTCATGAAGTGCGTCGGCATCTACCCGGTCGGCACCATGGTGCTGCTCGAATCGGGCCGGCTGGCGGTGGTGGTCGAGTCGCACGAGACCAATCTGCTCGCGCCCAAGGTCAACGTGTTCTTCAACACCAAGACCAGCGTCTATATCAAGCCGGAGCAGGTCGACCTGTCGCGCGGGCTGGGCTTTGGCGGCGGCGACAAGATCGTGCGCCACGAGTCGCCGGCCAAATGGAATGTCGACCCGATGCGCTTCCTGTCAGTCGCCGAGGCGAGTTAAAGGAATCGCTGTAGGAGACTTGCCGGGCACGGCAAGTCCGTTCCGCAGGCATGGAGCTGCGCTCCACGCAACCCCTGCTACACCGCTTCCTGTCAGTCGCACAAGCCGGTTAGAAGAACTCCGCCGTATCGTTCGACTCGACCGCGATGAGCAGGCCGCCCGACACCAGTTCGTCGTAGTGGCAGGCCTGGTTGCGGCCGTGGCTCTTGGCGTAGTACAGCGCCTGGTCGGCATGGCCGAGGATGATCACCGGCGACTCGTAGGCGCTGATCGACACGAAGCCGACGCTGACGGTCACCGTGCCCACCTGCGGGAACACATGCGACTCGACGTTCTTGCGGAAGCGGTCGATGATCTTGTGCGCATTGGCCAGTGTCGTCGAGCGCAGCAGCACGACGAATTCCTCGCCGCCGAAACGGAATACCCGGTCCTGGGTGCGGAACGACGACTGCAGCAGGTTGGCGATCAGGATCAGCACTTCGTCGCCGTACAGGTGGCCGAACTTGTCGTTGACGTGCTTGAAGTGGTCGACGTCGACCACGGCCAGCCACTGCTTTTCCGTTTCCGAATGGTGGCGCCGTTCCTGGCCGTCCGGCGCCAGGTCCTGCTCGTTGGTGGCTTGCAGCATCTTGGCGAGCTGGTCGTCGAAAGTCTTGCGGTTCAGCAACCCGGTCAGCGAGTCGCGCTCGCTATAGTCGAGCAGGTTCTGGAAATTGCGGTAGACGCTGACGATGCCGCCGACCGTGTGCAGGGTGTCGGGCGTGAACGCCTGGGTGTGCGTGACTTCGAGGCAGGTGTCGCACTTGTCGCCGAACCAGATCGGCAGCCACATGATGCGGGTGCCGTCGGCGGCCACGTCCTCGCCGAGGGTTTCATGGTGGGCCAGGCAGTGCTCGAGGGCAGGGAACTGGCTGATCGGGTCGCCCGGCAGACTGGTGTCGAGCGCGTCGTCCATGCGGGCCGCTTCGCCGGCGCAGATGATGGCGCGCGGGCGCAGGTATTGCTGGCCACGCAAGGTGGCAATCGACAGCACACGGGTGCGCGAGGCGCTCGCCAATTCCTGCACCGCCGAGATCACCGAGATGTCGAGCATCGTGTGATCGCGGTGGCCGGTCATGTCCACCATGTGTCTCAGAAGGGAATCCATCGTGTTCTCTGGAATTTATCGTCCAATTGGCCTATGTCTGAAGCGCGCCCATCCACCCTTTGCCAGGAATACTGATTCTGCCAGCAAGGCGAACTGCGTCTGCCAAGCATGCGACCTTTCCAAAGAACAGCCATAAAGGATAAAGGCTTTTTGCTTTATCGGCAATTCAATCCTTGGATTTCGGTATGGCATTGTCTCCGTTTTTTAACAATGCTACTCCAGTGTACCCAAATCCCGCGTTCGCGCAATAGTGCAGTGCGGAAACAATGTGTCTGTCCAGTGGAAACCACCCTAAACAATACCCAAAAGTTCCGGCAAATTCTTTGATCTTTTCCAGAATTCCGGGTGAAGCTTTGCGGCGCTCCCATTTCCCGCAAAGGTCGGCCCGTCGCCGGTCCGCCCGCTTTTGCGGCTTGTCCTGAATCAATTCGCAAAAACTTGCACTCGCTATAGTCAATCCATGGCGCAACGAGCTCGACCGGCTACCAACAGCCGGTCAATGATGCCGGCACGCCATAGTGCGTTTCTTCATTTACCTCTGGGAGCTAGCCATGAAATCCATTGTTTCTGCCATTACCCGTTTTGCCGATGACGAAGGCGGCGTGACCGCCATCGAATACGGCCTGATTGCCGCCCTGATCGGCGTCATCGCGATCGGCGCCATGACCGATATCGGCACCACGCTGCAAACCAAGTTCGCCTACGTCGCCACGCAATTGGCCACTTGAGGCGGGCCCGGCTGCGCCGGCCGGCAGCCACCGGCTGGCGCTGTGCGTGCTGCCACCCGCCGGAGCTGCCATGCCGCCCGACCTGTTCCTCTGCGCCATCCTCCTTTTGGCGGCCTCGACCGACCTGGCCGAGCGCCGCATCCCGAACCTGATTCCCCTGAGCGGCCTGGTGCTGGCCCTGCTGCTGGCGCTGCTGTCGCCGCTTGCGGTCACGCCGGCCCAGTGCGTGGCCGGCGCGCTGGCCGGCCTGCTGCTGTTCCTGCCGTTCTACCTGCTGCGCGGCATGGCCGCCGGCGACGTCAAGCTGATGGCGGCGGTCGGCGCCTTCGTCGGCCCGGCCATGAGCTGGCGCATCGGCATCACCACCTTCGTCGTCGGCGGCCTGATGGCGCTGCTGATGCTGGTGTTCAGCGGCCGGCTGTGGCAGGGCCTGGCCAATCTGTGGCAGCTGTGCCACGGGCTGTCGCTGCGCGCCCATGGCCTCCGGCCGGCGCCGGTGGCCAGCGCGGGCGGCATCCCGTATGCGGTGGCGATGGCGCTGTCGACCATCGGCACGCTGTCGTGGCAGCGCTGGTAATGCGCAAGGGAATTCAAACCCTTGCTAAGTATCAATGGACAAAAGCAGGGTGTGGCTAAGATGAAATCACGGGCGCCGCCAGCCCGTGCATCGCGCAAAGGGGAATCCGGATGATCGACACCGAACAGTTGCCTGCGACCGCCGCCCGCGGCTACATCGAGCGCCACGGTGCGCCGCCGCCGCAGCCGCGCTGCGTGCAGGAGACGGGGCTGGAGCAACAGATGATCGTCGAGCTGGTCGCCAAGGTGGTGCTGATGGCAGGCCGCATGCACCTGTCAAAGCTGGCCGGGCGGCTGCGCCTGCCCGTCAATGTGCTGCGCGAGGTACTCGCCTTCATGGTGGCCGAGCAGCTGGCCGAGGTGGCGCGCCGCGGCGACGCCGACCTCGACGTGGCCTACCAGCTGACCAGCCTCGGGCGCCAGCGCGCCAATGAATACCTGGGCCGCTGCAGCTACCTGGGGCCGGCCCCCGTCACGCTCGAAGCCTACCGCAGCCAAGTGGCGCGCCAGTCGCTGCTCGCTTCGCTGCGCACGCGCGGCGTCGGCCAGGCCGAGGTGGCCGGCGCGTTCGCCGACATCGCGCTGTCGGCCGGGGTCGGGCGCCTGATCGGCGCGGCCATGTACTCGGGCCGCTCGCTGCTGCTGTACGGGCCGCCCGGCAGCGGCAAGACCACGCTGGCCAGCCGCCTTGGCCGCCTGCTGGGCGATGTGGTGGCGGTGCCGTACGCGGTGGTGGCCGGCAACCAGATCATCGAAGTGCATGACGAGGACGTGCACCAACCGCCCGGCGCGCTGCATGCGATGCAGGCGCGCTCCGGGCTGGACCGGCGCTCGAGCGATGGCCGCTGGGCCCTGTGCCAGCGCCCGGTGCTGCAGGTGGGGGCCGAACTGTCGGCCGACATGCTCGAGCTGCGCCGCAACGCCGCCACCGGCACCTACCAGGCGCCGCCCCATTTCAAGGCCAACAACGGTATCTTCGTCATCGACGACCTGGGCCGCCAGAAAGTCGCCACCAGCGCCCTGATGCACCGCTGGATCGGCCCGCTCGACCACGGCCAGGACCACCTGGCGCTCGACGGCGGCCACACCTTCGCGGTGCCGTTCGACACGCTGCTGGTGTTCGCCACCAATTTCGAGCCGGACCAGCTGCTCGACGGATCGATCCAGCGCCGCCTCGGCTACCGGATCGCGGTCGGCGCGCTGACCGAGCCCGAGTACCGCACCCTGTTCCGCCAGCAGTGCCTGGCCGCCCGCATCGTGTTCGACGACGGCGTGCTGCGCCACCTGATCGAGCAGCTGCACCGCGAGAGCAAGCGCCCGCTGCTGGCCTGCTACCCGCGCGAGCTGCTCGGCCGCATCGTCGATTTCGCCGGCTTCGCCGGGCACGAAGCGCGGCTGACGGTGGCCGCCATCGAACAGGCGTGGACCAGCCTGTTCGGGGCCGGCGCCCAGCCTTCCCATCCGATTGACGACATAGCCGAGATGATCCAATGAAAAACTTGCGCGCAGTGACAATGCTGTTGATCGCGGTGGTTCTGGGCCTGGCCGCGGTGGTGCTGGCGTCGCGCTGGCTGCTCGACAAATCGGCGGCTGGCACCGCCAGGATCGTGGTGGCGGCGGCCGACGTCAACCTCGGCCAGCGGTTGGCGCCCGAGATGCTGGTGCTGGCCGAATGGCCGGCCAATGGCTTGCCGCAAGGGGCGTTGTTCGACCCGGCCAGGCTGGGCGGGCGGGTGCTCAAGTCGAGTCTGCTGCGCGGCGAGCCGCTGACCGAAGCCAAGCTGGCGCCGCTCGGCACCATGGGCGGGCTGTCGGCCGTGATCGCTGAAGGCAAGCGCGCCATCACGGTGCGCGTCAACGACGTCATCGGCGTGGCCGGCTTCGCGCTGCCGGGCAACTTCGTCGACGTCATCGTCAGCACCCAGAAGGACGCGCCGGCCGAGCGCGGCCCGCTCGAGCCGGCCAAGGAACCGTATATCTCGAAGATCGTCCTCGAGCGCATCCTGGTGCTGGCGGTGGCGCAGGAGGTGAACCGCGACGACACCAAGCCGCGCGTGGTCAACGCCGTCACGCTGGAAGTGACGCCCGAGCAGGCCGAGCATCTCGACCTGGCGCGCAGCGTCGGCACGCTGTCGCTGGCGCTGCGCAACCAGGTCGACCCCAAGGCCGCCGTCACGCCCGGCGCCACCAAGCTGTCGCTGCTGGGCGAACCTAAGCCGGCGCCGGCCTTGGCGCCGCCAGCCCCGGCTGTGAAAAAGGTAGCGGCGCCGGTGCGCCACTGCATCGGCGTCATCAACGGCGTCGGCCAGGCCAAAGAATGCTACTGAATGTCGTGCAGCGACGCTGCTCTCTCCAAGGAACGCCGGTCATGAAAACCTCCAGCCACTTGTCGCACCGCCCGATCGCCATGCCACTGCTGGTGCTGGCACTGTTGGCGGGCCCGTCCCACGCAGCGCTGGCGCAGGGGGGCGTCGCCGGACCAGCGCCGGCGGCCGCAGCAAAGCCAGTGCCAGCTGCCGCCAACAGGTCGGCTCCGGCTGCCGCCACCAAACTGGCATCCGCGGCCGACGCCAAGCTGACGCCGCTGACCGCCACCAAGCCGGCGACCGATCTGCGGCCAGCGGCCGCCACCAAGCCAGCGGCCGATCTGCGGCCAGCGGCCTCCGTCAAACCAGCGGCCTCCGCCAAACCAGTGGCCTCCCCCAAGCCGGCGGCCGGGCCGGCGCCAGGCCGGCCAGCGCCGCT
>CBDDRJ010000086.1:0-2909 GCA_965233055.1 uncultured bacterium
TGTTCGACGAGCCGACTACCGGCCTGCATTTCGAGGACGTGGCGAAGCTGCTGCGCTCGCTGCGCCAGCTCCTCGCCGCCGGCCATTCGCTGGTCGTCATCGTGCACAACCTCGACGAGATCCGCGCGGCAGACTGGATCGTCGACCTCGGCCCCGAAGGTGGCGCCGGCGGCGGCAAAATCATTGCCAGCGGCACGCCGGAACAGGTGGCGGCCAATCCGCACAGCGTCACGGGCAAATACCTGGGGCCGCTGCTCAAACATTGAGACATCAGGAGAGGAAGGGTATGCGAGTACTCATCGTTGGCAATTCCGGTTCGGGGAAATCCACCGTGGCGCGCGCCCTGGCGGCCGAGCACAAACTGGTGCATCTCGATCTGGACACGCTGGTCTGGGAGCCGAGCAAGATCGCCGTTGCCCGCCCTGTCGACGAGGCCGTGGCCGATTTGCTGACATTTTTGAACAACACCGACAACTGGGTGATCGAAGGTTGCTATGGCGACTTCGTCGAAGCGGCGCTGCCATTTTGCCGCGAATTCGTGTTCATGAATCCCGGCAAGGATGTGTGCGTGGCGCACAACCTGCAGCGTCCGTGGGAATCGCACAAGTACGAGTCAAAGGAAAAGCAGGACAGCATGCTGCCTTTCCTGCTCGACTGGGTAGGCAAGTACTACGAGCGCGACGACACCTGCTCCTACGCCTACCACCGCCGACTTTACGTTACCTTCCAGGGCAACAAGCGCGAAGTCACGTAGCGGCCTACTTCTTCATCAACGCCTTGTGCGCGGCATAGAATTCAGCGCCCTTCTTCCACGCCGGCGTGTAGCGCCCCTGCGCCACATCATAGCCCACCTGGAACAGCAGCTGCGTATCCTGCACCGCCCCCGCCAGATCCCAGTCCGGATTCACCTGATCGACCACCTTGTGGTAAATCTGGGTTTCGTATTCGTGCTGTTTTTCCTGCTTGAAGTTAGCCGGCTTGCCGATATAGTCGCTGCCAGTCTCCATGAACAATACCGGCACACCCATCTTGGCAAACGGGAAGTGATCACTGCGGAAGAACAGGCCGCCCTCGGCAGCGGCTGCACGCGCCTTGCGTCCCTGCGTCTTTGCCACACGCTGCACCCATTCATCGGTATTGGACTTGCCATGGCCTGACACGGCGATGTCGCGCGTGCGGCCCAGCACATTCATCATGTCCATATTGATATTGATGCGGGTCTGGGTCAGCGGATACAGCGGATGGCTGGCGTAGTAATACGAGCCCATCAGGCCACGCTCTTCCGCGGTGGGCACCAGGAACACGATGCTGCGCTTGGGCGCCTGCGGCAAGGCCTGATACGCCTTGGCCAGTTCCAGCAAAGCTGCCACGCCGGAAGCATTGTCCTGCGCGCCGTGATAAATCTGGCGGTTGCGCGGCCCCGGCAGTTTTTCATCGATGCCGAAGTGGTCCCAGTGGGCGCTGTAGATCACATACTCTTTCTTGAGCTTCGGGTCGGACCCTTCAATCATCGCCACCGCATTGTTCGAGTCGAGCGGGCGCCAGGTATTTTTGACCGACAGTTTGCCGGTCAGGCCAAGCGGCACCGGCTTGAAGTTGCGCAGCATGGCGGCGGCCTTGAGCTGGTCGAAGTCCTGCCCTGCCGCTGTCAGCATGGCCTTGGCAGCGTCGAGCTGGATCCAGCCCGGCACCGATGGATTGTTCGGGTCCTCGCCTTCCGGCTTGATGATGAAACCTTCAGTCGCGCCGCCGGTCCGCACCACGGCCCACGGATAGGCCGCCGGTTTGGTCTCATGGATGATCATCGCGCCGGCCGCACCCAGCTTGGCCGCGATTTCATACTTGTAGGTCCAGCGGCCATAGTAGGTCATCGACTTGCCGCCAAACACAGCCGGGTCGAGCTGGTCCGGGTGCCTGGCGTCGGCGATCGGCGGGTCGTTGACCAGCATGACCAGGATCTTGCCGCGCACGTCGACGCCCTTGTAGTCGTCCCAGTTGAATTCCGGCGCCTGGATGCCGTAGCCGACGAACACCAGCTCGGCCGCCACGTCGACCTGCGGCTCGAGCTTCCACGAACGCGCCACGAAGTCGTCAGCGAAGTTGAGGGTGGTGGTCTTGCCGCCGCCGCTATAGGCAAAGGTCGGGTTCGACGTGACGCCGACCAGCGGCACCTTTTGCACCCAGGTCCCGTCCGGATTGCCCGGTTTTAGGCCCAGCTTGGAGAACTGCTGCTGCAAGTAATCGATGGTCAGGGCTTCGCCCTTGCCGCCCAGGCCACGGCCCTCGTATTCATCGGAAGCCAGCACCGTCATATGGCGCATCAGGCTGGCGCTGTCGATGGTGGCGCCGGCGCGTTTGGCGGCGGCGTCGCCGTCGGCAGCGTGAGCGGTGACGGACAAGGCGGCGAGCAAGGGGGCGATCAGGATTTTCATGGGCTTCGACGAAGAGTGGCAAAAGGTGCGATTGGGCATTTTGACACAAAACCACGGGCGCCGAGCCCGCCTGTTGGGGGAACCTGTTCCGTATCCATTCATCCAAGTAGGTAGACGGCGAAGGAGAGGCGATGGCCAGACAGTCCTACGACAGCGACGTGTCGCGTGAGAAGTTCGAATTGGTACGCAATCTGCTGGAAAGCGCGCGCAAGAAGACCCGGCCGCGCAGGCATGATTTATACGATGTGTTTTGTGCCGTGTTGTACTTGCTGGCGAACGGGGTGTCGTGGCGCAGGCTGCCGAACGATTTTCCGCCGTGGCGGACAGTGCATGAATATTTCACCCAGTGGACGACGACCCGGGGGAACGAGCCTGGCTTGCTGGAGCAGGCCTTGCTGAAAACCGGAGAGGAACGCGCAGCCGAGCGCTTGCGCGCCTTGTTGCGCCCGTAACGCGTGGGCACGCAGTGCCCACCCT
>CBDDRJ010000087.1:0-21374 GCA_965233055.1 uncultured bacterium
TGCAGGGCAAGTTCGAACCGGCCCAGCTGGCCGAGGAAGAGGAGCCATTGCAGGGCAAGGCTGCCGGCGCGGGCGTGGCCCAGCGCGAGGAAATGCCAACGGAAAACAAGTCGGGTTTGCCGGGCCCGCTCAAGTCCGGCATTGAAAGCATGTCCGGCATGGCGATGGACCATGTCAAAGTCCACTACAACTCGCCCGAACCGGCTCAGCTCAACGCCCACGCTTTCGCGCAAGGTTCCGACATCCACGTCGCCCCCGGCCAGGAGCAGCATCTGCCGCACGAAGCCTGGCACGTCGTGCAGCAAGCCCAGGGCCGCGTGCAGGCGACCACCCAGATGAAGACCGGCACCCCGGTCAACGACGACGTCGGACTCGAAACTGAAGCGGACGTCATGGGCGCCAAGGCCCTCGAAACGGGCAAACAGGTGCAGGCGAAGGCCGATACTCAGCTCAAGGAAATCGACCCAGGTTCGGGCACGGCGCAACTCGATGGGCGCGGGCGCTCCGGTTCCGTCTCCGGTTCCGCCCCCGGGCCGTCGGCCGAAGCGGCACCGTCCGAAATGGTGACCGAAGAATGGACCGACTTCGACGACTCCCTGCCTGAACAGGCCGAAGCCGAAGGCGAGGAAGAGCTGGCTTTCAGCCCCAACGCCACGCCGGCTGAAAAGGCATCGATCTCGCGCATGGGCCCTGGCCTGAAGATGGGCGTCGAGTCGGCCGGCAGCGTCGCCGGCGGTGTCAAGGATGTCGCAAGTACGGTCGAAGACGCGGTCGATCCGGTCGCAAAGGGTGCCGACCTGTTCGCCAGCTCCAATTCGGTGTGGCAGCACATCAAGGACGGTGCCGTCGGCGTGGTCGGCGCGCTGGCCAGCCCGATCGCCGACATGATCGCCGCCGCTCTCGGCATGAAGACCAAGTGGTCGCAGTGGCAGGTGTTTGACGAAACCAGCACCGAGGTCGTCGACGGCAAAAAGGTTCCGAAGAGCGAAGCGCCGCCGGAAGCGGTCTACGCGCTGACCAAGGCGCCGGCCGGCTTCATGAAGTATGTCAAGGACATGTTCATGGGCGTGTTCAATTTCGTGCGCAATCTGCTGACCATCATTCCGGGCGCCCAGTTCATCGCGGGGCCGATGGCGGTGTTCAGTGCCGTGGTGGGCCTGGTCGACAAACTGTTCAAGGCCGGTAAGAAGTTCTACCAGTTCATCAAGGGCGAGAAGAAAGACACCAATTCCGCCAGCTTGCTCGACAAGGCCATCGCCGGCGATCCGCAGACGCTGACTCTGCTGCTGCGCCTGAAGCTGCCGTCCATTTGCGGCAGCGGCATTGGCATCGTCGACGAACTCGAGGCCAAGGCCCTGGCTGCCAAGAGCACGGTCAAGCGCGGCCTGTTCGGCGGCCAGAAGGACACGGCGACCCGCGTCATCGACTTGATGAAACCAGGCGGCGGCGGCCCGACCAGCGAATCGCAGCTGCTGCAGATGCTAAACCTGATCAAGAACAGCGCGGCGTCCAAGGACATTCTGAGGAACGACATCAAGACCACCATGACCGGCTACGGCGTCTGACGGCGCCTCAGCCTCCCGGACGGTGGTGGCGGAATGCTTCCTTGATGTTCTCGCGCAGCAGGTCGTCGTCCCACGGCTTGGTCAGGAAGCGGTAAATCTCGCCGCGGTTGATCACGTCGATCACCGACTGCAGCTCGGTGTACCCGGAAAGAACGATGCGCATTGTGTCCGGGTACATCTTGGCGACCACTGTCAGGAAATCGTCGCCGGCGGTCTTGGCCATGCGCTGGCTGCACACGATCACCTGCACCGGATGGCGCGCCAGCAGTTCCAATCCGGCGTGCCCGTCGACGGCCGGCAGGACGCGGTAGCCCTGTCCCCGCAGCGAGCGCTGCAGCGCCGACAGGGTCGGCGCGTCGTCGTCGACGATTAACAGGTTCTGCTGGTTGCTGGCCGTGCCTGATTCCAGGTCGAGCCGCTTTTCCTCGCTCAGCATGGCGGCAAAATCGGCCGCCGGCACCGGCTTGCTGAAATAATAGCCCTGCATCTGGTCGCAATGGCGGTTGCGCAGGAAGTGCAGCTGCGCCTCGGTCTCGACCCCTTCGGCCACCACCTTCATCCGCAGCGTGTGCGCCATCGCGATGATGGCCGAGGCGATCGCCGCATCGTCCGGGTTCTGGGTCACTTCGACGATGAAGGCACGGTCGATCTCGACCGTATCGAACGGAAAGCGCTTGAGGTAGGCCAGCGACGAGTAGCCGGTGCCGAAGTCGTCGAGCGACAGCTGCAGGCCCTTGCTGCGCAGGGCGCGCATGGTCCGTTCAGCATCGACCGGATCGTGCATGACCAGCGTTTCAGTCAGTTCCAGTTCGACCCAGCGGGCGTCGAGCCCATTGGCGGCCAGCGTGCTCTCCATCAGGCGCTGGATATTGCCTTCCCTGAACTGCATCGGCGACAGATTCAGCCCCACCGGTACCATGGCCACGCCATCGCGCAGCCAGGCCGCCTGCTGGGAGCAGACGGCGTGCACCACCCATGCGCCGATGGCGACGATCAGGCCGGTTTCTTCGGCCAGCGGGATGAATTCCACCGGCGGCACCAGGCCGCGTTCCGGATGGTGCCAGCGGATCAGCGCCTCGGCGCCGTTGATGCGTCCGCTCTGCAGGTCGACCTTGGGCTGGTAGTACAGCTCGAACTGCTGTTCCTCCAGCGCGCGTCGCAGCAACTTCTCCATCGAGGTCTTCTCGGCCAGGCGCGCATTGAAGGCGGGCGAATAGAACAGGAAGTCGGACTTGGCGCCTCGGCTCTGCTTGAGCGCCAGCTCGGCATTCTTGAACAGGGTCTCGGCATTGTCGGCGTCAAGCGGGAACACGGCCACGCCCAGGCGTGCCGACAGCTGCACGCTGTCCTGTTCCACCGGGATCGGCGCAGTCACCATCGACAGCACCAGCTCGCACACGGCCGCCGCATCCTCGCCGCTGCCGGCGACAGCAAAATTATTGCTGCCGGTCCGGGCCACGCTGCAGCGTTCGGACAGGCCGTCGTCGAGCCGCCGCGCCACGGTCTTGAGCAGGTAGTCGCCCACATGGCGGCCGAAATCGTCATTCATCTGCTTGAAGCGGTCGATGTCGAGCATGATCACGAAGGCACTGCTGCCGTCGCGCCGCGCGCCGGCCAGCAATTGGTCGAGCCGGTCGAGGAACAGGGTGGTATTGGGCAGTGTCGTCAGCGCATCGTAGAATGACAGGAAGTTGGCGCGCTGCTGGTTCTCGATCGCCTGCATGGCAAACGAAATATCGCCCGCCAGTTCGCCCAGCAGCTTCATCTCGTCGTCGTCGAAGCTGTCTACTTCGCGGGCATACAGCACCATCACGCCGCGCTTGCCTTCGCCGAGCGACAGCGGCAGCGCCACCATGGCCAGGTAGCCGCGCCCGAACGCATCGGCGCAGGCTTTGCCCAGCGCAGGGCTGCAGCTGGTATTGTTGCAGTAGGCCGCCTTGCCGGTGCCGAGCACCTGTTCCGGCAGGCCGAGGCCGGCCAGCGCGACATGGGTGCCAAGGAAGGCCGGCTTGCCGTTCCTGGCCTGGTCATCGACTTCGATCGCGGCCAGCAGCAGCGAGTCCTGGTCCTGGCAGGTGCCGATCCATGCCATACCGAAGCGGCCATGCTCGACCGCGATCTGGCACGCCCCGTCGATCAGTCCCTGCGGCTCGCGCACCCGCACGATCATCGAATTTGTACTCGATAGCACCGCCAGCGTGCGCGACAGGCGGGCGGTGCGCGCCTGTTCGACTTCCAGCTGGCGGACATAGCGCTCGAGGGTGGCGGCGCCAACCAGAGAAAGATGGGTGCGCACGCGTGCCAGTACGATGGCCGGCGACACCGGCTTGACGATATAGTCGACCGCGCCGCTGGCAAAGCCAGCAGCCTCGTCGCCCGACTGGGCCAGCGAGGTGACGAAAATGACCGGTGTGGCCTCGGTATCGGGATTGGCCTTGAGACCGCGGCACACGGTGTAGCCGTCCATGTCGGGCATTTGCACATCGAGCAGGATCAGCGACGGTCGGTGCTTGGCGGCCGCGGACAGGCAGTCGGCGCCGCTGCGGGCAAATACCAGCGCATAGTCGTTGCCCAGGATTTGCTTGAGCGTGGCCAGGTTGCTCGGTTCGTCGTCAACGATAAGGATCGGTCCGTGCGTCATTAGCTACTCCATGAGCTCAATGGCCAGTTCTCGCGCCAGCTGCCGTACCATTGTCTCGGCGGCGCGGAAATCGAAGTTGTCGACGCAGGCCTGGATCGGCACCAGCGCGCCGCCCGGAAGCGACGGCGCCAGTTGTGCCAGGATGTTGTTGGCTTGGTCGGGCGCGTCGGTGTCGAGTGCGCCCAGCAGGGTCCGCAGCAACGGGACGGCCTGCTCAACGTCGAGCTGCGCGTCTATCGCCGGCTGGTCGGCGCCAAGCAGGGCGATCGACGCGAATGCTTCGTCCAGCGCCACGCGCAGCCTTGGCACCAGGCGCAGCGATACATCGGCATTGGTGCAGCCATCGATCTCGCGCGCGATGTCGAACACCGTGCTCAGGGCCAGGCTGCCGGCGGCGCCCTTGAGCTTGTGCACCAGCATACTGGCAGCATCCAGTTCGCCGGCCTCTAGGAGTGCGGTGAACTGGTTGGCGCAGCCGGCGTAGTCAAGCACGAACTTTTGCAGGAACCTGCGGTATTCGGCAAATTCGCGCCAGGTGTCCATGCCCTTTGCCATGTCGATGCCGGGCAGGGTGGCAAAGCGCGCCAGTTCAGAGTCGGCATTCGCCGCCGGCGGCGCAGGTTGGCCCAGGGTTTGGGGCACGCAATTGGTCAGGCGGGCAATGGCAGCCATCAGTTCGTCCACATTGAACGGTTTGGCGACAAAGTCGTTCATTCCGGCCTCCCGCGCCAGGTCTTGCTGCGCCTTGTAGGCACCTGCCGTCAGCGCAATGACGGGCAGATGGGCCAGTTCGGGAATGGTGCGCAGGAGAGCGGTCGCTTCATGGCCGTCCATGACCGGCATCTGCACATCCATCAGGATGATATCGACCTTGTCCGGGTTGGCGCGTAGCCATTTGATTGCGCTGGCGCCGTCGTTGGCCACGCTGACGGTGGCGCCGTCGGCGGCGAGGATGCGTAGTGCCACTTCCCGGTTGATGTCGCTATCGTCGACCACCAGTACGCGCACGCCGGGAATGCGGTGTAATTGCTGCTGTTGCTGGCGCCGGTGCGAACTGCCGATGCCGCGTCCGCGCTGCTTGAGCACTTTGGCCACACAGTCGTACAGGGCCGAGCTGGTGATCGGCTTGGACGCGATGGCGTCGACGCAGTCGATGCCGCTCTGGCGCAGCAGGCTGTCGCGCGCGAATGCGGTCACCATCAGGATGATCGGCGTGGCCGTGTCGCCGATCTGGTTGCGCACGGCCAGCGCTGCGGCCAGGCCATCCATGCCCGGCATTTGCCAGTCGATCAGCAGTAAATCGAAGGCGCTGCCGCGTTCGGACTTTCCACGCACCCTTTGCAGCGCCGTCTCGCCCGATTCTGCTGAGGTCGAAGACCAGCCGAGGGCGCGCGTCATCAGCGACAGGTTGTGGCGTGCGACATCGTTGTCGTCAACGATCAGCACATCGAGCGCAGCCAGTTCGGACGGCCCGATCTCGGCGCGCCCGTCGATGTCGAACGGGATCGTGAACCAGAATTCGCTGCCGCGTCCCGGTTCACTGATGACGCCGATGGAGCCGCCCATCTTGTTGACCAGGTGGCGGCAAATGGTCAGGCCCAGCCCCGTTCCGCCGAAGCGGCGCGTGGTCGAGATGTCGGCCTGGGCAAAGGCGGCAAAGATCTGGGCCTGCTTGTCCATCGGGATGCCGATGCCGGAATCCTTGACCGAAAAGCGCATGGTGGCTGTCTTTTCGTCGCGCGAGAGCAGGCTGATGCCGACCATGATCGAGCCGCGCTCGGTAAACTTGATGGCGTTGCCGGTCAGGTTGATCAGCACCTGTTCAAGCCGCAGCACATCGCCCATCAGCTGGCCGCTGACGAACGGCGGCGGCGACACCACCAGCTCGACTTCCTTGTCGCCGGCATTGGCGGCCATGATGCCGGCCAGGTTGTCGAGCACGTCGGCCAGCTTGAACGGCGCGCGCTCGATCTCGAGGTGGCCCGCCTCGATCTTGGAAAAGTCGAGGATGTCGTTGATGATCGACTGCAGCGAGCGGCCCGCATTGCGGATCTTGGTGACCAGGTTGACCGATTCGCTGCCCAGATTGTCGCGTTCGAGCAGGTAGGCATAGCCGAGGATGGCATTCATCGGGGTGCGGATTTCGTGGCTCATATTGGCCAGGAAATTGGCCTTGGCGCGGTTGGCGTCCTCGGCGTCCGCGGTGCGGCTGGCCAGCGCCTGGTTGGCGACCATCAGCTCGCCGGTGCGGTCGGCCACGCGCCGTTCCAGGTCGGCGTTGAGGGTGCGCACCGCCAGTTCGGCGGCATTGCGTTCGCTGATTTCGTGTTCGAGCGTGTGCAGCATGCCGTTGAAGGCGTCGGCCAGCTGGCCGATCTCGTCGTCGGAGCGTTTTTCGGCGCGCAGCGCGAAATTGCGCTGCTCCATCACCTGGCGCGCCACATTGCTGACTGCCAGGATCGGCACCGAGATCTTGCGCTGCAGGCGCGACGAGATCAGCAGGCCGAGTCCCATGCCGCCCAGCAGAACCGGCACGAAGATCGCCAGGTAGTCGCGCAGCCAGCGCACCAGGTCGTACTGCTCCTTGATATAGATGGTGCCGAGCCGGTTGGTGTCGGTGCCGATGCGGCGGAACACGGTCAGCGCACCGCCGCTGAAGCTGGCCTGGTCGGCCTGGGCCGATTGCGGCAGCAGCGCCAGCTGGTCGGACGAGCGGACGTAGCGGGCAAACAGAGCGCCCTTGGCCGTATAGATCGCGGCGGCCACCACGTCCGGGCTGGCACGCAGTTGGTTCAGGTTCTCGGTCGCCGATTTCGGCTCGTCGAACTCGAGCGCCGCTTCGCTGCCCTGGCTGAGGATGCCGGCCAGCGTCGACAGGTCGTTGGCGGCCACCGTGCGCTGCTCGAGCACGTCGCGGTAGAGCAGGGCGGCGCCGGCCGCCAGCAGCGTCGCGAAATTAACGATGAACACAATCAGGAGCAGCCGCAGCCGCACCGAGCGGGGCTTGAACAGATTCATGACTTCCTCGCCTCGACCCGCAGTGCCACATTGAGCAGGCGCACGCTGACCTTGATGCTGTTGCGGTCGGCATTGGCAAGCGACACTTCGAAGCGGATGCGGTTGCTGACGTTGACGAAATTGATGATGCTGCCGGTTAGCAGTCCGTTGCCATTCTCGGTTACCGTCAAGATCGGCTGGGCCACGGTGACTTTTATCTCGCGGGTCAGGCGGGCCGCGTCCTGCTGGCCGAAGAACAGGATATGCACGCCGCCGGCCGCTTCGCCCGGGCGCAGCACGCGTACTTCGAGCGGCCGGCCGCCGACGCTTGCGGCGGCCTTGATCTTGTTGAGCTCGGCGGCAATATCGTCGGCGCCGACGATGCCGATGACGAACGGCGTCTCGGTGCGCACAAACGCGGCCGGCGGCCACTCGATATAGGCGGCAAACTTGTAGAGGTAGGCGGCCTTGACGCTGGCCTCGGTGGCGTTGCGGACGGGCTCGGCCGCGTGGGCATGGTGGCTGCCCAGGGCCATCAGCAGCAGCAGGCAGGACCAGCGGCGCACCGCCGCCAGCAGCGCGGCCAGCCCGAACCGTGAGCAGCCTGGTCCGCACGGCGCCGCCACACCGGTGACCGGTGCGGGCGTACGGCCGGCATGGCATGCCTGGGGGCGACGGCTCATCCTGCGTTCTCCGCTCCGTTTTCCAGCTAATTGTTTCTAGAGATTACTTCGCACTGTAGTCCCAAAGTCTATTGAATTGTCACAAGTGTGTGAAATAATTGCTTTTATTTATGATCTGTTGCCAGATTGCGCATCAGGCGCGCACGACTTCAAAGTCGGCCTTGCATTTGGAGAGGTGCTAATGAACAATCATAGGAAATGTCACCTTTCGCATAGGCGCCGGCATGACTGAACCTGCATCCCTGGTCGAGTTCTTCGATGGCCACCCCGTGGCCAGCTTTGCCATCGACTGCGACCATGTCATCACGCACTGGAACAAGGCGTGCGAACGCCTGTTGGGCTGGTCGCGCGAAGAGATGGTCGGCACCCGTAACCACGGGCGCGCCTTCTATAAGCCCAGGCGCGACATGCTGTCGGACTGGATCGTCGACGGCGCGCGCGCCGCGCTCGACCGCTGCACCCGTTCGGAAGCCATTCCCGGCGCCTACGAGGCCGAAGACTTCTTCCCCAATATCGGCGCCAGCGGCCACTGGTTGCAGTTCACGGCGGCGCCGCTGCGCAATCACGACGGCAAGGTGATCGGCGCGATCGAGTCGATGCGCGAAGTGACCGACCGCCGCACCGCCGAAATGGCGCTGCGACGCGCCCACGACAACCTCGAGACTCTGGTCGGGCGCCGCACCGCCCAACTGGCCGAGGCCAATGAGCAACTGGTCGAGGACATCCGCCAGCGCGAGCTGGCCGACGCCGAACTGCGCCGCCGCAACCTGGAGTTGACCGAGTTGAACGACAAGCTGTCGATGGCGCAGCAGCAGCTGGTGCAGTCGGAGAAGCTGGCGTCGATCGGCCAGCTGGCGGCCGGCGTGGCGCACGAGATCAACAACCCGATCGGATATATCTTTTCCAATTTCGGCAGCCTGCAGGGCTATCTGGCCCAGCTGTTCGAGATGCTCGACGCCTACCGCGCCGCCGAAAGCCATATCGGCGAGCCGCAGGTGGCGGCGCGGCTGGCAGCGCTGCGCCAGTCGATCGACCTCGACTTCCTGCAGCAAGACATCCCGGTCTTGATGAACGAATCGAAGGAAGGCATCGTGCGGGTGCGCCACATCGTCGAAGACCTGAAGGACTTTTCGAGGGTCGACGACAACCAGTCGTGGGTCTGGGCCAATCTGCACCAGGGCATCGATTCGACCCTCAATATCGTCTCCAATGAAGTCAAGTACCGGGCCGACGTCGTCAAGCAGTACGGCGACATCCCGGAAGTCGAGTGCCTGCCGTCCCAGATCAACCAGATCATCATGAACCTGGTCGTCAACGCGGCCCAGGCGGTCGGCGACAAGCGCGGCCTGATCACGGTCGGCACCGGACTGCTGGAAGACAAGGTGTGGGTCGAGGTGGCGGACAACGGCAGCGGCATCGCGGCCGAGAACCTGTCGCGCATTTTCGACCCGTTTTTCACCACCAAACCGGTGGGCAAGGGAACTGGTCTTGGCCTGTCGCTCGCTTATGGTATTGTGCAGAAGCACCGCGGCCGCATTGATGTCACTTCAACGCCCCTGCAGGGCACCACTTTCCGCGTCTGGCTGCCGGTTCGCCAGACGCCAACCGCCAGTGAGGTAGTATCCAATGACTGAGCCAAATAGCGAAGCAGCACCAACCCTGCTGTGCGTCGACGACGAGCCCAATATCCTGTCGTCGCTGCGCCGCCTGTTCCGCGGCCAGGGCTACCGCGTGCTGACCGCCGACAGCGGTGCGGCCGGGCTGGCGGTGCTGGAGCAGGACGAAGTCGACATCGTCATTTCCGACATGCGCATGCCGGAGATGGACGGCGCCCAGTTCCTCGAAAAGGTGCGCGAGCGCTGGCCCGAATCGATCCGGCTGCTGCTGACCGGATACTCGGACATCAGCGCCATCCTGGCGGCCATCAACCGCGGCGAGATCTACCGCTACATCACCAAGCCGTGGGACGACAACGACATCATGCTGGTGGTGCGCCACGCGATCGAGCGACGCGTGCTCGAGCGCGAGAAGGAGCGGCTCGAACAGCTGACGCTGCGCCAGAACGAAGAGCTGCGTACGCTCAACCTGAGCCTGGAGGCCAAGGTCGAGGCGCGCACCATCGCGCTGAAGAAATCGCACGACGCGATGGTGGCCGCCAACGACAAGCTCAAGAGCAACTTCATCACCACCATCAAGATCTTCGCCAGCATGATCGAAATGCGCGGCGGCAATATGGCCGGCCATTCGCGCCGCGTGGCCGACCTGGCGCGCCGCATCGCCACCAAGATGGGCCTCGACGCGCGCGAGACCCAGGAAATCTTCATCGCGTCGCTGCTGCACGATATCGGCAAGATGGGCTTTTCGGACGAAATGCTGGAAATGCCGGTCAACCTGATGAACGGGGAAAAACTGGGCCTGTTCCGCAAGCACCCGCTGCACGCACAGCAGCTCCTGATGCCGCTCGAGGACCTGCGCGGCGTGGCCACCATCATCGGCGCCCACATGGAACAGTTCGACGGCAGCGGCTTCCCGGAAGGGATCTCCGGCCTGTCGATCCCGTTCGGCGCGCGCATCCTGGCGGTGGCGTCCGACTACGACAATCTGCAGCACGGCGCGCTGGTCCAGCGCAAGGTCGACCCGGAAGCGGCGCGCCAGCTGATCTACGACCGCAGCGGCAAGCGCTACGATCCGGCCGTGGTGGCGGCGTTCCGCGTGCTGCTCGACGGCGAGCCGGTCGAGCAGATCCGCGACATCCCCGTGCTGTCGGGCGAACTGCTGCCCGGCATGGTGCTGTCGTGCGACCTGCTCTCCAAGGAAGGGCTGATGCTGCTGTCGGCCGAGCATGTGCTCGACGAGCGCAATATCAAGCAGGTCATCGATTTCGAGAGCAAGAGCGGGGGGCGGCTGACGATCCGCGTCTGGCCGCTCAAGGAGGCATGATGCGCCGCCTGCTGCTGGTCGACGACGAGATCAATGTGCTGCATGCGCTGCAGCGCTCGATCCGCGAGCATTTTCCGATCGACGAACTGCTGCTCGAGATGCACACCGACCCGTTCGACGCGCTGACGCGCTGCGCCGAAGTGCATTTCGATGCCGCCATTTCGGACTTCCGCATGCCACAGATGACGGGGGTCGAATTCCTGTATGCCCTCAAGCTGGCGACGCCGTCGACGACCCGCATGATGCTGACCGCCTCGACCGAGGTCGACACGATGCGGCAGGCCATCAACGAAGCGGAAGTGTTCCGTTTCCTGTCCAAACCGTGGTCAACGGGCGAACTGCACAAGAGTATCCGCGAAGCGCTCGACCATCACGACGACTTGTTCGGCAAATGAATGGTGAGGCGGGTGCCCTTGCCGAGCACGGAGCGCACGTCGATATGGCCGCCATGGCGCTTGACGATGCTGTAGGCCAGCGATAGCCCGAGCCCGGTGCCGCTACCGACCGGCTTGGTCGTGAAAAAGGGCTCGAAGATCCGCTTGATATTGTCGGGCGCGATGCCGCAGCCGTTGTCGAGGATCGAGATCCACACCCCGGTCTGGCCGGTGCCGGTGTGGATGCTGATGACGCCCTTTTCGGTGATGGCGTCGATCGCATTGCGCAAGATGTTCATGAACACCTGGTTCATCTGCGACGCCACGCAATGAACCGGCGCCATCGTGCCGTAGTGGCGGTCGACCGTGGCTTTGGACTTGAGGTCGCTGGCCAGCAGGGCCAGCGTACTGTCGAGCCCCTGGTGCAGGTCGCTGTATTGCCAGTCGGTTTCGCCCACCTTGGAAAAATCGGATAGCGCGGTAACGATGTCCTTGACGCGCCGTAGACCATGCAGCGACTCGGCCATCAAGTCATTGACGTCGTCCTGCAGGAAGTCGAGGTCGGCCTGCTTGCGCAGCTCGGCCACCGATGCGGCCATGGCCGGCGCGTTCGCCAGCAGCTTCTCGTACTCGGCCAGCGTCGCCAACAGGGTGGCGACATAGTTCTTCAGCGCCCCGATATTGGAATTGACGAAGCCGATCGGATTATTGATTTCGTGGGCGATGCCGGCCGCCAGCTGGCCGACCGAGGCCATTTTCTCGGCCTGCAGCAGCTGCTCGTCGGCCTCCTGCAGCTTGCCGATCAGGATGCGCTGCTCTTCGCCCTTGCGCTGCAGGTCCTCTTCCATTGCCTTGCGCGCGGTGATGTCGGTCAGCGAGCCGATGACCTCGAGTGGCGCGCCATGCTCGTCGCGGATCAGGCGCAGGTTGTCGTGCATCCACAGGTATTTGCCATCCGAACCACGGAAGCGGTACTCGTAGGTGCGGCGGCCATCGACGAACACCTGGGCCAGGCTGGAAAAGATTTCGGGCGCGTCGTCGGGGTGGATATGGTCGAACCAGAAATTGGGGTCGGCCACCATTTCTTCGGGGGTGTAGCCGAGCACATTGGTGACATTGCGGCTGACGAAGGTCATCTTGAAGTCGCCACTCGGCACCGTGCTGTAGATGATGGCGGGGGTATTGTCGATCAGATACTGAAGGCGTACCAGAGGCGATGCGGCTTCCTGTAGCGGAACCGTCTTCGGCGCGCCACTGTCAAAAGCATCAAAGTCTTCAAACTGCATTTCCATCGGGCCTGCCTATCCGGGAATAAGCACACGGGAGAAATCATTATGCCCGTATTTTTGCTGGCATGGTTGGCATTGTTTTCCGAACGTCATCATAGGCGCCTTGGTCATGGCCGTTTCCTGCTGGCCGGAGTGGCGGGGCGCGCGGCCTGGCGCTGCAGGCGGCCGGCGACGCTGGCGCTGTTCAGTTCAGCCAGCGCTTCGCGGCCGAGCCAGGCCGCGGACGGGGCGGCGCTGGCAGCCAGCCGCGCCGCTGTGGCCAGGGCGGCCGCATGCAGGGTCGCATTGCGCTTGCCGACGGCGCGCAGGGCCATGCTGAGCGCTTTCCTGACAAAATTGCGCTCATCGCCGGATTCGCGCTCCACCAGGGCCAGGCCGTGCAGGAAGGCGCTGTCGGGCGCCTGCTTGTCATGCACCGAGAGGCTCCACAGCAGGGCAAAGGCGGTGCGTTTTTCGAACTCGCCTTTCCTGCTGCTCCATGTGTCGGCCTTGGCCCAGGCATGCGACGTGCGGTCAAACAGGTTGAAGCACAGCGCGTCGCAATAGGCCCAGTTGTCGAAGTCCTTGCACCAGCGGTCCATTTGAGCGGCACTCAGCCGGGCCGGGTCGGCCACGAAGGAAGTGAGCATGCGCGCTTCATAGACACCGGTGTCCCACAGCGCCAGGGCGAGCGGGTGGTTGACGCCAATCGCTTTGCCAAGGGCCTTGATGTCTTTCATCGCCACGCCCAGGGCGTGATCGGAAGGAATCGCGTAGCGAGCCATGCCGTCGAGCGTGGCCTTGGAGGCGTGCTGCGTCAGCCACGCCAAAGCGTGCCTGACCTGTTCGTCGATGGTGGGTGTCGGCATGAAATGGCCACAACGGGATGGAATGGTCATCATATATCATGTCGGTTCAATCAGACCCTCCAACTTCCATGACCGTATCGAACCTGCTACAGCAAGCCGTGGCACTCCACCAGCAAGGGCCCCTCGCCCAGGCGCAGGACCTGTACCGGCAAGTGCTGGCGTTTGACCCGCGCCAGTTCGATGCCTTGCACCTGCTGGGCGTCACTCTGCGCCAGACCGGCGATGTGGATGGCGCCATGGCGATGATCGGGCAGGCGATCGCACTCGATGCGGGCCAGGCCAGTGCCCATTGCAACCTCGGCGTGGCGCTGCTCGATGCGGGGCGGGCCGAGGACGCGGTGGGCAGCTACGATACGGCGATCGCCCTGAACCCCGGCTATGCCATGGCATACGGCAATCGCGGCAACGCACTGCGCAAACTGGGGCGGCCGGACGACGCCTTGCTCAGTTACGACAAGGCGCTGCTGCTTGCGCCTGCCAGCGCCGAAGTGCTGTGCAACCGCGCCATTGTTCTGCATGCGCTGGGTCGGCATGAAGAGGCGATGCTGAGCGCCAACCGTGCGCTCGAGTCCAAGCCGCACTATGCCGAAGCGCATATTGTTTGCGGCAACATCCTGCAGGCCTTGCAGCGCTTCGAACAGGCAGTTGACAGCTACAGCGTCGCCATAGAACTGCTCGCCAAAGGAGGCGCAGTGCAGCGCGCCGAGGCATACTGCAATCGAGGCACTGCCTTGCAACGCCTGCGCGCTTTTGACGAAGCACGGCGCGACTATGATCGCGCCGTGGGATTGCAGGAAGACTATGCGCTGGCTCACTATTATCGGGGCAATGTGCTGCGCGCGATGAACAGGCTGGGCGAGGCCGCTGCCGCCTATGAGACCGCGCTGCAGTATGGGTTTGACGCCGTCCAGATTCAGTTTGCATTGGCTTCAGTGGGCAAGGGCGATGCTCCGGCTAGCGCCCCGGACGGCTATGTGAAGGAATTGTTCAACCAGTATGCCGATCATTTTGACCAGCATTTACAGAACGTGCTGGATTACAGAATGCCGGAATATATCGGCGCTGCATTGCAGTTGCTCGGGTCTCATACAGACTTGGTTACAATTGACCTCGGCTGCGGTACCGGCCTGTGCGCGGCCTATTTGCGCCCGATGTCGCAGCGGCTAATCGGAGTTGACCTCTCCGATCAAATGCTGGCAAAAGCTGGACAGCTTGGGCTATACGACGAACTGATCTGCGCCGATATGGTGGACTTCCTGCGTCAACGATCCGAGCCTTGCGACCTGGTTGTGGCGGCAGATGTTTTTGTCTACGTCGGCGATCTGGAACCGATATTCAGAGAGGTGCAATGTAAGTTGCGCGATCAGGGGCTGTTTTGCTTTTCGGTAGAGGTCGGGGAGGGCAAGAGCTTTGCATTGCAGCCGTCCAATCGATACGCGCATTCCGCCGCATATATTCGGCAATTGGCCAACACGAATGGCTTCGACTTGATTTCATTGGAAATCAAGAATGTGCGGCAAGAGAACTTGATTGATCTTTTGGCTCTTGTCGTCGTCCTTCGTCGTCGATGACCGTAACGGCATGTTGCGAGCCGGGCAATCGTTTGGAGAAGTCAGTCAACTGGTTTGTTGCTGGCGCGCGCATGGCTGCGTGACGGTATTTCTTGTACGAATTTGGACATTTCATTGACGAGAAGTGGAGCCGATTCAATGGACTGAAGGTTGCTTGAGGCGGAAGCAGAAGCCATACTTCTGGTCATGATAGACGTCGCTTGGGCGCCTGCTTAACGTTGGGAATTCAAGTGCATCTGAGCGCACTTTACGATTGGGGCGGTTTGAACCGCGAGCTTTTTTCATCGTCAATGGCATTCGTGGTCCATTTGTTGACACGATGATCATCGCTGGTACAACGCTGGGGGATGTTTGGAACGTCTGCTGGATTGTTGTCGCATTTTTTGTGCTCATCGTCGTTAGACGCGTGTCGCCTAACAGTGCCGTGAACGCGAGTTCAAAGCATGAGGCTTGGTACAGAAAGACTTATGGTCATTTTGAGAGTGTGCTTGCACTCATTACTCGTGTTGCGGAGCGGGTCGCTGACAAAGTTCGCAAGCTTGAAGCAATGGGCAAAGTTTGGGCGAAATCGCTCACCGCGAAGTCTGTTGTACCCTTTGCGATCACCGATATTCAGGCGCTTTTGGCAGCAGCTAAGGCATATGGCATCTATTGAGCCCAGAGGCCGAACCCATCGTTCGAGCGGACCTTCGCGAAATGCCGCGCAGGCCCGCTCGATTCAAACATTGGGTGCCCTCCCGGCACTTGAGCGATAATTGGTGATCGTCCCATGAAAATGCTCCAATGCCCGAACTCAGTCGTTTCTTCGGAATCATCGTCGCTATGTACTACAATGACCATGCGCCACCGCATTTTCACGCGAAATACGGTGGTGACCAAGCGTCGATCAATATTGATACCGGCGAGATCCTGGAGGGGGATTTGGGTAATCGTGCGCTTCGACTGGTCGAAGAATGGCGGCTCCTTCATCAGGCCGAACTCCTTGAAGACTGGAACCGTGCCCAGGCTCGCCAACCGCTCAACCGAATTGAACCTCTGGAGTAAACGCCGTGATTCCCAAGGTTGTTGAATTGAAACCACTTGACGGCTACCGCCTGTGGTTGCGGTTTCAGGACGGCAAATCGGGAACGGTTGACTTGTCGGCGGAGTTGTGGGGGCCGATGTTTGAGCCGTTACAAGATATTGCAGTTTTTGCACTGGCCGCAATTGACCCTGAACTGGAAACCGTATCTTGGCCCAACGGCGCTGACCTAGCGCCTGAATTCCTCTACCAAGCCACCCAACAAGATGTTCCAGCGGACGCACCGCAGGCGGCGTGCCGCTGAACGTGGACGTTGGGTGTTGCAAAGCATGGGGATCGAAAAATGAGTATTGATGATTAACACCGTCAGCAGGAGCCAGCGGCTAGAGAATATGGGTGATGCAAGGAAGATCAGTGAGCTCAAGAGTCTGGGGCCAAAGTCGCAGGAGATGCTGGCAAAGGCGGGCATTACGTCGATCGAGCAACTGACTGAACTTGGATCGATTGAGGCATATGTGCGCACCAAGGAGAAAACTCCTGCAGCCAGCCTCAATCTGCTTTGGGGATTGGAATCCGCATTGAGTGGCGAGCCGTGGCAGGAAGTGGCGCGGGTACACCGCGCCAGTCTGTTGCTGGCGCTGGAACAGCGACAGAAAAAGAATGCCTGATCCATTATTCGGGCCGATAGCAGGTCCGGCATTTGTGGAAGTCGCCGATCCTGAATCGTCCGAGGCTCAATATCTGCTTGCGAGCCTTTCGCAATCACTCCAGTTAATCACCGGCAGCTGCGGCGCCGCTTCGTTCGATGTCCGCGACGTCAAAGTGGAAGGGGCCTGCTTCGTTGTCGCCCGCTCTGCCGATGGCGTTGCGCTTGGTTGTGGCGCTCTGCGACCGCTTGGGCCGGGCGTTGCTGAGCTCAAGCGCATGTACGCGGTGCCTGGTTCCGGGGGCGTTGGAAGCTCGGTTCTAGCATTCCTTGAACGAAAGGCGGGCGAGTTCGGCTACTGTCAAGTCTGGCTTGAAACGCGCAAAGTCAATGAGCGGGCTGTCGCGTTCTATGAGCGCCACGGCTACAGCCCAATCGCCAACTTTGGACGCTACATTGGAAGACCAGAGGCCATCTGCTTGGGCAAGCATCTGACTACCTGAGCAGACGCCTTGTGGAAAAGCCACCCGGGATCGACCGGGCGGCCACTACGCTAGAACTTGTACGAACCCGTCACATAGAAAGTCCGTCCGAGCGGGTCGGTGTAGCGCCCGTCGTAGCCCTGCTGGTTACCGCCGCCGGCAATGCGCACCGAGAACGGCGGATCCTGGTCGAGTACATTGCGAATGCCGGCGGTCAGGGTCAGGTTGCGGTTGAATGCAAACTTGCCTTGATAGTCGAGCGTCGTGTAGGGCTTGACGTCTCGGGTGACGCCGCTGAAGCCGCCCAGCGTGCCATCGGCATTGACTTCGCGCACGGCGGCATTGTCTGCCGTGAGCACTTCGTCGTGGTAGCCGGAGCGGTGGTTGACCGTCAAGGCGTTCGACAGGCGGCCCGACTTGAGCGTCGCCACCAGGCGCGAGATGACGCGGAAGGTGACGTCGTTATAGGCGTCGAAGCGGCCCACCGACGATTCCACGCCGCTTCCCGGAACTGACTTTTCGGCCTTGAGCATATATGTGCCGGTCCAGTTGACAGCCAGCCTGCCAAAGCCCGTGTCGGTGCGGAAGGTATGGTCCCAGTCGACACCCTGGTAACTCGATGCGGCCAGGTTGACCGGCGTGAGCGTGCCCACCAGGACCTTCGACTTCTGGATCGGGTGGTAATACAGCGAGATGTATTTGACGTAGGCCGGGTTGCGGAACACCAGTTCCTGCGGCAGGCGCTGGATCTGGTTGCTCAGCTTGACGCTCCAGACGTCGAGACCCAGGGTCAGGCTGTGCGTCGGGTCGATGCGCACGCCAACCGAGCCTTGCTTCGACTGTTCCGGCCGCAGGCCTGCCTCGCCACTGAGGGCATTACCGCCCGAGAGCAAGTCATACTCCGACACGCCGTGGCAGTAAATGATGCGCGGATCGGCCGCGTCCTTGATCGGGCAGGGGTGGAAGTTGGACGAGCCGCCATAGGCCAGCGGCGAGGTGATGTCCGACAGCGACGGCGCCTTGAAGCCGGTGCCATAGGAGGCGCGCAGCAGCGTGCCCGCTGCTGGCTGGTAGCGCAGTGCCAGCTTGTAGGTGGCCTTGCTGGCCGAATTGCCTTGCGTGGCTGGCGGCCGCAAGCTGCCGTCGGCGTCAAAGTTCTTGCTGTTGCTGGCGGCGTCGTAGCTGTCGTAGCGTACCGCGCCAGTGAGGTCCAGGCCCTTCATCATGGGTACCAGCAGCTCGGCAAAGCCGCCCCAGTTATTGCGCTTGGTGTCGAAGGGCAGGGCGCCCGTGCTGCCGCCGATGATCACGTCGGCATAGTTGGGCTGCAGGCTGTTTGGACCTTGCATGATGGCCGACGGTTCATACACATAATGCTGGCGCGTGAAGTCCATGCCCAGGCCCAGCTGGGCCTGTCCGGCCGGGGCAACGAACACTTCGGACGAGGCACGCGCGCTGGCGACATCGATCTTGGAGCGGGTCACGTCGAGGTTCTGGCGCAGCACGGCCGGCGCCAGTGCTTCCCTGGCGTTGGCCTGCAGCTCGAAGAAGTTGTAGCTGCCGTTCTTGACCAGTTCCTCGAACTTGACGCCGCTGACATAGCCGGCCACCGCATCGTCGCGCTGGGTGTTTTCGGAGTGGGTGACGGAGGTGGTGTAATCCCAGCCCATGGCGCGGCCTTCAAGTCCGAGAACCAGATGGCGCGTATCGGTCTTCCAGTCGTCAGTGCGGCCGCCCGCATCGGCCAGGCGCAGGTTGACGTTGACGTCGGTTACCTCAGCCGGATTGATGCCATAGCCGGCCAGCAGCGGCACCACCGATTTGTTGTAGACGCCGATGTAGTTCGGGTTGACGGCCTTGACGCCGGTGGCCGGGTCGGTATTGATGATATTGAGGGGCTGGGCCGGCGGCGCATAGCGCGCCCGGCTGGCAAAGCGCGACAGCACGGCCTCGCCGAACAGCGTGGCGTCCTTGCCGACCGCGGCATTGAAGGCGCCAAATACGCTGTCGCGCGTTTGCTGCGGCAACAGGTTGACGGTGGAAGCAAAGTCGAAGCGGCAGACTTCGCCGCGCTGGAAGGTATTGGGCGCGCTGCACTTGCCGGTGCGCTTGAGGTCCGGGCCGAAGGTGGCCGAGGCGGCCGGGCTGTCGACCGACACATTTCCAGGGATCGAGTTGATGCTGGTGTAATACAGCGAATAGGGTTTGCCGCCGTTCGAGAACGGCATTACGCCGCTGCGTGCAAAGTCGCGCTGGCTGGCGTTGAGTTCCTTCTGGTCGTCGCGGCTATAGGCCAGCAGGACGTTGTAGCCATCCTTGTCGATGTCGCCAAAGCCTTTCGAGACGGACAGGTTGGAGCTGGTACCCCCTGCCTTGTGCGGGCGCGTGTAGGTCGCTTCGAGCTGCAGATCGGACTGGTTCTTCTTGAGGATGAAGTTGATCACGCCGGCGATCGCATCGGAGCCGTACAGAGTCGATGCGCCGTCAGTCAGGATCTCGACGCGTTCGACTGCCGACAGCGGAATGGTGGCCAGGTTGACCGCGCTGCCCGTGGTGTACGGTGCCATGCGACGGCCGTTGAGCAGGACCAGTGTGTAGGCGGTGCCAATCGAATGCACCGATGCCGTTTGCGCGCCGCCGCCGCTGCCGTTGACGGAAGCCGACGACGTGATGAAGCCCTGCATCGCAGGCAGTGCGGCAACCAGGTCGGCCACGTTGTTGGCGCCACTTTGTGCGATGTCGGCGCGCGATAGTGTCTGCACTGGCAGTGCGCCTTCCTTGGCGATGCGCTTGATAGACGACCCGGTGATTTCGACGCGCTGGATAGCGCTGCTGTCAATACTCTCCTGGGCAAGCGCGCCTTGTGCCATAAGGCCGAATCCAACGGCGACACTACCCGTCGTCATCATGCGCAGCGAACGCGCTAGTACTGTTTGTTTCATCATTGCCTGCTTCCTCGTCTCTACTTCATGTTGTTGAAAACCCGAGGAAAGTCTAGCGCGGCGACCATGCGAAAAATTCATGCCGGTGCGTGTTTGGATGCAGTTCGCTGTATTTCGGCGCGCTGGCGTGCCCATTCGCGCATAACAGCTGTTGTGTTGAAAATACGAAATTGTGCAAGCGATGCGTTGCGTCAAAGCTGCAATCATTTTCAGTGATAACTGGAGGCAATATGGTGTCGCGATCAAGGAATTATCACCAAATATGCGGCGCTGAACTCAGGTGAAGAATTCACTTTGCGTACTAAGCCGATGAATCTAAACGACTGTTTCAGAAAGCAATTTTTTAGCGGAAAAATTGAAGTCCATTTTCGATTGGAATGCGAGGAATATTTTTATTTTTTTCTTTTGTGCAGTGATTTTTTTTGGCGCAGGGCGGTGCTATTGTAATTGCGTCTTCTCGCAATTCTTGACGTGAAAGGGGCAGTGGTATGGAACTGAAACATAGCGAAGCTTCTTCACCAAATCGGCAGCTTTTGCAGGAGTGCCCGCTTTCTGCGGATGCCCCGTTCGAGATTCACGGTGCCAGCGCACGCGGTTGCCAGCCCAAGGACGATTACCTGTTCCAGGGCTTCCGCTACGTCCTCGACGAAGACCGCGACGTGCTCGTGCGCGAGGACGTGCGCCGCTGGATGGTGGCGGCCGTAAGCAAAGCCAACTGAATTGCTGCCTCCCCGCATGGCCGCAGTATTCGCTGCGCCATATTGCGTTCCTGAAGAGCATTGAGTCATCAGACAACCGACTTGCCTGATCGGCTCCACCTGCTCACCCAGTTTTAGTCATTCCTAGCTATATTCCCCTATGGGTCTGTGCAATTTCGCGCTTGCATTGTCTCAACTATAGTTGTACGATGACGTACGACTGGGCTTGCGACACACACCTTTCACTGGAGTTCACCATGTACGATCATCAAGAACTAAAACAAATCCTGTCATCGGGCCTGCTGTCTTTCCCCATTAGCGACTTCGATGCGCAAGGTGACTTCAACCAGGCCGGCTATGTCAGGCGCCTCGAATGGCTCGCTCCTTACGGCGCCACCGCGCTGTTCGCGGCAGGCGGCACCGGCGAATTCTTTTCGCTGACCCACAATGAATACAGCGGCATCATCCAGACCGCCGTCGATACCTGCCGCGGCAAGGTTCCGATCCTGGCCGGCGCCGGCGGCCCGACCCGCAGTGCCATCGCATTCGCGCAGGAAGCCGAGCGCCTCGGCGCGCACGGCATCCTGCTGCTGCCGCACTACCTGACCGAAGCCTGCCAGGAAGGCCTGGTGCGCCATGTGGAAGAGGTCTGCAAGTCGGTCAGGATCGGCGTGGTG
>CBDDRJ010000088.1:0-84127 GCA_965233055.1 uncultured bacterium
AGGGTGGGCACTGCGTGCCCACGCGGAACAAATACCGTAATTGTACGGTGATGCCTAATCGAAGCACCCGGAGTATAGTAATGACGAGCATGCATCAATCCGATCCGGCCAACCGCGCCCGCCTGCGCTGGCGTGCCCGCCGCGGCCTGCTCGAGAACGACCTGATCCTCACGCGCTTCCTGGATGCGCGCGAAGAGCAGCTGACCGACGACGAAGTGGACGCGCTGAGCCAGTTGCTGGACCAGTCGGACAACGCGCTGATGGACCTGATCATGGGCCGCAGCGAACCGACCGGCGAAATCGACGCGCCGCATGTGCGCGCCTTGCTGCAAGAGCTGCGCACCGCCTGATTTATTGATTTTATTATTGTAGACCCGCCTCCCTGAAGGAAGTGCCATGACCATGAACATCTCTGACACCAAAGCCACACTGTCGTTCTCGGACGGTAGCCCAGCCATCGAAATGCCGATTTACAAAGGCACAGTCGGCCCGGACGTCATCGACATCCGCAAGCTGTACGCCCAGACCGGCAAGTTCACCTACGACCCTGGCTTCATGTCGACTGCAGCGTGCAACTCGACCATCACCTACATCGATGGCGACAAGGGCGAGCTGCTGTACCGCGGCTACCCGATCGAGCAGCTGGCCGCCAATTGCGACTTCCTCGAATCGTGCTACCTGCTGCTGAACGGCGAACTGCCGAACGCTGCCCAGAAAGAGAAGTTCGTCAGCACCGTCACCAACCACACGATGGTGCACGAGCAGATGCAGTTCTTCTTCCGTGGCTTCCGCCGCGACGCGCACCCGATGTCGGTGCTGGTCGGCACCGTCGGCGCGCTGGCCTCGTTCTACCACGACTCGCTCGACATCAACGATCCGCACCACCGCGAAGTATCGGCCATCCGCCTGATCGCCAAGATGCCGACCCTGGTCGCGATGTCGTACAAATACTCGATCGGCCAGCCGTTCATCTATCCACGCAACGACCTGTCGTACAGCGCCAACTTCCTGCGCATGATGTTCGGTAACCCGTGCGAAGAGTACAAGGTCAACGACGTGCTGGTGCGCGCGCTCGACCGCATTCTGATCCTGCACGCAGACCACGAGCAGAACGCGTCGACCTCGACCGTCCGCCTGTCAGGTTCGTCGGGCGCCAACCCGTTCGCCTGTATCGCTGCCGGTATCGCCTGCCTGTGGGGCCCGGCGCACGGCGGCGCCAACGAAGCGGCACTGAACATGCTCAAGGAGATCGGCACCGTCGACAAGATCCCCGAGTTCATCGCCAAGGTCAAGGACAAGAACTCCGGCGTCAAGCTGATGGGCTTCGGCCATCGCGTCTACAAGAACTTCGACCCGCGTGCCAAGCTGATGCGCGAAACCTGCCACGAAGTGCTGCAAGAGCTGGGCCTGCAGGACGACCCGCTGTTCAAGCTGGCCATGGCGCTGGAAAAGATCGCGCTGGAAGACGAATACTTCGTCACCCGCAAGCTGTACCCGAACGTCGACTTCTACTCGGGCATCGTGCAATCGGCGCTGGGCATCCCGGTGTCGCTGTTCACCGGTATCTTCGCGATGGCCCGCACCATCGGCTGGATCGCGCAATGGAACGAGATGATCTCGGACCCGGAGCAAAAGATCGGCCGTCCGCGCCAGCTGTTCGTCGGCTCGCAAACCCGCGACGTACCGCCAATGGACAAGCGCTAAGCGCGCCTGCTCCCGTCAAGAAAGCGCACTTCGGTGCGCTTTTTTTGTGCACCACCCACAAGCCGCTGCTTTCTGTCAGATCGACACCACAGCCGGTTTTCCCATTGTGCCGATGTTGCGCGCCCGCCCGATGAAACATAGCGAACACCTCCCGGTGTTGCCGTACGCGGGTTCCAAGCCCTTCCTTCCGGGCTAGTATTTCTTCGCCTTTCGGGGCACTTACTAGACCAACAAGGAGAGACGAAAAATGTTAGTTGTACGCAGATCAGTACTGATGGCCGGCCTGATGGCCAGCGCCTTCGCGCAGGCGGCGCAGCCCGTCCCGGGCGAACACTCACACCAACGCCTGAAGCAGGCGCCGATGCCGCATGTGCGGCAAACGCTGCCGCCCACACCTGAACAGCAGAAGTACCAGCTGCCGGCGACCAAGAAGCCGCGCAACGACCTGTTGCCCCGAAACGCCAACGCCAAATCGAGTGCGCGGTCGGCCTTCGCCACGCCCGAGTGCAAGAACATGGACACCATGGCGACCTACAGCGGCAGCGCGCTGGCGGACTACATCGTCAACCTGCCGGACCATGAATGCACCTATCCGATGTTTTCGCTGACGGCAGCGCAGGCGTCCAAGATCTATTCGGCGTCCAACTTCAGCGCCATTGCCAGCCGCTTCACCCAGGAAGCGGGCAGCTACAACGCCACCAACCGGGCGCTGGTCAACCTTGCCATTTCGCTGCGCGCAGCCTACTACGTGGCCAACGCCGGCACCATGCCGCAGCCGTCGGCGACGGTGACGACTTCGCTGCGCGCGCCGATCAAGACCCTGATGGAAGGCAGCATCCTGTACGCGACGAACCCGATCGCCGACAGCACGGCTGGCGAGACGATCCGCCTGGTCACCAATATGCATGACGAGGCCTACTTCCTGCCGACGGTGAAGAACCTGATCCAGCGCTTTACCAACTCCGCCGCCAATCCTGGTGCAGCCGAGTCGCTCAAGCAGAGCACGGCCAGCGCCGCCGTCTCGTCGGCAACGGTGATCGTCTACTACGCCCACTACCGGCCGGAAGCGCTGGCGCTGCTGCAGAACGACGCCAGCTACCCGACGGTGCTGAACAACTTCGTGGTGCAGAACAAGGCGGCATTGATCGGCACCTCGTCGAACTACCTGCTCAACGACACCGCCAACGAAGCGTTCCGCTTCATGCAGTATTCAAGCCTGAAGAGCACCGTCAAGCCGATGGTGCAAGCCATGCTTAACACCACCAGCATGACCGGCATCGACAGCTCCTTGTGGCTGGCCGCCGCATCGGCTGTCAAGTACTACGACGCCGCCAATTGCGCCAGCTACGGCACCTGCGACTATGAGGTCCAGCTGGCCAACACAGTGCTCAAGAATAGCTACACCTGCAGCCCGACCCTGCGCATCCGCGCCCAGGACATGACGACGGCTCAGATGCAGGAGTCCTGCGCCAAGCTGCAGACGGAGGAGGGCTATTTCCACAATATGATGCAGACCCGCTCGATCCCGGTCGCCAATGACAACAACGCCAGCCTCGAGCTGGTGGTGTTCGACGACTACACCAACTACGCCAAGTACGCCTCCGTCATCTACGACATGGATACCAACAACGGTGGCATGTACCTCGAAGGCGACCCTGCGGTGGCCGGTAACCAGGCCCGCTTCATCGCGCACGAGGCGTCGTGGCTGCGCCCGAGCTTCATCGTGTGGAATCTCGAGCACGAATACGTCCACTACCTCGATGGCCGCTTCGACATGAAGGGCGACTTCGAAGATGGCGTCGCCAAGCCGACCGTCTGGTGGATCGAAGGAATCGCCGAATATCTGTCGCTGAAGAACAATAACCAGCAATCGATCGACATGGCGCGCACCGGCACCTATAAGCTCAGCCAGATTTTTGGCAATACCTATTCGATGGGCGACTACACCAACCGCGCCTACCGCTGGGGCTATATGGCGACCCGCTTCATGGTGGAACGGCACCGCAGCGACGTCGATGCCGTGGTGGCCAAGTTCCGCGTCGGCGACTATGACGGCTACCAGAACACCATGGCCTATATCGGCACCCGCTACGACAGCGAGTTTGCCAGCTGGGTCAACACGGCCACGACGGCGGGCGAGCCGCCCCTTCCGGTGCCAGTCTTGCCAACGTGTTCGTCGACCAGCCAACTGGGCAAGAACTGCCAGATCAGCGGCTGGACGTCTTCCGGCCAGGCCTACGCCTACATCATGCTGCCCACCGGCGCCAGGAACCTGAGGCTATTTACCACGGGCGGCACGGGTGATGTCGACCTGTATGTCGCAGCCGACCGCTATCCGACGACTAGCTCGTTCGATGCGGCGTCGACCAATGTGGGAAATGGCGAGGCAGTGTCGATTGCGGCGCCGCTCAGCGGGCGTTGGTACTACATCGTACTGAAGGCAAAGCAGGGCTTCTCCGGCGTCACCCTGGGCGCGACCTACGAGTAGAATAGCAGGCTGGCAGTAAGGCGGCCCGCATCAGAGCCGCCTTACTCGTATTTTTTCAGAATCTGGGTGAAACGGTTGCGGCCATTGGCTCCCAGCCAGGCCCAGATAGACTCGGTCGTTTCGCGATTGTTGGTGTAGAACTGGCGGCTGGTCGCAATCCAGATATTGGCCTGCCGGATCGGCTTTTCCAGTCGTACGATGCTGCTGCCATGGTCGGCCATGACGACGGCATCGAGGTCGGTCGGCGCCGTAAGCGAGATGACCACCGCATCGATCCGGTGGCGCAGCAGCTTGTCGAAATTGCGGCCCATATTGAGGGCGCCGTCGTCGACCTCGAAGCCGGCCTGGCGCAGCGGGGCGGCATAGGGCGCGCCGAAATTGGTGCCGAGCTTTTTGCCGGCCAACACGCGCATCGGGTCGCCGTCGCGCGCCAGTTTGTCGTCTGCGCGCACGAACACCATCGTGTACATTTTCAGCGAACGTTCGCGATCCAGTGCCCCCAGCTTGTCGAGCGGGAAGACGGTCGACTTCATGTCCGGTCGCGGCGCACTGGCCGGTGCAATATCGATGGTGCCCGCCTCCAGTGCCTGCGGAATGCGCAGCGGCGGCAGGCGCACGCTGACCATGCTGCAGCCATGCAGCGCGAGGATTTCGCGGATCAGGTCGACCGCCGCGCCGGGCGGACTCGATTCGGCCATGCTATTGCCGATATAGTAGGGCGGCACGTGCTGATTGGAGAAGCCGACCCTGACCGCCCCGCAGGCAGCGATCGCATCGCCAGCCAGCAGCGCCAGCGCCAGGCCCATCAGTTGGCGTGCGGCGGCGCTCACGGCTTAACGCTCCTTGTCGTAGTTCTTGAGAAGTTCGTTGAAGCGCTTCTTGCCATTTTTTTCGAACCAGTTCCACATCGCTTCGACCTGCTCCCGGTTGTTGGCGTAATAAGTCTTATTGAAAGCCAGCCAGATGTGGGTGGTCCGTAGCGGCACGTCCATCCGCACTACCTGCTTGCCATAGAGTCCCTCGATATACGAATCCATATCGTGCGCCGATGCCAGGGCGACGGCAAAGCCGTCGATGCGGCCGCGCACCAGTTTGTCGAGGTTGCGGGTGGCGTCGAGCGCGCCGTCATCGACCTCGATGCCAGCCTTGCGCAGCATGTCGGCATACGGCGCGCCATGTACCGCGCCAAGGCGTTTGTCCTTGAAGTAGGCGAAAGGATTGCTGCCTTTGGGGACCTTGTCGCTGGCGCGCACAAACACGATGGTCACCAGCTGGAAGGCTTTGTCCTTGTCCGCCTTGTCCTGTTTATCGAGCGGAAAGGCGAAACTGGCCAGGTCGACGGCACTGGCATCGATCGGTGCGGCGTCGATCGAGCCGAGCTCGAGCGACTGGCGCACGCGCGGCACCGGCAGCCGCACGGTCCGCAGCGGGCAGCCGGCACTTGCGATGGTTTCCCGCACCAGGTCGACGGTGGCGCCAGCGGGCTTGGCCTCGAGCGGGCCGTTGCCGAGGTAATAGGGCGGGCGGTGCTGGTCGACATAGCCAAAGCGAACCAACGCGCAGGCGGCCTGCGCAACCTGGAAGGCCAGCATCAGGGTGAACGTCGTCAGGACCTGTAATGGGCGCATAGGAGAAAAGTGGAGAGTCTGTAAGTCGATTATAGACCTGTCCTTATCACAAGTTTGTGTCGTTTTTATGGCGCTGGCGCGATGTTTGGCGCCTGTGTAAGATGCGTGCCATGCCTTCCTCCCCCTATATCGGCCGCTTTGCGCCATCGCCCACCGGCCCCCTGCATGCGGGCTCGCTGGTGGCGGCCGTGGCCAGCTACCTCGACGCGCGCGCGCATGGCGGCAAGTGGCTGGTGCGGATCGAGGATGTCGACGAAGGGCGCAGCGTGGCCGGCGTGGCCGAAGGCATGCTGGAGCTGCTGGCCCGCTGCGGCATGGGCTCCGACGGCGAGGTCGTGTGGCAAAGCCGCCGCACCAGCCTGTACGCGCAAGCGGCGCAGGCGCTGGGCGCGCATGTCTACCCCTGCGGCTGCAACCGGCGCGAGATCGCCGACTCGCGCCCGGGCCTTGGGCCCGATGGCGCCGCCATCTACCCGGGCACCTGCCGCCACGGCCTGCCGTCCGGTAAAACCATGCGCAGCCTGCGCCTGCGTGTGCCGGAAGCGGGCGCGCCGGGCGAACTGGTGCAGTTCACCGACCGCTGGCATGGCCTGGTCGGCCAGCGACTGGCGAGCCAGTCGGGCGACTTCGTGCTGCTGCGCGGCGACGGCTTCTGGGCCTACCAGCTGGCGGTGGTGGTCGACGACGCCCTGCAGGGCGTGACCGACGTCGTACGCGGCGCCGACCTGCTCGACTCGACCCCGCGCCAGATCTATCTGCAGCAGCTGTTCAAGGTGCCGACGCCGCGCTATCTGCACGTGCCCGTCGTGCGCAATGCCGGCGGCGAAAAACTGTCCAAGCAGACCGGGGCCGCGGCGCTCATCGTCAACAGCGAAGCCGATGCGGTGGCGGCGCTGGTGGCAGCGGCCGACAGCCTTGGCCTGTCAATAGGCAGCGTCAATACACTCGACGAGTTTTGGCGGCGCTCAATAGCGGACTGGACTGTGCGACACGGCACGCTGCATGCCCAGTAGAATGCTGGTCATGAATAAAAACAAATTGACACGCAGTCATTGGGCAAGTGCGGGTGCAGCGCTGCTGCTGTTGCTGGGCGCCGTCACTGGCGCGCCATCCCAGGCGCAGGACGTGTCGCTGCTGGCCGGCAGCGTGTCGATTCCGGGCGTAGGTCAGCATTCGTTCAGCACCAACCTGGCTTACACGCACCGGGTCGGTGAACACGTCGCTGTCAGCGCCAATTACATCAACGAAGGCCACCCGCCGCTGCACCACCGCGACGGCTTTGCGTCGCAGCTATGGCTCCATAGCGGCGTGCCTGAGCAGGGCTGGTCGGCCGCTGCCGGCTTCGGGCCTTACTTCTATTTCGACACCACCCGCGGCGGGCCGCTGGACTACCGCAATGTCCATGGCTGGGGCACGGCCGGTTCGCTCAGCGTCAAGTACCATCTGCGCAAAGGTTGGTATCTCGAGGCGCAGGCCACCCGCATCAATACGCGCAACGACCATGACAGCAAGCTGCTGCAGGTCGGCATGGGCTATGAACTGACTGACATCCCGTTCGACACGACACGCAAGAACGTGGCCAAGGGTGACGACTACATTACCGTGTCGCTTGGCCGCGCCATCGTCAACAGCTTCGAGTCGGAGCAGTCGCGCGCCAAGGCCATCGAGTACCGCCGCAACGCCGGCCCGCATGCCGAGTGGAGCGTCATGCTGCTCGATGAAGGCAAGGTGCACCAGGCCTCGCGCAAGGGCGTGGTGGCGCAGGGCTGGCTGGTCAGCACGATCACGTCGCGCTTTGTGCTTGAAATGGGAGTGGGCGGCTACGCGATGACGGACCACTACGACCGCAACAGCTTGACGGAGGACGCGAGCCTGCACCTGGTGCCGATCGCCTCGGTCGGCCTGCGCTACCGCTTCAATCCATATTTGCGCGCGCAGCTTTGCTGGAGCCGCACCATCACGCCTTACCACCGCGATTCCGATATCCTGCTGCTTGGCCTGGGCGCGGCGTTCTAGTGGAGTAAGGCGTGGGCAAGTCCCTTACCCACCCTACGCGGGCTAGCGGAATGACGCGTGGGTAAGTTCCTTACCCACCCTACGCCGGCGCGTCGATACTCGTAGGGTGGGTACGGCACGTACCCACGCGGAATCAAGCGCCGCCAGCGCAATCAAGCGCCGCCAGGATGCCGGATTTTCCATTCGGCCAGCGCGAGTCTGTATTTTTCGAGCTTTTCTTCGTACATGTCGAACACGCAGTAGACGCAGCCACTGGTGCAGCAATCGTCCAGGCTGGGTTCGACGGGCGGCTCAGGCCGCGGATCGGCCGGCAGCGGCCGGGCGTCCATTACTTGTCCCGGTCGAGGATGGCCTGGATCTCGTCGCGCTCTTTCTGCGTCACGTGGCCGCGCAGGGCTGCCAGGATCAATTCCTTGCCCGAGCCCGAAAAAGCCTTGTGAATCAATTCCTTGATCAGGCTGGTCTGGAGCGAATCCTGCGGCTGGGCCGGGGCGTAGACGTGGGCGCGGCTGCTCTCGTCGCGGCTCAGCAGCCCCTTGGTGTGCATCAGCTGCAGCTGCCGCAGCACCGTCGCATACGCGATGTCGGGCCGCGCCTCGACGGCAGCCTGGTGCAGCTGTTTGGCCGTGGTTGGACCGAGCTGCCACAACAGGCGCAGCATTTCCAGTTCGGCAGGGGTGGGTTTGACGGCGGTGCTCATGGATCTAGAATAAATTATCTAGATAAGAAAGTCTAGTACAATGCCACTTAAATCAGCACTAAGGCGAACTTTTTCAAGGCCGGGCCAGTTACGCTACAATGGCGCGTGCTATCCTACGGAACAATTTTTCCCAGAACTGCATGAAGTAAAGTCCTTCCCCACAACTTGATGTGCAATCCGCTAAACGGTCAGGCCGTGTCGCGGAAGGTTAGATTAACCCGCCAAACTCGCGAAGCGCGAAGAAAGGTGAGCAAGATGATGCAACAAAACAATGCCAATTCCTATTTATTCGGTGGCAACGCTCCGTATGTAGAGGAATTGTACGAAAACTACCTGGACAATCCAGGTTCCGTGCCAGACAACTGGCGCGCCTACTTCGACGCGATGCAGAACGTGCCCGCCGTCGACGGTAGCAACAAGCCGGACGTGGCGCACGCCAACGTCATCGCTTCCTTCGCCGAACGCGCCAAGCAGGGCCCGATCCGTGTCGTGACCGCTTCGGCAGACGCCGAAATGGGCCGCAAGCGCGTCGCCGTGACCCAGCTGATCGCCGCTTACCGCTACCTCGGTTCGCAATGGGCCAACCTGGACCCGTTGCAGCGCCAGGAGCGCCCCAATATTCCTGAACTGGAGCCAGCGTTCTACGGCTTCGCCGATGCCGACATGGACACCCAGTTCAACATCAGCAATACCTATTTCGGTCCCGAGACCGCGTCGCTGCGCGACATCGTCCAGCTGCTGCGCGACACCTACTGCCGTTCGATCGGCGCCGAGTTCATGTACATCGGCAATCCGGAAGAGAAGCGCTGGCTGCAAGAGCGCCTCGAGTCGATCCGTTCGACCCCGAGCTTCACCAAGGAAAAGAAGGTCCACATCCTCGACCGCCTGACCGCGGCTGAAGGCCTGGAACGCTACCTCCACACCAAGTACGTCGGCGCCAAGCGCTTCTCGCTGGAAGGCTCCGAGTCCTTCATCGCCTCGATCGACGAAACGATCCAGCGCGCCGGCGAAAACGGCGTGCAGGAGATCGTCATCGGCATGGCCCACCGCGGCCGCCTCAACGTGCTGGTCAACACCCTTGGCAAATCGCCGGCGGACCTGTTCGAAGAATTCGAAGGCAAGCACGGCGACGACCTGCCGTCCGGCGACGTCAAATACCACCAGGGCTTCTCGTCCGATATCTCGACCCCGGGCGGCCCGGTCCACCTGTCGCTGGCGTTCAACCCGTCCCACCTCGAGATCGTCAACCCGGTGGTCGAAGGTTCGGTCAAGGCCCGCATGGACCGCCGCGGCGATGCCGACGGCTCGCAGGTGCTGCCAATCCTGGTGCACGGCGACGCTGCCTTCGCCGGCCAGGGCGTCGTGATGGAAACGCTGAACCTGGCGCAGACCCGCGGCTACGGCACCGGCGGCACGGTGCACATCGTGATCAACAACCAGATCGGCTTCACCACGTCGGACCCGCGCGATGCGCGCTCGACCCTGTACTGCTCGGACGTCGTCAAAATGATCGAAGCGCCGGTCCTGCACATCAACGGCGACGATCCTGAAGCCGTCGTGCTGGCGACCCAGATCGCGATGGACTACCGCGTCAAGTTCAAGAAGGACGTGGTGGTCGACATCATCTGCTTCCGCAAGCTCGGCCACAACGAACAGGACACGCCGGCGCTGACCCAGCCGCTGATGTACAAGAAGATCGGCCAGCATCCAGGCACCCGCAAGCTGTACGCGGACAAGCTGACCGCCCAGGGCGTGCTGCCGCCGGCAGGCGGCGACAAGATGGTCGCAGCGTTCCGCGATGCGATGGACGCCGGCAAGCACACGGTCGACCCGGTCATCTCGAACTTCAAGAACAAGTACGCGGTCGACTGGCTGCCGTTCCTGAACCGCAAATGGACCGACACCGCCGACACCGCCGTGCCGCTGACTGAACTCAAGCGCCTGGCCGGCCGCATCACGACCGTGCCGGAAGGCTTCAAGTGCCACTCGCTGGTCGACAAGGTGCTGGCCGACCGCGCCAGCATGGGCAAGGGCGAGTTGAACCTCGACTGGGGCATGGGCGAACACCTGGCCTACGCCACGTTGCTGGCCTCGGGCTATGCGGTGCGCCTGTCGGGTCAGGATGCCGGCCGCGGCACCTTCGTGCACCGCCACGCCGTGCTGCACGACCAGAACCGCGAGCGCTGGGATTCGGGCACCTACGTCCCATTGCGTAATGTGTCGGACAACCAGGCGCCGTTTACCGTCATCGATTCGGTACTGTCCGAAGAAGCGGTGCTGGCGTTCGAATACGGCTACTCCTCGGCCGAGCCGAACACGCTGACGATCTGGGAAGCCCAGTTTGGCGACTTCGTCAACGGTGCGCAAGTGGTGATCGACCAGTTCATCAGCGCCGGCGAAGTCAAGTGGGGCCGCGCCAATGGCCTCGTCATGATGCTGCCGCACGGTTACGAAGGCCAGGGTCCGGAGCACTCGTCGGCACGCCCCGAGCGTTTCCTGCAGCTGTGCGCCGACAATAATATGCAAGTGGTGCAGCCGACCTCCGCGTCGCAGATCTTCCACCTGCTGCGCCGCCAGATGGTGCGCCAGTTCCGCAAGCCACTGATCATCCTGACGCCGAAGTCGCTGCTGCGCAATAAGGAAGCCGGTTCGCCACTGTCCGAACTGGCCAAGGGCGCCTTCCAGACCGTCATCGGTGAAGTCGACGAGACCATCGATGCCAAGAAGGTCAAGCGCGTGCTGGCTTGCTCGGGCAAGGTCTACTACGACCTGGTCGCTACCCGCAAGGCGCGCGGCCAGCTTGATACCGCCATCATCCGAGTCGAGCAGCTCTATCCGTTCCCGCACAAGGCGTTCGCGGCCGAGTTGAAGAAATTCCCGAACTTCACCGAACTGGTATGGACCCAGGACGAGCCGCAGAATCAGGGCGCGTGGTTCCAGATCCAGCACAACATCTTCGAAAGCCTCGACGCCGGCCAACGCCTGGCGTACGCAGGCCGCGCAGCGTCGTCGTCGCCGGCTGTCGGCTACTACGACAAGCACTACGCGCAGCAGAAGGAGTTGCTGGAAACGGCGTTCTCGAAGCTCAAGGGTTTCATTCTCACCAAATAATGGCGGGCGCCTGACCAAGCAGGCGCCGATCAACATACAAAAATACGGAGTAGTAAATGGCAAAAATCGAAGTCGTTGTTCCGCAACTGTCGGAATCGGTTGCAGAAGCAACCCTGTTGACGTGGCATAAGAAGGTTGGCGAGTCCGTCGGCCGTGATGAGAACCTGATCGATGTCGAGACCGACAAAGTCGTGCTCGAATTGCCGGCCCCGGCGGCCGGCGTGCTGGTTCAGATTGTCAAGGGCGACGGCAGCACCGTCGTGTCGGGCGAACTGATCGCCGTGATCGACACCGAGGCCACCGCTTCGGCCTCGCCGGAAGCGGCTGCTCCGGCAGCAGCGGCCGCACCGGCCGCCGCCGACCCGGTCGCCGCTGCGATCGCAGGCATCGCGTCGAAAGCCGGCGTGGCCATGCCGGCCGCCGCCAAGATCCTGGCCGAGAATAATCTCAGCGCAGGCCAGGTTGCGGGCACCGGCAAGGACGGCCGCGTCACCAAGGGCGACGCCCTCGGCGCCGTAGCCGGCAATATCAAGCCAGCGGCACCGGCGCCGATGGCGGCGCCAAGCGCAGTCAAGGCGGCACTGCAGCAAGTGCAGGCACCAGCGTTCAATCTGGGCGACCGTCCGGAAGAGCGCGTGCCGATGAGCCGCCTGCGCGCGCGCATCGCCGAGCGCCTGGTGATGTCGCAGTCGACCAACGCGATCCTGACCACCTTCAACGAAGTGAATATGCAGCCGGTCATCGACCTGCGCAACAAGTTCAAGGACAAGTTCGAGAAAGAGCACGGCGTCAAGCTAGGCTTCATGTCCTTCTTCGTCAAGGCGGCCGTCGCCGCGCTGAAGAAGTACCCGATCATCAACGCTTCGGTCGACGGCAACGACATCGTCTACCACGGCTACTTCGACATCGGTATCGCCGTCGGTTCGCCGCGCGGCCTGGTGGTGCCGATCCTGCGCAACGCCGACCAGATGTCGATCGCCGACATCGAGAAGAAGATCGGTGAGTTCGGCCAGAAAGCCAAGGAAGGCAAGCTGACGCTGGAAGACCTGACCGGCGGTACGTTCTCGATCTCGAACGGCGGCACCTTCGGCTCGATGCTGTCGACCCCGATCATCAACCCGCCGCAATCGGCAATCCTGGGCGTGCACGCGACCAAGGACCGCGCCGTGGTCGAGAACGGCCAGGTTGTCGTGCGTCCAATGAACTACCTGGCGATGTCGTACGATCACCGTATCATCGACGGCCGCGAAGCAGTGCTGGGCCTGGTTGCGATGAAAGAAACCCTGGAAGATCCGACGCGCCTGTTGCTCGATCTGTAACCCAACCACTGGAGGGTACCCCCATGAGCATGTCTGAAGAAATCAAACGATTACACGAACTGCACCAGGCGGGGGCGCTCTCCGACGCCGAATTTGAACAGGCCAAGGCCAAGCTGCTGAGCGCGTCGTCCGGCAAGGGCTTCGACGGCAACACCAATTCGGACCTCGCCGCCGGCGTCAACAACCTGCGCCGCGCGCGCGACGACCGCTGGCTGGGCGGCGTGTGCGGCGGCCTGGCCAAGGTCACCGGCCTCGAGTCCTGGATGTGGCGTCTGATCTTTGCCCTGTTCACCGTCTGCTTCGGCGTCGGTGTCCTGATCTACCTGTTGATGTGGATCTTCGTCCCCGAAGAATAATATTTTAGGAATTCTATGAGTAACGCAAAACAATTTGACGTCGTCGTCATCGGCGCCGGTCCTGGCGGCTACATCGCCGCCATCCGCGCTGCCCAACTGGGTTTTTCGGTTGCCTGTATCGATGAGTGGGCCAACGCCAAGGGCGGTCCGGCTCCGGGCGGCACCTGCACCAATGTCGGCTGCATCCCGTCCAAGGCGCTGCTGCAATCGTCCGAGCACTACGAGCACGCGGGCCACAGCTTTGCCGAGCACGGCATCGATGTGTCCGGCCTGAAGCTGAACCTGGGCCAGATGCTCAAGCGCAAGGACGCAGTCGTCAAGCAAAACAACGACGGCATCCTGTACCTGTTCAAGAAAAACAAGATCGCCTTCTTCCATGGCCGCGGCGCGATGAATGGCAAGGCTGGCGAGGCTTACCTCGTCAACGTCACCGGTGCCAATGCCGATACGCTCGAAGCGAAGCACGTCGTCATCGCGACCGGCTCGAACGCGCGCGAACTGCCTGGCGCAGCGTTCGACGAAAAACTGATCTTGTCGAATACCGGTGCGCTGGCAATCGACGCGGTGCCGGCCAGGCTGGGCGTGATCGGCGCCGGCGTGATCGGCCTCGAGATGGGTTCCGTGTGGCGCCGCCTCGGCTCCGAAGTGACCGTGCTCGAAGGCCTGCCGGTGTTCCTCGGCGCCGTCGACGAGCAGATCGCCAAGGAGGCGTCGAAGCTGTTCGCCAAGCAGGGCCTGAACATCGAGCTCGGCTGCAAGATCGGCAAGATCAGCGCCGGCAAGAAGGACGTGACCGTCGAATACAACGACGCCAAGGGCGAAGCGCACAAGGCCGTGTTCGACAAGCTGATCATCTCGATCGGCCGCGTGCCCAACACCAATGGCCTCGGCGCCGAGTCCGTCGGCCTCAAGCTTGACGAGCGTGGATTCGTCGCGGTCGACGACGACTGCAAGACCAACCTGCCGAACGTGTGGGCAGTGGGCGACGTCGTGCGCGGCCCGATGCTGGCGCACAAGGCAGAGGAAGAGGGCGTCGCCGTCGCCGAACGCATCGCCGGCCAGCATGGCCACTGCAACTTCAACACGATACCGTGGGTGATCTACACCTCGCCGGAAATCGCGTGGGTTGGCCGTACCGAGCAGCAGTTGAAGGCCGACGGCGTCGCCTACAAGGCAGGCACCTTCCCGTTCATGGCAAACGGCCGCGCACGCGCGCTGGGCGACACCTCGGGCATGGTCAAGTTCCTGGCCGATGCCACCACCGACGAAATCCTGGGCGTGCATATCGTCGGCCCGATGGCCTCCGAGCTGATCTCGGAGGCGGTCGTCGCGATGGAGTTCAAGGCGTCGAGCGAAGACATTGCCCGCATCTGCCACGCGCACCCGTCGCTGTCGGAAGCGACCAAGGAAGCCGCGCTGGCAGTCGACAAGCGCACGCTCAACTTCTAAGCCTTCCGCCATGCGTAGGGTGGGCACTGCGTGCCCACGCGTCAATGTTGAAAACGCGTGGACACGCAGTGTCCACCCTACCTGACATCCCCGACATGTACTCCATGAACGTCCTTCAATTCTACGAACACGCGCTGACGGCGCGCCACTTCACGGCCGACGATGCCCAGCGCCGCGCCGTCGAGCGGCTGCAGCTGGCGTATGATGAGTGGGTCGAGTTCAAGTCGCGCCGCTCCAACTCCCTCAAGCGCCTGATCAACCGGCCGGACGTGCCGCGCGGCGTCTACCTGTGGGGTGGCGTCGGCCGCGGCAAGTCGTTCCTGATGGACAGCTTCTACTCGGTCGTGCCGGTGGTACGCAAGACGCGCCTGCACTTCCACGAATTCATGCGCGCCGTGCACCGCGAGCTCGACGAGCTCAAAGGAGTGGCCGACCCGCTCGACCAGGTGGCCAAGCGCATCGCCAGGAAGTACCGGCTGATCTGCTTCGACGAATTCCACGTCTCCGACATCGCCGACGCGATGATCCTGTATAACCTGCTGCGGGCCCTGTTCGACAACGGCGTCTCGTTCGTCATGACGTCGAACTACGACCCCGACCTGCTGTACCCGGACGGCCTGCACCGCGACCGCATGCTGCCGACCATCGCGCTGCTCAAGGCCAGGCTCGACGTGATGAACGTCGACGCCGGCATCGACTACCGCAAGCGCGCGCTCGAGCAGGTCGACTGCTACCACACGCCGCTCGGCGCGGTCGCCGATTCGGCCCTGCGCCACGCCTACGCCAGCATCGCCGAAAGCGCCGACGAAGACCCGCGCATCCGCATCGAGGAGCGCGAGATCCGCTGCCTGCGCCGCGCCGGCGGCATCATCTGGTTCGACTTTGCCACTCTGTGCGGCGGCCCCCGTTCGCAAAACGACTACCTCGAAATCGCCAGCCGCTTCCACACCGTGATCCTGTCGGGCATTCCCGTGATGTCGGCCGGGCAGTCGTCCGAGGCGCGCCGCTTTACCTGGCTGATCGACGTGTTCTACGACCACAAGGTCAAGCTGCTGATGTCGGCGGCGGGCAAGCCGGAGGAACTTTATACCCAGGGCATGCTGGCGAACGAGTTCCATCGCACGGTCTCGCGTATCATTGAGATGCAGTCGCGCGAATACATGAATGCCCCGCGCCGTGGCGTCGCCGACGCCATCGCCTAAGCCAGGAACCCAGACCATGCGTTTTCCATTATTCTTGCTCGCCCTCGTGTGCCTGTCCGGCTGCGGCGTGTTGCAGCCGCACGACCCGCCAGTGCGCGAGCCGGCCATCCATTCGGTGGCCGAAGCCGACCGGATCGAGGCTGCTAGCGCGCTTGAGCGCGCCAGGGCCGAAGCGCGCTTTCTTGAGCGCGAAGTACTGTGCTATCAGAAATTCTTCGTCAATGCCTGCCTCGACGAGGCGCGCGAAGTGCGGCGTGCCGCGCTGGCGCCGGTGCGCGCCGCCGAAATCGCCTCGGCACGCTACAAGCGCGAAGCCTCGGTCATGCTGCGCGACCGCGAACTGGCCGAAGCCGAGGCGGCTTACCAGGCCAAGCTGAAGCAGGCGCAGGCCGAGGCGGCGGCCGTTCCGCCGGCCGCTCCGGCCGAGCCGGCATTGCCGAGCGCCGTCAAGGACAAGAAGCCGGGCCTGACCCAGGAGCAGCGCATCGCCCGCCGCGAGGCGCGCCAGCAGCAGGCGGCCAGGCGCCAGCAGCAGCAGGCAGCCAGGCGCGCCGACAATGCCGCCGCATTGGAAGCCAGGCGCAAGGAGTCGGAGGAGCGGGTGCGCCGGGTCGAACAGAAAAAGGCTGCCAAGGCTGGCGGCCGCGAAACGGACTGACTGCTCAGACCGCCTTGCCCATCTGCCTGACGGTGTAGTTGGCCGCCTCTTTGGGCGGTTCGACCAGGCGCAGGATGGCCATCGACATATTGTCGGCCTTGCCCTTGGCCCGTTCGCCGCCTTTCTTGATCAGCATTTCGGCCGCCTGGCGCGGCGTGTTCCTGCAGCAGACCGCCGCCAACTCGGCATCGGTGAAATAGGACCACACGCCGTCCGAGCACAGCAGGAAGGCATCGCCGGCCTGCAGGCCCTCGTAGCTGGCGCCGGTGACGAAAGGGTCGCGCTGCGTGCTGCCGATGGCATTGGTCAGCAGCGGCGCACGGCGGTGGCCCTTGGCCACGTCGAGCGGGATCTTCTCGGTGTTGACGAGGTGGTCCAGGTAGGCCGCGTCATTGCTGCGCGTCTTGCACTGGCCGTTCGACAGGTGATAGACGCGGCAGTCGCCCACGTGGACCCACACGGCGCGGCCCTGGGGCGTCAGCACCAGCAGGGCGGCGCTGCTGGTCGGCTCGGTCTTGGAGCGGACACCGTTCATCTTGCTGATCAGGTGGGTTTCGGCGACGATCTCGCGCAGCATCGCGTCGATCCGCAGGGGGGTCGGGTGGTCGCCCGGCTTGAATTCGTCGAACAGCTGCTTGGCCGTCAGCAGCACCTGTTCAGCTGCCGCCCCTTCTGTGAAGCCGTCGGCCACCACGGCCATCACAAAACCGGGCGCACGGGCCCCCGTAAACAGCGCCGTGCGGTCGTTTTGCTGGGGCCGCTCGCCAATATGCTGGGCTGTGCCGGCTTCTAACTTGTAGGTGGTCATAAACTTATGCTGAGTTCTTGGCGGCATGAGACGACGTAGATTAAACTATGCACCGAGATCGACTTGTGTGGCAAGCTGATGTGTTGCTGTGCTGCATGATTGCCTTGATTGTAAGCGAGTTTAAGCCGCGCACTTTTGAAATATTGTAATAATGCCTTACAGGACCCTATGACCGACCCAGAAGAAATTCGCCGCCGCCTGGTCGAGCTCGACGTGGAACACCGCGATTTGGATGCGGTCATAGACATGCTGATCCTCGACGGCCACCACGACCAATTGCAGCTACGCCGCCTCAAAAAGCGCAAATTGCAGCTGAAAGACCATATCACCCTGCTGAAAATGCAACTGGTGCCGGACGTCCCGGCCTGATGCGCCTTCGCACCACCGAAATGCCACTTTGACCGATTCACCACTTCCCGTGCCGCCTGAGGCCGAACCCGGCAAGTACGATGCCGAGATCGAACGCCTGTTCGGCGTGTCCGGCCCGCTGGCGCCGTCGGTCGGCAGCTTCAGCCCGCGCCGTTCGCAGACCGAGATGGCCAAGGCCATCGGCCAGGCCATCGTTGATCAGAAAACCCTGATCGCCGAAGCCGGCACCGGCACCGGCAAGACCTTCGCCTACCTGGTGCCGGCCCTGCTATGGGGCGGCAAGACCATCATCTCGACCGGCACCAAGAACCTGCAGGACCAGTTGTTCTCGCGCGACATTCCGACCGTGCGCAAGGCGCTCAAGGCGCCGGTGTCGGTGGCCCTGCTCAAGGGCCGCTCCAATTACGTTTGCCACTACCACCTCGAGCGCACCCAGAACAATGGCCGCATGACGTCGCGCGACGACGTCGGCTACCTGCGCGAGATCTCGCGCTTCATCAAGATGACCAATTCGGGCGACAAGGCCGAGCTGTCCAAGGTGCCCGAGAATGCCACCATCTGGAACCTGGTCACGTCCACCCGTGACACCTGCATGGGCACCGAGTGCCAGTACTACCAGGACTGCTTCGTCATGAAGGCACGCCGCGAAGCCCAGCAGGCCGACGTGGTGGTGGTCAACCACCACCTGTTCTTCGCCGACGTGGCCCTGAAGGACACCGGCGTGGCCGAGCTGCTGCCGTCGGCCAACACCATCATCTTCGACGAGGCGCACCAGCTGCCCGACACCGCCACGCTGTTTTTCGGCCAGACGGTGTCGACCTCGCAGGTGCTCGAGCTGTGCCGCGACGTGCTGGCCGAAGGCCTGGCCCATGCGCGCGGCGGGGCCGACTGGGCCAAGGTGGTGACGGTGGTCGAAAAGGCTGCGCGCGACCTGCGCCTGACCTTCCCGCAGGACATCGTGCGCCTGTCGTTCGCACAGATCCTGCCCAAGTCCGACTTCTTCCCCGCGCTCGATCACCTGAAGGCACAACTGGCCGACATGATCACCGTGCTGGAAGACCAGGCCGCGCGCGCCGAAACGCTGGAGCAGTGCCGCGTGCGCGCGGTCGAACTGGAAGCTGCCTTGAGCGCATGGAAGCCGGACGCCAGGCCCAAGGGCAAAGTGGTCGAAGGCGACGATGAAGCGGTGCTGTGGGTCGAGGCATTTTCGTCCTCGCTGCAGCTGCACAAGACGCCGCTGTCGATCGCGCCGATCTTCACCAACCAGCGCGAAGGCGTGCCGCGCAGCTGGATCTTCACGTCGGCCACGCTGGCCGTCAAGAACGACTTCAAGCACTTCGCCAACCAGATGGGGCTGGCCGACGAAGCGGCCAGATCCTGGCCCAGCCCGTTCAACTACGAAGAGCAGGGCTTGCTGTATGTGCCGACCGGCTTGCCGGAACCGAACTCGGTTGGCTACACCGACGCCGTCATCGACTGCGCGCTGCCGGTCATCGAGGCGGCCGGTGGTCGCACCTTCCTGCTTTGCACCACGATCCGCGCCGTCAACCGCGCGGCCGAACGCCTGCGCGAGGAGTTCGCCGCACGCGGCCTCGACTACCCGCTGTTCGTACAGGGCGAGCGTGGCCGCACCGAGCTGCTCGACTCCTTCCGCAATGCCGGCAACGCGGTGCTGATCGGCAGCCAGAGCTTCTGGGAAGGCGTCGACGTGCGCGGCGATGCGCTCTCGCTCGTCATCATCGACAAACTGCCGTTCGCGCCGCCGGACGACCCGGTGCTGGCGGCCCGCATCGACGTCATGGAAAAGCAGGGCATGAACGGCTTCATGCACCACCAGCTGCCGGAGGCGATCATCAACCTCAAGCAGGGGGCAGGGCGCTTGATCCGCGATGAACTGGATCGCGGCGTGCTGATGATCTGCGACCCGCGCCTGATCTCCAAACCGTATGGCAAACGCATATGGCAAAGCCTGCCGCCGTTCAAGCGCACCCGCGTGCAGGCCGACGTCATCGCATTCTTCAAACCGACAACCGAACAGGAACCACAAGATGGCCAAGCTTAAGACTGCAATCCTCGTCAGCGCGCTGCTGGGCGCCTTCGCCGCGCAACCCGTGGCGATGGCCCAGCAAATGGTCAAACCGATGGTGGCGCCCAAGCCGCCGCTGATGACGGCCGCACAGCAGCTGGCCGACCTGGCCGAGCGCTACTACATGGAGATGGCGCGCTACGAGCCGATCGGCGCCACCATCAATGGCGACAACCGCTTCGACGGCGAGATGTCGATGGCCATCGTGCCGTCCGTGCGGGCACGCCACTTCGCCGCGCTGCACGAAGAGCAGGCCGAGCTGATGCGGATCGACCGCAGCAAGCTGCTGGGGCCTGACCTGATCACCTACGACTGCCTCGCCTTCGACCTGAACGCCTTGCTGTCGCTCGAATCGTTCCCGGACAACCTGCTGCCGCTGGACCAGATGAGCGCGCTGCCGGTCACGCTGGCCAACTTCGCCAGCGGCCAGGGTTCGCAGCCCCTGGTCACGGTGGCCAACTACCAGGACTTCCACAAGCGCCTGGCGGCACTGCCGGCCTGGATCGACGCTGCCATGGCCAATATGCGCACCGGCATGGCGCGTGGCGTCGTGCAGCCGAAGGCCCTGATGCAGTCGCTGCTGCCCCAGCTCAAGGCACTGACCGGCGATGGCCTCGACAAGAGCGCCTATATGGCGCCGGTGCGCAACCTGCCGGCGTCGTTCTCGGCCTTCGACAAGTCCAGGTTCACCGCCGCCTACCGCGGCACCGTCGGCAATGCCGTACTGCCTGCGCTGAAGAAGCTGACCGCCTTCATCGAAACCGAATACCTGCCGGCCGCGCGCACCACTTCCGGCTGGGGCGCGCTGCCGAACGGCGCCGAATGGTACAAGGCCTGGTCGACGATCCAGACCACGACCACGCTGTCGGCCGACCAGATCCACAACATCGGCCTGGCCGAGATGGATCGCATCAACGCCGAGTACATCAAGCTGGCGCCGAAGCTGGGCTACACCGGCGAAGCGGCCGGCACCTTCCGCTGGGCCAACTCGCAGTCGAAAAACCGCCCGTTCAAGACCGAAGAAGACGTATTGAAGTTCTACCGCGAGCTGAACGACAAGGTGATGGCCAAAATGCCGGCCTATTTCGCCACCATGCCGAAAGCGCCGCTGGCGATCAAGGCCGAGCCGCCAATCACCCGCGACACTGCGTCGAACCATTACGAGCCGGCCTCGGCCGACGGCACCCGTCCTGGCGTATTCTGGACCGTGATCCGCGACCCGCTGACCCACGGCACCACCGGCATGACCACGCTGTTCCTGCACGAAGGCGCACCGGGCCACCACTTCCAGATCGCCAAGCAGCAGGAGCTGGCGCTGCCGTCGTTCCGCAAATTCGGCTTCTACAACGCCTACGTCGAAGGCTGGGCGCTGTACGCCGAGACGCTCGGTTACGAGACCGGCCTGTATGACGACGCCAACGCCCAACTCGGCACCCTGAAGGCCGACATGACGCGCGCAGCGCGCCTGGTGGTCGACACCGGCCTGCACGCCAAGGGCTGGACGCGCGAGCAGACCATCGCCTTCCTGCGCGACAAAGCGGGCGACACCGAAGAAGCGGCCAAGAACGCGACCGAGCGCTATATGGCGTGGCCGGCGCAGGCGCTGGGCTACAAGATTGGCGCGCTGAAGATCATGGAACTGCGCAAGCGCGCGGCCGCCAAGCTGGGACCGAAATTCAACCTGGCGCGCTTCCACGACGCCGTGCTGTCAAACGGCCAGCTGCCGCTGGCCCTGCTCGACACCAAGATCAACGAATGGATCGCCACCCAATAACCCCTGGGGTCAAACCCGGCAACTGGACAGACCCCCTGGGGTCAAACCCGGCAACTGGACAAGCTGTCGACACTTTGTCTTGCGGAGAGCAAATTTACTGGGACAAATAGTCAGGTGCTGGGGTGCCTGTAACCACTGGGGTCAAACCCGGCAACTGGACAGAACCCTTGGGGTCTAACCCGGCAACTAACCACTGGGGTCACCACTGGGGTCAAACCCGGCAACTGGACAGAACCCCTGGGGTCTAACCCGGCAACTGGACAAGCTGCCGACACTTTGTCTTGCAGAGAGCAAATTTACTGGGACAAATAGTCGGGTGCTGGGGTGCCTGCCTACGAGGCTATGTCCCAAACTTTCGCAGTGCCCGGTTAACTGAGCGCGCGGACACACCAAAGTGTGCGCCGATTTGCTCCATCGTAAAAACCGTCGAATAATAGGCGCGTGCCATCGCTTCTGCTCTGTCTTGGTAAAGGGCTTCGTATTGCGGGAGCGACAAGGCTACGGCGCGCCTGTGCGTCCGCGACACATCCTTGAGCGGATCTGATTGTTTCAGCCCTCGATAGCGTCCCACGAAGTTGTCATCGCCCAAGATAAGTCGATGGCTGACTTGCTTCAGAGGACTTTCCATCCCAATGCCTTGCATGACAAATTCGCCGTAGTTTGCTCTTGCTACGGTCTTGTTCGCGCCGAACTGCGACAGTACCCAGTCCGTGTTCAGCCAAGGTGGTGACTGTACCTTCCCCATCGTCGCAAAATGACTGCTCCACGACCAATATGCCAACTCTGACGCAATTCCTGCGCGAATTGGGTTGAGGACGACGTAGCGAATTAGTTCAAGCAAATGGCTTTCCTTTTGTACCAGGATAGCCTTGTAGCGTCCTTGAAATAGATGTCCTGCGAGTTCATGGCGGCGATTGAAGCGCTGCGTGTAGATTCCGTTCAATTGACGCATTGCCTGAGAGAGATTGCCTTCATTAGTCTCCAGCAACATATGATAGTGGTTTGTCATTTGGCAATAGGCATGGACCAGAACGTTGAACCGCTTGCAGATTAGTTCAACTGTTTCCAGCCACACATAGCGGTCTTTGTCGTCGCGATAGATCACCTCTCCATGGTCGCCGCGGGCAGTGACATGATAGAGCGCGCCAGAAAATTCGAGTCGTAGTGGTCGGGCCATCACTGAAACATAGCGGCCAAAGCATGCTGCCGAAGTGATTTGGCGCAGAAGCTTGAGATTTTTGAACAATGAAATCTGTTCGTCGGAGGTTCGTTTTAGAATGTCCAGTTGCCGGGTTTGACCCCAGGTTCGTGACCCCAGGTTCGGTTGCCGGGTTTGACCCCGGGTTCGCGGATTCGGAATGTCCAGTTGCCGGGTTTGACCCCAGGTTCGCGGATTCGGAATGTCCAGTTGCCGGGTTTGACCCCGGGTTCGCGGGTTCGCTAGATTCGGATGGTGACGGTCGTTCCCCCGCCCAGGGTGCTATCGACCGCAATGGTTCCCTTGAGGCGTTCAGTCAAATGGTTGAACGCCACGTTCAAGCCCAGCCCCACATGGTTGCCGCTGCCTGAACGGGTGGTAAAGAAGGGATCGAACACGCGCCCCAGGTCATGCGGCGCGATGCCCTGGCCATCGTCGGCGACCACGATCTCGGCCTTGCCGTCGTCGAGCTTGCGCGCACTGATGCGCAGCGTGCCATAGCGCCCGGACTCGAACGCGTGGTCCTCCACATTGGCCAGCACGCGCGTCATCACTTCGTTGAGCGCATCCGGAATGGTATGCACCGGCAGCGGCGACTCGACCTCGATGCTGACTCTGTGCCCCAACTGTTCCATCTGGCGCCGCACCAGCGTGGCGACCTGCGGCAGGTAGAGCGCCAGGTCGAGCACTTCGGCCTTCTCCGAATCGCGCTGGGTGACCATGGCCTTGAAGCTGTCGACCAGGTCCGCCGCCCGCGTCGCATTGCGCAGCGCCAGCCCGGTGAATTCGGTGGCGCTGGCCAGGGTGCGCACCAGCATGGACTTGTTGACCTTGCCGCTGTCGACCGCATCGGCCAGCTCCTGCAGCACCTCCGACGCGCCCGAGATCGCATTGATGACGGTGCCCAGCGGCGTGTTGACGCCATGCGCCATGCCCGCTACCAGCCCGCCGAGCGAGGCCAGTTTCTCCTGTTGCACCATGGTCACGCGGGCCTGCGCGTTGATGATGGCGATGGCGCCATAGGCGCACAGCGTGGCGAAGATCAACCGCTCCCGCTCGCCATAGGCATGTTCATTGTTCGACTCCACCACCATGACGCCGAGCAGCCGGTCGTTGACGATCAGCGGCGCGTACTCGGCGGAGCGCATTGCGCCGAGCGACTGCACCGATACTTCACGCCGTTCGCGCGCGGCCAGCGCCACGTGCGAACCGGCGTCGTCGAGCCCGATCTGCGGACGGGCCGCCTCGCCGCGCGCGCCGCCAAACACCAGCTCCAGCATGCGCCTGGTGTGGTCGTACTGGTAGATTGACATTTGAGCTGCGTCGAGCAAACCCGCCACATGGCGGTGCAAGGCCTTGAATACCGCTTCCGTGTCGAGGTTGGCGGTGATGTCGCGGCCGACGTCGCCCAGCTGGCGCATGGTGTCGTTGGAGCGGGCCAGCTTGTCGTTGGCCGCCACCAGCTCCGCTTGCTGCTGGCGCAACGCCGCCGTCTGGCGCTCGACTTCGTTTTCCAGCGCCCGCTTGTTGCGTTGCAGGTGGGCCGTGCGCAGGCGCACAACGCCGGCGACCAGCGCCAGCGCCGCCAGCGCCACCAGGGCGCGCCACCAGCCGGTCTGGTACCAGGCCGGCAGTACGCTGACGGGCAGGGCCAGTTCCCGCTCCGACCAGTCGCCATTGCGGTTCGACCCGCGCAGGCGCAGCTTGTACTGGCCCGGCGGCAGGTTGGTGTAAACCGCCAGGCGGCGGCTGGCGTCGGTTTCGATCCAGTCGCGGTCGAAGCCCTCGAGCCGGTAGGCATAGCGGTTGCGCTCCGGCGCGGAGAAGTCCAGTGCGGCAAACTCCACCGCCAGGCTGTTGGCCTTGGCGTCGATGGTCAGTTCGGCGTCGGCCCCAAAGCGTCCCGGCGCGACCGGCCTGCCGCCGATGCGCACATCGGTCAGCACCACGGGCGGGCGGTAAGTCCAGCCCTGCAGGTGCTCCGGCCGGATCACGGTCATGCCGCCAAGGCCGCCGAACACCAGTTCGCCACTGGCACCGGCGGCGCCTGAGCCGATCCAGGAATTGGTGATGGCGACGCCGTCGGCGCGCAGCAGGCTGCGAACGGCCAGCGTGGCGCTGTCGATACGGGCGATGCCGTGGTCGGTGCTGGCCCACACATGGCCTTCGCGATCGGCCAGCAGGGTGGAGATATTCTCGCTCGGCAGGCCTTTGATCTGGCGCTGCTGGCCATTGGCCAGCACGATGATGCCGCCGCCATAGGTGCCGACCCACAGCTCGCCGTGGCCGTCGGTGAGCAGCGACGTGACATAGCTCGAAGGCAGCGCCATGTGTTCGACCGCCAGCGTGGCAGGGTCGAAGCGGTCCAGCCCCTTGCGGGTGCCGATCCACAGTTTGCCTGCGCCGGCCGGGGCGATGACGGTGATGCGCTGGTCGACCAGCGCGTTCGGCCCGTCGACGCCGACCCGGCGTGGCGCTGCCCCGGGCGCGTGCAGCCACAGGCCGTTGTCGCGGCTGCCGATCCACACCTGCTCGCCGGCCACTGCCACCGTGTTGATGCGGATCGACGGTCCCGGTGGCGGCAAGGGCAGGCGCGCCGCGCTGCCGTCGCCGGCATTGACCCGGTAGGCGCCGCGCGGCGTGGCCAGGTAGACGGAGCGGTCCGGCCCCGCCGCCATGGCCACCACGCGGTCGCGCGGCAGCGCGCTGCCAGGTGCATCATTGCTGGCCTTGACCTGGCCGACGCGGGCAGCCAGCGGGTCAACAATATCGATGCCGTTGTTGCCAAGGCCGAGCCACCAGCGGCCGTCGGGCATCGGCAGCACCGAGAACACGTCGATGTCGGTCAGGCCGCCGCGGTCCTGGCCGCTGGTGCCGAAAACGGTGAGGACGGCGTCCTGCTGCGGATCGTGCCAGCTCAGGCCGCGCGCGGTGGCGGCCCACACCAGGCCGGAGCGGTCGCGCAGCACGGCCCACACCGAGTCGTGCACCAGGCTGGCGGGCAGTGCGGGGTCGTGGCGCATGCGGCGCGCCTGGCCGCTGGCCGCGTCGACCGCGACAATCCCCTGGCCAAACGTGGCCAGCCACACCTGGCCCTGGCGCGCTTCGGCGATCGCGTAGACGGACTGGTCCGGCAGCGCCGCCTCGCGCACCGGCGTGGCCTCGCTGGCGCCCGGCTGCAGCACGTAGGCGCCGTGGCCGCGTGTGCCGATCCACAGCCGCCCGGCGCTGTCTTCGAGTAGCGTGCCGACTTCCGGCTGCACGCCAAGCGGCAGTGCCACATTGTGCAGGGGGACGCCGGCGGCCCGCTTGAACAGGCCCTTGTCGGTGCCAAGCCACAGTGCGCCGTCGCGGGCCGGCACGATGGCGCGCACATGCGGGTCGGGAAGAAAGGTCGACGCCGGGTCACGCCGGATGGCGAGCACCGCGCCGGTGGCCGGGGACAGCTCGATCCGGTCGAGGCCGGCGTCGGTGCCGACCCACAGGCCGCCCTTGCCGTCGCTGGCAATGGCCAGCACCGACACGTGCGCCAGCCCGGCCGGGATGGACAGGAAGCGGTCGCCTGCGCGCTCGTAGCGGACCAGTCCGTGCGAATTGGTGCCGACCCAAAGGCGGCCGGCCTGGTCGGTGTGCAGGGCCTGGACGATATTGTCGGGCAGGGCGCCCGGTTCGCCCGCCTTGGGCGCATAGGTGCGCAGCCGGTAGCCGTCCCAGCGCGCCAGGCCGGCGAAGCTGCCGACCCACAGGAAGCCATCGCCGTCGATCGCGAGCGAGGTGGACAGATTGGGCGGGCCATGGTCGGCCACGACATGCTGGAACACGGGGGTCGCCAACTGGGACCAGCGCGGGGCGGCAAGACTGGTGCCGCCACCGAGCAATACGGCCAGCGATGCGACTGCAAACTTGAGCAAGCCTGTGACGCGCACCCCTTCTCCTCGACGGAAACTGCACAAAGGCAAGTGTAATCGTTTTCGCCCGGCCATTGGATGTTTCAAAAATCCGGCGGCTTAATACGTCCTATTTTGGCCGCCCGGCCGAACCCAAGAATCCGGGAACTGCTCGACTCCCGACGGATTTGAAGAAATACCGGTAGCGTGGGTAAGGCTCTGCCTCACCCACGCGTGAAGCCAGCATCAAGTTGGCAGGCGCGTGGGCCGGCATAGCGCCACCATCACGCGTGCGCCTACAAACCTGACCCGTCACGCGTGCGCCAACACATAGCCCGCGCTACGGCACAATAACGACTTTGCCGGTCACCTTGCGGGCCGCCATATCATTCAAGGCTTTGCCGGTGTCGGCCAGCGCATAGCGGCCCGATACCAGCGGCTTGATCTTGCCTTCCGCCAGCCAGCCCAGCAGCTGGCGCATCGCGGCCAGGTTCGCCTTCGGTTCGCGCTTGACGAATTCGCCCCAGAACACGCCGATCAGCGAGGCGCCCTTGAGCAGCGCCAGGTTCAGCGGCAGCCTGGGGATCTCGCCATTGGCGAAGCCGACCACCAGATAGCGGCCGCGCCAGCCGATCGAGCGGAACGCCGCTTCCGTGTAGTCGCCGCCGACCGGGTCGTAGATGACGTCCGGGCCCTTGCCGCCAGTGGCGGCCTTGATCGCTTCGCGCAGGTCGCCGCTGGCGTAGTTGATCGTCGCGTCGGCGCCGTGCGCGCTGCAGACGGCCAGCTTGTCGTCGGTCGAGGCGGCCGCGATGACGGTGGCACCGAGCGCCTTGCCGATCTCGATCGCCGCCAGCCCGACGCCGCCGGCGGCGCCCAGCACCAGCATGGTTTCGCCTTCCTTCAGCCCGGCGCGGTCGACCACCGCGTGGTGCGAGGTGCCGTAGGTCAGGGTGATGGCCGCGGCCGTGTCGAAGTCCATGCCGGGAGGCATCGGCATGACGGCCTGCACCGGCACCACGGCCTGCTCGGCGAACGCGCCGGTCGACGTGAATGCAATGACCTTGTCGCCTGCCTTGACGGTGCTCACGTCCGGACCGACGGCACGCACCACGCCGGCCAGTTCGCTGCCTGGCGTAAACGGCAACTCGGGCTTGAACTGGTACTTGCCCTGGATGATCAGCACATCCGGAAAGTTGACCCCGGCCGCCTTGACGTCGATCACGACCTGGCCCGGTCCGGCCACGCCATCCGGCAACTCCTTGACCACCAGGCTATCTGGCATTCCCCACGCTGTGCAGACTACGGCTTTCATTGCTGTCTCCCGGTTTTGGTTTGGAAAAATAGTACGACCGTCTTTTTCTATTATGCCCCAGTTTCCCGGGCGCGGTGGGCGGGCGCGTCCGGCTTGTCACTTGAGCACGATTGCGCCGCCGCAAAGAGACCCTTTCCGTGCTTGTTAGAGTCGGCTTGTGCAGAGGTGAATGGGCGCACTGGGAACGGAGATTGACATGACTATCCGCTATGGATGTTTCTTCAGTTATGCGCGTGGCCAGCATGGTTTCATGACCAAGTTCAAGCACGACCTGGCCGACGCCATGCGCTGCTACCTGGAGCCGCAGCTCGACAACGAAACCGAGCTCTTCGTCGACACCGAACAGCTCGGCGGCGGCGACGACATCGACCGCCACATCGCGCGCGCCTTGTGCGAGAGCGTGTGCATGGTCGCCATCTACTGCCCCAAATACGAGTCCCACGCTTACACCCGGCGCGAGTTCGCCGCCATGCAGCTGATCGAAGAAGAGCGCAAAAAATGGTATCGGCTGCCGAGCCGCCTGATTATCCCCGTCATCATGACCTGGCACCCGCGCGATCTTCCGCCGCAGATCACCCAGCCCGGTTTGTATGTGGATTTTTCGCGCTACACGATGGCCACGGGCGACCTCAAGTCCAATCCGGAGTTCATCCCGCAGATTGAAAAAATCGTCAAGCGCATCGCCGAACACTATCAATGCCAAAAAATCTGGACGCCACCCGACCACGACTGCAACCAATTCGTGCTTCCGCCAGTCCCACCACCGTGGCGCCCCAATCCCCCTTCACTTAAATTGGATCAATAAGGAGCATTATGGAACATAGTCGCATGTCACTTCCGCCGCTATGCAAGTCCGGCGCGGTTGCCACTTTCTATTCCTATGACGGTGGCGCCACGCGCAGCATGGCGTTGGCGAACATGGCAGTCCTGCTGGCCGGGCGCAACGACGCCACGCTGCCAGTGCTGATGATCGACTGGGACACCGAATCTCCCACCTTGCACCACGTGTTCGACCAGCGCGACGAACACGCCGGCGTGCTCGAACTGTTCGAGGCTTGCCGCGACTATCTGCAGGTCATCAAGCGGGGCCGGCCCCGCACCCAGGACGGCCGCGCTGCGGCGCCTGATCCCGAGGCCGACCTGCAAGACACTGCGCTGGCCATGCAGGTGCTCGACGCCGTCGACTGGCAGCGCTATGTGCAGCGGGTTGACCAAAGCCGCTCGCTGTACCTGATGCGCGCCGCCTGCTTCGACGCCGACTACGGCCGCCGCGCCAGCCAGATGGACTGGGAGGGCCTGTTCGAAACCTGCCCGGCCCTGTTCCGCTGCTTCGCGCAGGAGGCCGCGCGCTACTTCAGCCACGTGCTGGTCGATGCGCGCGGTGGCCGCTCGACCACGGTCAGCATCTGCACCACGCTGCTGCCGGACCAGCTCGTCACGCTGTTTACGCCCAACCAGCGCAGCCTTGACGGACTCGAGGGCGCCGCCACGCGCGCCATCAATTACCGCCGCAGCCACATCGAGGAACAGCGCCCCCTGATCGTCTATCCCGTTGCCTGCGCCATCGACAGCACGGACAGCGAACGCCGCCAGGAATGGCGGCGCGGCGACGCGCACAAAGGCATCCAGGGCTACCAGGGCGTACTGGAACGCCTGCTGCGCCATTGCTATGGCGTGTCAAGCCTGTCGATCGACAGCTACCTCGACGAAGTGCAGTTGCAGCAGGCGCGCGGCATGGCCTGCGGCGTGCCGCTGGTGGCGCGCGACGAACGCGGCGGCGACCGGTTTTCCCTGACGCGCAGCTTCGAGTCCCTGCTCGAGTGGGTGGCCGATGGCTACTTCCCGTGGCAATCGCGTGCCGAAATCGCCCTGCTGGCCGACATTGCCAGCATGCGCGGCAATGCCAGTGCCAGCGCAGCTTCCGCCACGGCCAGCACAGCGTACGCCACGGCCAGTGCAGCTTCCGCCACGGCCAGCGCAGCGTACGCCACGGCCAGTGCAGCTTCCGCCACGGCCAGCGCAGTTTTGGCCGACGCCAGCGCAGCCATGGGGGCAGCCGGCGCCGGCGCGCCGGCATTGCCGCTGGCGCGCGCACTCGAAGCGCTCGGCCACGTGCACCATGCGCAAGGCCGCCACCGCCAGGCGCTCGACTGCTACCTCGAATGCGCCGCCTTGCGCGAACGCTGGGCCGGCAGCGATGCCGCCGGCACCGTCGCCGCGCTCACCAGCGCAGCCGACATGCTGCGCCATATGGGCAAGCTGAACGAGGCGCGCACCCACTACGAAGCCTTGCTCGGGCCCGGCCACGGCGCCGCCATCGGCGCGCGCGCCGGCCTGGCCTGCACGCTGGCCTTGCAGAACCACCTGGCCCAGGCGCTCGAGCTGGAGCAATCGGTCGGCGCCAGCCTGGAGCGCGAGCGCGGCGCCAGCGACCCGGCCACGCTCGACAGCATTGCGCGCCAGGCCGACATCCTGTCCCAGCAGGGCGAACTGAGCCTGGCGCGCCAGGCCTACGAGCGGGTGCTGTCCGGCCGCCGCCGGCAATTCGGCGCGGAACACGCCAGCACGCTGGCCTGCATGCAGCAGATGGCCATGGTGCTGTGCCGCCTGGGCGATATGGCGCAGGCCCGCAAGCTGCAGGAACTGGTGGTGGCCGCTCGCATCCGGCACGCCGGCATCGACCATGGCGACACCTTGCATGCCCACGAGGCGCTGGCCACCATCCTGGCCGAGCAGGGCGACCTGGACGGCTTGCGCCGGCTGCAGGAGTCGCTGGCCCATGCGCGCGAGCGCAAGCTCGGGTCGGAGCATCCGGAGACGCTGTCGTCGCAACTGCGGCTGGCGGCCACCTTGGGCCAGCAGGGCGAGTTCGACGCCGCGCGCCGCCTGCACGAGCAGGTCACGCGACTGCACGAACACCTGCGCCATGAGCAAGGCGCGGACGCCATGGCGGGCAAGATGGCTACGCTCAGCGTCATGACGCCCGGCCACGCCGCCGCCTTGCGCCACCTGGACGACAGCGTCAGGCAGGCCAGCGAGCACCTGCGCCACCTGGCCCAGGGCCTGGCCGCCTCGGCCGGTGCCGGCGCATCGGTCGGTGCAGCCGGCATGGGCGCTCCGGCCGGCGCGCTTGCTGCGGGTGGCGCCGACGCCGAGCACCTCGAGAGCCTGAACCGCCGCATCGACGAAGTACAGCGCCTGATCGAAAGCGGCCAGCTCGACCAGGCGCGCGACCTGGCCGACAGCCTGCGCAAGCCCTTGCTGCGCCCGGGGGTCGGGCCGCGCCAGCGGGTGCGCGGCATGGCCGTCCTCAAGCGGATGTACAAGATCCAGGGTGACCAGCAGGCGCTGATCGCCCTGCACGAGGCGGAGGCAAGGGCCCACGACGACCCCCTGTCGGAGGTGCAGGCAGTCAGCCAGTAGCGTGGCTTCGGCCCCATGTCCCCATGCCGAACACCCCATCGAACCCACGCGTGGGTAGCGAAGCTACCCACCCTACGGTGCCATCGAGGCCGCCCTGAGGGCAAGCCGGGGTTTTCTGTGCAATATTTGCCCGATTTTAGGCAGCGACCCCCGCTGTGCTTCGGGTAAAATCCCTGCATGAGAATCCTTATCAGTAACGACGACGGCTACCTTGCCCCCGGCATTATTGCCCTGGCCAGGGAGTTGGCCGCCATTGCCGACGTGGTGGTGGTCGCGCCGGACAGCAACCGTTCCGGCGCGTCCAACTCGCTGTCGCTCGACCGGCCCCTGAGTGCCCAGCGCGCCGACAACGGCTTCTACTTCGTCAACGGCACGCCGACCGACTGCGTCCACATTGCGCTGACCGGCTTGCTGGACTACCGCCCCGACCTGGTCGTCTCGGGCATCAACAATGGCCAGAACATGGGCGACGACACGCTCTATTCCGGCACCGTGGCGGCAGCGACCGAAGGCTACCTGTTCGGCATCCCGTCCATCGCGTTTTCCCAGGTCGAGCATGGCTGGGCCCATATCGACGCCTCGGCCCGCGTCGCGCGCGAATTCGTCGAGCGCCGCTTTGCCACGCTCGACACCCCGTTCCTGCTCAATGTGAACATCCCGAACCTGCCGTACGAGCAGGTCAAGCCGCTGCAGGCCACCCGCCTTGGCCGCCGCCACCATGCCGAAGGCGTGATCCGCGCGCAGGACCCGCGCGGCCGCGAGATCTTCTGGATCGGCCCGCCCGGCGCCACCCGCGACGCCGGCCCCGGCACCGATTTCCATGCCGCCGTCAATGGCCACGTCTCGGTCACGCCGCTGCAGATCGACCTGACCCACCCGCAGCAGCTGGCGCAGCTGGCGCAGGAGCTGGCATGAGCGAAAAGAGCAAGAGCAGCACCTTCCCCTTGCCGTTTTCCTCGGTGACGGACAACACCGCGCGCAAGGCGGCCAGCTTCACGCCGGCCAAGCCAAGCTTCACCCCGGCCAAGGTCGCAACGCCGCAGACGGCAACCCAGAACGCGGCGCGCACGGCGGCCCAGAAGCCGCTGTATGTGGCGCCGGCCGCACCAATGCCGGGCAAGCCTTCCGGCGCGCCGGCCAGCTTCGCGACGCCGCAGGCGGTGCCCCTGTCGCCGCTGGTCAGGCGCCAGGACCCGATGGTGTCGGACGCGGTGCGCCGCGCCATGGTCAACCGCGTCGCCAAACAGGGCGTGCAGGACCAGGTGGTGCTGGCCGCGCTGGACACGGTGCCGCGCCACGCCTTCGTCGAGCCGGGCCTGTCGACCCAGGCCTATATCGACGCCTCGCTGCCGATCGGCCACCACCAGACCATTTCGCAGCCGTATATCGTGGCGCGCATGTTCGAAGTGATGCGCAACGGCGGCAAGCTGGCGCGCGTGCTCGAAATCGGCACCGGCTGCGGCTATCAGGCGGCGGTGCTGGCCTGCGTGGCGCAGGAGGTGTACTCGATCGAACGCATCAAGCCGCTGCACGAACTGGCCAAGTCGAACCTGCGCCAGTTGCGGATACCTAACCTGCGGTTGCACTATGGTGATGGTATGCTAGGCTTGCCACAGGTCGCGCCGTTCGACGGCATCATCCTGGCCGCCGCCGGACTGGAAGTGCCGCAGGCCCTGCTGGAGCAACTGGCCGTCGGCGGGCGCTTGGTGGCGCCCGTTGGCGCGCGCGTTCAGCACCTGCAGCTGATTGTGCGCACCGGTAAAGCCGAATGGACTAGCGAAACACTAGAGGACTGCCACTTCGTGCCGCTGCGGCCGGGGACAGTCTGAACGCAGCCCTAAAAATACTGAAAATGATGAGCATGAATTACAAAAGTAAACTCGCCGTGGCCGGCATCACCCTTGGCCTGTTGTCGGCCTGTACCACCAGCTCGGTGCGGGCCCCGGTGGTCGAGCGCACGCCGCTGCCGGCCGCCGTCGAGGCGGCGCGCCCGCCCGACGCCGTCAAGGTCGATGCGCCCGGTATGTACACCGTCAAGAAGAATGACACCCTGATCCGCATCGCGCTCGACCATGGGCAGAACTACCGCGACCTGGTAGCCTGGAACAACCTGACCAACCCGAACGACATCAAGGTCGACCAGGTGCTGCGCGTCTTGCCGCCGGAACCAGGCAGCGGCCAGACTTCGGCCGTGTCGATGCCGCCCAAGGACGACAAGCCGGCCGTCGCCGCCGCGCCGAAAAAAACCACGCCGCGCGCCGACAAAAAGCCCTACACCGAAGCGAACCTGGCCGAGCTGCAGAAATCGGACACGCCAGCCAAGCTTGAAGACAAGCCGGCGGCGACGCCGGCACCGGTGGTGGCCGTTGTGCCAGCATCGACGGCACCGGTGCTGACGCCAAGCGCGGCCCCAAGCCTGCCGGACGACGAAAAACTGAGCTGGGCGTGGCCGTCGGACGGCAAGATCATCGGCACTTTCGATGAAGGCAAGAACAAAGGCATCGACATCGCCGGCAAGTCCGGACAGCACGTGATGGCGGCCGGCGCAGGAAAAGTCATGTACGCCGGTAGCAGCATCCGCGGTTATGGTAATCTGGTGATTGTGAAGCACAACAACAACTTGTTGTCCGCCTACGCCCACAACCGCCACATCGTGGTCAAGGAAGGGCAGACCGTCAACAAGGGGCAGATGATTGCCGAGATGGGCGACTCGGACGCCGACTCGGTCAAGTTGCACTTTGAAATACGCTTGCAGGGCAAGCCGGTCGATCCGTCGAAATACTTACCCAGCCGTTAGATAACGTTAAGCACACCGACAAAGTTCGCCATGACGCATTCGACGCACCAGATGGATGATGATTCGGGCTCGGACGATTTCCCCGACGAGGTGATGGACGACGCCGCGCTGGCCGCTGACGGCGAAGGCAGCGACGGCGACACCGTGGCCGAAGTCGGCGTCGTGCTCGAGAGCGTCGACGAACTGAAAAAGGTGCTGGCGGCCGAATTGTCGACCGACACCACCCAGCACTACCTGAACCAGATCGGCACCCGTCCCTTGCTGACAGCCCCGCAGGAAGTGCATTACGCCACGCTGGCCAAGGGCGGCGATTTTTCCGCCCGCCAAACCATGATCGAGCACAATCTGCGGCTGGTGGTGTCGATCGCCAAGCACTACATCAACCGCGGCGTCGTGCTGCTCGACATGATCGAGGAAGGCAATATCGGCCTGATGCGCGCGATCGACAAGTTCGAACCGGAGCGCGGCTTCCGCTTTTCCACCTATGCCACCTGGTGGATCCGCCAGAGCATCGAGCGCGCCATCATGAACCAGGCCCGCACGGTGCGCCTGCCGGTGCACATGGTGCGCGAGCTCAACCAGATCCTGCGCGCCAAATACCACCTCGAAGCCCAGCACCACAACGGCAAGGATGCCACCGCCGAGGACATCGCCCACCTGGTCGGGCGCCCGGTCGAGGAAGTGCAGGACATCCTGGCCCTGTCCGAGCATGCGACCTCGCTCGACGCGCCGCTCGACAATGACCCGCAGTCGAGCCTGATGGACATGCTGCCGGGCGATTCCGACGACAGCCCCGATGCCCGCGCCGAACACCACGAAATGACGGTGCTGGTGCGCGATTGGCTGACAAAATTGCCGGATAAGCAACGCATCGTCATCATGCGTCGTTTCGGGCTCGACAATGACGACCCGGCCACGCTGGAAACCCTGGCCGAAGAGATGGGCGTGACGCGCGAGCGGGTGCGCCAGATCCAGCAGGAAGCCCTCGTCAAGCTCAAGCGGGCCATGGCCGCCCGTGGCGTCGTGCGCGATTCCTTGCTATGATGCGCCCCGGCGCGTCCGCTTGACGCGCCCCCGATATCCTTAGGGGAGCACGGATTTATTCTTGTCGGCGGCCAATTCCATCCAACAGAATAAATCCGTGCTCCCCTAAATCCCCCAATGACCCGGCGCGCCGTTCCGAAACGGTTGCACGCCCATTGACCCGAGCCTGCCATGCAAGACAATATCATCGACATCACTTCCCTGGACATGGACGCGCGCGGCGTCGGCCACTTGCCGAACGAAGACGGCTCGCCGGGCAAGGTCATCTTTGTCGAAGGTGCCTTGCCGGGCGAGCGCGTCAGCTTCCTGACCTTCAAGAAAAAGAAGAACTGGGAAGCGGCACGCATGACCGCGCTGCACCGCGGCTCGTCGATGCGGATCGACCCGCTGTGCCCGCACTTCGACAATTGCGGCGGCTGCTCGATGCAGCACCTGGAGCCGTCGGCCCAGGTGGCGATGAAGCAGCGCGTACTGGAAGACAACCTGTGGCACATCAGTAAGGTCAAGGCCGACAACATCATGCGCCCGATGTACGGCCCGACCTGGGGTTACCGCTACCGCGCGCGCCTGTCGGTACGCCACGTCAAGAAGAAGGACGACGTGCTGGTCGGCTTCCACGAAAAGCGTTCGGCCTTCGTGGCCGACATGAAGGACTGCAAGATCCTGCCGCCCCACGTGGCGGCGATGCTGCTGCCGCTGCGCGCCTTGATCAAGTCGCTGTCGATCATCGAGTACATGCCGCAGATTGAAGTGGCGGTCGGCGAAGAAGTCACGGCGATGGTGCTGCGCATCATGGCGCCGCTGTCGGGCCAGGACGAAGTGATCCTGAAGGCGTTTGCCGACCAGTTCAATATCCAGTGGTGGCTGCAGACCAAGGGTCCGGACACGGCCGTGCCTTACTACCCGCTGGACAAGGAACTGTTCTACACCTTGCCCGAGTTCGGCGTGCGCATGCCGTTCAAGCCGGTCGATTTCACGCAGGTGAACCACCACATCAACCGCGTGCTGGTGGCCAAGGCCCTGCGCCTGCTCGAAGTGCAGCCCGAGGACCGCGTGGCCGACCTGTTCTGCGGCCTGGGCAACTTCACCTTGCCGCTGGCCACGCAGGGCAGGGAAGTGGTCGGCATCGAGGGCAGCACGGCGCTGACCGAACGCGCGCTGGACAATGCCAAGGCCAACGGCTTGTCGAGCAAGACCAGCTTCTCGACCCGCAACCTGTTTGAAGTGAGCAGCGACGACCTGGTCGCGCTGGGCAAGTTCGACCGCATGCTGATCGACCCGCCGCGCGATGGCGCGATGGCCCTGTGCGAAGCGCTGGCGGCGCTCAAGCAAAGCCAGCCGGACATGCTGCCCAAGCGCATCGTCTACGTGTCGTGCAGCCCGTCCACGCTGGCGCGCGACGCCGGCATCCTGGTGCACCAGGCTGGTTACGAACTGAGCAAGGCCGGCGTCGTCAATATGTTCCCGCACACCTCCCATGTCGAATCGATGGCAGTGTTCAATCTGGTTTGAGCTTGCCATGCCCGCGTGGGTTCATGGAGCCGAACCCACCCTACAGGGCTGAAAAAAAGCCGACCTCAAGAGGCCGGCTTGTCGTAGGGTGGGCAGCTCTGCTGCCCACGCGGACGGCTCGTTCAGTCGCGGTCCCCGCCCAGCCCCAGCAAGTTCAGCATTGCCGTAAAGATGTTATACACATCGAGGTAAAGCGCCAGCGTAGCGCTGACATAGTTGGTCTCGCCGCCGTTGACGATCTGCTGCACGTCATACAGGATATATGCGGAGAAGATACCGATCACCAGCACCGAAATGACGATCGACAGCACCGGCATCTGCAGGAAGATATTGGCAATGATCGCCAGGATCATGACGATCACGCCGGCAAACAGCCACTTGCCCATCATCGAGAAGTCGCGCTTGGTCACCGTCGCATAGCTGGCCATGACAACGAGGATGGTGGCGGTGCCGCCAAACGCCGTCATGATCAGGCTGCCGCCGTTCGAGTACCCCAGCGTGCGGGTCAGCAGCGGCGTCAGCAGCAAGCCCATGACGAAGGTGAAGCCGAGCAGCAGCGCGACGCCCAGGCCCGAATCCTTGTTCTTCTCAATTGCCCAGATGAAACCCCACAAGATTGCCAAAGTGATCATGAATCCCATGAAGCCACCAGGCATCGGAATCTGCGCCTGCACGCCGATGAAGGCGCCCAGCACAGTCGGGATCATCGACAGCGCCAGCAACCAGTAAGTATTGCGCAGCACCTTATGGCGTACCAGCGCGCTACTGGCGCCGAAGTCATAGGTGTTTTGCATATTTGATAACATAGTGCCTCCGCATGTAAAAAAGGGGTAACAACGCTAAAAGCATAGCACGCCTGCAGAAAACCATCGTCCCCTTGTACGGGAATCGCGTATCTCGGCAGGCCCGAAGTCGGCGCAACTCTAACACTGGCTTGGCTCCGGTGCAATATCGGCCATCCGGGGTGTAGTATGGTAAAATTGAAGGTTAGTTGAGTTCTTAATTTCTCGATTTAAACCTTTCTTTTTATTGGAGTTTTTACAAATGGCAATCGAACGCACCCTGTCGATCATCAAACCAGACGCAGTCGCTAAAAACGTCATCGGCCAAATCTATAGCCGTTTCGAAGGCGCTGGCCTGAAAATCGTCGCTGCGCGCATGATCCAGCTGTCCCGCGCTGAAGCCGAAGGCTTCTACGCTGTGCACGCTGCTCGTCCTTTCTTCAAAGATCTGGTCGACTTCATGATCTCCGGTCCTGTGATGGTAACCGCCCTCGAAGGCGAAAACGCGATCCTGACCAACCGTGACCTGATGGGCGCAACCGATCCGAAGAAAGCAGAAAAGGGCACGATCCGCGCCGATTTCGCCGACTCCATCGATGCCAACGCAGTGCACGGCTCCGACGCTGCTGAAACCGCTGCTGTGGAAATCGCGTATTTCTTCCCAGCGCTGAACGTGTATTCCCGTTAATCAGGCAAACCTGGTTAATAAGTAACAAACCGCCCATCCATGCCTCCGGGGCCCGATGGGCGGACTTAGGATTAAAGTAGATTGAACATGACGACGACTCTCACCAACCTGCTGGACTTCGATCCTGCGCAACTGGTCGCTTACTGCGCCGAGTTGGGGGAGAAGCCATTCCGCGCCAAGCAGTTGCAGCGCTGGATCCACCAGTTCGGTGCCAGCGACTTCGACGCGATGACCGACCTGGCCAAGTCGCTGCGCGACAAATTGAAAACCCGCGCCGAAATCCGCTCGCCTGGCATCATCAGCGACCACACATCGCTTGACGGCACCCGCAAGTGGCTGGTCGACGTCGGCAATGGCAATGCGGTCGAGACCGTATTCATCCCCGAGGAAAACCGCGGCACGCTGTGCATCTCGACCCAGGCCGGCTGCGCCGTCAACTGCCGCTTCTGCTCGACCGGCAAGCAGGGCTTCAACCGCAACCTGACGGTCGCCGAGATTATCGGCCAGCTGTGGATGGCCGAGTTTGAGCTGCGTAAAACCAAGGGCATCGAGCCGGGCCCGAAGGGCGAGCGCCAGATCACCAATGTGGTGATGATGGGCATGGGCGAACCGCTGCTCAATTTCGAGCCGACCGCGACCGCCCTGAAGCTGATGCTCGACGATAACGCCTACGGCCTGTCGCGCCGCCGCGTGACCCTGTCGACCTCGGGCGTGGTGCCGATGATGGACAAATTGTCGCAAGAAGTGCCGGTGGCGCTGGCGGTGTCGCTGCACGCGTCGAACGATGCGCTGCGCGACGGCCTGGTGCCGCTGAACAAAAAATACCCGCTGCGCGAATTGATGGCCGCGTGCAAGCGCTACCTCGAATTCGCGCCGCGCGACTTCATCACCTTCGAATATTGCATGCTCGACGGCGTCAACGACAGCGACGACCATGCCCGCGAACTGCTGGCGCTGGTGGGCGACCCGGTGGTCGGCGTGTCGTGCAAGTTCAATTTGATTCCTTTCAATCCCTTCCCTGAGTCGGGCTTGCTGCGCTCCAAGAATCCGCGCATCAAGGCCTTTGCCCAGGTACTGATCGACGGCGGACTCGTCACCACGATCCGCAAGACGCGCGGCGACGATATCGACGCCGCCTGCGGCCAGCTGGCCGGCGAAGTGCAGGACCGCACCCGCGTGCAGGAACGGATGGAGAAGATGAGCGAGTACCAGAAAAAATTCGGCCCCAATTTCGGCAAGATCGTGGAGATCCCCTCTTGAAGACGGCTGCGGGGCGGCCAGAGCAGTTGGCACTCGCCATCGCGGCCGTCGCCGTGTTGCTGGCCGGCTGTGCCGGCTCGGGCGGCGTTGACGGCACCGGCGGCGCGGTGTCGAGCGGCCGCCCGGAACTCAAGACCCTGTCGGACCAGACCGCAGCGCAAAAGCGCGCGCAGATCCGCATGCAGCTGGCCATCAACTACTACCAGCAGGGTCAGTACACGGTCGCGCTCGACGAGATCAAGCAGGCGATTGCGGCCGACACCGAGTTTGCCGACGCCTATGGCGTGCGTGGCCTGATCTACATGGCGATGGGCGAGGCTACGCTGGCCGAGGACAACTTCCTGCGCGCGCTGAAGCTGGCGCCGGCCAACCCGGAATTGGCCAATAATTATGGCTCCTTCCTGTGCCAGCATGGGCGCGCGAAGCAGGCGATTCCTTTTTTTGAGTCGGCAATGAAGGCGCGCGGCTACAACTCGCCGCACCGCGCGATGATCAATGCCGGCACCTGCAGCCTGAAACTGAACGATATTGCGGCGGCCGAGCGCTATCTGCTCGACGCCTTGCGCCTGGCGCCCGAAGACCAAACGGTCAACGCAAGCCTGGCGCGTGTGTACCTTGAGCGGCGCGACTTGACGCGCGCCGGATTTTTTATTGACCGGGTGAGGGCGGGTACCAAGACCGACAACCTGGCCGCCGATGTGCTGTGGCTGGCGATCCGGATCGAGCGCAAGCGCGGCGACCGGGTGGCGGAAGCGACCCTGGCGTCCGTGTTGCGTCGCCAGTTCCCGGGCTCGCCTGAATTTGCCGCTTACCAGCGCGGGGCATTTGATGAATGAGAATGGAACTTCTATGAGTGCAGAGTGGGCTGAAGAACCGGCGCCAGCGCCAGCGGTTGGCACGCATCCGGGTGCCCAGTTGGCAAAGCAGCGCGAGGCATTGGGCTGGACCGTCGAACAAGTGGCAGAACAACTGAAACTGGCGCGCCGCCAGGTCATCGCGCTCGAGGCCGGCGACTACGCCGCCTTGCCCGGCAACGCCATCGTGCGCGGCTTCATCCGCGCCTACGCCAAGGTCGTCAAGCTCGATGCGGCGCCGCTGGTGGCGATGATCGCACCGGACCAGCCGGAACCGAGCGAGTCGCAGCCGGTCCGTCGCGACAAGCCTGCCACCTTCTCGGAGGTGCGCTTCCCGACCAGTGGCGACCGGCCGTTCCCTTACGGCTGGCTGATCGGCGCCGTCGTCGTGGCCGGCATCGGCTTTGGCGTCTACCAGTTCGGCCTGGTGCCGGCCCAGTTGTCGACCCCGGCCCCGACGGTGGCCGAACCGGTTGTGCCGGCAACTGACGGGGCTGCTGTGCCGCAGGTCGAAACGACCCTGCTCAAATCCGACCAGGAGCTGAGCCCGGTCAAACCGGCACCGGCGCTGGTGGACGTGCCGACGGCGCAAGGGGCCGCCGCGCCGGCCGCTACCGTGCCAGCGGCCGGCACCACGCCTGCCAGCCCTGCTGCCGCCGCGCCTGCCAACCCGGCACCTGCCGCGGCCAAGCCCGCCGCCACCGCCGCGCTGCCGGCCCCTGTACCGGCAGCACCCGCCGCGACGGCGCCAGCGACTCCGGCACTGGCGCCGGCCAAGCCGGGCCCGAACGCGCTGGTGTTTAACATCAAGGGCGAATCCTGGATCGAAGTGCGCAGCGCGGCCACCAACAAGGTATTGCTGTCGCGCCTGGCCAAGGCTGGCACCAACGAGTTCATTGAAGTCACCGAGCCGGTCAACGTGGTCGTCGGCAAGCCGGAAGAAGTGAGCGCGACGCTGCGAGGCGCGGCGCTTGAGCTCAAACCTGTCGTCGGTGGAACCACCGCGCGCCTGTCACTCAAATAAGAACATGTCGTCGATTATCGAACCAGCAGTGTGCGCTGCAATCGCTTCCGGCCCGCTCGCGCGCCGCTCCAGCACCCGTGTGCTGGTGGCCCATGGCAATCGCAAAGTGTATGTCGGCGGTGATGCGCCGATTGTCATCCAGTCGATGACCAATACCGATACGGCCGACGCGATCGGCACCGCGATCCAGATCAAGGAGCTGGCGCGCGCCGGTTCCGAGCTGGTGCGCCTGACGGTCGACCGGCCGGAAGCGGCTGCCGCCGTGCCGGCCATTCGCGAACAATTGGACAAGATGGAAATCGACGTGCCGCTGGTCGGCGACTTCCACTACAACGGCCACACGCTGCTGCGCGACTATCCCGAATGCGCGCGCGCGCTGTCAAAGTACCGCATCAATCCGGGCAATGTGGGGCAGGGCGCCAAGCGCGATACCCAGTTTGCGCAGATGATCGAAGCGGCCGCCAGGTACGACAAGCCGGTGCGCATCGGCGTCAACTGGGGCAGCCTGGACCAGGCACTGCTGGCACGCATCATGGACGAAAACGCGCAGCGCGCGCAGCCATGGTCGGCCCAGGCGGTCATGTATGAAGCGCTGGTGACGTCCGCGATTGAAAACGCGGTCCGCGCCGAACAACTGGGCCTGGCACGCGACCAGATCATCCTGTCCTGCAAGGTGTCGGGCGTTCAGGACCTGATCGCCGTCTACCGCGAACTGGCCAGGCGCTGCGACTATCCGCTGCACCTGGGTCTGACCGAGGCGGGCATGGGCAGCAAGGGCATCGTCGCCTCCACGGCGGCACTGTCGGTGCTGCTGCAAGAAGGCATCGGCGACACCATTCGCATTTCGCTCACGCCCGAGCCGGGCGGCGACCGCACCAAGGAAGTGATCGTCGGCCAGGAGATCCTGCAAACCATGGGCCTGCGCAAGTTCGCGCCGATGGTCATTGCCTGCCCGGGCTGCGGCCGCACGACGTCGACCACCTTCCAGGAGCTGGCCGACGATATCCAGACCTATCTGCGCGAGCAAATGCCCGAGTGGAAAAAGCTGTATCCGGGCGTCGAAGCGATGAACGTGGCCGTGATGGGCTGCATCGTCAACGGCCCGGGCGAATCGAAGCACGCCAATATCGGCATCAGCCTGCCCGGCACGGGCGAGTCGCCGGCCGCGCCGGTGTTCGTCGATGGCCAAAAATTCGTGACGCTGCGTGGCGAGCGCATCGTCGAAGAATTCCAGGCGATTGTCCTGGACTATGTACAAAGCCACTACGGCAAACAAACTGCAGAAGCATAAGAAAATGTCCGAGAACAAAAAGCTGAAGAAATCGTAGGTGTAGCCGGAGTTTCGAGCGATGTAACGCTCGCCGGCGGAACGGAATAGGCTTGCAAGCCTATTCTCCTTAGCGACATTCCGAAATACACAAGTACAGAATTCACAACGTAAAAATATATGTCAGAGTCAAAAAAAGCTGAAAAAATCGTAGCGGTAAAAGGGATGAACGACCTGCTGCCGGCCGACGCCCCGCTGTGGGAACTGTTCGAGAACACGGCCCAGTCGGTCGTGCAAAGCTATGGCTTCCAGCAGATCCGCACCCCGATCGTGGAGGACACGGCGCTGTTCAAGCGCGCCATCGGCGCCGTCACCGACATCGTCGAGAAGGAAATGTATTCCTTCACCGATTCGATGAACGGCGACGCCCTGACGCTGCGCCCGGAAGGCACCGCCGGCGTGGTGCGCGCCGTGCTCGAACATAACCTCGTCTACGACGGACCGCGCCGCCTGTGGTACAAGGGCCAGATGTTCCGCCACGAGCGTCCGCAGCGCGGCCGCTACCGCCAGTTCTACCAGTTCGGCTGCGAAGCCGTCGGTTTCACCGGCCCGGACATCGACGCCGAAATGATCATGCTGTGCCGCCGCCTGTGGGATGACCTGGGCCTGGAAAACATCCGCCTCGAGCTGAACTCGATCGGCGACGCCAGTGAGCGTCAGCGCCACCGCACCGACCTGATCGCCTACCTGGAAAAGCACGAAGAGCTGCTCGATGCTGAGGCCAGGCGCCGCCTGCACACCAACCCGCTGCGCATCCTCGACACCAAGAACCCGGCGATGCAGGAACTGGTCAATAACGCGCCGAAGCTGCTCGACTACCTGGAAGCGGAGTCGCTGGCCCACTTCGACGGCGTGCGCAAGATCCTCGATCACAACAACGTGCCGTACAAGATCAACTCGCGCCTGGTGCGCGGCCTCGATTACTACAACCGCACCGTGTTCGAATGGGTCACTGACGAACTGGGCGCGCAGGGCACCGTGTGCGCCGGCGGCCGTTACGACCCCTTGATCGAAACCTTTGGCGGCAAGCCGACGCCTGCCGTGGGCTTCGCGATGGGCATCGAGCGCCTGATCGAGCTGATGAAGCTGGCCGGCGAGCCTGCCGCGCCAAGCCAGTGCGACGTTTACATGGTCCACCAGGGCGACGCGGCGCGCATGCAGGCATTTGTGCTGGCCGAACGAATTCGCGATGCCGGCCTTGACGTTGTGTTACATTGCGCGGCTGCCAGCGGTCCCGGCAGCTTCAAGAGCCAGATGAAGAAGGCCGATGGCAGCGGCGCTGCGTTTGCCGTCATCATCGGCGACGATGAAATCGCCAACCATACGGCGGCCGTCAAGGCGATGCGCGGTGCGGAAGACGAGACGCGGCAAGCGCAGGTAGAGTTCGACGATGTGGTCGACTACCTGGTTGACCAGATCATGGGCTGTGATGACCCGACCCACGACCATTCGCACCATCATCACCACTAAGACTCAAGACTTAAGACTATTCTAATTAACCTCTACCATTATTAGACCGACCATGGCATACGATCTCGAAGAACAAGAACAATTGGCAGACCTGAAGGCCTTCTGGGCCAAGTACGGCAACCTCATTACCTGGGGCCTGACGATAGTGCTGGCCGCCTATGCTGCCTACAACTATTACAACTACACGCTGCGCGAGCAGTCGACCCAGGCGTCCGGCCTGTATGCCGAGATGCAGAAATCGGTCAAGGATAACGCCAAGGTGCAGCGTATCGCTGGCGACCTGGAGAATAATTTCGGCCGCACCGCTTACGCGCCGATGGGGGCACTGTTCGCTGCCAAGAGCGCGTTCGACGCCAACGACCTGAAGACCGCCAAGGCCAAGCTGCAATGGGTGATCGAGCACGGCAACGACGAGTACAAGTCGATCGCCAAGCTGCGCTTTGCCGGCGTGCTGCTCGACGAGAAGGCCTATGACGAAGCGGCCAAGCTGCTGGCGACCGATTTCCTGCCGCAGTTTGCCGGTGCCGTCGAAGACCGCAAGGGCGACCTGTATGTGGCGCAGAACAAGGCTGTCGAAGCACGCAAGGCCTACCAGGCCGCGCTCGACGCAGCCGACAAGAAAAACCCTGGCCGCCAGTTGATCCAGTTGAAGCTTGACGCATTGGGTGGCAGCACCGCCCCGGCGCCGGCCGCAAAAGGTTAATAGCGCCAACGATTCACGCGTGGGCACGGGGTCGCCGCACGGATTTTAGTGCGGCGACATGCCCACCCTACGGGTACTAATAGCGCCAACGATTCACGCGTGGGCACGGGGTCGCCGCACGGATTTTAGTGCGGCGACATGCCCACCCTACGTCAGCGCCAATACGTAGGATGGCACAGGTTACCCACGTAGGGTGGGCACTGCGTGCCCACGCGGCAGGAAGTGTAGTGTGGGCACCCCGTGCCCACGATAGAAGACTAAATAGGTTATCAAACATGACGAAAAGTACGTCCCAACGCGTTGCCAAGAATTTGCTCGGTATCGGCCTGCTGGCCATGACGGCTGCCTGCTCGTCGCTCAACCCGTTCGCTTCCAAGAGCAAGGGCAATGAGCCGGCGCCGCTGGTGGAGCTGAAAGGCGCGATGGCCGTGCGCACCGCGTGGTCTGTCCCGGTCGGCAAGTCGGATCAATACCAGTTTTCGCCAGCCCTGGTGGACAACTCGGTGCTGGCCGCCTCCAGCGATGGCACCATGGTCCGCCTCGAAGCGGCCACCGGCAAGCAGGTATGGCGCACCAACGCCGGTTCAAGCCTGACCGCCGGCGTGTCAAGCGACGGCAATATGATCGTGGTCGGCGCCGCCAAGGGCAAAGTCATGGTGTTCGACATGAACGGCAAGCCGTTGTGGAACGCGCAGCTGTCGAGCGAAGTCCTGAGCTCCCCGGTGGTGGGCAATGGCTTCGTCGTGGTCCGCTCGATCGACAACCGCATCGTCGGTTTCGACGCCAAGACCGGCGAGAAAAAATGGACCGTGCAGCGCGTGCAACCAGCGCTGACCCTGCGCAATGCGCCGGGCATGTTCATCAATGAAGGCAATGTCATCATCGCCCAGCCGGGCGGAAAGCTGCTGTCGCTGGTCCTCGCCACCGGCGCGCCGCGCTGGGAAGTGGCGGTCGGCGAATCGCGCGGCGCCACCGAACTGGAGCGCGTGACCGACATCGGCGGCATGCCGGTGCTGTTCGAGAAGGACGTCTGCGCCGCTGCCTACCAGGGCCGTGTCGGCTGCTTCGACATCGCCAACGGCACGCTGCGCTGGGGTAAAGAGATGTCGTCCGAAGTGGGCGTATCGGTCGACCAGCGTTTCGTGTTCGCCGTCGATAGCAAGGGCGCCGTCGCCGCGTACAACCGCGATGGTGGCACCAGCGCCTGGAAAAACGATAAACTGGCCTATCGCAGCGTGTCGACCCCGGTCTCGTATGGCCGCGCCGTCGCTGTGGGCGACTACCAAGGCATCATCCACTTCCTGTCGCGGGAAGATGGCGCATTCCTGGCCCGTGCCAGCACCGATGGCAGCCCGATCAAATCGGTGCCGCTGGTGGCTGGCTCGAATCTGATTTTTCAAACACAATCTGGGACACTGACCGCCATCGCGGTCGAATAAAAACACCATGAAGCCGGTAATTGCACTAGTAGGTCGACCTAACGTCGGCAAATCGACGTTGTTCAACCGTTTGACCCGCTCGCGCGATGCGCTGGTGGCAGACCTCCCTGGCCTGACGCGCGATCGTCACTACGGCGAAGGCCGCATCGGCGAACGCCCCTTCCTCGTCATCGACACGGGCGGTTTCGAGCCGGTCGCCAAGGAAGGCATCATGCACCAGATGGCGCTGCAGACCAAGCAGGCCGTCGCTGAAGCCGACATCGTCGTCTTCATCGTCGACGGCCGCCAGGGCCTGACGCCGCACGACAAGACCATCACCGACTTCCTGCGCAAGTCGGGCCGCCAGGTCCTGTTGGTGGTCAACAAGGCCGAAGGCATGAAGTACACCTCGGTGGTGGCGGAATTCTACGAGCTGGGCATGGGCGATCCTTACGTGATCTCGGCCGCCCACGGCGACGGTGTGGCCGACCTGGTCGAGGAGGCGCTCAACGCGGCCTTCGCCCAGCGCCCGGACGACGCCGAAGAGCTCGAGCCGCACGAGCGCGGCATCAAGATCGCCATCGTCGGCCGTCCGAACGTCGGCAAGTCGACCCTCGTCAATACGCTGATCGGCGAGCAGCGCGTGATCGCCTTCGACATGCCGGGCACCACGCGCGACTCGATCGAAGTGCCGTTCGAACGCGACGGCAAGAACTACACGCTGATCGACACGGCCGGCATCCGCCGCCGCGGCAAGGTGTTCGAGGCGATCGAGAAGTTCTCGGTGGTCAAGACGCTGCAGTCGGTGTCGGAAGCCCACGTCGTCATCCTGCTGCTCGATGCGCAGCAGGACATTTCCGAGCAGGACGCGCATATTGCCGGCTTCATCCTCGAGTCGGGCAGGGCGCTGGTGGTGGCCGTCAACAAGTGGGACGGCCTGCGCTCGGACCAGCGCGACGAGATCAAGATCGACCTCGACCGCAAGCTCGATTTCCTGTCGTTCGCCAAGACCCATTTCATTTCGGCACTGAAGGCGACCGGTATCGGCCCGCTGATGAAGTCGGTCGACGCGGCCTACGAGGCGGCCACGGCCGACCTGTCGACCCCGCGCCTGACCCGCGCGCTGATCGAAGCGGTCGAAAAGCAGGAACCAAAACGCAAGGGCTCTGTCCGACCTAAGTTGCGCTATGCCCACCAGGGTGGCCAGAACCCGCCGATTATCGTTATCCACGGCAATTCGCTCGATGCCATCGGCGAGCCGTACAAGCGCTACCTGGAGAAGCATTTCCGCGACACGTTCAACCTGGTCGGTACGCCGCTGCGGATTGAATTGCGCATGGGCAAAAACCCGTTCGCACGGCAGAAGTAGATCAATCACAAGACACGATTTGGCAAAACAGGTTAGAGTAGGCTCACGGGCATGGTTTCATAAAAAGGGATATGCCCCTTGAAATTTGGCGAGTCGCCTCCAATTCCTAAATACAACAACATCACGGAGCTGTTATGAGCAATAAAGGGCAACTGTTACAAGACCCATTTCTGAATGCCTTGCGCAAAGAGCATGTCCCTGTTTCCATCTATCTGGTCAACGGGATCAAGCTGCAGGGCCATATCGAGTCCTTCGACCAATACGTCGTGTTGCTGCGCAATACCGTCACCCAGATGGTCTATAAACATGCAATCTCGACCGTGGTTCCTGCCCGTGCCGTCAACCTCAACCTCGACGCCGACGCAGCAGAGTAAGGCCCAAGGGTCGCTTATCGCACAGCCCGGCTACAGTGAACTGCTCCAGTCCACTGAGCCGCCGGGCGGCAAGGTAAAAGAATAATATGCGTGCAGCCTTAGTTGGCATTGATTTTGGTGGCGTCGATTTTGCCGCCAGCATGGAAGAATTGTCGCTATTGGCGCGTTCGGCAGGTGCCGAACCGAACAATGTATTTACGTCCAGGCGCTCCAGCCCCGACGCTGCCTACTTCATCGGCACCGGCAAGGCCGACGAGATCGGCGTGGCCTGCAAGGTCGACGCGATCGACATCGTCATCTTCAACCACGCGCTGTCGCCCGCGCAGCAGCGCAACCTCGAAAAACGCCTCGGCATCCGCGTGCTCGACCGCACCAGCCTGATCCTCGACATCTTCCCCGAGCGCGCCAAGAGCCACGAGGGTAAGCTCCAGGCCGAGCTGGCCCAGTTGCAGCACCTGGCCACGCGCCTGATCCGCGGCTGGACCCACCTGGAACGGCAAAAGGGCGGTATCGGCCTGCGCGGCCCGGGCGAAACCCAGCTCGAGACCGACCGCCGCCTGATCGGCGAACGGGTCAAGGCGCTGCGCGCCCGGCTCGACAAGCTGCGCAAGCAGCACGAGACCCAGCGCCGCGCGCGCGGCAAGAACCGCACCTTCTCGGTCTCGCTGGTCGGCTACACCAATGCCGGCAAGTCGACCCTGTTCAACGCGCTGACCAAGGCCGGCGTCTATGTCGCCAACCAGCTGTTTGCCACCCTCGACACCACCTCGCGCCGGGTCTACCTGGGCGAAGAGGCGGGCCAGATCATCATGTCCGACACGGTCGGCTTCGTGCGCGAACTGCCGCACCAGCTGGTGGCCGCGTTCCGCGCCACGCTCGAGGAGACCATCCATGCCGACCTGCTGCTGCACGTGGTCGACGCGGCCAGCCCGGTGCGCATGGAGCAGATCGAACAAGTGAACCTGGTGCTCAAGGAAATCGGGGCTGACCATATCCCCCAGATCCTGGTCTGGAACAAGATCGATTCGGCAGGCCTGGAGCCTGCTGTCGAGCGTGATGAATATGATAAACTTCATCGCGTCTTCATCAGCGCCCACACCGGGGCCGGACTTGACCTGCTGCGTGCAGCCGTGGTCGAATCGGCACTCGCTGCGCGCGAAGACCAGAGCCAGGCAGTGCAGCAGGACGAACAAGAAGAAGAAGCCCTTTCCACCTCCACTAACGCTTGACCAAGATAGCTATGCTCGTCTCCCTATTCAAACGTATTGGCCTGAAGTTGTCGATCAACGATCCGCGCTGGGGCCACAAGCCCACGGATCCGAAGGACGGCGACAACAAGGCGCAAGAAGGCAAAAAGCCGGAAGGTCCGCCTGACCTTGACCAGTTGTGGCGCGACTTCAACGACCGCATCTCGCGCCTGTTCGGCCCCAAGGGTCCGAACAATAAGGGCGGAGGCGGCGGCGGGCAGGGCGGCGACATGCGCGGCGCCGGCATCGGCGTGGGCATCATCAGCGCCGTGCTGGCCCTGATCTGGCTCGCCAGCGGCGCCTTCATCGTGCAGGAGGGCCAGACCGGTGTCGTCACCACCTTCGGCAAATACAGCCATTCGACTCCGGCCGGCTTCAACTGGCGCTGGCCGTATCCGTTCCAGTCCGACGAAACCGTCAATGTGTCGCAGGTGCGTACCGTCGAAATTGGCTACCGCTCGAACGCCAAGAACAAGATCGCACGCGAAGCGCTGATGCTGACCGACGACGAGAACATCATCGACATCCAGTTCGCGGTCCAGTACAAGCTCAAGGACCCGGTCCACTGGCTGTACAACAACCTGAACCCGGAGGACACCGTGCGCCAGGTCGCCGAGACCTCGATCCGCGAAATCGTCGGTCGCAGCAAGATGGACTTTGTGCTGTACGAAGGGCGCGAGAAAGTCGCATTCGACGTCAACAAGCTGATGCAGCAGATCCTCGACCGCTACAAGGTCGGCGCCGTCGTCACCAACGTGACGATGCAGGGCGTGCAGCCGCCGGAGCAGGTGCAGAGCGCGTTCGACGACGCCGTCAAGGCCGGCCAGGACAAGGAACGCCAGAAGAACGAAGGCCAGGCCTATGCCAACGACATCGTGCCGAAAGCGAGCGGCGCCGCCTCGCGTCTGCTGCAGGAGGCCGAAGCCTACCGTTCGCAAGTGACCGAGAACGCGACCGGTAATGCGGCACGCTTCCAGTCGGTACTGGTTGAATACAACAAAGCCCCTGCGGTCACGCGTGACCGCATGTACCTTGAAACCATGCAGCAGATCTTTACCAGTGCAAGCAAAGTGATGGTCGATTCCAAATCCGGCAGTAACCTGCTCTACCTCCCGCTCGACAAGCTGATGCAGCAGGCAGCGGGCGACACGGGCAGGGCCGTGTCGGCGCCGGCAGCGGCGCCCGAAACCACCCAGACTGTCGAACAGGTGCGCATCCGCGACAGCCGTAGCCGCGAGTCTTCGCGTGATCGGGAGAGCCGCTAATGAACCGCATCATGACCATCGCGATCAGCGCCTTCCTCGCGCTGATGCTGCTGTCCTCGACCGTTTTCGTGGTTGACCAGCGCAAGTACGCCATCGTGTTCGCACTGGGCGAAGTCAAGCAGGTGATCAGCGAACCAGGCCTGCACTTCAAGCTGCCGCCGCCGTTCCAGAACGTGCTTTACCTCGACAAGCGCATCCTTACCATCGAGTCGCCCGACTCGGACCGCTTCATCACGGCCGAGAAGAAAAACATCCTGGTCGATGCCTACGTCAAGTGGCGCATCATCGCGCCGAAGCTGTACTTCGTCAGCTTTGGCGGCGATGAGGGCCGTGCCCGCGACCGCATGTCGCAGATCGTCAAGGCGGCGCTGAACGACGAAATCACCAAGCGCACCGTGCGTGAAGTGATCTCCGGCGAGCGCGGCAAGGTGATGGAAGCGATCCACGCCAAGGTCGTGGCCGAAGCCAAGCAGATCGGCGTCGACATCGTCGACGTGCGCCTGAAGCGGGTCGACTACGTCGACCAGATCAACGCCTCGGTGTACGAGCGGATGAAGGCCGAGCGCGCCCGCGTGGCCAATGAGCTGCGTTCGACCGGTTCGGCCGAAGCCGAAAAGATCCGCGCCGACGCCGACCGCCAGCGCACCGTGATCCTGGCCGAAGCCTACCGCGAAGCGGAAACCATCCGCGGCCAGGGCGACGCCAAGGCGTCGGGCATCTACGCCCAGGCATTCGGCAAGAGCCCGGAGTTCTACAAGTTCTACCGCTCGCTGGAAGCCTACCGCGCCACGTTCAGGAACCAGGGCGACGTCATGGTGGTGGACTCGAATTCGGACTTCTTCAAGTACTTCAGGAATCCGGGCGTCGGTTCAGCGGCACCAGCGAAGAAATAACGGTTCTTGCGGAGCCAAGAAGTAGGGTGGGCACTGCGTGCCCACCATGGCGTGCCCACCAAGGCATGCCCACCATAGCGCGGCCGCAGCGCGGCCGCTCCGCTACACCACCTTACCGGTGGGCACAAAGTGCCCACCCTACCGTCCATTTTCGGGTAAAATTGTCGATTCGGCGCCGTATTTTGGCGCCATTTGACACTGTGTTGCCCGATTTCTAATATACGCCGCCATGCCGAACTGGCTACTGCCTGAAAACATCGCCGATGTCTTGCCGTCCGAAGCGCGCAAGATCGAAGAGTTGCGTCGCTTAATGCTCGACAACTTCCGCCTGTACGGATACGAACTGGTGATGCCGCCGCTGCTCGAATATGTCGATTCGCTCCTGACCGGTGCCGGCCAGGACACCGACCTGCGCACCTTCAAGCTGGTTGACCAGCTGTCGGGCCGCATGCTGGGCCTGCGCGCCGACATGACGATCCAGGTCGCCCGCATCGACGCCCACCTGCTCAACCGCGCCAACGTCACGCGCCTGTGCTATGCCGGCAGCGTGCTGCATACCCGCCCGTCAGGCCTGCACGCCACCCGCGAGCCGCTGCAGATCGGCGCCGAAATCTACGGCCACGCCGGCCTCGAAGCGGACGCCGAAATCCAGGAACTGGCCATGGCCAGCCTGGCGCTGGCCGGCTTCACCGAAGTGCGGCTGGACCTGTCGCATGTGGGCGTGTTACGCGCTATCATTGACGAAGACGCGGCCGCCAAAAAAGACGAAGCGGCCCTGTATACCCTGCTGCGCGCCAAGGACACCCCCGGCCTGCAAGCGATGACCGCCAACTACGCCCAAGCCACCCGCGCCGCGCTGCTGGCGCTGCCGAATCTGTATGGCGACATCGACGTGCTGAAACAAGCGCGCGACGTGCTGCCCAAGACGGCAGGCATCGCCAAGTCGCTGGCCGAACTGGCCGCGCTGGCCGCTGCCGCCATCGGCCGCGCCGAAGTGGCGATCGACCTGGCCGACCTGCGCGGCTACCAGTACGAAAGCGGCGCGATGTTCCGGCTGTATGTGCCGGGCCTGCCCAATGCGGTGGCCAACGGCGGCCGTTATGACCATGTAGGCGAAGCATTCGGCAGGGCCCGTCCTGCCACCGGCTTCTCGCTCGACTTGCGCGAACTGGCGCGGCTGATGCCGACCGCCGAACGCAAAACGTCGATCCGCGCGCCGTGGGGCAATGCCCCGGAACTGCGCGAAAAAATCGCTCAACTGCGCAAAGCGGGGGAGGTTGTGATCCAGTCGATGCCGGGTCATGACGATGAGCAGGACGAGTTCGAGTGCGATCGCGCGCTGGTGCTCGAAGACAGCAACTGGATTCTCAAAAACTTAGGTTAAGACTGAAATGTCAAAGAAAAACGTGGCAAAGAACGTGGTTGTCATCGGCACCCAATGGGGCGATGAAGGCAAGGGCAAAATCGTTGACTGGTTGACCGACCACGCCCAGGGCGTAGTGCGCTTCCAGGGCGGCCATAATGCGGGCCATACGCTCGTCATCAAGGGCCAGAAGACTGCCTTGCAGCTGATCCCGTCGGGCATCATGCGCGAAGGCGTGGCCTGCTTCATCGGCAATGGCGTCGTCGTTTCGGTGCCTGATGTGCTGCGCGAAATCGACAAACTGGCGGCCATCGGCGTTGAAGTCGTATCGCGCCTGAAGATCTCGGAAGCCTGCCCGGTCATCCTGCCTTACCACGTCGCCATCGACAAGGCACGCGAAGCGGCCCGCGGCGAAGCCAAGATCGGCACCACCTGCAAGGGCATCGGCCCGGCCTACGAAGACAAAGTGGCACGCCGCGCGATCCGCATCGCCGACATGCTCAACCCTGAGCGCTTCGCCGAGAAACTCAAAGAGAACCTGGACTACCATAACCACGTCCTGACGACCTACCTGAACGCCCCTGCGATCGACTTCCAGACCACGCTGGACGAAGCGCTGGCACTGGTGCCGCGCCTGCGCCCGATGGTGGCCGACGTATCGTCGATGCTGCATGCGACCCACAAGAGCGGCGGCAACCTGCTGTTCGAAGGCGCGCAAGGCTCGCTGCTCGACGTCGACCACGGCACCTACCCGTACGTCACCTCGTCGAACTGCGTGGCCGGCAATGCCGCCGCCGGTTCCGGCGTCGGCCCGAACATGCTGCACTACATCATGGGCATCACCAAGGCCTACACGACGCGCGTCGGCTCCGGCCCGTTCCCGTCGGAGCTGCCAACCGATGCTGGCGTTGGCCACCACCTGTCGTCGGTCGGCCATGAATTCGGCACCGTCACGGGCCGTGCCCGCCGCTGCGGCTGGTTCGACGCCGCGCTGCTGCGCCGCTCGGTCCAGATCAATGGCGTGACCGGCATGTGCATCACCAAGCTCGACGTCCTCGACGGCATCGAGTCTCTCAAGCTGTGCACCGGCTACACCATTGATGGCGTGGCGGTCGACATCTTCCCGGTCGGCGCGGAAGAAGCGGCCAAATGCGTGCCGGTGTACGAAGAAATGCCAGGCTGGAAGGAAAGCACCGTCGGCGCCAAGTCGCTGGCCGACCTGCCGGCGGCAGCCCGCGCTTACATCAAGCGCATCGAAGAACTGGTCGGCGTACCGGTTGACATGGTATCGACCGGCCCTGACCGCGAAGAGACCATCGTCCTGCGCCACCCATTCGAATAATCCAATAGAGACAAGGAACAGACATGTCCGTGCCACCATCGACCGATAAAGACCTCTGGGTATCCTGGGACGAGTACCACCGCCTGATCGAGCGCCTGGCGCTCAAGGTCTACGAATCGGGCTGGAAGTTTGACCAGGTACTGTGCCTGGCCAGAGGCGGCGTGCGCCCAGGCGACGTCTTCTCGCGCATCTTCGACGTGCCGCTGGCGATCCTGTCGACCAGCTCCTACCGCGAAGAAGCGGGCACCGTGCGCGGCGACCTCGACATCGCCAAGTACATGACGATGACCAAAGGCCCGCTGGCCGGCAGGATCCTGCTGGTCGATGACCTGGCCGACTCCGGTGTCACGCTCGACAAGGTGACCAAGCACCTGGCCGAGAACTTCGCCGGTGTGACGGAAGTGAAGTCCGCCGTCATCTGGACCAAGGGTTGCTCGAAGATCCAGCCAGACTACTTCCTGGAAGAGTTGCCGCACAACCCGTGGATCCACCAGCCGTTCGAAGACTACGATGGCCTGCGCCCGCACCAGCTGGCGGCATGGCTCAAGCGCTTCGACAAGTAATCCGGCGCAAAGCAGAACAAGGCCCCTTTCGAGGGGCCTTTTTTCGTTTCCGGCTCCAGCATTGCGATGCAAGTGGCGAAGGGTGGGTACGCCTGCGTACCCACGCGGAAGGCAGATGTCAGTGGCGTAGAAGGGTGGGTACGCTTGCGTACCCACGCGGAAGGCAGATGTCAGTGGCGTAGAAGGGTTGGTACGCTTGCGTACCCACGCGGAAGGCAGATGTCAGCGGCGTAGGGTGGGTACGCCTGCGTACCCACGCGGGAGGTCGATGTCAGGCGAGCATCCGCGTGGGTTCAGTGAACCCACCCTACGGCGTTGTCATTAGGAAAGTAGTATTACTACTTGTTTTCTTGACATTTATCTGTTGTTTTGACGACAAAGTAAACAAAAAGTAGTCAAACTACTCCATACTTGCCTTGCCATGAGACATGCATGGACCACAACGACAAGCTCATCAAGGAGTGATATGGAGACGAGACGCAATGCGATTTTTCGCACGCTGGCGCTGACGCTGGCATTTTTTTCCACCGCGGCGCTAGCCACGCCCGATACCAGCGTGGCCAACAAGCTGGGTTACAACACCGACGTGATCTACCAGATCGTCACCGACCGCCTGGTCGACGGCAATGCCGCCAACAACCCGACAGGCAGCGCGTTCAGCGCCACCTGCTCGCAAAAGAAGCTCTATTGCGGCGGCGACTGGAAGGGCATCCAGAACAAGATCGACGACGGCTACCTGACCGGCATGGGCATCACCGCGATCTGGATCTCGCAGCCGGTGGAGAACATCACCGCTGTCCTCAACTACTCGGGCACTGACAGCACCGCTTACCACGGCTACTGGGCGCGCGACTTCAAAAAGCCCAACACGGCCTACGGCAGTTTTACCGACTTCACCAACCTGATCAACGCTGCCCACCTGAAGAACATCAAGGTCATCATCGACTTTGCGCCCAACCATACTTCGCCGGCAGATCCGGCCAATGTCGGCTTTGGGGAAAATGGCAAGCTGTACGACAACGGCAGCCTGGTCAGCAGCTACAGCAGTGACCCGGGCGGCTATTTTCATCACAATGGCGGCACCGACTTCACAACGCTGGAGAATGGCACCTACAAGAACCTGTTCGACCTGGCGGACATGAACCACAACAAGACCCAGGTCGACGCCTACTTCAAGGCCGCGATCAAGGTGTGGCTGGACCTGGGCATCGACGGCATCCGCATGGACGCCGTCAAGCACATGCCATTCGGCTGGCAGAAGAACTTCATGTCCTATGTGTACGGCTACAAGCCGGTGTTCACCTTCGGCGAATGGTTCCTCAGCGCGAATGAAGTCGACCCTGCCAACCACTATTTTGCCAACCGCGGCGGCATGAGCCTGCTGGACTTCCAGTTTGCGCAGAAGGTACGCCAGGTGTTCAAGGACGGCAGCGCCGACATGACGGCGCTGAACGCGATGATCGTCGATACGGCCAGCCAGTATGTGCACGTGAATGACCAGGTGACCTTCATCGACAACCACGACATGCCGCGCTTCCAGGCGGCCGGCGCCAACAACCGCAAGCTCGAGCAGGCGCTGGCGTTTACGTTGACGTCGCGCGGCGTGCCGGCGATCTACTACGGCACCGAGCAGTACATGCAGGGCACGGGCGACCCGGATAACCGCAGCAAGATGAGCGCGTTCAGCACGGCCACCACGGCCTACAAGATGATCGCCAAGCTCGCGCCGCTACGCAAGACCAATCCGGCCATCGCCTATGGCAGCACGGTGCAACGCTGGGTCAATGCCGATGTGCTGATCTTCGAGCGCCAGTTCGGCACCAATGTGGCGGTGGTAGCCATCAACCGCAATCTGGCCAGCGCTGTCAGCATCAGCGGCTTCTTTGCGGCGCTGCCAGCCGGTAGCTACACGGACGTGCTCAGTGGCCTCGGCCTCAATGGCAACAACATCACCGTTGGCGCCAGCGGCAATGTCAGCAATTTCTCGCTGGCTGCCGGTGCCATCGCCGTGTGGCAGTACACGCCGGCCATTACCGCGCCGACGCTGGCCCATATCGGGCCGTTGATGGCGAGCGCAGGCAAGACCGTGACGATTGATGGCCGCGGCTTTGGCGCGACCAAGGGCACGGTAATGTTCGGTGCCACCGCAGTGACGGGCGCGAATATCCTCTCATGGGAAAACACCCAGATCAAAGTGCTGGTGCCGGCCGTGACGCCAGGCCTGGTCGGCGTCAGTGTCAAGACGGCGGGGCTGGTGTCGACCGGCACGTACAACAACTTCGAAGTGCTCAGCGGCGCCCAGGTGACGGTACGCTTCGTGGTCAACAATGCGTTCACGGTCTCTGGCGAGAACATCTACCTGACGGGCGACAAGTTCGAGCTGACCAACTGGAGTGCGGCGGCGCCGGTCGGGCCTTTGTTCAATCAGGTGGTGTATGCCTACCCGAGCTGGTACACGGATGTGAGCGTGCCGGCGTCGTCGACGATCAGCTTCAAATTCATGAAGAAGAGTGCTGGCCCGACCGTGTGGGAAGGTGGGTCCAATCACACCTTCGTGACGCCTGCCAGCGGCAGCGCAACGGTGATCGTCAACTGGCAACCGTAGGGTGGGTTCGGCTTCACCGAACCCGCGCGTGAGTAAGCTACGCTTACCCACCCTACGATCCGCAAGCCCCTTCGGGGGCATATTCACGCCATTATCCAAACGTAGGGTGGGCACCGCGTGCCCACCAAAACGTCACGCGACCCGTGATTTTCGCTGCGGCGCAACGAGCAGGCGCGTAACCTCCGCGCCGCGCAGCACGGACACCGTTGCAGGCCGTTGCGGCGCATCTGCCTCGGACAGGCGGAACACGCTGGCCAGGCGCACCAGCGCATCGGCCTGCGCATGCAGCGACTCCGCTGCCACCGCCGCTTCCTCGACCTGCGACGCGTTCTGCTGCGTCACTTCGTCGAGCTGCCTGATGACCTGGTTGATCTGCTCGATGCCGCTGGCCTGCGTATGCGCGGCCGCGCCGATATTGGCCATGATGCTGGTCACGTCGGCCACGCTCCTGACGATATCGCGCATGGTCTGGCCCGCCTTATCGACCAGCACCGCACCCTGATCGACGCGCGCGACCGAATCCTCGATCAGCCCCTTGATCTCATGCGCGGCGCTGTGCGAGCGCTGCGCCAGGCTACGCACTTCGCTGGCGACGACGGCAAAGCCGCGGCCCTGCTCGCCGGCGCGGGCCGCCTCGACGGCCGCATTCAAGGCCAGGATATTGGTCTGGAACGCGATGCTGTCGATGACGCCGACGATGTCCGCAATCCTGCGCGACGATTCATTGATCGACCCCATCGTTTCGACCACCTGCGCCACCACGGCGCCGCCCTGACTGGCCACATCGGAGGCCGACTGCGCCAGCGCATTGGCCTGCTGCGAGTTGCCGTCGTTCGCATGCACGGTGCTGATCAGTTGATCCATCGACGCTGCCGTTTCTTCCAGCGAGCAGGCCTGTTCCTCGGTGCGGTTCGACAGATCCAGATTGCCCGCCGCGATCTGGCTCGACGCAGCGGCGATCGTTTCGGCCGCGTGGCGCAGCTGGCCTACCGTTTCGGCCAGGCTTTGCTGCATCGTCTGCATGGCGAACAGCAGGCTCTTGCGGTCGTTTGGCGCGGTGTCGATCTGCACGCTCAAGTCGCCGCCGGCGATGCGGTGCACGATCTCGGCAGCATAGGATGGCTCGCCGCCCAGCTGGCGGTAGATATTGCGAACCAGCAGATAGCCGGCAGTGGCAGCGGCCAGCGCGCCGAGCAGGATCACGCCGATCATCGTGGCACGCAAGGAGGCGAAGCGCTTGGTCGCGAGCGTGTACTCATCGTGCGCTACCCGTACCTGCAGCGCGCGCAAGGCATTGATCCCTTCGACCACCGGCGGCAAGCGGTTGTTGAACTTCGGTAGCAGCTCGCGTGCGTCGGCGATCATCCCTTTGCGCAGTTCGGAGACGATCGGGAAAAGCCCGTCAGTGCGCATGGCTTTGAGATCGACCGCGAACTTGTCCGCAAGGAGCTTCTCTTCGGGCGTCAGATAGGTCGCCATATACTGCGTCCAGACGCCGTCGATGACCTTGGCATTGGCTTCGATGCGCTCGGTGGACTCCTTGATCTTGATGCCGTCCGGCTCGGCCAGCATATCGCCCAGCGCCAGCCTGTTATGCAGCAGCAGGTTATCGATCTGCGAGATCTGCGCGAGAGTCACGGTGCGATCTTCATACACCGTCTTGAGCCCGTGGTTGGACTGCGACATGCCGAACAGCCCAAGCAGGCCAACGCCGATGGCGAGTAGGGACAGGAAGACGATCACCGCTGCGACGCGCAATTTGAGGGTCATGGGAAGTATCCGGTTGAAGGGTGAGTGAACACCAGAGTTCGGGATCTTACTAAACCCGGCATTCAAAAAACTCTTCAATACTCTCCAAACCGATTTGATCTGACAGAAATCAAATGCCGGCGCCGGCATGCGCGTCGAAGGTAGTCGTTAACTGGCGATATGCTTGTTTGACCAGCATTGTCCGAATGTCATTTGCCGGCACCGGAGGGCTGAACAGGTAGCCCTGCATCTCGTCGCATTCGTTCTCGCGCAGGAAGCGCAGCTGCTCGTCGGTCTCGACACCTTCGGCGATGACGCGCAGGTTAAGCTTGTGCGCCAGCGAGATCACCGCCAGCGCGATGGCCTGGTCATCGGGGTTGTCGGCCAGGTCGCTGACGAAGGACTTGTCGATCTTGAGCCGGCTGATCGGGAAGGACTTGAGCGCCGACAGACTCGAATACCCTGTGCCGAAATCGTCGATCGACAGCGACACGCCCATCGAATTGAGTTCGCGCATTTTGTCGATCGACTGCTGCAGGTCGCGCATGATCAGACTCTCGGTCACTTCCAGCTCCAGGGTCTCGGGCGCGATGCCGCTCTCCTGCATCGCCAGCGCGACCCGTTCGATCAGCTGGTTCTCCTCGAACTGGCGGGCCGACACGTTGACCGACATCGTGATCGGCGCCAGCCCTGCCGCCTGCCACGCCATGCTCTGCTTGCAGGCCGTCTCCAGCACCCAGGCGCCGATGGAAACGATCATGCCGGTTTCCTCCGCCAGCGGGATGAAGCGCAGCGGCGAGATCATGCCGTGTTCCGGATGCTGCCAGCGGATCAGCGCTTCAACGCCAAAGATCAGGCCAGTGCGCACATCAACCTTGGGCTGGTACAGCACGCGGAACTGGCCTTCCTCGAGCGCGTTGCGCAGGCCTTCGAGCAGCATCAGCTTGGCCTCGACGCTGGCATTCATCTCTGGCGCATAGAACTGGAAGTTGTTGGCGCCCGACTGCTTGGCGCGGTACATGGCGGCGTCGGCATTGAGCAGCAGTTCGCGCGGCGCCAAGCCGTCTTGCGGGTAGAGCGCCACGCCGATGCTGCAGCTGATCTGAACCGTCTGGCCGCTCAGCACGATCGACTGCGTGACGGCGGCGCGGATTTTTTCCAGCACGGGCGTAATGGTGGTGGCGTCATCATCGGGCGAGCTCAGGATGACGACGAACTCGTCGCCTCCGAAGCGGCCCACGGTATCGCTGCGCCGCACGCAGCTGACCATGCGATCGCCCACCTGCTTGAGCAGCTCGTCGCCCGCATTGTGGCCCAGGCCGTCGTTGACCATCTTGAAGCCGTCAAGGTCGATGAAGGCGACGGCGAAGCGGTCCTCGTTGCGCTGCGCGTGCAGGATCAGCTGGTTGAGGCGGTCGTCAATCAGGCTGCGGTTCGGCAGGCCGGTCAGGCTGTCGTGGTGGGCCATGAAGCGCACCCGCTCCTCGGCCAGCTTGCGGGCGGTGATGTCGCGGATGATCGCCACCACGCCGCCTTCGACGCCGACCACCTGCCGGTGCAGCCAGCTGGCCTGGATCGCAACGGCCCGGTTCTCCCATTCCGTCTCATGCACGCCGCCGTCTTCGGTAATCCGCGCCAGCTGGGTGAAGATGCCATTGATCCGCCACTCGGGCAGCAGCGTGCACAGGGTGGTCGCATGCAGGACCTCTTTGGACATTCCGGTCATGCGCTCGGCGCGGCTGTTGGTGGCGTCGATGCAGAAGTCGACGATCTTGCCGGTACCGTCGCGCTGGCCGCGCAGCACAAAGAAAGCGTCGAGGCTCGCTTCCGACGCCGCCGCATAGGTCTCCTGCGCGCGCCGGATACGGCGCTGCGATTGCGTCAGCTTCCAGGACCAGCGGCTGACCAGCGCAACGCTCAGCACCAGCACCATACTGGCGATGCCAGCTTCCCACAAGTAGCCAATACGGTGCTGCTCGAACGGCGCCATCTGCTCGCGCTCGGCCAGCCCGACCACGGCGCTCAAGGGAAAGCCATGCAGGCGCCGCACGGCGATCGAACGCTGCACGCCGTCCCACGCCGCCACGGCGGCGACCTTGGTATCCATCTCCAGCATGGCAGGCGTGCTCTGGCCCCAGGTAAGTTTGTCGCCGATGCGCATGGCGCGCACCTTGCCGTCCGAGCCGACCAGGCCAAGGATGCCCCAGTCGCCCAACCGCGAGTGCTCATAGCCGCTGGTGAAATAGGCGGGCGCCACCTCCACGACGACCACGCCGGCAAAACGGCCCTGCGCATCATTGAGGCGGCGGCTGAAACTGACATGGCCCTCGATGGCTTTGGCGTCCTGCAGCGTGTGGCTCACATAGGGGAAGTCAGTATCGCCCTCGCGGTGGATCGCAAAGTAGCGCTGGTGATTGATGCGCGCCGGCGCCGCCTGCGGATTGCTGGCGATGATATCGCCGTCGGCATCGGCGATACTGACCACGAACACCAGGCCGGAAGGCAGCAGGCCATGCTCGCCCAGCGCCGGCAGCGCGGCCTTGGGGCCTTGCCGTTCGACGGCGTACTTGACAGCTTTCAGGGTCTGGTCGATGGCGCCCAGGCTGCGCGCCATCTGCGCCTCATAGGTGTCGATCAGTTCGCCCAGGGACTCGTCTGTCGCCTGCTTTGCAGTGGCGCGCTCGATCTCGATAAAGTGGGTGGTGGCGGCCCAGATGGCCACCAGCAGGAGCAGGGCGAACAAGGGCAGGGACACGTGGGTCTCCAGGCCCATGCCGTATCCTCGCCACTTTTTCAAAGCAGCTATCGCATTGACGATGCTGGCCACACACTTCCTTTCCGAACGGGTACTGCTAGTGAACGAGCAGGACAGCCTTGACGCTGGCGTCGAGCATCGTTTTATCGATATAGCCGATCAGGTTCGGATTCTCCGCCACCATCCTGCGGACGGCGGCACTGCCATTGACTTCACGCGGGGGCTGGCCGCGGCCGGTGAAGATCATCTTGGTCCAATAAGCCTTGAGCAGCGGCGGCGACTTGGCAGCCACCTTGCCATAGAACGTGTCGCGGATCGGCGAACCGATCGCCTGGTCCAGCGCGATCGCCTCGCCGCCTTCAGGGAAGCGGCCAGCCTGGCCGAGGAAGATATCGGCCACCTGGTCGGCACGCAGCGCCGTGACCGGGCTCTTGGCCGAGACGATGACGACCAGTTCGGCCTGGGCCGGGCCAGCCAGGAGCAGCGCCATCAAGGCGGCAAGCAAACGGAGGAGCAGGGGCGAATTCATCGCGGCCGCCGTCAGAACACAAAGTCGAGCAGGATGCTCGTCACATTGACCGTGCTGCCTGGCCGGAAGGTCGGCTGCATGTTCAGCAGCGTGCCGGTCGAACCGGCTGCCGGCCGCACCTGATCATACTGCAGCTTGAATGCCATATTGCGGGCAAAGTCCCAGCGCACCCCGACCGTTCGCGTGGTCTGCACGGCGATCGTCATCAGGACACTGTTCAGGCCCGCATTGAGGCCGTGTACTGCGCCAGCCAACGGTGGCGGCAGGCCGGTGGCCGACAGGCCAGGGTCGCTGGTGGCGCCTTTGGACCACACATGGGCGTAGGACACGTAGGGCGTCCAGGTCCCGACGCGATAGCCGCCGGTGCCGTACAGGGCGACTTTGTCGCCCAGATAGGAGCGGGAATTGAGGCGGCCGATTTCCCCCATCAGGAACCAGTCACCCGGGTCGTAATTGGCGCCAAAGGAGATGGCATCGCCACGCTTGTTGACGACATCGTACTTGTCGGCGATGGCGGCGCCCGGCGGGCCAAACTGGCGGAAGCCGTCGAACAGGGGGCGCATCAGGTCGACCGAGACATTGGCCGTCATCAGGCTCAGGCGCGCGCTGGCGGCACCCAGCTCCACCGAATGGGAAATGCCCGCCAGCTGGCGCGCCTTGGCGCGCGCGGTGTCGGTGATCCGGATATCGGTATTGCCCAGGAAGGCCTGGGTCACGTGCTTGACGTCGCCGGTGCGCCAGCGGTAAGTGGCGTCGATCCCGTCGCTATTACTGATCGGGATGGCGTCGTACAGCTCCACCGGCGCGCGCGCCCAGGTGTAGGCATAGCCGGCCTTGCGGTAGTCGGCCGCCAGGAAGATGGGCAGGGCGATGCGGCCAAGGCGCACCGACAGGTCCGGCGTCACTTGGTACTTGATGTTGAACCATTCAACGTGGGGGCGGTAGGAGCCATCGACACCCTGTTCGGCCACGACCTGCAGCACGGCCGACCACTGCTTGTTGACCGCGAGGTCGATCTGGGCGCCGAGCCGGCTGTCCACCCCGGCGCTCCAGCTGCGGGAGTAGCCGGCGCCATCTTCCTTCAAGACCGTGTTGGTGAAGTCCGCATGGCGGTTGTTGGAATGGGTCAGGCCGAACGTGCCATAGCCGCTGATGGACCAGCTTGGCCCGTCGTCGGCCAGTGCGCAGGCGGGCAAGGCGGCCAGGGCAGCCGCAAGCAGGTGGGCGGTAAAACGTGGGGTCAGGTGCATATGCGCTGCCTCCGATGTTATGACCCAACTTTATACTTGCCTGCGTTGCTTGTCGACCACATTTCAGCAGGGAGGGTAGGGGAACAACAAAGTTCCCTTTTCCTTGGTTCAGGCGGCGATATTGTCGCTGCCCGGCGCTCCGAATAACTGCTGTTTGAGCAGGTGCAACTGGTCGCGCAATTGCGCGGCCTTTTCAAACTCGAGGTTCTTGGCGTGTTCGAGCATTAGTTTTTCGATCCGCTTGATCTCCTTGCTGACCTGTTTCTCGCTCATCGATTCGAGCTTGGCGGTTTCGCGTTCGCTATCTTGTTCCTCGCGCGCTTGCTGCGGGCTATAGACGCCGTCGATCAGGTCGCGGATTACCTTTTTGATGCCGACTGGCGTAATGCCATTGGCAGTATTGAAGGCGATCTGCTTATTGCGGCGGCGCTCCGTTTCGTCAATCGCCCGCTTCATCGAATCGGTAATGCGATCGGCGTACAGGATAGCCACGCCATTCAAGTTGCGGGCAGCGCGGCCAATGGTCTGGATCAGGCTGCGCTCGGAGCGCAGGAAGCCTTCCTTGTCGGCGTCGAGGATGGCCACCAGCGACACCTCGGGCAAATCGAGGCCCTCGCGCAGCAGGTTAATGCCGACCAGGACGTGGAAAGTCCCAAGGCGCAGGTCGCGCAGAATTTCGACTCGTTCCACAGTCTCGATATCGCTATGCAGGTAACGCACCTTGATGCCATGGTCGGACAGGTATTCCGTCAATTGCTCGGCCATTCGCTTGGTCAGAGTTGTCACCAAAACGCGCTCATCTTTTGCTACCCGGTCGACAATTTCTGACATCAGATCATCGACCTGCGACAGGGCCGGCTTGACGATCACGAGCGGATCAACCAGGCCGGTCGGGCGCACCACCTGTTCGACCACATTATCGGAATGGGTCTTTTCGTAGTCAGCCGGCGTGGCCGACACGAATACCGTTTGCCGCAGCTTGCCCTCGAACTCCTCGAACTTGAGCGGCCGGTTATCGAGCGCCGACGGCAGGCGGAAACCATAGTCGACCAGATTGGTCTTGCGCGAACGGTCGCCGTTATACATCGCATTGAGCTGGCCCACCAGCACGTGCGACTCGTCGAGAAACATCAGCGCATCCTTGGGCAGATAATCGACCAGGGTCGGGGGCGGCTCGCCTGGCGCAGCGCCGGACAAATGGCGCGAGTAATTCTCGATGCCTTTGGTGAAGCCGATCTCGGCCATCATCTCCAGATCGAAGCGGGTGCGCTGCTCGATGCGCTGTTCTTCGATCAGCTTGTTTTCCTTGCGGAAGAACTCAAGCCGCTCGCGCAGCTCTTCCTTGATGGTCTCGATCGCGCGCAGCACGGTGCTGCGCGGCGTGACGTAATGCGAGCCCGGATAGACGGTAAAGCGCGGGATCTTTTGCTTGACGCGCCCGGTCAGCGGGTCGAACAGCTGCAGCGATTCGATCTGGTCATCCCACATATCGACGCGGATGGCCAGCTCGGCATGCTCGGCCGGGAAAATATCGATCGTATCGCCACGCACGCGGAAGGTGCCGCGGCCAAAATCGATTTCATTGCGGGTGTACTGCATCTGGATCAGGCGGGCGATCACATCGCGCTGGCTGACCCTGTCCTTGGCGCGCAGCGTCAGGATCATCTGGTGGTATTCGCTCGGATTACCGATACCGTAAATCGCCGACACGGTCGCGACAATGACCACGTCGCGCCGTTCCATCAGCGACTTGGTGCAAGACAGGCGCATCTGCTCGATATGCTCATTGATGGACGAATCCTTTTCGATGAACAAATCGCGCTGCGGCACATAGGCCTCAGGCTGGTAGTAATCGTAGTAACTGACGAAGTATTCGACCGCGTTCTGCGGGAAAAACTCGCGGAATTCGGCATACAGCTGGGCCGCCAGCGTCTTATTCGGCGCAAACACGATGGCAGGGCGCCCGGCCTGGGCGATCACATTGGCCATCGTATAGGTCTTGCCGGAACCGGTCACGCCCAGCAGGGTCTGGAATGACAAGCCATCGTTAATGCCCTCGATCAGCCCGGCAATGGCCGTAGGCTGGTCGCCTGCCGGTGCAAAAGGCTGGTGCAGCAAGAATGGGGAGTCAGGAAAAGTTACTACGTTCGGCGCGTTTTGTTCCGCGACAGGTGCGTCAGCCATAAAATCAAACCTTTGTTAGAATGGTGGCCCGCCAGCGACCCTTATGGATATTGAGGTCGTTGTCTATACAACATATAAAAACACTCTGTTTCAGCCGAATTCTCAACGCTCTTAATCCTATCACGATGACTTCCTCAGCCCCAGCCAGCCTCTTCTCCGCCATCGACATGGCGCCCCGCGATCCCATCCTCGGGATCACCGAAGCGTTCAATGCGGACACCAACCCAGCGAAAATCAACCTCGGCGTGGGCGTCTATTATGACGACAATGGCAAAGTTCCGCTGCTGGCATGCGTGCGCAAGGCCGAAGCACTGATGATGGAAGCGCCGGCGCCGCGCACCTATCTGCCGATCGAAGGCCTGGCAGCCTATGACAAGGCGGTGCAAGAACTGGTATTTGGTGCCGACAGCGCCGTGATTCAAGAGAAGCGTGCAGTGACCGTGCAAGCGGTTGGCGGCACCGGCGCATTGAAGATCGGCGCCGACTTCCTGCAGCGCTTTGCACCAGGCGCGCAAGTCTATATCAGCGACCCGAGCTGGGAAAACCACCGCGCGCTGTTCGAAAGCGCCGGTTTCACCGTCAATAACTACGCTTACTACGATGCAGCGAGCCATGGCGTGAACTTTGCCGCCATGCTGGGCGCGCTCAAGGCCATGCCACGCGGCTCGATCGTCGTGCTGCACGCTTGCTGCCATAACCCAACCGGCGCCGATCTGAGCTCGGCCCAGTGGGATGAAGTGATTGCTGCCGTGGTCGCTGGCGGCCTGGTGCCGTTCCTGGACATGGCTTACCAGGGCTTTGGCGCTGGCATCTCGGAAGATGGCGCCGTCGTGCGCCGTTTTGCAGCGACCGGCTGCCCGTTGCTGGTGTCGAACTCGTTCTCCAAGTCGTTCTCGCTGTATGGCGAGCGCGTGGGTGCCCTGAGCGTGGTGGCGGCCTCGGCCGACGAAGCAGCGCGCCTGCTGTCGCAGCTCAAGCGCGTGGTCCGCACCAACTATTCCAACCCGCCAACGCACGGCGGCAAAGTGGTCGCTACCGTGTTGACCAACCCGGAGCTGCGCAAGCTGTGGGAAGAGGAGCTGGCCGGCATGCGCGTGCGCATCAAGGAGATGCGCAATGAGTTTGTGCGCAAGCTGAAAGAGAAGGCGCCAGCGCATGATTTCGAGTTCGTGCGTGAGCAGATCGGCATGTTCTCGTATTCGGGCCTGACCAAGGCGCAGGTGGACAAGCTGCGTGCCGAGTCGATCTATGCGGTTGATACCGGCCGGATCTGCGTCGCCGCGATGAATTCGAAAAATGTTGATCTCGTCATTGACGCCATAGCGAAAGTCCTTTAAGATCTTGCTTCTTCGGATTTGACGGAAGTCGGATTCGAAAGGTTGCAGAGTAGATGGAGTTGAGGCAAACGCAGTAAGTCAGATTCTTGACAGCGCCGAAAACGACGTATATAATGTTGCCTCTTTTCCCTGATAGCTCAGTTGGTAGAGCGACGGACTGTTAATCCGCAGGTCCCTGGTTCGAGTCCAGGTCGGGGAGCCAGAATTCAAGGGCTACATCGCAAGATGTGGCCCTTTTCTATTCCGGCTTCTGGTTGGGTTGTGCCAGATTTGTGTCACTTAGCATTTTCCCTACAATTTCCGCATGCCGCGCCATTTGTGCCGGCGCCAGGTGCGCGTACCGCCGCACCATCTCTGCGGACTTCCAGCCGCCCATTTCCTGCAAGTCGTACAAAGGCGTTCCGTTCTGGACCAGCCAGCTGGCCCAGGTGTGCCGCAAGTCATGCCAACGAAAATCCCGGATGCCAGCGCGATCCAGTGCAGCGCGCCAGTGTTTGGTGTTGACCTGGCCGATTGGCTTGCCGGCATAGGTGAATACCCGTTCGGGATGCTTGCCGACCTGTCGCTGCAGCACTTCGACGGCAAATGCACTCAGGGACACATGGATGTCTTCGTTCCCCTTGGCCTTGTCGGCCGGGATCCAAGCGACTCCGCGTTTCAGGTCGACTTGATGCCAGGTGAGGTTGACGACGTTCGACTGACGTAGACCGGTGGCCAGCGCAAACAGTGCAAGGTCGCGCTGGTGCGGTGGCAGCTCGCCGAGCAGGTCATGCACCTGTTCCGGCGTAATCCACCTGACCCGCCGTTTCGCTTCCCGGTACATCTTCACCTTGGGTACCTTGTCGATCCATTCCCATTCGTAGCATGCCTTACGCAAAACGGACCGGATCATCGCCAGGTAGCGGTTTGCTGTCGCGCCGCTTGCCTCTGCCTTCTTGCGTTCTCCGATGGCGATCAGCTGGTCCCGCGTGATCTGTGATAGCACCTTCCCACGCAAGAACTGCTGAACCCAAGCCATCTTTGCGATATCGCCTCTGCGTGACTTCTTGTGCTCGGTCTCTTGAAGCCACTTATAGCCGGCGTCGTCCCAGGTGTACTTGGGGCGCTCGTCCAATTTCTGGACGCGCCAGCTTTGCATCTTCAACCGGTCGTGGAACTCTTGTGCCGCGGCCCGATCGCTTGTCTCAGCAGAGCATCTAAGTCGCTCTCCTGATGGTGTGGTGAATGCAATCCACCACGTGCTTCCGCGCTTGTAGAGTGACATTGTTCATGCTCCTTTCTAACTGTCACTTGCATCGCCTGCCGAGGGTAAGAATAGTTCGAGCGGATGTAGTCAACAAGGTCAGCCTCAAGAAAAACCCAGGAACGGCCGATCTTCGCGCCGGGCAGGCGGCCCATCTTGGCGCGCTTGCGCACTTCTTCGCGGTGCATGTGCAGGAAGGCTGCTGCCTGTGGCAGGTCGAACGTGGTCATGGTGGCTGTGCCGGCTGTGATGGGGCGCTGGAGACGCAATTGAAGTTGCCATCTTGGCACGCCAATCGGCAGGGGAATTGATGGGTAGCAGATGTGAGGCGGCGATTCGGCCAAGGTTTGAGCTATCACAATGCGTTGCTCGAGAGAATTATCAGGCAAACCGATAATTATACAAAGCCGCGATAATTTTCGATAACGGGCGCCCGAGGCTGCGGCTCTTTGATTTCACTCTAACTTCGCCAGAGATTGCCAAGACTTGTGCTCGCTCAATAATTCCTGAAAGAAATCCGGCAATAGTAGAGTTTGATTTCAAGAGGCATTGACGACTATGAAACACGAAGGACGCGGAGTAATACGCATGAACGACAAGACCGACCATGGCGGCATCGTGATCAGCACATCGTCCGGCACGGTTGTGATGGGGCTGCCGGCGGCCCTTGAAGGTGATATGACAATTTGCCCTCGTTGTAAGGGGAAATTCGCAATCAAGACTGATAAGGCCGGTGCTAGGCACAACGGAAAGCACTACGCCTACCACGGCGACGTGGCCGAATGCGGCGCGCGCTTGTTGACATCTATTGCATGGGGCAGCGGCGTTGCGGCTGGCAGTGATCAAAGTATCGATTCAAGTTCAGCATCCGTAGCAACTGGAGGAAGGGGCAGCCCAGGGAACGCCGAATTCGGCTTCGATGACAAGTTTGTCTTGATCGATGATGAAACCGGTGCACCGCTGGCATCTAAAGACTACGCAATACGGCGAGCAAGCGGAAAGATTGAATTCGGCGTTACCGATTCCAAAGGGATGACGCACATTGTGTCGTCGCTGCCTGACGCAGAGACCATCGAGATCTATTTTTGAAAGCCTGTGAGCGAGGATAAATTTTGACGACATCCATTACTTCCCCGTCCGGTCGTGTGCTGCATCGCCAGGCATCTAGGACAACGACGCCGCGAGAGGACGCGGAGGCAAAGGCAGTTCGAATAAGGCTAAGCAAAGAACAGCGACTGGCGGAGAACAAGGACCACTTGAAGAATCCAAACGTCCAAGCCTTCCTCAAGGCCATCGCGGATGCGGAGGGCGGTGGGTACGACTTCAAATACGGTGCGGTCAAGGGGCGTAGAAATGATCGCTGGCGATTTACCGACAATTCGACGCATCCTGGGGCGGGCGCTGATGGCCGCACAACTGCTGCCGGCATGTATCAGATCAATCAGGGGACATGGAAGGATCATGGAGAAGGGCGCATGGGCCTAACTGATTTCGGTCCTGAGACTCAAGACTTGATCGCCGTTTCAATTTTGCGATCATTAGGTGTCATCGACGATATCAAGGCCGGTGACATAGAGGCTGGACTATCGGCAGCGTCGAAGCCGTGGGCTGCCCTTCCAAAGGGGCGTGGACAGACGGGGCGCTACAATCAGCCCTATGTTGAATATGAGCGATTTGAATCGGCATACAAAGCAGCAGGAGGAACCACGAAGTGAAGACAGCGCTAATTGTTCTAGTTTTGCTGACCGAATTTATTGCTGTCGCAACAGCAGCGCCACTCCCTCTTAAAGTGGGTGAGCCATTTGTGGTGACACGGGCACGCCTGTATGCCCAAGGGTGGCGCCCTGACATGTCCGCGCATGCAGTCGGTGAATATTCCGCGTTGGAGCGGGACCTTATTCGCGGCGGTTACCCTGAGGTCGATCACTGCAGCGTGGGGAAATCCTCCTGCAATCTCCACTACATTAAAGGCAGCGAATGCTTGCAGCTGCAGACGCAAGGCGAGCAAATTCGATGGATGAAAGTCGAAACGTGGACAAATGACTGCCGTCCTCGCGCAAAAGATGAGCCCGCAGACCTATTGCCTAGCGATGTTCGATTCTTCGTTCAGTGGCGCCGGGATTGTGACGACTTCGGCATGTGCGACGGCGTTGATGCGTTCTCGAAAGTTGTGAAACGAAGGTATGCGCGTAATCCGGCGATATCGAAAATCCTCAAATCGTACGATCTTGCAGCTGAGGCGCGCCCAAACGGCAAGGAATGAGATGGCGGTCGGCGAAAGAGGTACATGCGTAGCCGACTCGTAGCCTAGTCGTAGCTTAGTCGTAGCCTAGTCGTAGCCTAGTCGTAGCCCGTCGAAGCCCGTAGCCGGCACGTAGTCCTTTCGTACCTGTTCCCGTACCATCAACGTACTCGTTTTTGAGCAGTCGTACCATCGTCGTACCATTGTCGTACCATTGTCGTACCTACTTTTCGCAGGAAATTCCTCCCCATTTTTCGGGCGCGCGGGTAAGACGGTGTCCAGGAGGGCGTCACGGGGAGGCCCCGTGTCCCCCTCCTGCCCATCACACATCACGCAACCTTCGGTTGCAGCGGGAACCCTTGCTGCGCTTGGGTTCCCGTGTATGACACATCGATTTTCTCGGTATGACACTATGCGAGCAAGAGGAACGTAACCCGTTGACGTTAATGAGGAAATTATGGATTTTAAGGATGAGCGGCGTCTAAGCTTGCGCCTCCCGACCGACATGCGGAAATGGATCGAATCCCAAGCCGGCGCACGCCAAATGTCCATGACCGATTACACACTGCAGCTGCTCACCAAAGGCATTCACGCCGAGGCCGTCGACGAGACCGTGGCGCGCATTCAGGGCGCCGACGTGTCCACTGCGGCGCGTGAAATGCTTCGTCAAACCTTGGCGGTCCGTTACATGGTCGAGGCGCAAGCCAAGGGCAAGATCACCATGGCAGAGAAGCTGGGTACGGATGCGCTCGTTTGGGCGGACAAAGAACTCACGAGGCTGTTTCCAGGCAAGACGGATGCATGATAATCGTCAGGAGGGCGGCTGGATGGGAGGTATTTACTAAATCTAGGCATTTATTTACATATGCCGCGTTTTTGTGTAGAGTGAGCCTATGAACCCATCCCACGCCGATCAGATCCTGAGGCTTGCCCGCACCAACGGACTGCTGCGTACACGCGACGTAGAGGGCGCTGGTGCGCCGCGCGCCGCGCTGGCCACCCTCACCCAAGAGGGGCGCCTGATCAAGCTGGGACGGGGCCTATACGCGCTGCCAGGCCGCGCAGCATCGGAGCATGACAGCGTTGCCGAAGTGGCTGCAAGAAGCGCGCAGGGTGTGATCTGCTTGATCTCCGCGCTGCGCTTTCACGAACTCACTACACAACAATCCTCGGACATCTGGCTGGCCATTCCGCACAAGGCCCATCCGCCGCAAATGGACTATCCACCGCTACGCATTGTCCGCATGTCGGGCGAGGCGATGACGCAAGGGGTTGAGGTGGTCGATGTCGGTGGCACGCCGGTACGCGTCTTTTGCGTGGCGAAGACAGTTGCCGATTGCTTCAAGTTCCGCAACAAGATCGGCCTGGATGTGGCACTCGAAGCCCTGCGCGAAGCATGGCGCGCTCAGCGCGTGACGATGGATGAACTGTGGCGCTACGCTGAAATATGTCGTGTGGCGAACGTCATGCGTCCATATATGGAATCGCTGGTAGACGCATGAGCGCAACGAAGAATATAGCTGCATCGATCCGCACACGCCTACTGAACAAGGCCCGTGCCGACAAGGTTGATTTCAATCTGATGCTTACGCGTTATGCACTCGAACGCTTACTCTATCGGATGAGCGTGTCACAGTGGTCCGACCATTTCCTGCTTAAGGGCGCCTTGCTGTTCGACCTGTGGTTCGACCAGCCACAACGGCCAACCCGTGACATCGACCTGCTCGGATTCGGCCCTGCCGAACTGGACCACCTTACTGAAGTGTTTCAAGAAATATGCGATCAGCCTTGCGACGACGGTATGGTTTATGACCACAGCAGCGTGCGCGCGGCCGAGATCCGTAAGGACGCCAATTATGACGGGGTGCGCGTGACCTTGCTGGGGTACCTGGACGGCGCACGCTGTGCGGTCCAGGTCGATGTTGGCTACGGCGATGCTGTGACACCTGCAGCCGATAGCGTTCAGTTTCCGGTGCTGCTCGATAATATGCCGCAACCTACTCTGCGCGCCTATCCCGTCTACACGGTGGTGGCGGAGAAATACCAAGCGATGGTAAGCCTGGGCATGGCCAACACCAGGATGAAGGACTACTTCGATCTTTGGATTCTTGCACAGCATGCGACGATCGATCACGCGATATTGCTTAAGGCGATTGATGCGACTTTCGCGCGCCGGAATACGCCGCTACCTGCGGGCACACCGATCGGCTTGTCATTGGCGTTCGGGGCCGACATGGTCAAACAGCAACAATGGAACGCGTTCCTTTCTAAGAATAAATTGGTTGCGCCAGATTTGACCATAGTAGTCACAGTCTTGCAGCGGCTGCTTGATATCGACACCTCGGCTTAGCCCTTGTTGATCCAAGACACTCGGCGCCCATTCGAAATCGACATGTGAGCCTGCCCTAGTGGTCGTCGCGGGTTGGCTGAGCCCGAATATGCCAATCACATTCTTGCCCTTACTTGGGACTCACGCAATGCAATAATGTTGTGGCACAGGAATAAATTCGTTGACAGATAGTTACTTAAGGAATAGCCTTAAATTCTCAATTACGCGTCTTGATGATTCTTCCATGAGTTGAAGGTCATTTTGGTCGGGTGTTTCGCCAGACCGTTCTAATTGTTAGCACTGACAGCGCAGGAACCCGCACCCGGCCCGGACTTCGGCCGCAAGCGGCCTTGCCGTCCCGTGCACGTCTTCCTGCGCTGTTTTCAATGGTAGTTGAGACCAATTTGTGGAAAAACTAATTAATGCGTTCGGTAGTGCGATTGATCTTGGTAAGAGTAAGGTCAAACCAGGCCCCCCGAGAATTACAGTCTTTGGCGGAAAGACTGAAAATTCAAAAGGGGGAACCTTATCTCAGCGCGGCATATTTCTTCTTACGCCAGGTGCACTCGTCAATAGTCTGGTCGTTCCAGAGCATTTCAAGAATTGGAACCATTTTGGCACCTATAACGATTTGCTATCGTTTGAAGAGGATGTATGCGCATTGGTCGATACTGTTCTTGTTTTCCTTGAATCTGCTGGCGCCATTGCCGAATTCGCAGCATTCATTAAACATCGAGATATAGCGGAAAAGTTGTTGGTCGTTCTAAATGGCGAAGAAGAGGAGGAGTCTTTTATTCGGCTTGGACTAATTAGATACTTGGAAAAGAAGTATCCAAAAGCTTCCCCCGTTATTACCTCTAGAAATGATAGCCTTTCGCGAGAAGAGGTAAAGTATATTGTGGAAGAAGTCTCTCGAAGAAGTGCAAAAATTCCCCAGCAAGTTGCTTTTATGCAAAGCAATACGCGGCATTGGCTCTATTTAATAGTGGACTTTGTTGATCTAATGCAGGTCGCCAGAATTACAGATGTTTTAATTTTTCTAAAAATCGTTGGCTTCATTCATAATAAAAAACGCGTTGAGCAACTTTTGTTAGCATTGAAAAATGTTGGTTTGGTAGTTGAAACTAGAGTTCTAAGCGAACGATGTTTTTCTTTGCGGGAAGATCTAAATCTAATCGACTATTCATTCTTGCCTGAAGTTACATCAAAGCGAATCTCCTGGAAAGCCAAGTTATTTGAAGAAACGAGCGGCGACAAATGGCGTCACTACGCCTATAAGCAACTAAAGCAAGTTGTCCCAGAGGAGAGCGCTGTTGTCGCTTAGAGACCAACTGCTAATTGCATTGCCTTTCTCCGCTGGCGAGTTGGATATGCTTATCTGGTCAGCGCCACTGAGATACAAGACTTACTCTATCCCCAAGCGGCAGGCAGGAAAATTTCGCCAAGTCTCGCAACCAACACCCGAAGTGAAACTACTTCAAAGGTGGCTAATTGCCAATTTCTTCCCCAGGTTTCAAATACACAAGGCTGCAACCGCATACCGACTTGGTGTTGGCTTGGTGGCCAATGTACAACCGCACGCGAAAAATAGATTTCTGCTAAAAATTGACTTTTCCGATTTTTTTCCATCAATCAAATCAAAACATTTTGTTCAATTCATGCGTTCATTTTCGTTTTCTGCTGAGGATATTGATATCGCAAGGCATATTTGTTTTAAGCGAAATCAAGACAATGGAGATTTGCATCTAGCAATTGGCGCACCGAGTTCCCCGATTCTGTCAAATTTGATGCTTCATTCACTTGATTTGGCGTTGTGGAAATTTGCCGCGGATAGAGAGGTTACGTTTACTCGCTACGCCGATGATTTAAGTTTTTCATGTAATACACCAAATGTGTTGCAAGAGGTTGAAGCTGCTTTGCCGGAATTAATTGCAACAAACTGCATTATTCCGCTTCAAATTAATGTAAGCAAAACCGTTCACGCTTCAAAGAAGAATGGTAGAACAATTACTGGCCTTGTTATTACTCCTCAGGGGAACCTCTCAGTTGGTTTGGCGAGGAAAAAATTGCTTCGCTCTCAAATTTATCGATATAAAACTGGGATATTGCCAGTCGAAGAAATTGAACCGCTTCGCGGATACATCGCATTTCTCAACTCTGTCGAACCCTCTCACGTTCAGCGGATGGTGAGTAGATATGGTATAGAAACAATTGCAGAACTCTTCCCTGGAATTTCGCAATACTAGTTTGCAGTAATTAAGCAAGCTACAAGAACTAGGGCTGGAAATATGGCATATTCACTGACAGATAAATTAGTAATTGGCATAACGTCGCGTGCGTTGTTCGATTTAGAGCTCGAAAATTCAATATTTGACGATCAAGGAATAGCCGCTTACATTGCATATCAAAGAGAAAATGAAGATGTACCACTAAATCCGGGAAGCGCTTTCCCGTTAGTGAAAGCGTTGCTCCAACTGAATAACTTGTTACCGGATCAAACGTTGATTGAAGTTGTTGTAATATCGAGAAATTCCCCGGACACTGGGTTACGAGCATTCAATGCCATTGAGCAACATAAACTCAATATTACCAGAGCCGCCTTTACCGGTGGAAGCGAGTCAATAGCACAATATCTACATGCGTTCGAAGTGGATTTATTCCTTTCGAAATCGCCCAACGATGTTCAAGAGGCTATTGATGGCGGTGTAGCGGCAGCTCAGTTGTATGACTTACCTAGTGGCTATAAGTCAAACCCAGATCAGATTCGAATAGCATTTGATGGCGACGCGGTGTTATTTTCACCGGACTCCGAACAATATTACAAGGAGTATGGTCTTGAGAAATTTCTTAGACGAGAGCGTCTACTTAAACGAACCGCAATGGGAAAAGGGCCGTTCGCAAAACTTCTCGTAGCGCTTTCGGAATTGCAAAAGAAATTTTCGCCCGAGAAGCGCCCCATTAGAATTGCTATTGTCACTGCACGTAATAGTCCAGCGCATGCGCGGGTTATTCATACTTTGCGAGAGTGGGGTGTAAGTGTTGATGAGGCATTTTTCTTGGGAGGGGTGTCTAAAGACAAGGTATTACAGGCATTCGGAGCTCACATGTTCTTTGACGATCAAGACACACATGTACAAGCTGCGAATACAGTGGTGCCATCCGGGAAAGTACCGTACGAAGGTGGTGAATTACGCGCAGTAAAGCGACGTCGGTTAGGGGGCGCAACATGAATTCCGGCCAAAGGAAACAGTTACGTTTTGCGAAGCTAAAAGTATAAGTTATTGAACTTATAGGTGAACGGATATTTTATGAACGTGTTTGTGAGTTGGTCTGGTGATAGAAGCCGGGCCGTTGCAGAAATGTTGACCGAGTGGTTGAAATGCGTTATTCAATCCTCTCGCCCTTGGATTTCTACTCAAGATCTCGATAGCGGCTCCGTCTGGTTCAATGGAATTAATGAGCAACTTCGGTCGACATCCATTGGGATTATTTGTATAACCGAGGAAAATAAAAATAATCCTTGGATTCTTTTTGAAACTGGTGCGCTTGCTAAAGGGTTGGAAACGAACCGGATATACACACTGTTAATCGATTTGGAAGAAAAAGATTTAAGGCCGCCATTGTCTCAGTTTAATCACACGTTTCCCAAGAGTGTTGACAGTATCAAGAAGCTGGTAGTATCGCTAAATCGCATGTCAGGATCCGAAGGATTGGATCAAAAAACACTTGATCGTGTCTTTGACGTTTATTGGCCAGCATTTACAAAAGATTTCTCGCGCATAGTCAAAGAAAATCCACCAAAGGAAAAAATAGAAAAGAGATCTGAGAACGATATCCTCACAGAAATTCTTTATAGCATTCGTCATATCAATCAACGAGTGAATGAAATTGAAAAACGGGTAACGAAGAATAAATATAGCTATGCCGAGTATTTTCGAGATGACGATCAGCCTGTTGACGTTGAAACACTGGTTTCGGCGCCCCGAGAAGCCCCTAAAGGCAAATCGGTGAGCGCAAGTCGTTTAGCAATTGACGCCGCGCTGGACGCGGCGCGGAAGGCATCGACACGAAACAAGTAGTCTATTGGCGCATTCGGCTTAGCGGTAGTGTGTCAAATTTGTGCCAATGTTTGGCGCTTTGAAAAAACTTAGCCCTTGCGCAGGATTTGTGGATGTGTTTGGCAAGCGATGTAAGTGTTTGAAATTAAAGGAAATTTCCAATTACTGCTCAGGCTGTTAATCCGCAGGTCCCTGGTTCGAGTCCAGGTCGGGGAGCCAGAATTCAGTAATAAAATCAAATGGTTACGAGCGATCGTAGCCATTTTTTTTTGCCCGTCGCTGTTCCGCAAAAAATTTTCTGGCTGTTTTTTGCGGAACTCAAATTTCCCATTTTTCATAGCGGATTTTCCTCTCCCAACAGCGGACTATGTTTGTCCTCACGCCTTCGAAAAGTCACAAAACGTGGCTGTTAATGGGTACATGAGTCGTCTGCAGCCTGGGCGATCCAAGGCTGTGGCGTTATCGACTGTCGGCCAGCAAGCTGAAGGAGGGAGCAGGGCAAGTTAGGTGTTTGGACGTTGCTTCAAGATTTACTCTTGAGGATAATTTTGAAACAAAAACCAAACGTTTCATTGCCAATGTTTGCTTTTTGTCCTAAAACTTAACCATGAGTTCAAATCCAAAGCATTCATTGCTCAAGGAGCTCCTTCAGTGTTTGCCCCACGGACAGCCTTTTGGGCTGGCCGAGCTGGCTGAACATGGGGTTTCCCCTGTCCTGGCCGCCAAGTATGCGAAGAGCGGTTGGCTGGAGCGCCTTGAGCATGGGACCTATGCGTATCCGAACGACACGCTGCAGCTGGACGCCTGTCTGCTCTATTTGCAAAGACGCAGTCCCGGCCTGCATGTCGGCGGCAAGACCGCCCTTTCATGGCAGGGAATACGCCATAACGTCAGCTCTCGTTCAAGGATTCAATTGTGGGGAGTGCAACGATTAACGCTGCCGGAGTGGTTTACCTCGCGCTTCCCGGCGCGCTACCACCAGCGCGCACTCTTTGACCTTGACCTGCTTCGACCTCTCCTCGACGACGGTGGATTCGCCCAGATGGCCGACCATGCCGCAGGCCTGTGCGTTTCGAGCCGTGAGCGCGCGCTGCTGGAGGTCTTGAACGAAGTCGGTGTGACGCAAGACTTGGAGGAAGCAACTCAGCTGTTCGAGTCTTTTACCAGCATGCGCCTGGAAGTGGCCGGCGCGCTGTTGACCGCATGCACCCGTATTAAGACAGTGCGCCTGTTTCTGCAGTTGGCGGAACAAACCAATGCCGTTGATGCTGGCGCTCTGCGGGAACGCTTCAGCCTGAAAACAGGCGCTAAAACACGCTGGACCCGCCGCCTCCAGGACGGCACTCTCCTTACCCTAAAATAATTATGCTCGACGCGATCTACATCAATACCGTTCGCTTGCTGCTAGACGTGATTCCGGACGTGTTCGTCGACGAACACTTCGCCCGGTGAGGGCGGAAAGTTGACGGGACCAGTGTCGCCACCCGCGCTGACGCAGGCACGGTCTAGATTTTATTTGAGAACTATTTATTCTAAGTTGTTGATTTTAAAATGCTCTCGGTATAAAGTGCAAAAATAACTAAATACACCGAGGAGTCTTTGATGCTAGAGCGGCCAGCCGACGCCATGCGGCAGTACATTGACGCAGTTGCCACTTTTGAGGCCTACGAAGAGGCCCTTGCAGAGGCTGCTAAAGTGCGCGGTGGCATGTACTGGCACAAGGGCCCCGCCTCGGCTCCTGACGAAGCCTATCTGGTGCGTACCAGCGCTTCTGGCAGCGAAAAAAGCCTGGGCCCTCGGTCACCGGAAACGGAGGCCATGTACGCCAGCTTCCGTCAAAGAAAAGAGTTGGCCGAACAGCGACGAGACGGCTTGAAAGCAGGGTTAGTCAAGCACAAGCGCATGAATCGCGCGCTCCGTGTTGGACGCGTTGCGCCGCTCATTGTGGAAATCCTGAATCGCCTCGCGGCCACCAACTTGGGCGAACATTTCCGAGTGGTTGGTACGCACGCTCTGTACGCGTACGAGTCGGCGGCTGGAGTCACCTTCGAAGATGCTGCAGTAGCAACGCGTGACATTGACCTGCTATGGGATGTTCGCAAGCGGGTCGCGTTTGCAACGGCGTTGAGCAAGGTCGACAGTTCGATGCTGGGAGTGCTAAAAAAGGTCGACCCGACGTTTCGTATCCGAAATTCTCAGAAATATACGGCTGTAAACAAAGACGGCTTTGAGGTTGATATTATTCCCCGCGAGCAAGCGAGCGATGACCCACATCCCGTCCGTCTGAGTGACGACGAAGATGACTTCTGGGTGGCTCAAGCACCGCGTGCCCAGGAGTTGCTGGATTCGCCTCAATTCTCGGCCGTCATCGTCGCTACCAACGGTGACATGGCTCGGATGAATACTCTCGAACCAATGGCGTTTGTCCAATTTAAGCAGTGGATGAGCACGCTACCCCAGCGAGACCCGCTTAAGCGTCGACGCGACGCCGTGCAAGCAAAGGCAGTCGAAGCTGTTGTGCGAGAGTACCTGCCGCAATGGGCTAAGGACTGAACTGCCGGCGAGACCACTGATCACCCTGATGCATATCTGTTGGGCGGCTTCGTCAAGCATCTGATCGGTCCCGTTGTCCATCTTGAGTACGGAAGGTTGCTGCCATGTGGTGCTGGTTGTCCAATTTTCGAATTTCAGCACGAAGTTCTTCAGTTCCTGCAGTTGCTGGAAGAACGTGCCAGAAGCCGGCCCGCAGACTGAGTCCGAGAAAAATCGCTCCAGCAGGCGTTATTTCGCCAGCGGCAGCGTGGCAAGCCGGTCCAGAATCTCGGTGCGCACCGCAGTTGGCGCGTTCAACTTGGTCAATGCGTCTGGCCACAACTGCTTGGCCAAGTTGATCGTCTGCTTGACTGCCGCCTTGGCAATGCGCTCAGAGATTCCGGCGCTCTTGGCCACGGCAATGTAGTCGTCGACCGTTTCCTTGCGCTGGTACTTGTCGATGGCGACGTTGGTGCCGAATCCCTGGAAGCCCGGCAGCGCCGCAACACACACGATGTCGTAAGCCGGCGAGAGTTCGGGCATCACTCCGTTGTGATAGAGCACGGAGAAGTTTTTCAGATGTGCGTCCGAATTGCCCAGGAGCGTGTTCACCACCTGGCGAATGAAGAACTGGCGTACGTCCTCGATGCCGCGAGTGCTGAAACGGTTGAGCACCTGTACCAAGCGAACGAAGTATTCGCGGCCGGCGTACTTCTGGTTTGGCATCAGGCGAAGGAGCTGGCACGCATCTTCCATGTGCACCGCGCTGCTGGGACCACGGTCGAACCGGTCAACCGCGAGGAAATGCGTATCCGGACCCAGGGCCGCCACCAATTCGTCGCGACCAACCATTTCCCGCATCGGCACAGTGCGGCACTGCGCGATGTTCACGCCGGCCTGCGCGGCCAGCTGCATGCACGCATATTCGTTAAAGACCTGCGAGTCGTCACCCTTGAACGGCAGCTTGGCAATCAGGTCCGAGAGCCTGCCCTTGACCGGCATACAGTAGCGCTGGCCATTCTGCGCGCTCGACAGCGCCAGTTTGTCTTGGACGCCCGACAGCGACGCTGCGCCATCGGCGGCCTGCTCCGGCACACCGATTTCGAGCTTATCCGTGCCTCCCGTGACGCCGAATGCACGAGCAGTCGCCGTGAGCTTGTTCAAGTCCGCCGGCTTCACCTGGACCGCGCCTGGCAAATCCTCGCCAGCGGCGGCCAGCACGCCGAAGTCATCCATGTCGCGCGGGTCCTTGCGCGTTGCGGCGAGACGCCGGCGAAGCGCGCCCTCGGGCAGCAAGCCAGCGAAGAACGGCGGCAGTTCGCCACGTTCACGGTAGACCGCCTGGTCGAAGTAGTTGGTCAAGGTCTTTCGGGTCAGCTCGTCCTCGCCGGGTACCGTCATCGAAATCGACAATGTAGGCCGGCGCGCGTTTGCCACGTATTCGTCCGTCGCAATGAACCGCGTTACACGCCCAGCTTCGCACAGCCAGCCGATATGCTGACCTTGCAAGAAAACGTCCAGGTAGCGCGGCAGTAGCTCCTTACTCATTCGCGCCACCGCCACCGAACAGCTGGTCTACAGTCGACGGCGCGTCGTCGGGACCGATGGCCTTTCCGGACAACAAACGCTGCACTTCGGGAAGGAGGTGCTTGGGCACCAGAACCCACGTAGCGTCAAGCGCGTCTGCCAGCGCTTCAAGGGTACCGGCTTTCGCTTCCGATTTTCCGCTGAGCAGCTTGCTGACACTTGACGTCGCAATGCCCGTTACGTCGTGAAGCTGCTGCAAGGTACGGTTCGATTGGGCACGGCGGTCGCTGAGCAGTTCTGAAAGTTTCATAGCGTTTAGATTAAATTTATTAGTGCATATTAGCGTATAGACTAACATGGTGCGCTTGGAAATACAATGCTAATTAGCGCCAACGCTAAAAGAACGATAGTTTTTTAGTGTTAGGGCTAAATATACTGAGCATCAGAAACGAAGTCATATCTACAAATGTTGCCTAGTTAGCAGCGCGTGGGTTTCCACCCAGGCGGTCAAGGCGATCGGTCCTTACGCGCTACGTCAATACCGTTCGCTTGCTGCTCGACGGTGTGCCACTGGAATTCGAAGACGAAATTCTTGTTGCTACATTGATACCACCAATTGTAACAGCCATCTATTTCTCTTGACTAACAGTCCAAGAGTCGGGTTTGGAAAATTGCTATATTCACACCAAATTTGCCATTCTCTTTGTTCGATCTCACATTGCTTGTATCAATTAACGGACTATAATTGAGGTGAGGAGTAAAGTGTAGCCATGGAATACAAAGATTTCCCAAAGCACGATTTGCGCAGAGTGTTGGCTGTGCTGCTCGCGATCGAGCGAGTGGGGGAGGGCGCGTCTTTGCACTACTTAAGTCTAGATCTGAATTGCACGCGGGCGGAGGTATCGCGAGCCATTGTTGCAGCACAGTTGCAATTGATGGTCGAGATCGAAAAAAATGGTTCCGTTTATCGGATTAAATCTTGGGGATTGCTGAACAAGGAAGCTGTGAGGAGTTCTATGCGTACAACAAAGGCAAATTCGTCATTACATTCGGGCCGTGTTTCGAGAGAAAGCGAGGCTCAGCTTGTGCGTCAACTTGTCTCTGCGACTGCAGAAAAGCGTACTCCTCGGTCCCCCAGAGAGGCAGACTTATTTCGATTTGCAGCGCAACTCATGAAGACAAGGCACAACGACGTCTCGACATTCCTGAGCACTGCCTCTTCAGCGTATTTCAGCAAGACGAAAGTTAGCCCACGCACTTTTGAGGAAGTAACAAAAGATGGATTGGTTGGCGACGTCTCCAGGCTACGAAACTTGATGGAGAAAGAACTAGCAGGAGTATCGACATGGTAAATATTCCTTTCCACACTGACACTTCACTAGCTCAAGGATTGCAACAGCTTATCGAAAAACTTCAAGTTGAAACGCAACTAAAAAGGCCGATCAAGATGATTGTCGCTGGAGGAATGGCGGTGCATCTCTATACTGGAACTCGCGTTACGACTGATGTCGATGCAGAGTTCTCGCATAGGTTGTTATTGCCGGAAAATCTTTTGGTGGAAACGACGGATGGAAACATGTTGTACTTGGATGCCAACTATAACAGTACGTTTGCGTTGATGCATGAGAATTATATGGAAGACGCGATCCAGGTTCCTTTGGGGACGGATTTGATTTCCTTGTACATACTCAACCCTGTAGATCTTGTGCTGAGCAAGCTCGCTCGCTTTGACGGTCCTGATGTACAAGACATTGAGGAAATCATTAAAGTTTCAGGAGTATCCGAGGATGAAATTAGAAAACGTGCGGAAGAGGCTTTAGTCGCCTATGTTGGCAATCAAGACAGAATAAGAACAAGCTTGGCCCTTGCTCTCAAAATGGCCCGAGATGTTCATGGTTCGAAAAATGGAGCTAGCGACGGCACCCCGCCCGCTCTGCATTGAAAGGAAGGCGACATGAGCAATTTTCCCTGCGAGGCATGTGGCGCTATCAGGCCTGGCCACGACATCGTCCACTTCGGTTCGACAGAGGTGGGGTATCGCGAGCTGTGCACCGCCTGTTTCAATACTGAGGTGGCCGCACGTGTCGGCCTGGACCAGTTTGAAAACGTCCGGCTCGAACCGGTGGGCATCGAGGATTGCGACGGAGCGATACATGAATTTCATTTTCGCACCCGCCTGCTGGGGGACATCCTGTCGCTCGAAGCGTTCGAATTGAGTGACGGCGAGCCATCTGGCTACCAGTTTCAATTGGTCGGTCACGCGGAAGAAGAATTGTTCGGCCTGCTTGGACGCCTGATCCAGAAGATCCGGCGCACGCTGTCCGTCAAGTACATCGCTCACGGGCAGCTCGGTTACCAAATTGTCGATTCGATCGTGCGCGGACGCGTCGAGTGGGACGATGCGGAAGAAGGGCGCCTGCCAAAAGTGCTGGTCGATGGCCGCCCCTTCAGCTGGGGCGAATTGGGGGAGATGCTGATGGCCTTTGAGGGTTGGCAATTCAAGCTTGAAATGTTCGACCCAAGCGAGGAGGCTTGATTTACATTGAGTCAGGTCTGGCTGGTTTGGCATGTCGGGCCGGCATCGTGCAACGATGTCCAAGGCGTTGACTTCCGAATTTGGCAGAGGATTCGATGAGCGGAATTTGTGGCACATGCGGAGTTTCTACCAGTCATTCCCAATTTGGGACGCAGTGCGTACCGAATTGAGTTGGACCCATTACCGTACTCTGCTGCGGGTTGACAGTGACAGGGCCCGGCAATGGTATTTGCAAGAGGCGGTGGCGCAAAACTGGAGTTCGCGCGTGCTGGAGCGGCAAATTGGCACACTTTACTATGTGCGGGCGCAGCGGCATGCCGAACACGTCGCCCAGTTCGCGGGAGCGGGAGCCTGTCAGAATTTCTGTGTGAAGCGGGGTCATGAAATAATACCGAAAGGATTGTTCCATGACCGACGCAATGACTACCAAGAAACCTAAGAAAATAAAAGCACCATACCCGTTCC
>CBDDRJ010000089.1:0-72676 GCA_965233055.1 uncultured bacterium
TTATCCCCCACTCCAGGGTACGTTCCGATATATTACTCACCCGTTCGCCACTCGCCGCCGGGTTGCCCCGCGCTGCCGTTCGACTTGCATGTGTAAGGCAAGCCGCCAGCGTTCAATCTGAGCCAGGATCAAACTCTTCAGTTTAATCTCTGTTGTGTGACACTTTCGTGTCACCGTCATTGCTGACGGGTCGCCCACTTAAAGTACTGACAGTTTGCTTCTTGCGAAGCATCCTATTTTTCATTCTTGTGAACATTTAATGTTTTAAGTATTCAAAGACCGAAGTCTTTGGCACCTTCATCAAACGCCCACACTTATCGACTGTTAATTTTTAAAGAACTTGCGGGGCACGCGCCGAGCGCTGTGCCCGACTTGCCTTTGCTGTTACCTGAAGCGTTGTGTTCAGCAGCAGAGAGGCGAGATTATGAGGCACTTCATCAAAATCGTCAACCCCTATTTTTCCTACTGTGTTCGCAACCTGTTTGTTTGGATGGCGAATTCAGCGGGAGGCGAACTATAGCAAAGGCGGGGCAGCCTTGCAAGCTCTGCAGGCATGAATTTGATCGGAAAGTAGACTCAGATCAAGGCGGCGACGTCACCGGAGGGCGGGGTGTGTTGCGGACGGCCAGGCGCGGCAAGGGCGGCTCGTACAGGCGCAGCTTGCGCACGACGCCTGAGGCGTCGATGAGCAAGATCAGTTCTGCGTCCGGCGGCACCAGGGTCGGTCCACGCATGGCGGGCTCGACCGGGAAGGTCCACCTTTCCATGCCGTTTTGCAATGCCACGCGGCGGCGCGGCTTGCGCACGGCCAGCAACTGATCCTGCGTCGTCACCCCGGCGACAATATTGAGCGGGAAGGATTCTGCACCGGCGCGCCTCAGGCGCACAGAAGCGGCTGCCCCGTCCCGCATGCCTGCCACGTCGTTTGCATGGGCAGGCTGGACCGGTGCTACCTGGCACAGCAGGCCAACAAGCAATAGGACATTCACGATCTTCACTGGTGGCACTCAATCTTTGCTAGTTCATTAATCCGGACTGGACGGGGCATCCAATCTAGGATGCGCAGCAGGCGTGGTCGGCTGTCTTTCGAACAGGCGCCACGGTCCGCTGACCCTGCGGATCATATACATGCGTCAATTTGTCGCAACTGTGAGAACTGACAGGTAGGGGACTTCGGGCTGGAAAATGATGCTGCCTTGCAATTGCCCCGGCGCACCTTAAATCAGGCCCAGCAGGACGGCCTTGATGACGCCCGCCGTCTTGTTGACGGCACCCAATTTAAGCAAGGCATTGTTAACGTGGAAATTAACGGTACGCTCGGAGATGGTCAGGATGTCGCCGACCTCGCCGGCAGTCTTGCCGTCGGCCGTCCAGCGCAGGATCTCGGCTTCGCGCGCCGTCAGGCTGATCTGCACGGCGGTCGGGTTTTGCGCCGCCAGCAGGCGCGTCATGCCTTCATGGGCAGTCTGGGCCAGCCAGGACATGCGCATCGAGTTCTTCTGCAGTTCGCTGGCCGAGATTTCTTCGCGTGAACGCGCCAGGGACAGCATGCTGACCACGCGCTTGGCGTCGTAAGACGATTGCGCCCAGCCGACCTGCAAGCCGTGGTCGCGCGCATCGTCCCAGAACTCGGGGGCGGCCTGGAACACGGCATCGGACCAGATGATGGGCATCACCGATTTGAGGCCATGCGCCACGGTCGGATCGATCGCCAGGTAGTTTTCCTGAGCATAGCGCTGCTGCCAGGCCAGCGGATAATTATTGAACATGGTCGTCCTGGGGTTCGACAGCGGCAGCGGCTGGCGCACGCCGTACGAAAAATGCTCGAAGCCCAGGTCGCGCGCGGCCGCGGTCAAGACGCGCTGGAAATCAAGCTCGCTCGCAGCAGTGAGCAAAGCTTCGGTCTGAGTTACCTGCCACTCGAATAGTTTGCTGTTCACGTCAGATCGGTCCGGTCAGAGTGGCGCAGACGATAGCAGCGCCCTCTTGGCATGTCAAACAATGTTTAAAAATAGTTAACATGCCTGCGATCGTGCCTAACGGTTGAGAAAGCTCAAGTGGAGCGCTGGGCAAAGCCCTAAAGTTCACGCAAAGGCGGCCTGCGCCGCACACGGAGGACAAACCATGGACATGCCTCGCGGTACCATCCTGATCCGCCCTGCCGGCGACCAGGCCGATGCCTACCCCGCCCCCCACAACACGGAAGCGTTCCGCGCCTATTTCGAGCGCGAGGGCTTTATCGTGGTCCGCAACGCCATCGAGCAAGGGCTGTGCGAGGCCGCCAAGCAGGCCTTCCTGGCCGAGATGTTGCCGGCAAAGAATGCACTGTTTGTGCGGCATGCTTCTGGCGCGCACGAAACCCATGTCTATACCGAGCACGGCTTCATGAAATTCCCCGTCATGAATATCCAGGACGTGCCGGACAAGCACTACCCCGGCTTTCGCCGCAACGGCCTGGCCTTGCTGACGCATGACAAGGTGCAGCGGGCGATGGCGGCCCTGTTCGGGGAGGCGGGGCAGCTGGTGCACACCATGTATTTCGACGGCAACCAGACCACCTGGGCGCACCGGGACGGCCACTATATCGATTCAAACCAGATGGGGATGATGATCGGCGTGTGGATCGCCGCCGAGGACATCCATCCCGATGCCGGCCGCTTCTTCGTGGTTCCGCGCAGCCACCGGATTGGCGTACTGGGCGAGCGCCAGGATCCCAATGGCCGGGACTACAAATCCGTCATGGCAGATTTCGTCCGGCATGGTCCGCTCGATTGCGTGGCGCCGGTCCTGCAGCAGGGCGATATGCTGCTGTGGAGCTCGATGACCATTCACGGCAGCCTGCCCAGCGCCAATGCCAGCTGGTCGCGGCGCTCGTTCACCGGGCATTACGTCCCGCTGTCCCATCAGCTCAAGCGCCACCTGAAAAAACAGGCCGCGCTCAAGACCATCAGCGTCAATGGCGTGCCGGTGACCCTGCATGCCGACCGGTCGGCGCTGGGCATACTGAAGGAATCGCTGCGCGTCGATTTCCCCCGCGTCTACCTGGCGATGCGCCGCACCAAGGCGGCGATAGCAGGCCATTGAAGACGAACGGAGGCGCCAGCATCCTCAGTCGCCCAGCGCCCTGAGGAAGGCAACCAGGTCGCGCTTTTCAGCCGGGCTCAGGTGCAAAGAGCGCATGGCAGGAGAAAGCGTGCCGACCGACGCAGTAGCGCCGCCCCGGTCATAATGCTCGACGACAGCTTCCAGCGTCGGCAAGGAGCCGTCGTGCATATACGGAGCGGTCAGGGCAACACCGCGCAGTTGCGGCGTCTTGAACGCGCCCCGCATCGCGGCGTGGGATGAAAATGCCCCCCGTCCAATGTCTCGCGTGCCAATGCCTATATTGTGGAAGCCATTGTCCGAGAACGTCGGCGCCACATGGCAGGAAACGCAATTGGTTTTCCTGGGGTTCATGAACAGCCGCATTCCCCTTTGTGCGGGTGCGCTCAACGCGCTGCGCTTGCCAGCGACCCATTGGTCAAAACGCGTGTCCTTGCTGACGATGGTGCGCTCAAAATTGGCAAGCGCCTTGGCCACCAGCGCCATCGTCAGTGGTTCACCAGGATAGGCGCGCTGAAACCGCGCCGAGTAATCCGGGTCAGCGGACAACATGGCCAGCAGCGCCGGCACATCGGTGGCCATGATGTGCGGGTCGAGCATCGGACCGAGCGCTTGCTCTTCCAGGCTCTTGTACTTGCCTGCCCACATGACCTCGGTGCGATTGAAGCCGATATTGATCAGGCTCTGGCTGTTACGCTGCATCGGCTTGCCACTGGCACCGATCGACAGCTTGCGGTTCTCGCTCCAGCCATGGCCCGGCAGGTGGCAACTGACACAGGCAAGCTGGCCGTTGCCGGAGAGGCGACGCTCATGGAACAGGGCCTCCCCCAGGGTGGCGCGTGCCACGCTGGGGGCGTTGTCGTCAGGAGTATAGGGCTGGGCCGGGGGGCGCCATTGCTGGAACTGGGCCCGCGGCTGGCTGGCCGCGCTCCCTGTTGCCAGCAACAGTGCAATGGTGAAGGCGCTGGCCATGCAGGCTGTTATTGCCCCACGCAATCAAGCACCCGGCAGGTAGGAAATGGTCGATGCGAGGTCGGTGTCGTCAACGGTGTAGACGTGGCTGCGGCTGCCGGCCTGGCGCGAACGGGCAAAAGGCTGGTAGTCGGGGCTATTGAGGAAGGCATTCACATGCTTGGCGGTGGGGAACTGGATCAGTGCGACCAGCGTGCAATTGCGTGCCTGCCCCTCCAGCATCGCGATATTGCCGCTGCGTGAAAGGTACTTCCCGCCATATTGCCCGACGATCTTGTGCACTGTGTTCGCATATTCCGGCAACCAGCTCGGGTCGGTGACTTCCACTTCAGCAATCATGAATACACTCATGTAAATTTCCTTTGGGCAAGACGCGGGGTGCGTCTGTGAACGAAAGATAAGCATCCCGGCGCTTGCACACTAGTGAAGAATCTGGAGCACGCAGTACAGATTCTGTACTATCGGCCGGCGCAGATTACGGCTAGTCTGGTCCCATTCGACCAAGGAGTTGCCATGTCCAAGCCAAGCTATAAGCAGTTTTGCCCCGTTGCGATGGCCGCTGAACTGTTGTGCACACGCTGGACGCTGATACTGATCCGTGAATGCATAGCAGGCTCGGTAAGGTTCAATGATTTGCGGCGCGGCGTGCCGCGCATGTCGCCGACTTTGCTGTCCCAGCGTCTGAAAGAACTCGAACAAGCCGGCGTCATCGAGCGCCGCTGTGCCGCCGGGGGCACGTTTGAATACCACTTGACCCCGGCCGGGCAGGAACTGGGCGTGGTGGTCGGCGCGCTGGGGGCATGGGGGCACAAGTGGATGACGACGGCGGCCTCGCTGGCAAACCTCGACGTCAGTTTGCTGATGTGGGATATGCGCCGCAACCTCGATGCGAGGCCGCTGCCCGACCGGCGCACGGTGATCGCGTTCCATTACCCGGAGTTACCGTCGTCGCGAAGCCATTGGTGGTTGGTGGTGGAACCGCAGGGAGAAGTCGACCTGTGTTCGCGCGACCCGGGTTTCGACGTTGACCTGCATTTCACCACCGACTTGCACACGATGACGGCAATCTGGATGGGCTACACCTCAGTCGAGCAGGAAGCATCTCGGATCTCGCTGTCCGGCTCGCGCGCGATCATCAATTCGGTCCACAGCTGGCTGGGATTGAGTCCGTTTGCCGGCGGCATGCGCAAGCTGACGCACAAAGGAAAAAGCCCCGCCTTGACGGCGGGGCTTTCCATTATTAACTAGCCTGACGATAACCTACTTTCACACTGGTTGCAGCACTATCATCGGCGCAAAATCGTTTCACGGTCCTGTTCGGGATGGGAAGGGGTGGGACCGATTTGCTATGGTCATCAGGCATAACTGGTACTAAGCTCTTGCTCCCAACGGGGCAGCAAGGCCTTGAATCTGGGATCCGAAGTATAACCGAAGCTGGCCGGTCCGGCAAGCCGGAACGGCTGGCGCAGCGGGTAGTCGCGTAAAATGGCAGTTTTCGCGCCTCACACCCCCTGCTTGCCATGACGATCCTGCTCTCCACCCTCAATGCCCGCTATGCCCACGCCTCGCTTGGGCTGCGCTATCTGCTGGCAAATATGGGGCCGCTGCAGCAGCAGACCCACCTGCATGAGTTCGTCATCGGCGCCAAGACCACCGAAGTGGTGCAAAAGTTGCTGGAACGAAAGCCCCGCATCGTCGGTTTCGGCGTCTATATCTGGAACGTCGAGGAGACGACGCGCGTCGTCGCCATGCTCAAGCGCGTGGCGCCCGAGGTGGTCGTGGTGCTGGGCGGGCCGGAAGTATCGTATGAAACGGGCGAGCAGGACATCGTCAGGCTGGCCGACTACCTGGTGACCGGCTGGGGCGATGTCACCTTCCCCAAGCTGTGCGGCCAGATCCTCGATGGCCCCAAGCCGCTGATGAAGGTGCATGCCGGCGTGCAGCCGCCAATGGCCGAGATCGCCATGCCGTACTCGCTCTACACGGACGAGGACATTGCCCACCGCACGCTGTACGTCGAAGCGTCGCGCGGCTGCCCGTTCAAATGCGAGTTCTGCCTGTCGGCATTGGACAAGACAGCCTGGCCGTTTGCGCTCGACACCTTCCTGGCCGAACTGGACAGCCTGCATGCGCGCGGCGCGCGCCTGTTCAAGTTCGTCGACCGCACCTTCAACCTGAACATCAAGACCAGCCTGAAGATCATGCAGTTCTTCCTCGACAAGCTGGAAGCGAACCCGGACGACCCGGTCTATGCCCACTTCGAACTGGTGCCCGACCACCTGCCCGATGCGCTCAAGGAAGGCATCAGCAAGTTCCCGCCCGGTGCCCTGCAGTTCGAAATCGGCATCCAGAGTTTCAATCCCGCCGTGCAGGCCCTGGTCAGCCGCAAGCAGGACAACCAGAAGGCGGCCGACAATATCCGCTGGCTCAGCAGCGCATCGCACGCCCACCTGCACGTCGACCTGATCGCCGGCCTGCCCGGCGAAGACATGGCCAGCTTCGGCCGCGGTTTCGACCAGCTGTGGGCGCTGGGCCCGGACGAGATCCAGTTCGGCATCCTCAAACGCCTGCGCGGCACCCCGATCATCCGCCACACCGAAGCCTACGGCATGGTGTTCGACCCCTACCCGCCCTACACCATCCTGGCCACCAGCCTGATCGCCTTTGCCACAATGCAACGCCTGGTGCGTTTTGCCCGCTACTGGGACCTGGTGGCCAATTCGGGCCGCTTCGCCCATACCCTGCCGCACATGCTGGGCGCGGCGCCGTTCGACAACTTCATGGCCTTTGCCGACTGGATCTATGCCGAAACCGACGCCACCCACCGCATCGCGCTCGACCGGCTGGCCCGGCTGCTGGAGCAGTGGCTGCAGGTGCACGGCATGGGCAAGACCGAGGCCGAGGCCCTGGTCAGGCGCGACCAGGGCGGCGACAAAGCCAGGCAGGTGGTCGCCGTTCCCGCCAGGCAGGCACGCCACCTGGCGGCCTGAGGCGCCCCAGCCGCCATTCGATCCTTTGTATGGCGGCCTCAGCAAAACTCTTTTACACTGGCGCCATGCAGACTGACCAAGCGCCATCGCTCACGCTAGACCGGCAAGACCATGCTAGCGCCCAGTCTGTGGTCGCCGGCGGCATCTGGCAAGTGCACGCGCTGGCCGAATGCGGCTTCATCGCCAGGCTCAGCGCAACGCTCGAGAGCCTCAAGGGCAACGAGGCGCTCGACTGGGACTTGACCGGCATCGCTAGTCTCGACCATATCGGCGCCCAGATGTTCTGGAATGCCTGGGGCAAGAAGCGCCCGGCCAGGCTCAAGCTGGCCGATTCGCAGCAGGAACTGTTCAACCGCATCGAGAAAGCCAGCGCCATCACGCTGCCGGCCGAGCGCGCCAACCGCCTGACGTGGGTGATGAAGCTGGGCTTCTCGATGCTGTCCTTCCTCGAACACCTGACGGGCTTCATCGACCTGATCGGCCGCGTCGCGCAGGACCTGTGGCGCTTCGCCCGGGCGCCGCGGCGCGGGCCGTGGCGCGAGATCTCGGCCAATATCTTCCATGCCGGCTTTGAAGCGCTGGCCATCACGGCTCTGGTCGGCTTCCTGATCGGCGTGGTGCTGTCCTACCTGTCGGCGCAGCAGCTGCGCACCTTCGGCGGCGACGTCTATATCGTCAACATCCTCGGCATGAGCATCATCCGCGAACTGGGCCCGCTGCTGGCCGCGATCCTGGTGGCGGGGCGCTCCGGCTCGTCGATCACGGCGCAGCTGGGGGTGATGCGGGTGACCGAGGAACTCGACGCGATGCTGGTGATGGGCATTTCGCACGGCTTCCGCCTGATCATGCCCAAGGTGCTGGCACTGGCGATCGCCATGCCGCTGCTGGTGGTGTGGACCGACGCGATGGCCCTGATCGGCGGCATCGTGGCGGCCAAGATGGAACTGTCGCTGTCGGCCAGCTACTTCCTGATGAAGCTGCCCGACGCGGTGCCGCTGGCGAACTACGTCATCGGCCTGCTCAAGGGCGTCGTGTTCGGCACCCTGATCGGCCTGGTGTCGTGCCACTTCGGCCTGCGCATCAAGCCCAATACCGAAAGCCTCGGGCGCGGGACCACCACTTCGGTGGTCACCGCCATCACGGTCGTGATTCTGGCCGACGCCGTGTTCGCCATCATCTTCAACGGGGTCGGATACTGATGGCCGAGTCAAAGAAACGCGCGGCGCCGCGCCTGACCAAGAAGCCCGAACAGCCGGTCGGCGAAGTGGTCGTCGAGATCTCGGGCCTGTGGACCAAGTTCGGCCGCACCGTCGTGCACCAGGACCTGAACCTGAAGATCTACGCCGGCGAGATCCTGTCGATCGTCGGCGGCTCCGGCACCGGCAAGACCGTGCTGCTGCGCCAGATGCTGGGACTGGAGCGCCCGGCGCGCGGCAGCGTGCAGGTGTTCGGCCAGGACATCAGCGAAGCGGGCGCCGAGCAGCTGCAGAAGATGCGCAACCACTGGGGCATGCTGTTCCAGCAGGGAGCCCTGTATTCTGCGCTGACCGTGTTCGACAATATCGCCCAGCCGATGCGCGAGCTGCACGCGCTGCCGGAAGACGTGATCCACGACGCAGTGCTGCTAAAGATGGACATGGTGGGCCTGGGCCCCGAGCACGCAAACAAGATGCCGGCCGACCTGTCCGGGGGTATGATCAAGCGTGCGTCGCTGGCGCGCGCGCTGGCGCTGGAGCCGCAGCTGCTGTTCCTGGACGAACCGACGGCCGGCCTGGACCCGGACCTGTCGGATGCGTTCGTGGCCCTGATCCAGTCGCTGCACCGCGAACTGGGGCTGACGGTGGTGATGGTCACGCACGACCTCGACACCCTGTTCGCCCTGTCGACCCGGATCGCGGTGGTAGCGGAAAAACACGTGATCGCGATCGGACCCACTCACGACGTCCTCAAAGTGGATCACCCATTTATCAAGCAGTTCTTCCTTGGTCAGCGCGGCCTGCGCGCCCTTGAAGTGCTGGAACCGAAATCCGCATCGGAGAGCTAGGCATGGAAAACAGATCGCACGCCCTGATGACAGGCTTTTTCACCATCGCGCTGCTGGTGGCGACGGTGCTGGCCGGTATCTGGTTCAACCGCGACCGCGTCGAACGGGTGCCGTACGAAATCGCCACCGTGCTGGCGGTGCCCGGCCTGAACCCGCAGGCGGCGGTGCGCTACCGCGGGCTGGAAGTGGGCAAGGTGGACGACATCACCTTCGACACCAAGGTGCCGGGCCAGATCCTGGTGCGCCTGGCGCTCGACCCGGAAACGCCGATTACCAAGACCACCTTCGCCACCCTCGGCTACCAGGGCGTGACCGGCATCGCCTACGTCCAGCTGGACGACGATTCGCTCGGCTCCAAGCTGCTCAAGAGCGACGCAAAGCAGCTGGCCCGCATCCCTTTGCGGCCCGGCTTCATGGACCAGCTGGAAAAGCGCGGCAAGGCGATTCTGGCCCAGACCGAAGAACTGACGGCGCGCGCCAGCGAGCTGCTCAGCCCCGCCAACCAGAAGAAGATGATCGGGGCGTTCGAGAGCATCAGCAATACGGCAGCCAGTTTCGGCACCATCCCGCAACGGCTGGAACCGGCGCTGGCGCGGATCCCCGAGCTGACCGAGAAGTTCGACCGCAGCCTGAGCACGTTCAGCGAATTCAATGTCAACGCCACCAGGCTGTCGAAGAATTGGGATAAACTCGCCACCGACCTGCAGGGCCCCAACGGGCCGATCGTCAAGCTCAACAACACGATCGACCGGGTCGGCGGCAATATCGAAGGCATCACCAGCGACATCGAACTGCAAACGCTGCCGCACCTGGTGGCGATGACGGACGAAGCGAAGACCTCGCTGCGGGCCGTCAAGCGCACCATGAACAATTTGAACGATCGCCCGCAAAGCCTGCTGTTTGGCGCCCCCGGCACGCCGCCGGGACCGGGCGAACCGGGCTTTGCGCCCCCATCCAAATGAGGACCGCCGTGAACCGTCAAGTCAAACCAACCCGGCCGTTGCAGGCACTGGCGCTGCTGGCGCTGGCCCTGCTGCTGTCCGGCTGCGCCGCCACGCGCGGCAACGAGCCGAACATCAACTACGACTTCGGCCCGCTGCCGGCCGCCGCCGGTAAGGCGTCGCATGCCGTGCCGATCCTGGTGGTCGCCGACGCGGTCGGCCCGCAGGCACTCGACAGCCAGGCCATGCTGTACCGCCTGCTGTACGCCGACCCCTTGCAGGCGCGCGCCTACGCCAACAACCGCTGGAGCAGCACGCCGCTGCAGCTGCTGACGCAGCGCTTGAAGACCCGCATCGCGCAGGCCGGCATCAAGGTGCTGTCAGTGTCCGACGCGACCAGCAACGTCCTGCTGCTGCGCATCGAGGTCGACGACTTCTCGCACGTGTTCGACACGCCGACGGACAACCACGGCCAGTTGGCGCTGCGCGCCTCGGTGTTTGTCGGCCATAAGCTGATCGACCAGAAGACCTTCAGCGCCAGGGCGGCGTCGGGCAGCCCGAATGCCGCCGGCGGCACGCGCGCGCTGGCTGCCGCCACCGACAGCGTGGCCAACGACATCATCCTGTGGCTCGGTGCGCTGCCGCCACGCAATTGACCATGCAGAGCACGACGCCCGCCCCCCGCCACAGCTCTCCCGTGTTCGCACGGGGCGCCCTGGTCGCCTATATGCTGCTGATCGTGTACGCGAGCTGGTACCCGTTCACCGGCTGGCATCTGTCGGGCCTGTCGCCGTGGAGCTTTCTGAACCTGGCCATGCCGCAGTACTGGACCACCTTCGACGTGCTGGTCAACGTCGTCGGCTATATCCCGTTCGGCACGCTGATCGTGTTTGCCCTGTACCCGCACGTGCGCGGCATGCTGGCGATGGCGGTGGCGCTGGCCTGCGGCCTGGCGGTGTCGGGCGCAATGGAGGCGGTGCAGACCTTCCTGCCCAACCGGGTGCCGTCCAACCTCGACTTCTTCACCAATTCGCTGGGCTGCTTCATTGGCGCCGTGATCGGCGTGCGCGGCGCCCCTTCCTTCCTCGACCGCAGCCACCTGAACTACCTGCGCCAGAAATGGTTCGCGCCCCATGCCAGCCACGGCATCGTGCTGCTGAGCCTGTGGCCGCTGGCCCAGATCTACCCGCAGGGCTATCTGTTCGGCCATGGCCAGCTGATGCCGATCCTGTCCGACTGGCTGTCGAGCCTGACCGACACCAATATCGACCTGGTCGGCATGCTGCGTCCGGACGTGGCCCTGACGGTCGAGCAATACTGGCTGTCGGAGACCATCATCACCGCCTGCGGCCTGACCGGCGCGGTGCTGACGATGATGTGCCTGCTGCGGCGCCCGGCGCCGCGCATCAGCCTCGCCATTGCGCTGATCGCCGGCGCGCTGCTGATCAAGTCGCTGGCCAGCGCGCTGCTGTTTACGCCAGACAATGCCTTCATGTGGCTGACGCCGGGCGCCCAGGGCGGCTTCATCATCGGCCTGATCATGCTGGCCGGGCTCGCGTTTGCGCCGCAGGTGGCGCAGCGCCGGCTGGCCATGCTGACGCTGGGGCTGTCGCTGGTGGTGGTCAACGGCATTCCCGTCAACCCCTACTTCTCGGCCACACTGCAGAGCTGGGTGCAGGGGAAATTCCTCAATTTCAATGGCGCGGCGCAATTCCTGTCGCTGCTGTGGCCCTTGTTTGCCATCTGGTTCCTGGCCCTGCCGCTGCATAAGCAGAACCGGTAGCTGGAACGGTGGAAAGGAAGCTGGCCTTGCAAGGCCAGGCCGTTCCACGGGCGTGAGGCATGCCCCACGCATTCCCCGTTCCACCACGCAGTGCCCACCCTACGTATAATTGCACTAATAATTTTCTGGCTGAGCAAAATGAGCGATACTCCTTTCTACAAGCACCACGTCTTCATCTGCATGAATACGCGCGACGACGGCCGCCCCTGCTGCGCCGATCGCGGCGCCCAGGCTGCCCAGCAGCACGCCAAGAAACGCATCAAAGCGCTCGACATGAATGGCGAAGGCAAGGTCCGCATCAACCAGGCCGGCTGCCTCGACCGCTGCGACGAAGGCCCGGTGATGGTGGTCTACCCTGAAGGCACCTGGTACACCTATGTCGACACCACCGACATCGACGACATCATCGACACCCATTTAATCGGCGGCAAAGTCGTGGAACGCCTCAAGATCTGATGAACAAGAATTCCGACAAATTCACCCTGCAAGGCGGTGCGGGCAGCATGGAATGCCTGCTCGACCTGCCGAACGGGGCGCCGCGCGGCATCGCGCTGGTGGCCCACCCGCACCCGCTGTATGGCGGCACGATGGACAATAAGGTGGCGGCGACGCTGGCGCGCACCTTCGTGGCGCTCGGCTATGCGGCAGCGCGCTTCAATTTCCGCGGCGTCGGCGCCTCCGAAGGCGTGCATGACGACGGCCGCGGCGAAGTCGACGACATGCTCGTCATGCTCGAACACATGCAGGCGCGCTACCCTGGCCTGCCAGTCGCGCTGGCGGGCTTTTCCTTCGGCACCTTCGTGCAAGCCCAGTTGCAGCAGCGCCTGATTGGCGAGGGCCGCCCGGCCGAGCGCCTGGTGCTGGTCGGCACCGCCGCCGGCAAGTGGCCGATGCCGGACGTGCCAGCCGACACGATCCTGATCCATGGCGAGCTCGACGACACCATCACGCTGACCCAGGTGTTCGACTGGGCCCGCCCGCAAGACATCCCGGTGCTGGTGATCCCCGGCGCCGACCACTTCTTCCACCGCAAGCTTGGCCACATCAAGAACTGGGTGGTTCAACTGTGGCGGCGTGACGGCGCGCAAGCGCTATAATCATCCCCGTCAAAAATGGCGCTGCCACTGAGAGCCTGCACGGCAAAAGCTGGTCGGCCCAAACGGATGGAGAAAAGTCCCACTTCGCCCCCCATTTCTCGAACTGTAGCTATGGCAACAGCCCTCGAAAGTGGAAACGAATTGGGTTCTTTTCCCACCCGTTTGGTCTCGACTCCTTCTGAGTTGCAGGCTCCCAGCAGCGTCACCGCACCTTTACGTTGAAATAGATTCCATGAAAAAACTGTTTTCCGCACTGCTCGCCAGTGTTTGCCTGATGTCCTTTGCGCTGGCCCAGAGCCTGCCGCCGCCGACCATCGCCGCCCGTTCCTGGATCCTGCTGGACGCCAGCAGCGGCCAGGTGATCGCTTCGCAAGACCCACAAGCGCGCGTCGAGCCCGCCTCGCTGACCAAGATCATGACGGCTTACCTGACCTTCGCCGCGTTGCGCGACAAGAAACTCGACATCAACCAGCTGGTCAGCGTGTCGGTGCGCGCCTGGAAGGTCGACGCCAGCAGCTCCAAGATGTTCATCGACCCGGCCACCCCGGTCAAGATCAACGACTTGCTGTACGGACTGATGGTGCAGTCGGGTAACGATGCGGCGGTCGCCCTGGCCGAAGCGGTGGCCGGCGACGAAGCGGCCTTCGTCAAGCTGATGAACCGCGAAGCCGAACGCATGGGCCTGAAGGCGACCCGCTTCGCCAACCCGCACGGCCTGCCCAGCCCGGAGAATTATTCGACCGCGGCCGACCTGGCCACGCTGGCTTCGCGCGTCATCGCCGATTTCCCGGAGTTCTACAAGATCGACTCGGTCAAGAGCTTCACCTACAACAAGATCACCCAGCCGAACCGCAACCGCCTGCTGTGGCTGGACCCGACCGTCGACGGCATGAAGACCGGCCACACCGAAGCGGCCGGCTACTGCATGATCGCATCGGCGCGCCGCCCGAACGGTTCCGGCGAGCGCCGCCTGATCTCGGTGGTGCTGGGCACCAGCTCGGACCAGGCCCGCACCCAGGAAAGCCAGAAGCTGCTCAACTGGGGCTTCCAGAACTTCGACACGGTCAAGCTGTACAGCAAGGGCCAGACCATCGCCAAGCCGGAAATCTGGAAAGGCTCGAAGAGCGAAGTGCGGATCGGCTTTGCCAACGACGTGCTGGTGACGGTGCCGAAAGGCGTTGCAGGCAAGCTCAAGCCCGTGCTGGAGCGGCGCGATCCGCTGGTGGCGCCGATTGCCGAGAACGGCCGCGTCGGTACGCTGAAAATGACAGTGGACGGCAAGACCTTGCTGGAACTGCCAGTCGTCGCGCTGGAGGAAGTGTCGCAGGCGACCGTGTTTGGACGCGCCTGGGATTCGATCCGCTTGTGGCTGAAATAAGTTTCCCACCACCGCTTGGGTAAGGGCTTGCCCTTGCCCCCCCCTAAGAAAGGCAGCAAGCAATGCAAATAAACTCGAAGCCGTTCAAGATCATCGGTGTCATCGTTGTATTGCTGATCCTGCTGCCGATCGTGGCGCCATTCGCCACCGTGCCGGCCGGCAGCCGCGGCGTCATCACCACCTTCGGCAAGCCATCCGAAGAAGTCTATTCCGAAGGCATCCACTTCCGCTGGCCGATCGCCCAGACCATGAACCTGGTCACGGTCGCGATCCAGAAGGGCGAAGGCGATGGCGACGCCGCCTCGCGCGACCTGCAGACGGTGCATACCAAGATCGCCATCAATTACCACGTGCGGCCCGATGCGGTGGTATCGGTGTTCCGCGACCTCGGCAACCAGCCGGGCGAGCGCATCATCGTGCCGAGCGTGCAGGAGGCGGTCAAGGCCGTCACCGCCCGCTTCACGGCAGAAGAGCTGATCTCCAAGCGCGCCATCGTGCGCGACGAGATCGTGCTGGCCCTGAAGGAAAGAATGACGCGCCACGGCCTGGTGGTCGACGAGTTCTCGATCGTCAACTTCAATTTCAGCAAGACCTTCAACGAAGCGATCGAAGCCAAGACCACGGCCGAGCAGCTGAAGATGAAGGCCGAGCGCGACCTGCAGCGCATCCAGGTGGAAGCGCAGCAAAAGATTGCCCGCGCCAAGGCCGAAGCCGAATCGCTGGCCTTGCAGCGCCAGCAAGTGACGCCAGAACTGCTACGCCTGCGCGAAACCGAAAACCAGGCCAAGGCCATCGAAAAATGGGACGGCAGGCTGCCGACCACGACCGGCGGCGTGATCCCTTTCATTAACGTTACTGGAAAATAAGTCGATGACACTTGCCCAATGCCCCCGCATCCGCACCAGCGCCAATGGACTAGTGCTGTCGCGCATCGTTGCCGGCATGTGGAGGATGGGCGAATGGGGCATGTCGCCGCAGCAACGGCTCACCTTCATCGAGCAGATCCTGGAACTGGGCGTGAGCAGCTTCGACCACGCCGATATTTACGGCGACTACGGGGTCGAAGCCCTGTTCGGCGAGGCCTTGCGCCTGCAGCCGTCGCTGCGCTCGAAGATGGAGCTGGTCAGCAAGTGCGGCATCAAGCTGATGTCGCCGAAGAAACCCGACCATACGATCCAGCACTACGACACCAGCGCCAGCCATATCGTGGCGTCGGTCGAAGCGTCGCTGCGCAATCTGCAGACCGACCACCTCGACCTGCTGCTGATCCACCGGCCCGACCCGCTGACGGACTTTGACGAAGTGGCGCAGGCGTTCACGCAATTGCGCGCGGCCGGCAAGGTATTGCATTTCGGCGTGTCGAACTTCAGCCGCCACCAGTTCGATTGCCTGCACAAGCGCATCGCGCTGGCGACCAACCAGGTCGAGTTTTCGCCGCTGGAGACCAAGCCGATGTTCGATGAAACCTTTGATGGCTTGCAGGATGCCGGCGTGGCGCCGATGATCTGGTCGCCGCTGGCGGGCGGGCGCCTGTTCGGTGCGCAGGACGCGCAGTTGAGCAATCTGCAGGCGGTGATTCAGGGCATTGCCGACCGCTTGGACCAGCCGTTTTCCAGCATCGTCTTGGCGTGGATCATGCGCCTGCCGAGCCGCCCGATTCCGCTGACGGGCAGCGGCCGCATCGGAGCGATTGGCGAAGCCGTCGCCGCGACCGCCATCACGCTGGACCGCAATGACTGGTTCGCCATCCTGCGCGCCGCGCGCGGCCACGAAGTCGCCTAGCGCGCGTGGGCACGCAGCCCTCGGCGGTCCCGCCCACCCTACATGTACGCCCTGACGCGCGTGGGCACGCAGTGCCCACCCTACCTGTATGCCCTGACGCGCGTGGGCACGCAGCCCTCGGCGGTCCCGTCCACCCTACATGTATGCTCTGACGCGCGTGGGCACGCAGCCCTCGGCGGTCCCGCCCACCCTACCTGTATGCCCTGGCGCGCGTGGGCACGCAGCCCTCGGCGGTCCCGCCCACCCTACGTGTATGCCCTGGCGTAGGGTGGGCACTGCGTGCCCACGCGTGCCGGCAACCCGTCGGCGCCGGCTCCTAGTCGTCGAACGCCTGCGGCAGCGCCACGCCACGCCAGCCCTGGTGCCATGCCAGGTTGAGCGCCAGCGCCGCCACGATATAGACGGCAAAGAACAGCGCAAAGAACTTTGCCTGCAGCCACACCAGCATCCCCACGCACACCACCAGCAGCAGGATCAAGCCCTTGCCCATCTTTTGCTTGGAGCTCGGGAAGCGCACCGTCGACACCATCAAGCCGCCCAGCAGCACCAGCAGCACCAGCAGGCCGGCCGCCTGCGCCTTCGTTTCCAGAGGATTGGGCCAGGCCACCACCACCGCCGCCGCGCAAGCGGCCGCTGCCGTGGTCGGCATGCCGACGAAATAGCGCGGATCGGTCTTGCCCAGGTTGACATTGAAGCGCGCCAGCCGCAGCGCTGCGCAGGCAACGAGGAAGAAGCTGGCCATGCCCCCCAGGCGCAGCAGCAGCGGGCTGCCCGCGCCCAGCTGGACGAAACCGTAGCAATATAGCAGCATGGCCGGCGCGCAGCCGAAGTTCATCACGTCGGCGATCGAATCGAGCTGGGAACCGAAATCGGAGGTGGTGCCGGTGGCGCGCGCGACAAAGCCGTCGAGCGCATCGAAGACACCGGCGGCGACCAGCAGGAAGGCGGCAAGACGGTAATCCGCCGCCAGGCCGATGTGGGCATTGTCGACCGACATCACGATACTGCCGAAGCCGCAGGCGATCGACAATAGGGTCACCATGCTGGGCAAGGCGTATTTGGCGCGGCGCAGACGCGTCATCGGGGCAGGATTCACAGGGTCTCACTCGAACTGAACCCCTTCATTCTACCGCGAGCAGCTGGTCTTCTCGACAAGAGAAACTCACCAATTCTCAATTTGCCCTAGAATCGAGCTATCGAAAGCGTCCATCTGCAGGAAATCACCATGATCATCAAGCCCTTCCATGCCACCCTGGCCTTGCTGCTGGCCGGCCTGCTGAGCGCATGCGGCGGCGGCGGCGACAGCACGCCTGCCGCTGCGCCGCCCGCCAGTGTCAGCACGCTGCCGAACGAGCCGGGCGCGCCTGCCTTCACCGGCAATACGGCGCAGGACGGCATGAACTGGATTAACTACCGGCGCGCCCAGCTGGGCGTGGCAAGCTTGCTGGCCAATGCGCAAGTGTCGGCGGCGGCCCAGGGCCATTCGGACTACCAGCGCACCAACAATATCGTGTCGCACGACCAGGTTGCCGGCAAGCCGGGCTTTACCGGCGTCGACCTCGGCCAGCGCCTGGCGGCGGCCGGCTATGTGCTGGGCGGCGCGCGCGCCTACGGCGAAGTGATCTCCGCCACCAGCAATAATTCCGGGTTCTACATGGCCGAAGAGCTGATCACGGCCATCTACCACCGCTTCGTCATGTTCGAACCGCGCTTCAAGGAGATCGGCACCGGCTCGGCCAGCGCCAGCAACGGCTATACCTACCTGACCGCCGACTTCACCGCCAACAATGGCTATGGCCCCGGAATCGGCAGCGCCCGCATCGTCGTGTGGCCGTTCCACAACCAGACGGCGGTGGCAACCAATTTCCTGTCCGACCTCGAATCGCCCGATCCGGTGCCGAACGCCAATGAAGTGGGCTATCCGATCAGCGTGCATGCCGACATCACGGCCCGGCTGACGGTGCAGAGCTTTACCGTCAGCCCGCGCGGCGGCGCCAGCCTGCCGGTCCGGCTGCTCAGCAGCGCGACCGACGCGCATACCGCGCAGACGGTGGCGGCGATCGTGCCGCTGTCCGTGCTCAAGGCCGCCACGACCTACGACGTCAGCTTCAACGGGGCGGTCGACGGCGTGCCGGTCACCAAGGCCTGGTCATTCACGACCAAATAAGGGGGAGGGGTGAAGGAAGCGGCTTAGCGGGTGTACTCGGCTTCTTCATCGAATGCGTCGGCGCATTCCTTGCCGCAAAAGCGCTTGACGCTATCGAGCGGTTTGTCGCAATACCAGCAGGCGCCTTTCGGCGGCAGGCTTTGACGCGCACGTAATGGCGCCGCCTGCGCAAGCACGGGTGGTTCAGCACCCGTTTCCGTCTGCGGCACACTCTCCTGTATCGTTCCCAAGATTCACCCCCTTTCCAGGCAGCACATCCAGTCTCACAGCAAGATTACTTCAGCGGAATTCCCCGGGCCATGAGAATTCGCAACTCGGGTGGTCCTGAACCCTATTTCAGGTGCTTACCCAGCCACTCTAGCACGCTCCGGTGCCACAGCAAGGAATTGGCGGGCTTGAGGATGTGATGGTTCTCATCCGGGAACACCACTAGCTTGCTGTCGATGCCCTGGCGTTGCAAGGCGGTAAAGGTCGCCAGGCTCTGCGAATAGGCGATGCGGAAGTCCTTTTCGCCATGCAGCACCAGCATCGGCGCCTTCCAGTTCGTCACGTGGTTGACCGGGTTGTGCTTCTCGTGGCCCGCTTTGGCCTTGTGGTAGCTGCCGCCGTGCTCCCACTCCGGGAACCACAGCTCTTCCGTCTCATAGTACATCGCGCGGTTGTCGAAGATGCCGGAATGGTTGACGAGGCATTTGAAGCCATCGTTCCAGTTACCGGCGATCCAGTTCATCATATAGCCGCCATACGAGGCGCCCAGTGCGCAGGCGCGCTTCTCATCGAGCCACGGATACCTGGCGCCGGCCGCGGCCAGGCCCTTCTTCAGGTCCTCGAGCGGCTTGCCGCCCCAGTCGCCACGGATGGCATCGGTGAAATTCTGGCCGTAGCCGGTCGAACCGTGGAAATCGATGAACACGACGGCATAGCCGGCGCCGGCATACACCTGCGGATTCCAGCGGTAGCTCCAGCTATTGCCGAAGCTGCCTTGCGGGCCGCCGTGGACCAGGAAGGCGACCGGGTAGCGCTGGCCGGGCTGGGCGTTCCACGGCTTCATCACGTGACCGTAGACGGTGTCGCCCCTGGCGCCCTTGAACGAAAACTGCTCGAACTGGCCGAGGCGGACATCGGCCATAAGCGCCGCGTTATTGGTGGTCAGCTGCAGCGGTGCCGTGCCGCCGAGCGCATACAGCTGGGCCGGGCCGTTCAGGTCGTGAATGGTGGCGACGACCTGGTCGCCGCGCACGCTGTAGCCGCTGACCGAACCTTTGGTGCTCAGCGCTTCGACCTTGCCGGTCGCCAGTGCCACCTTGAACAGGCGCAGCTGGCCGACGTCCTGCGCCGTGCCGTAGATGGCCTTGCCATCGTGCGACCATTGCAGTTGCTCGATCGAACGGTCCCACTGGTCGGCGACCCTGGTTTTCTTGCCGGTGGCCACATCGAGCAGCATTAACTGGAAGCGGTCGGCCTCGAAACCGGGACGGCGCATCGCGCGGTAGGCCAGCGTCTTGCCGTCGGGCGAAAACACCGGCTCGGCGTCCCAGGCCGGATTGTCAAGCGTCAGGTTGCGCGGCGCAGCGCCGCCTTTTGCGTTGACCTGGTACAGGTCGAAGTTGGTCGACCAAGGCTCACCCTTGCCTGCCACGCGCACCGAGAACACGATGCTGGCGCCATCCGGGCTGAAGGCGTAGTCGGACTTGTCGCCGTTGGGCTTGGACGGCACGTCGCCATCAAGGGTACCGGATAAATTGGCGACGTCGCCGGTCGCGCGGCCGTCGCTTCCGAGGGCGACCGAATGCAGCACAGCGCGCTGGCCAGCCACGGCCCAGGTGTCCCAGTGGCGCACGAACAGAGAGTCGTAGGTCCGGGCGCCCGACTTGGCCTTCGATTTTTCTTCATTGCGCTGCACCGTGCAGGCGAGCGTCGGGCAATCGCGGAACACTTCCATCGTCAGCGCGAGGCGGTCGCCGGCCGGCGAGACGCGGTAGGTGTCGACGTCGAGCGGCAGGTCGGTCACCTTGACCGGCTCGCCGCCGGTAGCGAGCACGCGCCACACCTGCGAGCTCTTCGACCGGGTCGACAGGAAGTACACGGCGTCGCCCTTTGGGGCCCACGACGGCTCGCTGTTATTGCCTTCGCTATTGGTCAGCTGCACCGGCAGCGCCTTGGGCGTGCGCAGGTCCAGCATCCAGATTTCCGTGTGGCCCTTGTTCTTGTCGATGTCGGTCGAGCGCACCGTGTAAACAACGCGCGTGCCGTCCGGCGACAGCACCGGACCGGCGACCCGTTCCAACATGACAAGGTCGTCAACGGTCAGGCCGCGCGGTGCGGCGAAGGCAGGGGTGGCGGCGCTGGCGCACAGCGCGGCGGCGATAAGCGAACGAGGAAACATGCGAGCTAAGACTCCGGCAGGATAAGGCGCTGAAAAGATGCGCCATGGAATGGCATTTCGCCAACGAAATAAGTTGCGACAAATGATAGCAGGATTGCCAGCAGGGTAGCGTCCGAGTGTGTGCGCACCGGCGGACGCGGGGTTCGGTTTCATCGACCCCAATGTGTAACCCATGTCTCCCGACAAAGTGTTTCATCGAACCCACGCGTGAATGACAATGGTGCTATTTGCCGATGCAGAAGCGGCTGAAGATCACGCCGAGTAAATCGTCCGACGAGAACGCGCCGGTGATCGAGGAAAGCTGCACCTGTGCAAGGCGCAACTCTTCGGCGAACAGGTCGAGCGACTGGTCGCTCTGGGCCGCGTGCTGGCCCGCGATGTCGAGGTGCCTGCTGGCCGAACGCAGGGCGATCAGGTGGCGCTCGCGCGCAAGGTAGAGCGACTCGCCCGTTTGCTGCCAGCCCGCGATGCGCAGCAGTTCGGCGCGCAGCAGGTCGATGCCGGTGTGCTCGTGCGCCGACAGGTAGACGTGGGTGGCGTCGTCGCGCACGTCGAGGCCCGGCTTGTGGCCCGACAGGTCGATCTTGTTCCACACGCGCAGCACCGGCACGCCGTCCGGGAAGGCGGCGACGATCGCCTCGTCGGCCCGCATCGGGCCCTGGTCGGCGTCGAGCAGGTGCAGGATGACATCGGCCTTGGCCACTTCGCCCCAGGTGCGCTCGATGCCGATGCGCTCGACCACGTCGACCTTGTCGTCCAGGGCGCGGATGCCGGCGGTGTCGATGATATTGAGGGGGATGCCTTCGATCTGGATCGTCTCGCTGACCTTGTCGCGGGTGGTGCCGGCGATCGGCGTGACGATCGCCACGTCGGCGCCGGCCAGCGCGTTGAGCAGCGACGACTTGCCGACATTGGGTTGGCCGACCAGCACCACGTTCAGGCCTTCGCGCAGCAGCGCGCCTTGCGCCGCCTGCTGGAACACGCGCTCGAGCGAGGTGACGATGACGGCCAGCTGGCCGCGCGCATCGGATTTTTCAAGGAAGTCGATTTCCTCTTCGGGGAAGTCGAGCGTTGCTTCGACCAGCATGCGCAGGCCCGTCACCTGCTCGACCAGCGTGTGGATAGTCTTGGAGAAGGCGCCCGACAGCGACTGCGAGGCCGACTTGGCGGCCGCTTCGGTCGAGGCATCGATCAGGTCGGCCACCGCTTCGGCCTGGGCCAGGTCGAGCTTGTCGTTCAGATAGGCGCGGCGGGTGAATTCGCCCGGCTCGGCCAGCCGCAGGCCCGCTTCCCGGCCCGCTTCCAGCACCCGCGCCAGCAGCATCTGCAGCACGACCGGGCCGCCGTGGCCCTGCAATTCCAGCACATCTTCCCCGGTGTACGAATGGGGGCCCTTGAAATAAATCGCGATGCCCTGGTCGATCACGCTGCCGTCCTGCTGCTTGAACGGCAGGTAGGTCGCGTGGCGCGGCGCCAAGGTCACGCCCGGGAACAGGGCCGACACAAGCGGCCCCAGCGACTTGCCGGAGGCGCGCACGACGCCGATACCGCCCCGTCCGGGAGCAGTGGCGATCGCGGCGATGGGGGCGGAGTCAATATTCATGGAGGAATTGTAATGGATTCGAATAAAAGAAAGCCCGCGCAGTGCACGGGCCTTCGAGATTGTATCCCAGGGTGGGTCAGTGAAACTGACCCACGCGGCCTACCCACGCGGGCCGGTGGAAAGTCGCTGACCGAACGCGTGGGTAGCGCCGCTATCCACCCTACGCCTTGGATTCGAACTGCTTGGTGATCGCCCATTGCTGGCCGATCGACAGGATGTTGTTGACCACCCAGTACAGCACCAGGCCGGACGGGAAGATGAAGAACATGACTGAGAACATCAGCGGCATGAACAGCATCATCTTGGCCTGCATCGGGTCGGCCGGGGCCGGGCTCAGCTTCTGTGTGATGAACATCGAAATCGCGTACAGCACCGGCAGGATCAGCCAGGGGTCGTGCTGCGACAGGTCACTGATCCAGCCGATCCATGGCGCGCCGCGCATTTCGACCGAAGCCTGCAGCACCCAGTACAGGGCGATGAACACCGGCATCTGCACCAGCACCGGCAGGCAGCCGCCGAGCGGGTTGATCTTTTCAGTCTTGTACAGTTCCATCGTGGCCTGGTTCATCTTGGCCGTGTCGTCCTTGTACTTCTCGCGGATCGCCTGCATCTTCGGCGTCACCTGCTTGATCTTGGCCATGCTGCGATAGCTGGCCGCCGACAGCGGGAAGAAGGCCAGCTTGATCAGCACGGTGAAGGCGATGATGGTCCAGCCCCAGTTGCCCAGCACATTGTGGATCTTTTCCATGACCCAGAACATCGGCTTGGCCAGGATGGTCAGCATGCCGTAGTCCTTGACCAGTTCCAGGCCAGGCGCGACCTGCTCGAGGCGCTGCGACTCCTGCGGGCCCGAATACAGCTTGCTGGTAGTCGAAATCATGCCGCCTGGCGCGACCGAACCGAGCGGCAGTACGGTGCCGACCGCAAACAGGTTGGTGCCCAGTTTCTCGGTCAGGATGGTGCGCGGCGCATGCTCGGGCGGCACGAAAGCCGATACGAAGAATTGCTGGCCCATCGCGATCCAGCCGTCGTTCGACTTGGCCGGATGGTCGGCGCTGCCCTTGGCGATCGATTCGAAGTCGAATTTCTGGTACTTCTTCTCGTCCGTGTAAATCATCGGACCAATGAAGGAGCTCATGAACATCGAGTCGTTGCTGGCCTTGTTGCCATCATGCAGCAGCTGCAGGTAGAGCGACGGCGTCAGCGCGGCAGCGGTGTTGTTGGTCACGTCGTGGCGCACATCGATCACGTAGTCGCCGCGCTTGAAGGTAAACGTCTTGGTCAGCTTGACGCCGCCCTGCTCGGCTTCGAGCACCAGTTGCAGCTGGTTGCCAGCGTCGAGCACGCGCGCGCCAGGCTTGGCGGTGAACACGGTGTTATGATTTGGCAGTTCGGCGGGGCCGCCGATCAGGCCGGTACGGGCCGTGTAGACGTGCTCGCCCGATTCCTTGAACAGCACTTCGTTCTTGGTCGGGTCGATGTCGGACTTGCAAGCCTTGAGCAGGCCGAAGCAACCGGCGAGCCAGCCAGGATTGCCGCCCGCCTTGAACTTGAGCAGCTCGAGACGCTTGACGACGCCGCCGGCAGTGTCGATGTCGACCTTGAACACGTCGGTCGTGATCGTGATGCGCTCACTGGCGACAGGAGCCGGGGCGCTACCGGCAGGGACGACGGCCGCTGGCACGCCGTTGGCCGCTGGCAGCGCGGGCAGTGCCGAGGCCGCCGTCTTGGCGGCGCTTGGCGCGGTCGGTACCGGCGCGGCCGAGAAGAACGACTGCTTGCCTTGCGATACCATCCAGTCATTCCACAGAATGAATAGCGATACAGAAAACACGATCCACAGGATGGTACGTTTATTGATGTCCATTGGGGTATTTGTCAGGAGTGGTTGCAAGCGGATGCGCTTGTAGATTGGGCTTTGTTTTGTTCATGCAAGGGTGGCGGCACCAGGTCGACGCCGCCGTCGTTCCACGGATGGCAGCGGCAGACACGGCGGGCGGCCAGCAGGCTGCCGCGGCCCGCGCCATGCACGCGCAGCGCTTCGATCGCATAGTTCGAGCAGGTCGGATAGAAACGGCAATTCTGCCCGATCAGCGGCGACAGCAGCACCTGGTAGGCGCGCAGCAGGGCGACCAGCAGGCGGCTCATGGCAACACCTTTGGCAGCGGCGCCGGGGCTTTGACGGCGAACAGGCGCGTCAGTTCCAGCCGCAGCGCCGTTTTCAGGGTCATCGTGGTGGCCGGGCCCTGCCTGGTGTTGACCGGGCGCGCCAGGCGCACGATGCAGTCCATGGCCGGCAGCTCGGACAGGCGGAACAATTCACGCGTGACACGTTTGATCGTGTTGCGCGTGACGGCCCGCGGGGCAAAGCGCTTGGCCACGACGACGCCGAGGCGCGCATGGGCAAGCGTGCTGGGGCGGGTATAGAGCACGAAGTGGGCGCTTTTTTGTGCAGGGCGCAAACGAAAAACGGATGAAAATTCATCCGTTTTAACGATGCGCCGACCACGTGCGAAGTCGTGCGAACCTTCGACTGACATGCCGCCTGTCACAGCTGGCGCAGGGAAGCTTGGGTGGCTTATACAGCCAGACGCTTGCGGCCCTTGGCGCGGCGTGCGTTGAGCACATCGCGACCGCCACGGGTTGCCATACGAGCGCGGAAGCCGTGCGTGCGCTTGCGACGAACGACGGAAGGTTGGTAAGTACGTTTCATGGTGGTCTCGCTTAAAGCTAAATAAAATGCAAATCGGGTCTGACGTCACGTCAGGGTATGGCGCCAAGGACATTTCGCACAGTGTTAGCTAGCGTCACGCCACAGCTTAAAAACTTCTTGCCCGCTTGAGAGATCGAGACAGTCACCTGTGACTTATTTCGAAAGACGGGCGGGGAACCCTGAATTAGACAGCATTTCGAGTCCGCTTGTCAAGGCCTGCCGACTCGCGCCGCGCCGGCCAGGCGGCCTTCCCATAGGGAAATTATCAGGACGACAACGCCGGCAGGACGGCCGGGCGCGCGTCGTTTTCTCGTCAAAATAAGCTTGCACGCCTGTGGATAACTCGGCGTTTGGAGGGTAAAATAGCATGTTACGTGTGGCGAGCCGCCGCTGGTTGAAGACCGCGAAGCTCGTGAGCATTGACGCCCTTCCACACACCTTAAAGCATAGATTCGATTCATGGAAAATTTCTGGCAGACCTGTTCCGCCCAACTGGAACTGGAGCTGACTCCGCAACAATTTAGTGCGTGGATCAAACCGCTGACCGTGCTCGACTACGAGGACGGCAAGCTGCGCATTGCTGCACCGAACCGTTTCAAGCTGGACTGGGTCAAGACCCAGTTTGCGTCCCGCATCACGGCGCTCGCTTCGCAATACATGGAAACGCCGACCGAAGTGCAATTCGTTCTCGACCCGCGCAACAATATCCCGAAGAAGCCGGTCGCGCCCCATCCGGCGCCGACCGACGGCTACCCGGGCAATGGCAGCGGCATCGGCAATGGCGGCGGCCCCGAGCAGGGCGTGCCGGAATTCTCCAATGGCAACGCGGCTCCGCGGCGCGGCGAGCAAAGCCGCGTCAACCCGGACCTGACCTTCGACAGCTTCGTCACCGGCAAGGCCAACCAGCTGGCGCGCGCCGCCGCGATCCAGGTCGCCAACAACCCGGGCGTGTCGTACAACCCGCTGTTCTTCTATGGCGGCGTGGGCCTGGGCAAGACCCACCTGATCCATGCGATCGGCAACCAGATCATGGCCGACCAGCCGGGCGCGCGCATCCGCTACATCCATGCCGAGCAATATGTGCGCGACGTCGTCACCGCTTACCAGCGCAAGGGTTTCGACGACTTCAAGCAGTATTACCATTCGCTCGACATGCTGCTGATCGACGATATCCAGTTCTTCGGCGGCAAGAGCCGCACGCAGGAAGAGTTCTTCTATGCGTTCGAAGCGCTGATCGCCGCCAAGAAGCAGATCATCATCACCAGCGACACCTATCCGAAAGAGATCACCGGCATGGATGACCGCCTGATCTCGCGCTTCGATTCCGGCCTGACGGTGGCGATCGAGCCGCCGGAGCTGGAAATGCGGGTCGCGATCCTGCTGAAAAAAGCCAAGCAGGAAGGGGTCACCTTCTCCGACGACGTCGCCTTTTTCGTCGCCAAGCACCTGCGCTCGAACGTGCGCGAGCTCGAGGGCGCGCTGCGCAAGATCCTGGCCTACTCGCGTTTCCACGGCAAGGACATCACGATCGACATCGTCAAGGAAGCGCTGAAGGACTTGCTGTCGGTGCAGAACCGCCAAATCTCGGTGGAAAACATCCAGAAGACGGTGGCGGACTTCTTCAACATCAAGGTGGCGGACATGTACTCGAAGCGCCGGCCCGCGAACATCGCGCGGCCGCGCCAGATTGCCATGTACCTGGCCAAGGAATTGACCCAAAAGAGCCTGCCGGAAATCGGCGAGCTGTTCGGCGGGCGCGACCACACGACGGTCCTGCATGCGGTACGCAAGATCGCCCTGGACCGCACCAAGAATGCAGAGTGCAACCACGAGCTGCATGTACTGGAGCAAACCCTCAAGGGTTAATTGATGCTTTCTGGCAAAATAGAGATTGGTGGGTGGGCAAGGATCTGACCCACAATAGAGACTGGTAGGGTGGGTATGTCGCCACACCAAGAAGGAAATAGGTACAAGGTGTGGCGACCGCTTACCCGCGCGTAAAGCAAGATCTGTAGCAACATTGTTTAAATAGCAATCACAAATAAACCACTTCGAGGACAATTATGCAATTGGTCAAAACAACCAGAGATACCCTTCTCCGGCCACTGCAGATCGTGAGCGGTATTGTCGAGCGTCGGCACACTATGCCGATTCTGGCCAATATCCTCATCCGCAAGGACGGCGACAACGTATCCTTCCTTTCCACCGACACCGAAGTGCAGATCACGACGCACGCCCAGATCGGTTCCGGCCCCGACGTCACCGGCACCACGGTGGCCGCGCGCAAGCTGCTCGACATCCTGCGCGCGCTGCCGGAAGCGGGCGAAGTGACGATGACCCTGCTCAACAAGCGGCTGACCGTGCAGACCGGCAAGTCGCGCTTTGCGCTGCAGACGCTGGCGGCCGAGGAATTCCCGACCGTGTCGCAAGCCGAAGCGTTCAACGCCTCGGTGACGCTGCCGCAAAAGACGCTGAAGCACCTGTTCAATATGGTGCACTTCTCGATGGCCCAGCAAGACATCCGTTACTACCTGAACGGCCTGCTGCTGGTGCTCGACGGCCGCCACGTGATCGCGGTGGCGACCGACGGCCACCGCCTGGCGTTCTGCCAGGTCGAGACCGAGACCGAGTTCGCGCGCCAGGAAGTCATCATCCCGCGCAAGACCATCCTCGAACTGCAGCGCCTGCTGGAAGAGAACGACCAGCCCGTCACGCTCGACATCGCGGCCAGCCAGGTCAAGCTGACGTTCGCCGACATCGAACTGATCTCCAAGCTGGTCGAGGGCAAGTTCCCCGACTACACGCGGGTGATCCCGAAGGGCTACAAGAACGACTTCACGATCGGCCGCGATGAGCTGCTGCGCTCGCTGCAGCGCGCCGCGATCATGACCAGCGACAAGTTCAAAGGCGTGCGCTGCATCATCAGCCCGGGCAGCATGAAGATCAGCTCGACCAATGCCGACCAGGAAGAAGCGGTCGAGGAACTCGAGATCGACTACGGCGGCGATTCGGTCGACATCGGCTTCAACGTCACCTACCTGCTCGACGTGCTCAACAACCTCAAGTGCGACAACGTCAATATCTCGCTCGGCGATTCGAACTCGTCGGCCTTGATCTCGATTCCCGACAATGCCGACTTCAAGTATGTCGTAATGCCAATGCGTATCTAACAGCACTACCCGGGCGGCGCCCACAAGGCGCCGCCCCGCCATCGTTTAGCCCGTAACAATCAGTATAGAAAGCAAGTCCATGTCCGAGAACACACCAGCACTGCCAGCGACCGTCAAGTCCGACGAATACGGCGCGGCACAGATTCAAATCCTCGAAGGTCTGGAAGCGGTCCGCAAACGTCCCGGCATGTATATCGGCGACACCTCCGACGGCACCGGCCTGCACCATCTGGTCTTTGAGGTGCTGGACAACTCGATCGACGAATCGCTGGCCGGCCATTGCACCGAGATCCATGTGACGATCCACTCGGACAACTCGATCTCGATCACCGATAACGGCCGCGGCGTGCCGACCGGCCTCAAGTTCGACGACAAGCACGAACCCAAGCGCAGCGCAGCCGAAATCGTCATGACCGAACTGCACGCCGGCGGCAAGTTCGACCAGAACTCGTACAAGGTATCGGGCGGCCTGCACGGCGTCGGCGTGTCTTGCGTCAACGGCCTGTCCAAGCTGCTCAAGCTGACCGTGCGCCGCGACGGCAAGGTGCACTACATGGAATTCGTGCGCGGCGTGCCGCAAAACCGCGAAATCGAAATGGTCAACGGCGTCGCCTGCTCGCCGATCAAGGTCATCGGCGAAACCGACAAGCGCGGCACCGACGTCCACTTCTGGGCCGACGAGGAAATCTTCACCCACGTCGAGTTCCACTACGAAATCCTGGCCAAGCGCATCCGCGAACTGTCCTTCCTCAACAACGGCGTCAACATCAAGCTGACCAACCAGCGCACCGGCAAGGAAGAAATCTTTGCCTTTGAAGGCGGCACCAAGGGCTTCGTCGAATACATCAACAAGTCCAAGTCGGTGCTGCACCCGACCGTGTTCCAGGCCACCGGCGAGCGGGTGTCGGACCAGGGCACCAATATCACGGTCGACGTGTCGATGCAGTGGAACGATGCCTACAACGAGCAAGTGCTGTGCTTCACCAATAACATCCCGCAGCGCGACGGCGGCACCCACCTGACCGGCCTGCGCGCGGCGATGACCCGCGTGATCAACAAATACATCGACGAAAACGACTTCGCCAAGAAGGCCAAGGTCGAGATCGCCGGCGACGATATGCGCGAAGGCTTGACCTGCGTGCTGTCGGTCAAGGTGCCTGAGCCGAAGTTCAGCTCGCAGACCAAGGACAAGCTGGTGTCAAGCGAAGTGCGCGGCCCGGTCGAGGAGATCGTCGCCAAGACGCTGACCGACTACCTGATGGAAAAGCCGAACGACGCCAAGATCATCTGCGGCAAGATCGTCGAAGCGGCGCGCGCGCGCGAAGCGGCCCGCAAGGCGCGCGACCTGACCCGCCGCAAGGGCGTCATGGACGGCCTCGGCCTGTCGGCCAAGCTGGCCGACTGCCAGGAAAAAGACCCGGCCCTGTGCGAACTGTACATCGTCGAGGGTGACTCCGCAGGCGGCTCGGCCAAGCAGGGCCGCGACCGCAAGTTCCAGGCCATCCTGCCGCTGCGCGGCAAGGTGCTCAACGTCGAGAAGGCGCGCTTCGAGAAGATGCTGTCGTCGGAACAGATCACGACCCTGATCGCCACCCTCGGCACCTCGATCGGCCCGGACGAATTCAACGTCGACAAGCTGCGCTACCACCGCATCATCATCATGACCGATGCGGACGTCGACGGCGCCCACATCCGCACCCTGCTGCTGACGCTGTTCTACCGCCAGATGCCGCAGCTGGTCGAGCGCGGCCACATCTATATCGCGCAGCCGCCGCTGTACAAGGTCAAGTCGGGCCGCGACGAGCGTTACCTCAAGGACGACCTCGAAGAAGCGAGCTATATGATGACGGTGGCCCTGAATGGCGCCGTACTGACCCCGCGCACCGGCGCCGACCCGATCTCAGGCGATCCGCTGGCCGAACTGGTGCGCCAGTACAACCTGGCCAATGCCATCATGATGCGCCTGACCCGCGTCATCGACCGCGCGGCGCTGACCGCCATCATGACCGGCGTGCTGCTCAACCTCGACACGCTCGAGCAAGCCGAACAGTCGGCAGCGGCGCTGCAGGCGGCGATCAACGACCCGGCCGTCAAGGTCGCCGTGCGCTCGGATGAACTGTCCGAGAAGCATATGCTGCGCATCGAGCGTATGCATCACGGCAATATCAAAGTCAGCGCGATCGACGCCGACTTCGTGCAGGGCGCCGATTACGAGCTGCTGGCCAATGCGGCAGCCACCTTCAAGGGACTGATCGGCGAAGGCGCCTTCATCCGCCGCGGCGAAGGCGAGCGCGTCAAGGAGTCGACCGTGGACGACTTCCACCACGCGATGCAGTGGCTGCGCGACGAAGCGGAACGCACCGTGTCGAAGCAGCGCTACAAAGGTCTGGGCGAGATGAATCCGGAACAGCTGTGGGAAACGACGATGGATCCGACTGTGCGCCGCTTGCTGAAGGTGCAGATCGAAGACGCCATTGCGGCCGACCAGATCTTCACCACGCTGATGGGCGACGACGTCGAGCCGCGCCGCGCGTTCATCGAGACCAATGCTCTGCAGGCGGGCAATATCGACGTGTAACGCAGCTGCAGTGCGTTTCTTGAAAGGCTAGCGCCGCGGGGCGCTAGCCTTTTTCTTTGTCCGAACGCTCGGTCAAACCATTGGCCACCGCGTACTCGAATGCCAGGTCCAGCGCATCCATGAACTCGGTCACATTGATCGGCTTGGTCAGATACTTGAAGAAACCGGCGTCGATGCCCCGTTGAATATCGCGCGGCACCGCATTGGCCGACAGCGCCAGCACCGGAATATGCCTGGTCAGCGCGTCTTCCTGCAGCACTTTCAAGGCGCCGAATCCGCTCAGTCCAGGTAAATTGATGTCCATGACGATGACCTCCGGCTGGTATTCGCGGGCCAGCGAAATACCAAGGTGGCCGTTGATCGCGGTCAAGAGCTGGATGTCCTTGCGGCGTTCAATCAACTGTTCGACCAGCGCCAGATTGGCCGGATTGTCTTCGACATAAAGCAAGGTGCGTTGCGCCAGCAGCGGCTTGGCTGCCACGGCAGCGATGATTTCGTCGGCCATGACGCGTAGTTCCGGCTTCAGTTCCGGCATTTCCGAAATCGGGAACTCGAACCAGAATTCGGTGCCGGTTCCGACCGTGCTGGTGACGCCAATCTGTCCATGCATCAGCTCGACCAGCTGCTTGGTCACGACCAGCCCGATCCCGGTTCCTTCCTCGGTGGTGTCTTCTTTGCCAAGCCGGTTAAATGGCTGGAACAGCTGCGACAGTTGCTGCTGGCTGAGTCCCTCGCCGGTATCGGCCACGCGCACGCGGATGCTGTGATGGTCACTCATTTCGCAGCTGACCGTCACCGTGCCGCCGACGCGATTGTATTTGATCGCGTTCGACAGCAGGTTGATCGCCACCTGCTTGACCCGGGTCAGGTCGGCGACAATATACAGCGGGTCGGCGAAGGCCGGGAACACCAGCTCGATGCCCCGCTTCTGCGCCAGCGGACCGATCAGTACGTGGCAGTCCTGCAGCACTTCGGCCAGCGACATCGGTTCGAGCGAAATGGTGACCTTGCCGGATTCGATCATCGCCAGGTCGAGGATCTCATTGATCAGGCGCAGCAGGTACCAGCCGCCCTTGAGGATCTGGTTGATTGAGCGCTGCTGGGAGGCATTTGGAGGCGGGATTTCCGAATCCATCAATTGGGCGAAGCCGAGCACGCCATTGAGCGGCGTCCTCAGTTCGTGGCTCATGCTCGACAGGAATTCGGATTTTGCCAGGTTGGCCTTTTCAGCCGCCGCCTTGGCCCCTTCCAGTTCAATATTATTGATCTGCAAGGCCTGTTCGAACTGCTTCCTGTCGGTGACGTCGCGCGCGGCGGCAAACACCCCCTTCATGGTCCGGTTACGGTCGTAGAAGATGCTCGCGTTGTAGGAAACCACGGTTTCCTTGCCGTCCCGGGCCAGCGCGGTCAGCTCGTAATTGGTGATCTTGCCTTCCCTGAGCACGCGCCGGATGCCAGCCTCGGCCCTTTGCGGATCGGTGAAGTAGTCCTTGAATGGCGCGCCGATCAATTCGTCGCGCGAGCATCCGGTCAGCGCTTCCATCTGCTGGTTGACGTCGCTGATGATGCCGCGCGGGTCGGTCGTCATGATGGCGTCGATATTCGATTCGATCAGCGAACGGGTGTAGAACTGCTGGTCGCGCAGGCTCTGGTCGAGCAAGGCTTGCTCGGCCTCGACCTGCTTGCGCGCCGTGTTGTCGGTGCCGATCAACAGGTAGCCGATGATGGCCTCGCCGGCGTCGCGCAAGGCCGTCACCGACACGATGGCCGGGAAACGGCTGCCGTCCTTGCGGATATAGGTCAGCTCGTAAATGTCTTCGATGCCGCGCGAAGCCTTGAACACCAGCGCCTCGAAGCCTGGCGCGATCGACACGCCCAGCTCGAAGCTCAGCGTCTCGGCCCGTTCGATCACTTCCTGCGGGTCGGAGATGGCGGCCGGCGTGATCTTGTCGACCACTTCGGTCGCGTCGTAGCCCAGCATGCGCTCGGCGCCCACATTGAAGATCTGGATCACGCCCTGGGCATCGGTCGCGATGCTCGAGAAGTTGGCGCTGTTGAAGATGGCGCGCTGCAGCGCGCCGGCCCGCAGCAAGGCTTCCTCTGCTTCCTTGCGCGCGGTATTGTCGGTGCCGATCAGCAGGTAGCCGATGATGGTGTCGGCCGCGTCGCGCAGCGCCGTGACCGACACGACGGCGGGGAAGCGGCTGCCATCCTTGCGAATATAGGTCAGCTCGTAGATGTCTTCGATGCCGCGCGAAGCCTTGAACACCAGCGCTTCGAATCCGGGCGAGATCGGCGAGTCCAGCTCGACGCTCAGGCTGCGGGCGCGGGCAATGACTTCCTGCGGGTCGGAGATGTCGGCCGGCGTGATCTTGTCGACCACGTCGGCCGCCAGATAGCCCAGCATGCGCTCGGCGCCGACATTGAAAATCTGGATGACGCCCTGGGCATCGGTGGCGATGCTGGAAAAATTGGCGCTATTGAAGATCGCGTCCTGCAAGGCGCCGGCTTTGATGAAGGGTTCCGTCGACCGGCCGGATAGCCAGTTGAGGATGAACTGCGGGAGTCGCATGGAAGTGCCTGGGGCCAGAAGTAAGACTGAGCGCCAGCCTCGGCTCAAAGAAGGTAACGGCGAAGCCGCAACACGCGCACTGCGAACATTGCGTCCGCGCACGTCTTCAGGGTAGCACACATGTGACCCACCCGCTCAGTTATGGGGGCCGACCGGGCATTGCCATGGTCTTTGTATTGCCGGCGAGCACTAGCCAGCCTTCGGGGTATCGGCCTCTTCGTGGCCCTTGCTATTGCGCTCCTCGGTGATTTCGAGCGCAATGCCGGCGGCGTCCTTGGCCGCCATGCCATCGGTGCGGCGCAGGTATTCGGCCTCGCCGGTGCTGTCTTGCCGCAGCACTTCAAGATCGTCGGCCTGGGTCGCCTCGCCTGGCAGGTCGACCTTGAGCTCTTCGACCAGCATCAGTATCGTCGCCGCGACCGGCAAGGCGAGCAGGGCGCCGGCGACGCCGTACAGGGTGCCGCCAGCGATCAGCGCGAACAACACGATCGACGACGGCAGGCGCAGCGAGTGGCCGTAGACCACCGGGATCAGGACCCGGCTCTCGAACTCGCAATAGATCAACAGCAGCGTGAATACGATCATCGCCGTCACCGGGCTGACGGCATAGGAGGCCAGCACCGCCGGGATCATGATCAGGACGATGTTGATGAAGGGGAGCACGTCCACCAGCGCGGCGAAGGCGGCAATGGCGATGGCGTTGGGGACGCCGCTGGCGGCCAGCACGACGAACACCACCAGCGCCATCAGCGCGCAGGTGATGACCTGGCCGCGCACATAGCCGCCGACGATGGTTTGCAGCTTGAGCAGGATGCGCGACAGCTTGATGTGGTGGGCGCGCGGTATCGCGGCGAACAGCGCCCCGCGCAGGCGGTCGCGGTCGATCATGACGTAGAAGGCCAGGAAGAAGGCGCCGGCGCCGTAGGCGACGATTTCAACCAGGCTCCTGGAAATGGCCAGCGCCTCGGTGCTGTAGGCGTTGAGCAGCGAGGCATAATGGATCTTGCCCAGGCTGACCGCCAGCGAAGCGGTCAACGGATAGGCGGCGAGGAATTTGACCAGGCGCGCGCGCAACTGCGGTTCCTGCTGGATCAGGCTGCCCACCTGCGCGGCGAATTCCGGCAGCGTGAACACCAGCAGCGCGACGAGGATCAGCAGCAGCACGAGGAACACGGCCGAAATGGCGGCCACCCGGTGCGCCCTGCGCTGCTCGAGCCATTCGACGGCCGGATTGAGCGTCCCGACCAGCATCAGCGTGGTGATCAGGGTCAGGATGACGGGAACCAGGTTGATCAGCAGCGCAATCGAGGCGACCATCAGGGCGATCGCCACCAGTGTCGAAGGGGCAACTTCAATGCGGAACTTGCCGCTCGTTTCAGGCAGGTCTGGCGGCGCGGGCATGGTGGCGTCCTTCATGGGCAAAGCCGTGCGGGCCTGGCTGGCCCGTCTGGTGGCGTTGCCAGCATTACAGTTTTTCAGCGCCTGTTCCGTGCGCTAACGCTCATCCGATCAACGCGGCTTGATGGTGGCCCTGACCAGGGCAGGCGGGAATACCTCGCCGAATGCCTTCAGCGCCTGGCGCCCGATGTCCATATGGCGCAAGCCGTTGATCAGCATGGCCTGCTCTTGCTTCGACAGCGACTTGGTTGACACATAGGCGCCCGCGTCCTGCCATGGCATGTCGTTGAGTTCGCCGTAATTGAGCTTGCCTTTGACGGGTGCCAGGCGTTCATCGGTGCGCAGCGCTTCGTATTCGCTACCGGGCAACAGCACCGACACGTCGGCGCTGCCGGCCTGCAGCCGGCGCAGCATATCGGCTACGTCATTGGCGTAGGCCACGCGGTCGGCCAGCGCCGGGGCCTTCAGCCGGCGGTACACCGGCCCGTAGTCGAAGCCGCGCACCAGGACGACGCGCAGCTCGGGACGCTGCATCAGTTCGCCAATCGACAGCATCGGCCGCTCGAACGCCTTCAGGCTGACCAAGGCGGCGCGGTACTTGAAGAGCGGCACGAACTGCCCCGACTGGTCACGCTCCGGGGTCTGGGTGGCAAACACCAGCATGTCCGCGTCGCCGTCGCTGAACAGGCTTTGCTGGCGCGCGACCGGCACGATCGGCTGCCTGAACTGGCAGCCGGTGACTGCCGCCAGTTTGCGCAGCAGCTCCGGGATCACGCCGGTCGCCACCCCGTCCTTGAGCACGACGCCGACGCCCAGCGGCGCCAGCGGCGTGTTGATCGGCCGCGGGCAGTCCGCCAGCGCGGCCTGGGGCAAGACGCCGGCGAGGCCGGCCAGTACGATGCGTCGATACAGTTTCATCGACGGATCTTACCAAGAATTACAGGCAGTTTGGCGACAGCCTGTCGCAGTGGGTGCTCAATGTTAGGCATCGCACAGACCCGCTTGACCAAAGCTTCGATACTTGCCTCACATCATTAAATGCGTCAACACACAGAAAGAGGTTTCCCCATGAATACGCCAACCACCGTCCCGACCAAAACGCCGATGCACCCGCTGATGGTGATTGTCTCGATCGCCATCATCCTGGTGTGCGGCCTGAGCGCAGCTGCGCTGCTCGGATGGCGGCCGACATCGACCGGGCGCAATGCGCAGGCGGTACCCGACGGCGGCACGCCGCCGGTGGTGGCCGACGCCGGCGAGGCCAGGCCGGCGCCCGCCAGGGCAGCTGCGGCGCGCATCGACCCGCCGGCCGCAACGGCCCGCAAGAGCCCGCCGGTGCAGCGCCTCGCCGTCGCCGCAGCGGCCGCCTGCCGCGACTGCGGTGTCATTGACCGCGTCACGCCGATCGAGCAACGCGGCGAAGGCACAGCCATGGGCACGGCCGGCGGCGCGATTGTCGGCGGCTTGCTCGGCAATCAGGTGGGCGGCGGCGATGGCCGCAAACTGGCCACCGTGGCCGGCGCCATCGGCGGCGCCATGGCGGGTAACCATATTGAAGGAAACCTGAAAACCACGCGCAGCTACGAAGTCGTGGTGCGCCTCAATGATGGCTCGACCCGCACCTTCCGCCAGGCCGAACAGCCGGCCTGGCGCGCGGGCGACCGCGTGCGTGTCGTCAACGGTGCAATTCGCAGCGACGGCTAGCGCGCCGGCGGCAAATGTCACGCCATTCCTTGCTCTATTTCATATTTGACACAGTTGCTGAGATGTCATACGATCCTTGCGCGCCAGCACCCTGCCCTTTCGGCGCCTTGACCTCTCATTGCCGCAAGGATTCCCATGAATTTGCTGTACAAGTATGCCGCGATTGCCGGTGCAGTAACTGCCCTGGCCGCTTGTGGTGCGGGTGACCAAACCCAAGACAGCAAATTCCTTGCCAATGGCATCGTCAAGGCCGAGCCGCACTCTGACGTCGACCGCATCGCCTCCGGTGTGCGCCACACCATTGCCCTGCTGGAAAATGGCAGTGTTGTGAGCTGGGGCGGCAATCAATATAACCAGCTCGGCGTCTACGGTTCACGCGATTCGAACCTGCCGGTCATGGTTTGGGGCCTGAGCGATGTCAAGGCCGTCAAAGCGGGCGGCTGGCATTCGGTCGCGCTGCGCGGCGATGGCAGCGTGTGGGCCTGGGGCGACAATCGAGCTGGACAGTCGACCGGCTATCGCGTCGGAAGTTTGAATGTGGCGACGCCTGTGCGCATTTACGGGTTGAGCGGCGTCAAGAGCATCGCGGCCGGCGAAGAACACACCATCGCCATGTCCGCCAACGGCACGGTATGGGGCTGGGGCCGCAATGGCGCCTCCGACGCGCAAGGGGTCACGCAAGTGAATGGATTGCCGCACATCGCGGCGGTAGCGGCAGGCGGCTACCATTCGGTTGCCCTGTCCAAGTTCGGTGCCGTATTCACCTGGGGTGCGAACTATTACGGCATGCTGGGCAATGGCTCGCAAGCCTCGTCAGCGACGCCAGTGATCGTGGGCGGATTGTCCAATGTGAAGGCGGTCGCCGCCGGCCGGATCCATACCCTGGCCTTGCGCGACAATGGCTCCGTCGCAGCATGGGGCAGCAATACGAATGGCGAACTCGGCGTTTCAAATCTGATGTATTCGACCACGCCGGTGACGGTGCCGGGATTGAGCAACGTCAAGGCGATCGCCGCTGGCGAGTTCAATAGCGCTGCGGTCCTGAACGACGGCACCGTCATGACCTGGGGCAACAATTTCTGGGGCCAGTTGGGCGATGGCACGCTGAGCTCGCGCTCTTCGCCTGGCATGGTACCGAACATCAGCGACGCCGTTGCGGTGAGCATCGGCTCGGCGTTCATGGTGATCGTCAAAGGCGATGGCAGCGTGGTGTCGGTCGGCTACAACGGCAATGGCCAGCTCGGCATCGGCTCGCACTATTTCGGGCAGACGATCCAGCAGTGGCAGACCGTGCGCGACCAGTCGGGGCGCGCCTACCTGAACCTCGGCAACTCGACCTCGCGCAAATAAGCGCGCTTGCGGGCAGGCATGGCGCAGCACGCCGCTTCCGACGGCACCAAAGCCAGCCCTGCCGTGGCACTGTCGGTCGCGTGCTTCGGCCTGATGGCCAGCCTGCCCTTCCTGGTGCCGCTGCACCGCTTTCCCCTCACATCGTTCCATTCTGAATGGCTGGCCGCCCTGCTGGGCGTGCTGGCCATGCTGTTCCTGTTTGCCCGGACCACGCCGCTCCCGCTACAACTGCCGGCGATTGCGCTGGCGCCGGTGGCGCTGATGCTGGTCGCGGCGCTGCAATGGGCGCTCGGCATGTTTGCGTATGGGGCCAATGCGGCCATGGTGCTGCTCTATCTGGGCTGGGCCGGCCTGGTGATGGTGGCGGGCCGCACGCTGGCCGGCCTGGCCAGTGCGCAGCGCCTGGTCGCGGCCATCGCCACATGGGTCCTGGCCGCTGGCCTGCTCAATGGCGCGCTGGGGATCTTCCAGCATTTGCATATTGCGTTGCCTTACATGATCCCGGTCCAGGACAATCGGGAGGGTGTGTTCGGCAACCTGGCACAGCAGAATCATTTTGCCACCCAGATGGCGCTGGCCATCGCATCGATGGCCTATCTGCTGGCGGCGCGCCGCATGGCGCTGCGCTGGGCGGCGCTGGCCGGGCCGCTGCTGCTGGCGGCGCTGGTGCTGTCGGCCTCGCGCAGCGGCGTGTTGTACCTTGGCTGGCTTGCCCTGTTGCTGACCCCGCTGCTGCGGCAACGCTGGCCGGCCCGCACGGTACTGGCGATGCTGGCCGCGGGCGTCGCCGCGGCGGCGCTGGCGCTGCTGGCGTTGAGCGTGCTGGCGCCGGTTGCGCTGATCGAGCGCGCGATGAGCCTGTCGGGCGCCTTTGCGCCGCGCTGGTATGCGTGGAAGCATGCAATCCAGATGTTCGCCGGCGCCCCGCTGCTGGGTGTCGGCTTCGAAGGGTTTGCTTTCCACATGGTAGGCCAGCTTGGGCAGGGAGGGGCCGGCGTCATTTGGGGCATCGACCAGTACGCGCACAATCTGGTCCTGCAATTGATGGCCGTGTCCGGCCTGGGTGGCTTGCTGGCCCTGCTGCTGCCGGCCGCGCTGTTCGTGCGCCGCCAGCGGGCGCGGCCGTTCAGCGCCGAGCGGATGTGGCAATGGGGCGCGCTGGGCGTGCTGGCAATACACAGCATGCTGGAGCAGCCGCTGTACTTCACGTATTTCCTCGGCCTCGCGGCGCTGATTGCCGGCATGGCCGATCCAAAGCCGGTGGCGCTCGCCTTGCGCCGGCCAATCACGGGCCTGGGCCTGGGCTTGCTTGTCCTCGCGCTCGGCCTGCTCGTCAAAACGGCAGCGGAATACCGCCAGCTCGATGCCATGTTCTTCAGCGGCGCACCGGGCGAACCGATGGCGCGCGGCGCACTGGTGCGCGCGCTGCGCGCCCATTCGCTATTGGGGCCCGTCGCCGAACTGGTGTCGCCTGGCGATGTCGTTCCGGCCGATGCGGCGGCGGCCGACAAGCTGGCCCTGAGCGAACGGGCCAGGCGCTTCGCGCCGACCGCCGAGAATGAGTTCCGCCACGCCGCTTTGCTGGCCGAGGCGGAGCAGCTGGCGCAAGCCAAGCGGCAGTTTGCGCGCGCCGCGGCGGCCTATCCGCGCGAAGCGCCGCATTACCTCGCGCGCTTTCGGGCCCTTGCAGCGGCCGAGCCCGCCGTGTACGGCGAACTTGCCGTGTTTGCCGGCGCGCTGCTGGCCCCCTAGCCTGCGCGCAGGCTGCTAGCGCACGACGTCGAGCTTGGTTTTCTTGCCGCCGCGGTAAGTGTAGAGGGTCATGGCGGCATCGAGCAGGTCGCCGTTGGCGTCGAAGGCGATATTGCCGGTGACGCCCTGGTATTTGATCTTCGAGATCTCGGGGATGAACCTGGCCGGATCGGCCGACCTGGCATTTTGCATCGCCATTGCCAGTACCATCATCGCGTCATAGGCGTACGGCGCATAGGTCTGCAATTCCAGGTTGAACTTCTTGCGGTAGCGCTCGACAAAGTCGGCATAGGTTTTTTCCTGCGCGCCGGTGACGCCGCCGGCGACCGCGCAGAACACCTTGTTTTCGCCGATGCCGTCGGTGGCCAGCAGGGGCAGCTTTTCGGAGCAGACGCCGTCGCCGCCCATGAACTTGACGTCGATGCCGAGCGCCTTGAGCTGCTTAAGCATCGGGCCAGCCACCGCATCCATGCCGCCGTAGAACAGCACGTCCGGATTCTTGCCCTTCACCTGGGTCAGGATCGCATTGAAATCGGTGGCGCGGTCATTGGTGTACTGGCGGCTGACGATCTCGGCGCCGCCGCCGGCCGCCTTGACGCCCTTGATGAATTCGTCGGCCAGGCCCTGGCCAAAGGCGGTGCGGTCGTCGATGACGGCGATGCGCCGGGCCTTGAGCGTGGCGACGGCGTAGCGGCCGAGGGTACTGCCGACCTTGTTGTCATTGGCGACGACGCGGAACGCCGACTTGAAGCCTTGCCGGGTGTAGATCGGCGTCGTCGCCGACGGGCTGATCTGGGGTATCCCCGCATTGTGGTAGATCTTCGAGGCCGGCACCGTGGTGCCGGAATTGAGGTGGCCGACCACGCCGACCACCTTGGCGTCGACCAGCTTCTGCGCCACCGCCGTGCCCTGCTTGGGGTCGCCGCCATCGTCCTCGGCCACCAGCACCAATTTGACGCGCTTGCCGTCGATCATGAAGCCGCGCGCATTCAAGTCCTCGATCGCCAGCCGTGCGCCGTTTTCCGTGTCCTTGCCCAGGTGGGCGCTGGGGCCCGACACCGGCGAGGCGCTGCCCATGCGCACCTCCTGGTCGGCTGCGTGGGCGCCGGCGGTCGCTGCCATGACGAGGACGAGTGGCAAGGCGGTAAGGAGGCGCATGGAAGGGTCCCGGGAAGATCAGAGGTGCCTGATTGTACTTGCCTACTTTGTCCAGTTCAACCGAATAACGGCGTCCTCGGTCGCGTCATAGAATTCCAGCCTCAGCCAATGGTAGCCTTGCGCCAGCGTACGTGCCGCCGTGTAGTCGGTGGCCGGCTGGTCGTTCCAGCGGTCGATCAGCAGTTCGCCATCGACGTAGAAGCGCACGCCATCGTCGCCGGTCACGGTGAACACGTAATTGCCAGCCTCAAGGGGCAAGGTGCGCGTATAGCGTGCCGAGAAATTGTCGGCCGCAATGCCTGGCCCGGGCGCATCGGTCGGCCAGTTGAAGTCGATATTGGTGCTGCACCGAGTCGCCACCGGCGGTCCGGACATCGTCTTGTTGTTGAAGTAGACGCCCTTGAACATGGGGTTGGCACAGGCGTCCCCGCTGCGGTCCGGATCGAGCCGGTAGGTCTTGCTGCCCTGCGCCCCGGCCGCGTCGGTGGCGACCAGGGTCGCTTCCACGTAGTAGTGCTCATTGCCGTGATCGGGGAAGGCGAAGCTGCCGGTGGCGCCGCGGATCTGCTGCAGGAAGTGGCTGTGGCAGCCGTTGGCGCCGCAATGCCGGATCACGATATTCCACTGCAGCGCAGCGGCGGCGATGGGGTTGCCGCCGGCGTCGCTGGCGCTGCCCTCGAGCACGACGGTGGCGCCGACCGGCACCAGGCTGTGGCCGTGCGGCCGGGTGATGGCAACGGTCGGTGGCGCCGTGTTGCCCTCATCCCTGGCCCAGCTGACCGCCAGGGCAGCGATGGCGCCCTGGTCGTAGTACTCGACCGTCACGGCATGCATGCCGGTGGCCAGCGTGGCGACGCCTTGGTAGGCGGTGGTGGCCTGGTCCTGCCAGCCATTGACGACCGCGGCCCCGTCGACCAGGATCCGTACGCCGTCGTCGGCGCTGGCCTTGAAGCGGTAGCGCCCGCCATCGAAAGCAAAGTTGCCGCTCCAGCGCGCCGAGAAATTGTCTGCCGCCACGCCGGGACCGGGGCTGCCCAGACCCCACTGGTGGTCGAAGGCGGCGCCGTCGCAGTTGGTCAGCACCGGCGCGCCGGCCAGCTCTTTGCCGTTGAAATACTCGGCCTTGAACTGGCCCTGGCCGCAGGCGCCGCCCTGCCCCGGCGGCTGGTAGTCGAGCCGCACGATGCTGCCAGTGTCGGGATTGTTGCTGGCATCGGCAATCAGGGCCAGGTACAGCCTGGCGTCGGGCCCCTCCGCCATCGCCACCACGCCCGTCATGCCAGAGGCGAAATCAGCCGGCGCGCCGACCAGCCTGTCGTTGCCGTCGGTGCGCAGCGTGCGCAGGGTCTGGCTGACATAGTCGCCGTACAGATAGCTGCCGCGCAGGCTGGCCGGATACGACGGCCCGTCGATGAAGCTGCCGCCGATGACGGCGGCGCCATCGCCATTATGCAGCCATCCCGCCAGCGGCGCGCTGACGCCGGCCCGCCCCTGCGCGACGTCGTCGTACAGCGCATCGCAGGCCGCCTTGTAGGCGTACAGCTCGCGCTTGCGCTGCCCCTCGTAGCAGGGCCAGCCGAAATTGGCGCCGGGCGCGCCGACATTGATTTCCTCGAAGTAGTCGGAGCCGACATCGGCGATGTACACGCTGCCGGTCCGCTTGTTGCGGGCCAGCCGCCACGGGTTGCGCACGCCGTAAGCGAACACCTTGGAGCGGTTGTCGTTGGCATTGCCGGTGAAGAAGGGATTGCCGGGCACGCCGCGGCCATCGCGGTCGACCCGCAGCACTTTGCCGGCCAGCACATCGAGCTGTTGCGAGCGCAGCGACACCGGGTCGTTGTAGGCGAAGTCGGAGCCGTCTCCATTGCTGACGAACAGGGTGCCGTCCGGCGCGGCGAGCACGTCACCGACGCTATGGGTCGAGCTGTCGGCGGCAATGCAATCGGCGCTCGGAGCCAGCTCCTCGCAGCTGCGCGGGGTTGCCGTGCCGAGCAGCGCCAGCGCACTGCCGGGCACCATCCGGTTGCCGGCGTCGAGCGTGATGCGCAGCAGCTGGCTGGTCTTGGTGCCGGCATACTTGGTGGTATTGTTTTCGTAAACGCGATTCAGGTAGACCAGCCGGTTGTTGGCGAAGTCGATGTCGACGGCCAGGCCGAGCATGCCGCGGTCCCAGTAGTCGTTGGTGCTGGCGCTGAGGTCGGCGGCGATGTGCATGCTGCCATTGCTGAAGGCCTTGAGCACGCCGCGCTTTTCCAGCACCAGCATGGTGCCGTCGGGCAGCCACGCCAGCTGGGTCGGAAAATTGAGCCGCTCGGCCACCGGCGCCAGTGAAAAATCGGGCGGCAGCTGCGGCGCGGCCTGGCTGGCCGCGGCAAGCGCTGCAGCGATGCAGACGGAAAGGAAAATATTGCATACTGAAGTGAACGGGCGCATGGCATGCTCGCGATGGGATCGACAGCACCAGCCTAGGTCAAATCCGGCCCGGGCCTTTGAGGTGGGCCTTGTGCGTCGCTTGAACCTGTGTCGTATTGCCGGTGCGGAGCACTAGCTGAGTTATACTTGATGACACGTTGTAACGACCCGGAAGCGAACCGATGCGCTTGTGCCTGACCCTGCCCCTGCTGACCACGCTGCTACTGAGTGCTTGCGTCAATGACTCCGCTTCGTATTACATCGGGGACAATACGCATGCGATCAGCGTGCGCGGGCACCAGGAATATTTTTGGGATGGGCAGCTGACGTTGACGCTGGTCGCCAGCCGGCTGCCGGACTGCCAGCGCCAGATACCGCTGACGCAGGTGGATAAGGCCGAGCTCGATGTCGAGCTGTACCAGAGCGGCGACGACGGATACATCCTGCGCCAGGGCAAGCACATCTGGGGGGTCGAGACCACCAACTGCAAGTCGCTGGCGGACATCGCCAATGCCCCATTGGGTGCGCGGCTCGGTACCTTCAAGATGGCCGAAGACAAGCTGACCTTCGAGGCGGCGCCACCGGCAGCTGCAGCGGCTGGCGTGGCGACGGAACCGGCCGCCGCAGCGCCCGCGACTGAAGTGCCGGCGACTGAAGCGCCAGCGGCGGAGGCGCCAGCGGCCGACACGCCGCCGGCAGCGCCGGCTGCGGCAAGCTCCTAGCTGCGTTCCAGCGGCTGGAACACGCCGGCCGCGCGGTTCTTCTTGACATTATCCCAGGCGAACACCTGGCCGTTCATCGCCACATACACGCCTGGCGGCAAGGTCTGCGCGACGCCGCAGGCCAGGCCCAGGTTGAACATCGCATCCGAATTGGCAATCGAGTAAGGAATCATGGCGCCGGTCAGCACGATGGTCTGGCCCAGTGCGGCCGCACCCAGCACTTGCGCCGTTTCCGGCATGGTGTCGGTGCCGTGCACGATGACGATCGCCTTTTCGCTGGCGGCGCGGCAGGCGGCCAGCACCCGCTGGCGGTCCTGGTCCTGCATGTCGAGCGAGTCGAGCAGCGGCAGCGTTTCCAGTTCGACCTTGATCGTCATGCGGGCGCGCGCCAGCACGGCCGGCAGGTGGCTCTGTGCGAAACCAAGCTTGCCGGTCAGTTCGTCGTAGTGTTTGTCGAAGGTGCCGCCGGTGGCAATGATGCGCAATGTCATGATAGTGTGAGGAAATGTTGGCGAGGAGGCCGTGGCCGGGACCATAATGATAGCGTGAAGCGCCGGCCCTGTCGAAATGGCCGCCGTCAGTTCAGGTAGACTTGTTGCTGGTTGCGCAGCGACCGCACGCACAAGAGGGAATCGGAATGAAAGCACTGGCCCCGGGCACCGTCATCTTTCACCGCCATCGCGGCTATGGCGTGATCACGGCCGTCAACCTGCTGACGGGCTGGATTGCGGCGCGCTTCGGCAGCGAAGCGCGCACGCTCGACCTGAACCTGTCAACTGACGACGTGCAGCATGCCGACGGCGAACCGATCCTGTTCCGCCGCACGCCGCCGGACCGCATGCCGCACGCACGCCTGATGGGCATGGTGCGGGCGCTGCACCTGGCCGGCTACCAGAAGCTCTACCTGTATTGCTGGCCCAAGCCGTCCGGCCTGCACTGGCGCTGGCATTTGTTTGCCGGTCAGCGCAACTGGATGCAGCGGCCGTGGCGCGAAGGCTGGTATGGCTCGGGCGCCGACTACAACGTCAATCCGGTGATGGGCTGGGGCGACATGCCCGGCGCCAGCACCGATGAACTGATCCATGCACTGGCCCGCTTCGATCCGCACGGGCTGGCGCAGGCGCTCGGCACCGACCTTGACCACACGGCGTGGTTCGCCAGCGTGTGCGATGCGCTGCTGCCCGGCTATATGTACAGCCTCGACATGGAGAAGGCCACCGCCGAAGGCTTGCAAGACATGCCGGACGTGCCCGTCATCCCGGTGCGCGCCACGCTGCCCGAGTACGCCGGCCCGGCGATCGGCTGGCCGCCCGGCTGGGCTGGCCTGTGGCGCGGCAGGCATGTGATGCCTGAGCAGCCCATTAACCTGACGGGCGCGCCGGCCTTGCGTTGAGCCGCAGCGGGCACGGGCGCATCAGACGCTCAACAGATTGGTCGGCCTGCCATTGGCGAAATTGACCACGTTCTCGAATGCCGCCCTGAAGTACAGCTCGTAGCTATCCTTTTCGACATAGCCCAGGTGGGGGGTGGCCAGCACATGGGGCATGCGCAGCAGCGGGTGGCCGGCGGCGACGGGCTCGCTTTCAAACACATCGATGGCGGCCGCGCCCGGCATGCCGGCCACCAGGGCCGCTTCCAGCGCCCCCGCCTCGACCAGCTCGGACCGGCTGATATTGACGAACAGGCTGCTCGGCTTCATGCGCGCCAGGTCACCCGCTTTGACGATGCCGCGGGTCGCATCGTTCAGGCGCAGGTGCAGGCTCAGCACATCGGCCTGTTCAAAGAAGGCTGCGCGCGACGGGGCTGCCGTGTAGCCATGTTCCTGCGCGCAAGCGCGGCTCTCCTCGCCGCCCCAGACCAGCACCTGCATGCCGAACGCCTTGCCGTAGCCGGCCACCAGGCGCCCGATCTTGCCATAACCCCAGATGCCCAGCGTCCGCCCCCGCAGCACCGTGCCCAGCCCGTTGAAGCGTTCGACACTCGAGGCGACCTGCCACTGGCCGTCGCGCAGCTTGCTGGCGTAGGGCAGCAGCTTGCGCTGGGCCGCCATGATCAGGGCCCATGCCAGCTCGGCCGGTGCCACCGGCGAGCCGACGCCTTCGGCAATGGCGACCCCGCGCGCATGGGCGGCGGCCACGTCGATGTGGGCGCCGGCCTTGCCGGTTTGCGACAGCAGCTTCAGATTGGGCAGCTTGGCCAGCAGGGCCGCGCTGATCGGGCTGCGTTCGCGGATCAGAACTAGCGCCTCGAATGGCGCAAGGCGGACCGCCAGCTGCCCGATTCCGCGCACCGAATTGTTGAACACTTTGACTTCATGGCCATCCAATAGCTGGAAGGCGTCGAGGTGGCGGACCGCATCCTGGTAATCGTCAAGAATTGCAATTTTCATCGTAGTTAGCAGAAGTTAATGAAGTGTTCGTAGGGAAATGACAGATTTGGCGGAATTTCAAATAGCCTACTACTTTACTCAACTTATATTCCTACATTTTTTGCGTTCCGGCACAAAAAACGGGGTTTGGCGGGTGTACAATCGCCAACCGCGTGGGGTTTGGCAAGGCCGGGCCCAGCAACCGAACATGTTTTTTGGCAGCACCGTTCCACCAAGCCTCCACCCGTTGAGAGCTTGCGCGCCCCCAGCGGGCGCAATCGACAAGACCGCCGTATTCGCCGAACCATCTCCCACAGGAATGGCTTCTTGAGCGCAAGCCAAAAGCTGACGACGATCCTGCCGTGCCGGGACAAGACAAGAATTCTTTATTGGCATTGGAGGTATGTATGAATCAGCCCGTTATGGGTGGCGTTGCAGCATTGAACGTCCCAGCTTACATTAAACATCAGAAGCTGATCAATTGGGTGTCGGAAATTGCGGCCCTGACCAAGCCGGCCCGCATCTACTGGTGCGACGGCTCGCAGCAAGAGTACGACCGGCTGTGCGGTGAGATGGTCGCGGCCGGCACGATGAAAAAGCTCAGCGAGCAAAAGCGCCCGAACTCTTACCTGGCCTGCTCGGACCCGACCGACGTCGCGCGCGTCGAAGACCGCACCTTCATCTGCTCGCAGACCAAGGAAGCGGCCGGCCCGACCAACAACTGGATGGCCCCGGCGGAAATGCGCAATACGCTGCATGACCTGTTCGACGGCTGCATGGCTGGCCGCACGCTGTACGTGGTGCCGTTCTCGATGGGCCCGCTGGGCTCGCCGATCGCCCACATCGGCGTCGAGCTGTCCGACTCCCCTTACGTCGTCGCCAATATGCGCATCATGACGCGCATGGGCAGCGCCGTGATCGACGTGCTCGGCACCGACGGCCCGTTCGTCCCGTGCGTGCACAGCGTCGGCGCGCCGCTGGCGGCCGGCCAGAAGGACGTTGCATGGCCATGCAACAGCACCAAGTACATCGTGCACTACCCGGAGACCCGCGAAATCTGGTCCTACGGTTCCGGCTACGGCGGCAACGCGCTGCTGGGCAAGAAATGCTTCGCGCTGCGCATCGCCTCGAATATGGGCCACCAGGAAGCCAAGGCCGGCGGCCCGGGCTGGCTGGCGGAACACATGCTGATCCTCGGCGTCGAGTCGCCGGAAGGCAAGAAGCACTATGTCGCGGCGGCCTTCCCTTCGGCCTGCGGCAAGACCAACTTCGCGATGCTGATCCCGCCGGCCGGCTTCGAGGGCTGGAAAGTGAGCACCATCGGCGACGACATCGCGTGGATCAAGCAGGGCAGCGATGGCCGCCTGTACGCGATCAACCCGGAAGCGGGCTACTTCGGCGTGGCGCCCGGCACCAACACCAAGACCAACTCGAACTGCATGGCCTGCCTGCACGACAACACGATCTTCACCAACGTCGCGCTGACCGACGATGGCGACGTCTGGTGGGAAGGCCTGACCAAGGAGCCGCCTGCGCACCTGATCGACTGGCAGGGCAAGGACTGGACGCCGGCGTCCGGCACCAAGGCAGCGCACCCGAACGCGCGCTTCACCGTGGCGGCGACCCAGAACCCGGTGATCGACCATGCATGGGACGATCCGGCCGGCGTGCCGATCTCGGCCTTCATCTTCGGCGGCCGCCGCTCGACCACGGTGCCGCTGGTGACCGAGGCGCGCAACTGGACCGAAGGCGTCTACATGGCGGCGACGATGGGTTCCGAGACCACTGCCGCCGCTGCCGGCCAGATGGGCGTGGTGCGGCGCGACCCGTTCGCGATGCTGCCGTTCATGGGTTATAACATGAGCGACTATTTCCAGCACTGGCTCGACATGGGCACCAAGCTGGCGCCGGCCAACCTGCCGAAGATCTACTGCGTCAACTGGTTCCGCACCGACGCCGAAGGCAAATTCGTCTGGCCTGGCTTCGGCGACAATATGCGCGTGCTCAAGTGGATGCTCGAACGCATCGAAGGCAAGCAGGGCGGTTCCGAGAACGCGTTCGGCATCACGCCGCACTTCGATGAGCTGGACTGGGAAGGCCTGCCGTTCACGCAGGCGCAATTCGACCAGATCACGTCGATCGACAAGGCCGCATGGAAAGACGAACTGGCCCTGCACACCGAGCTGTTCGAGAAACTGGCTTACCACCTGCCGCCGGCCTTGGTAGCCACCAAGGCCGGGCTGGAACAGCGCCTGGCCGGCTAAGCACACCCAAGTGTCAAGAAAGCCCGCTCGCGCGGGCTTTTTTTCGCCCAACACCTTGGGGTCAAACCCGGCAACTGGACAACCATGTCCACTTGCCGGGTTTGACCCCGATTGATGTCCACTTGCCGGGTTTGACCCCGATTGCTTGGTCTAATTGATGACGCGCGCGGCCTGGCGCAGGGCCGCCGCGTATTCGCCGCCGATGCCCCAGGTGGCCAGCTTCTGGTCGATGCGCTGCATCTGCGTGCGGTTGCGCTGGTAGTAGGTGTCGCGCGATTCGGCCACTTCGCGCAGCAGCACGCGCGCAAACTGTTCGATGCGGTCCGCGTCCTGCGGCGCGAAGTCGATCAGGCCGTGCAGGTAGGTGGTGCCCCACTGCAGCCGCGTGGCCGGGCCGGTCGCGCGCTTCCACGCCTGTTCGTACCAGCTGACCGCGGCCAGCGGGTCGCCGCGCTTCTTGGCAATGGTCGCCAGGTTGTGCATGAAGTAGAACGGCGCGTGCGAGCGGTTCAGTTCGGCCAGCAGCAGGGTCTCCGCCGCGGCCAGCAGGCCGGCGTCCGACAGCAGGCCGGCCGCCGTGTTGACGACCGTGTGGCGCAACGCCGGCTCGGTGACGGTGGCAGTGGCCCTGGCGATGCGCTCGCGCGCCAGCTCGTTGATGCCGGGGATGATGGCGCCCATGCGCGACAGCCGTACCCGCGAGCGCAGCGCCGCCAGCTGGTCGGCCACCGACAGGGTCGGGTCGACTTCGAGTGCCGCCAGCGCCGCTTGCCACTGCACGCACAGGCGCAGCCGCTCGTCGGTCTTGGGACCGGTCAGGTAGCGCACCAGGTCGGCCGCGTACAGCGTCACCAGGTCGTGGTTGTTGCGCACCAGCTCGCGCTCGCCCAGCGTCGCCTCGATCTGCGCCAGCGCGCCCAGGTCGTCGACGACGTCGCTCTTTTCCTGCGCCGCCGCATGCAGCGCGTGCCAGGCCAGCCGCACCGAGGCGTCGGCCAGCGTGCACATGCGGGTCAGGCTGGCCAGCGTGGCGGCCGGGTCGAGCCGGCCCAGCGCCTGGCCCTCGTCGGTGTCCCATGCGTAGTTGGCCAGCAGGCGCCATTCGTCGTCCTGCAGGATGCGTTCGCCCGACAGCGCCGCCTGCACCGATTCGGCCACCGTGAACGGCGCATGGATCGCCACGCGCACCATGCGCACGAAGGCGGCGCCATCGAGTTCGCACGGCAGGCGCGTCACTTCGGTGCCGTCGCAACGGTAGACGATCAGGGTCGGGTAGCTGCGCACATGGAAGCGCTCGCCCAGCTGCTGGGCGCCCGGATAGTCGCCGTCGATGTGCAGCGGCACCAGCGTGGCGGCCAGCTCGATGAAGTCGGGGCGCGCCAGGATGCTGGCCTTGACCCGGTTGCATGGCGGGCACCAGGCCGCGCCCCAGTACAGGAACAGCGGACGCTGCTGGGCCCGGGCCAGCGCAAACGCCGTGCTGAAGTCGCTTTTCCAGTCGATCGGCATGGTGGCGCTTACCGGTCGCGTGCGAGGGCCAGGAATTCGGTGCGCAGCGCCAGGTTCGGCTGCAGTTCGCCCAGCATGGCCGAGGTGATGGTTTCTTCGCCCGGGGTGCGGATGCCACGGCTTTCCATGCACAGGTGGCGGCATTTGATGACGACGCCGACCGCTTTCGGCTCGAGCACTTCCATCAGCGCATTGGCGATCTGGATCGTCATTCGCTCCTGCACCTGCAGGCGCTTGGAGAAGCAGTCGACCAGCCGGGTCAGCTTGGACAGGCCGACGATCTTGCCAGCTGGCAGATAGCCGACGGTGGCGGTGCCGAAGAACGGCGCCAGGTGGTGCTCGCAATGGCTGTAGACGGGGATATTGCGCACGACGATCAGCTCATTGTATTGCTCGGCACCGTCTTCGAAGGCCTTCAGCAGCTCGGCCGGGTCCTGGCCGTAGCCCGACGTCCAGTGGGTCCATGCCTTGGCCACGCGGGCCGGCGTTTCCACCAGTCCGGGACGGTCAGGGTCTTCGCCAAGGCTGGCGAGCAAACGACGCCAGTCGTTTTCGGTGAAGCTCTCTTTGGACATGGGGCAAACCTTAAATTGGGCAATTGGCGCTAGTATACAAGCTTGACGCTGATCCTGCGCAAAAAGGCGGCCTGACCAGTTCCGGCGCAAGCCGGTGCTACACTGCCCACTTTTGCACGAAGACATCCGCCATGCACCGCTTCCTCAAACTCGCCGGCCTCGCCGCCGCCGCTGTCCTGGCCCTGCTGGTGCTGGCGCTGGCCATCATCGCCGCCACTTTCGACCCCAACGATTACAAGAGCACCGTCATCGACCTGGTGCAGGCAAAGACCGGCCGCACGCTGGCCGTGCCGGGCCAGCTGAAGCTGACCCTATTCCCGCGGCTGGGCGCGCAGCTTGGCAAAGTCAGCCTGTCGGAACGGGGCGGGCCGGCCGAATTCGTCGGCGCCGAGCGGGCCCACCTGTCGCTGGCCCTGCTGCCGCTGCTGGCCAGCAAGGTGGTGGTGGACCAGATCGACGTCGACGGCTTGCGCGCCAATATTGTGCGCCATGCCGACGGCAGACTGTCGTTCGACGACCTGCTGGCCACCAAGCCGGCCGACGGCGCCGCCAAAGACGGCGGCAGCGCCAGGCTCAGCTTCGCGATCGACGGCATCCGCATCCGTGACGCGCTGCTGCGCATCGACGACCGCAAGCAGGGCCGCAAGATCGAAGTGGCCGGTCTGCAGCTCGACACGGGGCCGGTGTCGGACCAGGTCGACAGCAAGCTGTCGCTCAAGGCCCGCATCGCCGTCGACCAGCCGGGGCTGAACGCCACCGTCGCCGTCGCCAGCGGCTTCAGGCTCGATCTCGCCAAGCAGCGCTTCGCGCTCGACGGCCTCGACGCGACGCTCGATGGCGCCATCACGGCCGCCAACAAGCTGACGCTGGGCGCGGCCGGCCATATCGAGTTCGACCTGGCCCAGGCCGGCATCGCGTCGAACGGTTTGAAGCTGTCGGCCGTGTACGGGTTCGCCGGCAGCACCATCGACGCCAGGCTGGCGCTGCCTGCGTTCCGCAGCGCGTCCAAACAGCTCAAGCTGCCCGGCCTGGCGCTGGCGCTGTCGGTCGACGACATCAAGGGCGAACTGAAGGCCAGCGGCAGCCTGGCCGGCGATGTCGCGCTCGACCTCGGGTCGATGCGCCTGCATGCGCCGCAGCTGGCGCTGGCGTTCGATGGCAGCAAGGGCGGGCGCGCGCTGGGCGGCAAATTCGCGCTCGGCCTCGACGCCGACCTGCCGCAGCAGACCGTCAGCACGACGCTCAAAGGCAAGCTCGACGAGAGCACCATCGATGCCCGCGCCGCCATGCGCGGCTTCGCCACGCCGGCGTTCGACTTCAGGCTCGACATCGACAGCATCGACGCCGACCGCTACCGCGCGCCGGCCACGGCGGCCGCTGCAGGCAAGGCCGCCGCTCCGGCCAGGTCCGCCGCCGGGCCGGCGGCTGGCGCCGACGCGCCGGTCGACCTGTCGGCCCTGAACGGGCTGGCGCTGAATGGCAGCGTCAAGGTCGGCCGCCTGCGCGCCGGCGGCCTGAACATGGCCGGGCTGTCGGCCGAGCTGCGTTCTGGCGGCAAGCGCTTTGCCGTCAGCCCGCTGTCGGCCAGCCTGTACGGCGGCAGCCTCAATGGCGCGCTCAAGCTCGAGTTCCCGGCCGGCGCCAAGGCCCCCGCTATCGCGCTCGACGCCACGCTGGCCGGCATCGCGCTGGGCGATCTGCTCAAGGATGTGATGAACAAGGCGCCGATCGACGGCAAGGGCGACGTGCAGCTGGCCGTGACCACCCGTGGCGATACGGTCGGCGCGATCAAGCGCGCGCTCGGCGGCAGCGCGCGGCTGCGCCTGGCCGACGGTTCCGTCAGCGGCTTCAACCTGGCCAGGATCGTGCGCGACGCCAAGGCCAGACTCGATGCGGTCAAGGGCAATGCGCCCAGCACCGGCACCGCCAGCGTGCAGGACAAGACCGACTTCACCGAACTGACGGCGTCGTTCAAGATCGCCAACGGCGTGGCGCGCAACGACGATCTGATGGCCAAGACCCCGCTGTTGCGCCTGACCGGTGCCGGCGACGTCGACCTCGGCCAGGACCGGCTCGACTACCTGGCCAAGGCCACCGTGGTGGCGACGCTGCAGGGCCAGGGCGGGCCGGAACTCGACGCCCTCAAGGGCGTCACGGTGCCGGTGCGCCTGTCCGGCCCGTTCACGGCGGTCGGCTGGCAGATCGACTTCAAGGCGATGGTCACCGACAGCGTCAGGCAGAAGGCGCAGGACAAGATCAAGGACAAGCTCAAGGACGCGCTGAAGGGCTTGTTTGGCAAGTAGTTGATGTAAATGAATATGGCCCCTGCCGGGCCCTGCTAGCGTAAGGGGGTCAACGCTCGCCGGGAGAACGCCATGTTCGGAAGCACTGTGCTGGAAGTGGCGATCGGCCTGACCTTCTGCTTTGCGTCGGTCTCGCTGATCGTCAGTACCTTGGTCGAAGGGCTCGCCTCGATGTTCCGCCTGCGCGCCCGCACCCTGCTGTCGGGCGTCAAGACCATGCTCAACGATCCCGAGTTCAACGGGCTGGCGCGTTCGATCTACACGCACGCGCTGGTCAACCCGCACGACGACGGCCGCGGCGGCGACGCGCGCCAGATGGCGTTCAAGCCCTCGTATATCGACGCGCGCCACTTCGCCATTGCGCTGGCCGACAGCCTCAGTTCCATTCCCGGCAATTACGCCCAGCTGGGCCGCGACATCGAGCAGATTTCCGACCCCCAGCTGCGCCGCGTGCTAATGGGGATCTACCAGCGCGCCGGCGCCGACGCCGGCCAGTTCCAGCTCGGCGTGGCCAGCTGGTTCGACAACGCGATGGAGCGCATCTCGGGCGCCTACAAGCGGCGCTCGCAGCTGATCGCCGTGCTGATCACGATGCTGCTGGCGATCCTGCTCAATATCGACAGCATCCATCTGTTCCGTACGCTGTGGCAGCATCCGGCGCTGGCGGCCCATGTCGGCGTGGTCCCGGCATCGCTTGATGTGCGCACGGTGGAGGCGCTGTGGACCTTGCCGATCGGCTGGCAAAGCTTCCCGCCGGCCGTCGACAGCCACCTGCTGCTCAAGTTTGCCGGCTGGTCGCTGACGGCATCGTCGGCGCTGTTCGGCGCGCCGTTCTGGTTCGACCTGCTGCAAAAGCTGGTGCAGGTGCGCGGCACCGGCGACAAGCCGCACGAGCACCGCGCGCCGGCCGAAGCGCAGCCGGAGCGGCGCCGCCACAACCGCGCCGGCTGACGGCCGGCGGACCGGCCCGCCGGTGCCGGGACGGGGGTTCGGCTTCGCGCAGCATGCTTGAAATCGACACCGCCGGCAGCTGCTCCGGCCATTCATCACCGGGGCCGAACCAGTGACGTCGGGTGGGTTCGGCTTCACCAACCCACGCCTGGCTAGCGGGGCCGGTGGGCGTCGACCAGCATGCTTGAAATCGACACCGACGGCAGCTGCTCCGGCCATTCATCACCGGGGCCGAACCAGCGCGCCTCGGCGATTTCGGTCTCGTCGACCTTGATCTCGCCGCCCAGGTAGTCGGCGGTGAACGCGATCATCAGCGAATGGGGGAACGGCCACGACTGGCTCATGAAGTACTTCAGGTTGTGCACCGTGAGGCCGACCTCTTCGAACACTTCGCGGTGCACCGCCTCCTCGATCGACTCGCCGGCCTCGAGAAAGCCGGCCAGCGGGCTGAAACGCTTGCTGGGCGACTGGGTGTGGAAGGCCAGCAGCACCCGGTCGCCGTTGCGGATCAAGACCATCATGGCCGGCGAGATGCGCGGATAGGCCAGATGGCCGCAATTGTCGCAGTGCATGCAGCGCTCGCTGGCGCTCTGGCGGGTCGGGCCGCCGCAGGCGCCGCAAAAGCGGTGGGTGCGGGCCCATTCGGCCACCTGCAGCGCGCGCCCGGCCACCCCCAGCAAGGCGTCGTCGAGCTCGCCGAACAGCGAACGCAGGCTGCGCCAGCTGTGGCCGGCCGGCGCCTCCAGTTCGGCCTCGAGCACGGTGCTGCGGCAGTGGCGTCCGTCGAGTTCGCCGAGCGGCTGCCACGGCCCGGCCGGCAGCGCCAGCCCCGACGGCACGGCCAGGTCGGTGTCGCGCAGCAGCAGGCGGCCCTGGTGGAACACGAAATCGAGGGCGCCAACGGGGTCGCGCGGGGCGCTCGAGGCGATGAAGGTGGCGGGGGTGTGCAGCATTGGCAGGTCCTGGAAAAGTGCTCTGGCCCGATCATACGCCGGCGCGCCCGACCCCGCCAGACGGGCGCCAAATCCAGAGATGGACAGGTTTACCTGCGCTATTCAGTGGCTGGCCGCGCCGGCCCCTCCCTTATAGTTGGTAGAAGGGAGAACTATCCAATGGCATCTGTTTTTTTCATACTGAACACCGAGCAAATCGCGGCTCTGCACACCAGCGTGGTGGCGAGCCTCAGCACGGCCGATGCCATTCCCCTCATGAGCAGCACCCATATCGGCGCGCTGACCACCGCCCATATCGCGGCCCTGACGACGCTTCAATTCAATGCCTTCCGCACCACCCAGCTGGCGGCCCTGTCAAGCAGCCAGGTGGCGGCGATCGAGACCAGCGATATCGCCATGCTGCGCACCAGCCACATTCAGGTGCTCGACGCCGCCCAGGCCGGCGCGCTGACCACGGCGCAGATCATCGCGCTGTCGACCCGCCAGTTGTCCATGCTGGGCACGAGCCAGCTGGCCGGCATGGGAACGTCCCAGCTGGCCGCCCTCCAAACCGACCAGGTAACGGCGCTGGCGACCCGCTTCATCGCCGCACTGTCGACCAGCCAGCTGGCCGCCATCGACACCAGCGACATCGCCGTGCTGCGCACGTCGCAGCTGGTGGCGCTCGGCTCCGAAGGCATCGCCTTCATGAGCACCAGCCAGGTCAGCGCGCTGACCACGGCCCACGTGCGCGCCTTCACGACGGCGCAGCTGGCCGAACTGTCGGCCAGCCAGTTTGCCGCCCTCGGCAGCAGTGACATGGCCGCGCTCAAGACCAGCCACGTCAAGGCATTGAGCACCAGCCAGGTCGCGGCCCTGACCAGCAGCCAGGCGCGCGCCCTCAGTTCTTCCCAGCTCAACCTGCTCGACGCCGGCCAGCTCGAAGTATTGGGCAGCACCCAGTTGTCGGCGCTCGGCACGTCCCAGGTCGCCGCCCTGAACACCAGGGCCACCGGGGCGCTGACGTCGGCTCAGTTCAGTTTCCTCGGCACCTCGACGCTGGGCGCCATGCGCACCAGCCAGGTCGCGGTGCTCGGCACCGACCTGGTCGCCAACCTCGGCACCAGCGCCGTGCGCGCGCTCGGCACCAGCCAGGTGCAGGCGCTGTCGACCGGCCAGCTCGAAGCGATGGGCACGTCGCAACTGGAAGCCTTCGACAGCAGCGACGTGGCCGCGCTGCGCACCAGCCAGATCGCGTCGCTGTCGACCACGATGGTGGCCAGCCTGGGCACCAGCCATATCGATGCCCTGCGCTCGAGCCAGCTGGCCGCCTTCAATGTCGACCAGTTCGCCACGCTCGGCTCCAGCGCACTGGCCGCCCTCGGCACGTCCGGCATCGTCGGCCTGCGCACCAGCCACCTGGCAAGCCTGTCCGACAACCAGCTCGATGGCCTCGGCAGCAGCCAGATCGCGGCCCTGCTGACCGGCCAGGTCGCCACCCTGACCACCAGCCAGCTGGCCGGCTTCGACGCCAGCCAGCTGACCGCCCTGCGCAGTGCCCAGGTCGCCGTGCTGGGCACGTCGCAGGTGGCGGCGCTGAGCGACAGCGCCGTCGCCGCGTTCGAGACGAGCGACCTGATCGCCTTGCGCACCAGTGCGCTGGCGGCGCTGAGCGTGAGCCAGTTCGGCAGCCTGTCGGCGACCCAGTTCGGCGCCCTCGGCACCCGGCTGGTGATGGCGCTGACCACCGAACAAGCCAGTGTGATGACGACCAGCATGGTGGCCGCCCTGACCACCTCGATGGCCCGGGTGCTCGGCACCGGCGTGGTCGCCGCGCTCGACGCGACCCAGCTGGCCGCGCTCGAAAGCAGCGACTTGCGGGTGCTGCGCACTGCCGCCATCAAGGCGATCGGCTCGACCCAGCTGGCCGCGCTGGGCTCGACCCAGCTGCAATTGCTGACGACTGCCCAGATGGCGGCGCTGTCGGCCGACCAGGTGGCCGAAGGCCTGGGCGACGACCAGTTCGCGCTGCTCGGCAGCAGCCAGGTCGCAGCGCTGACCGGCACCCAGCTGGCCAGCCTGACGTCGTCCCAGTTGGCCGCCATCGGCACCACCCAGTTCAGCGTACTGCGCAGCTCGGCCATCGGCGGCCTGTCCGCCGAACAGGTCGAGCTGGGCCTGTCGACCAGCCAGGTCGCCGCGCTGACCACGCAGCAGCTGCGCGCACTCGGCTCGTCGCTGGTGGCCGCGCTGACCACCAGCCATATCGGCGTGCTCGGCAGCAGCGCGCTGAACCGGCTGTCGGCCACCCAGATGGCGGCGCTGACGTCGAGCCAGCTGCAAGCATTCGACCTCGGCCAGATCGCCAGCCTCGGCACCAGTGCCGTCGCCGCGCTGCGCAGCAGCCAGATCACCGAAGGCTTGACGACCGCTGCGGTAGCAGCGCTGACGACGACCCAGGCCGCCGCGCTCGGTTCGACCCAGATCGGCGCCTTCTCGAATGAGCAGCTGGCCAGCCTGTCGACGTCGACCTGGACCGTGCTGCGCACCGCCGCCATCGCCGCCATCACCACCAGCCAGCTGCTCGATGCCGTCAGCACCACCGAACTGGCCGCGCTGTCGACCTCGCAGGCGATGGCGCTGACCGCCGACCAGCTGGCCAGCCTGTCGGCCAGCCAGGTCGAGGCGCTCGAAACGGCCGACATCGCCGTGCTGCGCACTTCGCAGATCGCCGGCCTCGGCGTCGACCAGCTGCTGGCTATGACGCCGGCCCAGATCGGCGCACTCGGCAGCAACCAGCTGCGCGCGCTGACCACCAGCGCCCTGACCACCGGCCTCGGTACCAGCGCAGTGCAGGCGCTGACCACCAGCCAGCTGCGCGCACTGGCGAGCAGCCAGATGGCGGTCCTGTCCAATGAACAGCTGGCAGCACTGGGCACCACCCAGTTTGCCAGCCTGGCCACCAGCACCATTGCCGGTCTGACGGCGCTGCAACTGGCCGAAGGCATTTCCACCAGCCAGATCGAAGCGCTGACCACCAGCCAGGCCGGTGCGCTGCGCACCGCCCAGCTGGTTGAACTGAGCATCGAGCAACTGGCCGCCATCGAGACCGCCGACCTGGCCGCCCTGCGCACCAGCCAGCTGGCCGCCCTCAGCGATCTCCAGTTCGCTGCCCTGTCGACCAGCCAGCTGGGCGCCTTGCGCACTGGCGCAGTGGCGGCCCTGACCAGCACCCAGATCGCGCTGGGCATGACGGTCGACCAGCTCGCCGCGCTGAGCACCAGCCAGATCATGGCGCTGACCACCGGCCAGATGGCCAATGGCTTCCATGCCGACCTGGTGGCCGCGCTCGGCACAGCTCAGCTGCTGGCGCTCGAGACGCGCGACCTGGCCGCGCTCGGCACGGCGCAACTGCAGGCGCTGACTGCCGACCAGGTCGCCGCACTGTCGACCCGCCACAGCGCGGCGCTGACCACCGCACAGCTGGAATCCATCGCGCCGGTGCTGATGAGCTCCTTCGGCACCGCCCAGCTGGCCGCGCTGCGCACCAGCCAGATCAGGGTGCTGACCGACGAACAGCTGGCCGCGCTCGGCAGCAGCCAGCTGACCGCATTCGGCTCGCGCCAGCTGGCGGCGCTGCGCACCAGCCAGATCGCCGCCATCGGCGCCGATCTGCCCGCCAGCCTGCTGACCACCCAGCTCGACGGCCTGACCGGTGCCCAGATCGCCGCCCTCAGCCCGGCCCAGATCGCCGCGCTCGACGGCACCCAGCTGACGTCGCTGTCGGCGTCCCAGGTCGCTGCGCTGACGACGCTCCAGATCGGCAGCCTGACCGTCGGCCAGGTGGCCGTGCTGAGCGCGACCCAGTTGCAGGCACTGTCGGCCAGCCAGCTGGGCGCCTTCAGCGGCGACCAGATGGCCTCGCTGACGACGGCTCAGATCGTCCTGCTCAGCAATACCCAGATCGCCGGCCTGACCGCCGTGCAGATCGCCGCGCTGACGCTGCCGCAGATCGTCAACCTGTCGGCCAGCCAGCTCGGCAGCCTCAAGGTCAGCCAGATCGCCGCCCTGACCGGCGACCAGCTGGGCGCGATGACGCTGAGCCAGGTCGGCGCGCTGACGGCCACCCAGATGGCGGCGCTCGGCACCACCCAGCTGACCTATCTGTCAATGGCCCAGGCGCAGGCGCTGTCGTCGACCCAGATCGGCGCCCTCAAGGCCAGCCAGGTGCAGGCGCTGACGGTCGACCAGATCGGCGCGCTGACGACGGCCCAGGTGTCGGTGTTCAGCGGCACCCAGGTCGCCGCTCTCGGCAGTGCGCAGCTGCTGGCGCTGAACCTGAGCCAGGTGGCGGCCCTGACCACCAGCCAGATCACCGGCCTCAAGGCCAGCCAGGTGGCCGTGCTGTCGGCGGCCCAGGTGGCCGGCATCACCACCAGCCAGGCCCAGGCCCTGAGCGCCAACGCGCTGGCGGCGCTGACCACCAGCCAGGTGCAGGCGCTCGAGACGAGCGACCTGGCGGTGTTGTCGCTGCCCCAGATCGCCGCCTTCACCGATGCCCAGGCCGCCGCCATGAGCACCAGCCAGACGATGGCGCTGGACGCCGGCTCGGCGCGCTACGCGACGCCGCTGGTGCTGGACCTCGACGGCGACGGCATTGCGACCATCGGCGTGGCCGGCGGCGTGGTGTTCGACCTGCTGGCCGACGGCCAGCCGCGCCAGACCGGCTGGGTCGGCCCGCGCGACGGCTTGCTGGTACTGGACCGCAATGGCGATGGCCGCATCGGCGATGGCAGCGAACTATTCGGCAGCGCGAGCCCGGCCGCCGCCGGCGGGCGCGCCGCCGACGGCTTTGCCGCGCTGGCCGCGCTCGACAGCAATCACGACGGCGCCATCGACGCCCTGGATGCCTCTTTCAGCGACTTGCGGGTGTGGGTCGACGCCAATTCCGACGGCGTCAGCGCAGCCGGAGAATTGCGCCGCCTGGACAGCCTGGGCGTACGGCGCCTGGCGCTGGCGCCGGCCCCGGCGGCCGTCAACAGCAATGGCAACTGGGTCGGCCTGGTGTCGCAATGGGAAAGCGCCGACGGCCACAGCGCAACGCTGGCCGACGTCTGGTTCCAGCTGGGCGCCCCGGCCCCGGCCGCCGCCGCGCCTGCCAAGCCGCTGGCCGGCCAGGTGGCCCATTTGGCGGCCCAGCTCGACTGGGCGGCCGAGCAGCGCAGCCGCAGCGGCATGGCGGCGCTGGCCGCGCCCGGCCAGCACTGGAGCGCGCCAGGCAGCATCGCCCAGCCCGACACCGCCTGGCTGGCGCTGCCCCGATGAATCCGGCCCGTCCGGCGCCGGCCGGTCCCTTGCCCCTTGCCAGAGGGCACGCATCCGTCTACAGTGCCCGTAGTGAGCACGCGCGCAACCTTTCACCTGATCCCAGCATGAAGAAAAATTCAACTGCAAGCACCCCATCCGCGCAACTGGCTGAGCTCAGCCGCCTGCTGGCCGCCAATGAGCTGGCGGCGGCCGGGCAACTGGCCGGGCAACTGGCCGGCCAGGGCGCCCTGCCGATTGTCGAGCTGTTCACCACCGCCCAGCGGCTGGGCGAGGATGGCCGGCCCAACGAGGCGATCGCACTGTACCGGCGCTGGCTGGCCGGCACCGCCTCGCCGCTGGCCTACGCCGTCATGTTCAATCTGGGCGTGCTGGTTGCCAATGAAAAGGACGATGCCAGTGCCGAAGAGCTGTACCGGCGCGCCATCGTCGCCAAGCCCGACTTCCTCGAAGCCCACCTGAACCTGGCCACGCTGCGCGAACGGCGCGGCGATCCGCAGGAAGCGCTGTCGCTGTGGAACCACGTCACCGCCATCGCCAACCCGAATAATGAAGGCCAGCGCAACCACTACCTGCAGGCGATCAACAACCTGGGCCGCCTGCTCGAAATCCGCAAGCAGTTCCCGGACGCCGAGGACATGCTGACCCGCAGCCTGCTGATCGACCCCGACCAGCCCAAGGTGCTGACCCACCTGATCCACCTGCGCCAGAAGCAGTGCAAATGGCCGATCTATGAGCCGATCAAGGGCGTGTCGCAGCAGGCGATGATCGAGAACACCTCGGCGCTGGCGATGCTGTCGGCCTCGGGCGACCCGGCAGTGCAGCTGGCGGCGTCGCGCCGCTATGTCGAAGAAAAGATCCTCAAGCCGACCGAGCCGCTGGCCCCGGGCACAGGCTACAACCATGACCGCCTGCGGGTCGGCTACCTGTCGTCCGACCTGCATTCGCACGCGGTCGGGATCCTGACGGCCGAACTGTACGAGCTGCACGACCGCAGTCGGGTCGAGGTGTTTGCCTTTTGCTGGACCCACGAAGACGGCTCGCCGCTGCGCGCGCGCGTGGTCAGCGCGGTCGACCACCTGGTGCGCATCGTCGACATGAGCGACGAGCAGGCCGCGCACGCCATCCGCGCCCACGAAATCGACATCCTGATCGACCTGCACGGCCTGACTGCCGGCACCCGCCCCGACATCCTGTCGTACCGCCCGGCGCCGATCCAGATGACCTACCTCGGTTTCCCCGGTACCACGGCGCTGCCGTGCATCGACTACGTGATCGCCGACAAATTCGTGCTGCCGCCCGAACTGGCCGAGTATTTCACGGAAAAGCCTCTGTACATGCCGGAGTGCTTCCAGATCAATGACCGCCGCCGCCAGATCGGAGTGACCCCGACCCGCGCCAGCTGCGGCCTGCCGGAAGACGCCTTCGTCTTCTGCTCATTCAACAACAACTACAAATTCACCGAAGAAGTGTTCACCAGCTGGATGCGGATCCTGAAGCGCGTGCCCGGCAGCATCCTGTGGACCGTGTCGGACCACCAGTCGGTGCGCGAGAACCTGCGCGCCTTCGCCGCCGCCCAGGACGTCGACCCGGCCCGTCTGTACTTCGCCGAACGGGCGCTGCCGGCCGACTACCTGGCGCGCTACCAGATCGCCGACCTGTTCCTCGATACCTTCCCGTTCAATGCCGGCACCACCGCCAGCGACGCGTTGTGGGCCGGCCTGCCGCTGCTGACCTACTCGGGCCGCACCTTCTCTTCGCGCATGGCAGGCAGCCTGCTGCATGCAGTCGACCTGCCGGAGCTGGTCACCCACACGCTGGCCGACTACGAAGACAAGGCCGTCAGCCTGGCCAACGACCGCCCGCGCATCGAAGCGATGAAAACCCAGCTGGTCCAGCACCGGTTCAGCTGCACCCTGTTTGACAGCCCGCGCTTCGTGCGCGACCTGGAAACCCTCTATGAAAGGATCGCCGTGCACCCGATCGAAGACATGAAGCAGACTGCCATCAACGATATCGCCAACGTCGACGTGCTGCGCCTGATGGCGCCGCAGCAGACCCATATCGTCGAAGTCGGCTCCTCCAGCGGCGCGCTGGCCAAGGCCTACCTGGCAGGCAGCCCCAACACCCGCTACACCGGCATCGAGATCGTCGAGGAATACGCCGAGGCGTCGAAGGCGCACTGCACCGATGTCATCTTCGGCAACGTCGAGCACATCCCGGACGCCAAATTCGCCGACCTGGGCACGGCCCAGACCTGGGTGTTCGCCGACGCCCTCGAGCACCTGTACGATCCGTGGAAGCTGCTCAAGCGCATTCGCGCCAACGCCAAGGGCCCGGTCGAGATCATCGCCTGCATCCCGAACGCGCAGAACTGGGGCATCCAGTCGATCCTCAACAACGGCACCTTCCTGTACCAGGATTCGGGCCTGCTCGACCGCACCCATATCCGCTGGTTCACCCGCATCTCGATCCTGCATATGTTCCAGAGCTGCGGCTTCCAGGTGGTCGAGATGAATGTACGCAAATTCCGCGATCCGTCCGACCAGGTCAAGGATGCGCTGCGTGCGATGGCCAATGCGGTCGGCGCCGACCCGGAGATGGCGGTGCAGGACGCGATCCCGTTCCAGTACGTGCTGCGCGCCGTCTCGCTAGGTTGAGGCAGCGCCGGGCATGAGCAAGATCCACCTGTACCACATCGCCTACAACGCCGCGACGGCGGCCTCGGTGCCGCCGGGCTTTCGCATGCTCGACAATCTGTCGGGCCTGCGCAACGACTGGCGCGAATACTGGCCGATCCGCCAGTTCCTGCTGAACGAGGAAATGGACGAGGACAGCTACTACGGCTTCTTCTCGCCGCGCTTCCAGGAAAAGACCGGCCACAGCTACGCCTCGGTCAGCGCCTTCGTGAACCAGAACCGGGGCGACTACGATGTCTACGCATTCAGCCCGCAGGTCGACATGGGCGCCTTCTTCCTCAATGTGTTCGAGCAGGAAGAGCTATTCCAGCCCGGCTTCAACCGGGCCTGTACCACCTTCTTCGACGCCATCGGCCAGCAGCACGACCTGGCCGGCATGGTGATGGATTCGCGCCACATCATCTTCAGCAATTACTTCATCGCCCGCCCCGCCTTCTGGCGCGCCTGGCTGGACCTGAACGAGCAGCTGTTCGACTACTGCGAAGGACGCGAGTGCCCGGTCAAGTCGGTGATGACCGAGCCGACCGCCTACCCGGGCGGGGTGCAGCGCAAGGTGTTCCTGATGGAGCGCATCGCCTCGCTGATCCTGGCCACCGACCCGCAATGGCACTGCAAGACCTTCAACCCCTTCATGCTGGCGTGGTCGGCCAGCCGCCTGAACCAGTTCCCACAGGAGGCTGTGCTGAGCGACGCGCTGAAGATGGCGATCCGCGAGCAGGGCTACCCCGAATACTATGCCGCCTATGCGGCCATGCGCGACAAGCTGCGCTAAACTTCCTTGACCCCTATGGCTTCCATCTTCCTGGCTAACCGCAACGACTACCTGTTCGCCAAGGCGACGCTGGGCGAGCAGGCCGCCAAGACCGAGTTCATCACCAATTCGGCCGACGTCGCCAACGTGCTCGAGGCCGAGCGCCTGTCGTCGTTCGTGTTCGTCGACCAGGTCAGGCAGGGCGCCGCCTCGCTGTCGCACTGCCATTACGAGGCCGACCGCATCGCCCGCGCGTTCGATGCCAGCCTGTCCGAGCTGCGCACCCGCATCTTCAATTTCGAGCAGTCCTCGCCCGGTTGGGACTACCTGAACACCTACTTCATCGCGCTGTCGGTGCTGCGCTGGAAGCGCTTCGCGCCGCTGCTGGCCGAGGCGATGCCGGCGCGCGAGGCGCTGGCCTACTTCACCCACGACAACACCCAGGACTTCTACTTCGATTCGGCGCTGCAGCGCCACCTGCTGGGCCAGGCCCTGCGCGCCAAATACCCGAACGCCAAGGCGTTCCCGGCGCAGGCGCGCGCGCCTTACGTGCCGAACGCGATGAACTTCACGCTCGAGTTCGACCCGGCCGGCAGCGCCAGCAGCGAGGCGCTGGTGCACCTGCCGACCGTCTACTACGACTACGAATACCACCGCCAGCGGCTGGCCGGCTTCCACGGCGACAAGCTGGTCGAGCTGGCCAGCCCGTATTTCGACATCCCGATCGCGCGCGACCGCGTCACGCTGGCGCTGTCGGAGCAGGCGCCGCAGCCGGCCACGCTGGCCGAGGCGCGCTACGCGCAGCAGGTGCGCCAGCTGGCCACCGAGCTGTATACGCTGCTGTGCCCGGGCAACCCGGTGGTCGCCGCCCAGGCCGAGCGCCAGGTGGCACGCTCGCTGTCGCAGCTGCGCCTGTTCGACCAGCTGTGCTGCGCGCCCAAGTTCGCCCATATCCGCTACCTGTATATCTGCGACTACGACGCCGGCCTGTCCGGCCCGCTGACCACGTGGGCCAATCTGCGCGACATCCCGGCCGAGATCCACCCCCATTCGAGCGTGTCGGTGACCCCGTTCCCCGTCATGAAACGGGGCCGCAAGCATGGCTATGTGCGCGAACCCGATTCGTTCGCCGAGCTGGGCAACGGCCGCTCCGACTGGGCCCATCCGCTGGTGACGACCGGCGTGACGCCGTCCTGCGCGCCGCTGGTGCTGCTACTGCTCAACGCCATGACCGACCCGGCCGGAGTGCCGACCTGCCAGTTCCGAACGGTCGCCGATTTCATCGTGGCGGCCGTCAAACTGTGCGCGGCCAAGGGGGTGCCGTGCAAGGTGCGCTCGAAGGCCAGCTGGGACGTCAGCGGCCTGCTCGACCTGCACCTGCGCCGCGCCGGCATCGCCGACGCCACCGTCGACGCCATCTTCGCCACCGGCGCGCTGGGCGACTGGGCCGCCAAGACCACGGTCTGCATCGGCATCGACCAGCCGACCACGGCGCTGACTCAGTTCGTCACCCGCGGCGTCGACTGCATGAATGCGGTCGACCGCGAGTACACGGAAACCGAAATGCACACGCTGCCCTCGCGCAATGTCCACTTAACTGATTACAATGGTGCTCTGGAAAGACTGAACGCTGTCCTATGAGGGGATCAGGGGTCGATTTGCCCCCCACCTCCCCGCTTTTGGACAAGCTTGCCAGCGTGATAATTGCTACTCGGCATATAAATTCGGAGAACGTCGTTGGAAAATACTAGTTCAGGCGCAGGGATCCATGTCCTGCTGGTCGGTGGCTGCGGCTATATCGGTTCCTATATGCACGGCAAGCTCAAGCAGAACGGTTTCGGCGTGACCGTGGTCGACCGCGGCGCGCGCGGCAACCCCGGCGCCATCCCCGACGTCATCGACGCCGGCTACGACAGCCTCGACGCCGCCTTCCTGGCCCAGTTCGACGCCGTGCTGTGGTTCGGCGGCCACTCCAGCGTCGGCCAGTCGGTGCAGGACCCGAAGGGCGCGCTGTCGAACAATTGCCTCGACCTGTTCAACTTCGCCAAGAAGCTGCGCCCGGAAACCAAGCTGATCTACGCTTCGTCCGGCAGCCTGTATTCGAGCAAAGGGGTCAATACCGTGCCGGCGTCGGAAGCGTCGCTGGCGGCGATCCCGTCGCAGAACCCCTACGATATCTCGAAGTTCGCGTTCGACTATATCGCGCAGAACTTCCTCGACAACTACTACGCGCTGCGGATGGGCACGCTGTCGGGCTATAGCCCGAATATCCGCGAAGAACTGGTGTTCAATGCGATGAATCTGTCGGCGGTACGGACCGGCCAGGTGCGCCTGATGAACAGCGAATCGAACCGCACCATCCTGTTCCTGGCCGACCTGTGGGTGCTGCTGCGCAAGCTGTTGCTGACCAGGCAGCAGCCGGGCATCTTCAACGTCGGCAGCAACTCGTTCCGCATGGGTGAACTGGCCCATGTGATCGCGATGACCTGGGATGCCCAGGTGCTCTACCAGGGCGAGTCGGAAACCTATTCATTCCTGCTCGACACCACCAAGATGAAAGCGATCTGCGGCGCCGAACTGCCGGTATCGGACTTGCAGACCCGCTGCCGCGAATTTATCGCCGACTACCGCGCCGGCAAAGGAAGCGTTTAATGAGCAATAGCTACTACATCAAGCAGTGCCTGTGCTGCGGCAGCCCCGAGCTGCGCATGGCGCTCGACCTGGGCAACCAGCCGCCCGCCAACAGCTACACGGTCAGTGCCGACGAGCAAGTCGGCCAGTTCCCGCTCGGTCTCAATATCTGCAGCCAGTGCTGGAATGCACAGCTGAGCTATTGCGTCGACCGCCGCGAGATCTTCGACCAGTACGCCTATGTCAGCGGCACCTCCAAGACGCTGGGCAAGTTCTTCACGTGGTTCGCCGCCGCGCTGGCCAGGGCGGTGCCGCCCGGCGGGCGGGTGCTGGAACTGGCCTGCAATGATGGCAGCCTGATCCGCGAAATGCAGAACGCCGGCCTCGACTGCATCGGGGTCGACCCGGCCGCCAATATCACGAAAGAAGCGCAGGCGGCCGGCCTGCCGGTCGTGTGCGGCTACTGGCCGCAGGCAGCCAGCGAAATCGAAGGCAAGTTCGACGCGATGGTCTGCATGAACGTGGTGGCCCACGTCGACGACCCGCTGGCCTTCCTGATCGGCTGCCGCGACAAGCTCAAGCCGGGCGGCACCGTCATGGTGCAGCCGTCGCAGGCGCGCATGTTCGAGCATGGCGAATTCGACACCATGTACCACGAGCATATCTCGTTCTTCAATACCCGCTCGATGGCCAGGCTGGCCGAACGCGCCGGCCTCAAGCTGGTCGACGCCTTCCTCGTCAAGATCCATGGCGACAGCCCGGTCTACCTGCTGCAGCATGCCGACGCCGCGCCGGCCAAGGGCTTCCGCGACCCGTTCATGACGGGCGAATTCGCCATCACCGAAGACCTGTACGCCTACGAGCAGGCGGTCAAGCTGTTCGACTGGTCGACCTATGAACAGTTCGGCCGCTCGGCGCGCGAGATCGTCGACGGCGTCGTCAGGATCGTCGCCGAGCAGCGCGCGGCCGGCCGCCAGATCGTGTTCGTCGGCGCCGCCGCCAAGGCGATGACCCTGGTCAATGCCGGCAATATCAAGCCCGACCTGTTCATCGACGAGAACCCGCTGAAGATCGGCCTGCATGCGCCCGGCTCGGGCACCCGCATCGAAGCGATGGATGCCTGCAGCAAGCTGACCGGGCCGACCTTTTTCGTGTTCTCGGCGTGGAACTTCCGCCACGAGCTGGCCGCCAAGGTGCGCGCTGCCGGCGTACCGGACGGCTCGCTGTTCTACTCCTACTTCCCGGCTGCCGAATTCCTGTAAGCCCTGACCAGAAAAGCCCCTATGCGCACCGTCATCTGCCATTTCTACAACGAAGAATACATGCTGCCGTGGTGGCTCAAGCACCACCTGTCCATGTTCGACTACGGCATCCTGATCGACCACGGTTCGACCGACCGCTCGGCCGAGATCTGCCGCGAAATGGCTCCCCACTGGCGCCTGGTGCGCTCGCGCCTGACCCACTTCGACGCCTATCTGACCGACCTCGAAGTGATGAACTACGAACAGGAAATGGTGGGCTGGAAGATTGCGCTGTGCGTCACCGAATTCCTGGTCTGCAGCGTGCCGCTCGACAACCTCGAATACAACCTCAAGCAGATGGGCCGGGTCGGCTGCGCCGCCTCGGGCATGCTGGTGATCGACGACAATCCGGACATCATCCCGACCTACGACAAGCCGCTGCCGCTGCAGAAGTTCCACGGCATCGACGACAATGCGCTGACCGACATCAACGAGCGCATCGCGATCGGCAATATCGGCGGCCAGCCGACCCGCAACCGGCTCTACCATTGCAATCCGGTCGGCATGTATTACCCGGGCCGCCACAGCTCGCATTTGCCGGACTCGACGTTCCGTCTGCTGAACCTGAAGGTGCTGGTGTTCCACTACGCGCCGTGGACGCCGGAAACCATCGCGCGCAAGATGCAGATCGGCAAAAAGCTCGATCCGAAGGACGTCGCCCGCGGCTGGGGCGCGCACCACCTGCGCAATGCCGAGACCCTGCAGGGTGATTACCTGCGCAAGAAGGTCGTGTCCAAGAACTTCATGGAAGACGATCACTGCCGCGATGCGATCAACCTGACGTGCCGCTACTAATCGCGCTTGCCCATGGCCGGCCTGTCGGCGGGCGTGCTACCAATGGGCAAAGCGTCTAATTTCGTCTAGATTGCACTGATTCCGTCTACTTCGGTATATGCAACGAAGAACACAGTCCAAAACGGTCGCGTTTTTTCCCTCGTCAGTCTAAACTCGCCGATTCAATTGGGTGCGGAGTCTAGATTGCGCTTGGGTTCAATATCTCAACGCAAGTCTTAGACCGGTGTGGGCGCTTTGGCCAAACGAAACCAAGCCGTTCAATCGTTTCATTCAGAAGTTGCCGGTGTGACCCGCCGGACTTGTGTTTGCAATGGCTGCGTCAACCCGCCGGCTGGACTCCTCCTGTCGTTCAAGCCGGGCGCGATAGTCGCCCGCGCGGATCCAATTGGCCTCACCAGGAAAACGAAGCCAAACAAAGCGCCAGGCGTTGCGCCCTGTTGCGTGTCGATTCGCAAACGCCGACGGCGTTACAAATTCCCTTTCGCAAACGATGCGCTCGCCCACCACCTTGGCGAACTCTGTTCGGCTGCCGTGGCTCGTACGCAGATTGGTCCCGTCCGGAAGGAACACTCCCTTCCATTGAAAGCCGTTCAGTGGAGGCCCCCCGCGGTGCAACGCCAGTCGCTCCTTTTCGACGACCAGCCAGCGCTGCAGAAGCTCCGTAACAAAGACATCCAGTTTCACGCTCGGTTGTGTCGCCATCAAATGGAAATCCAAATCGACGTAAAGCCCCACCGGCAGACGCACGGTTTCAGTTGCGACATATGGCATGGTTCTTACCCCCTTCCAAACAAGTCTAAAGCTTGGACAAGGATAATGAAGCTGAGTTTGAATTAGACTTTGGGAGGAAAGCGCTAGATCAAAAACGACAATGGCGACGCGATCATAGACCGACTTAGATCACTGCCGCTGCCAATTAGACTAAACCAGTACTTTTCAGTCCAGATTGGACCGGAATAGACAATTTTTGCCAGAGTAAGCGGGTAGTCCAATGCAAGAGGCCTGCCTGACGGCAAGCCTCTTTTCTCTGACGCCGCGCATGGCGCCGCACGGTGCTTATTCGCTGGCGAAGGCTGGCATTGGCGTGTTGGCGTCGATGATGCCGTTGGCCTGCAGGTGGCGCGCGAAGTTCAGCAGCAGGTAATCGTTGTAGCGGCGCGCGTAGATCTGGGCGCCGAACGGCAGGCCATTCGGGCCGGTGAACACCGGCAGGTTCATGGTCGGCACCCCGCACAGGGTCCAGATCAGGCAATTGTCGGGGCGGTCGACCGACTCCAGCCCTTTCAGCGCTTCGCCGCCCGTCGACAGGTCGACGACGATGTCGAAGTCCCTGGCCAGGATGTCGTCGAGCTGGTGCGACAGGGCCGTCTGGCCTGCCTGCGCCTTCTTGTAGTCGTCCAGCGCGATCTGGTTACCGCGCGTGACGATGTCGTACATCACCGGGCTGACCAGGGTCTTGGCCTCGAACTCTTCCTTGAAATAATAGGCCAGCGCGCGGTCGTAAATCGTCGTGTGAATCTGGTGCGCCTGCGAGAATTCGGCCGGCAGCTCAAGCGCCTCGACCTGCACACCGGGCACCCCGGCCAGGCGCTGGCCGAACGCTTCGAGCGCCTGCTGCGCATACGGCTCGGCGTCCTGCCATTTCGGGCCGCGCAGCAGGCCGATGCGCCATGGACGGCCCGTCACATTCTGGCGCGCGGCGTCGTTCAGCAGCTCGTGCGCGATCGGGAAGTCGATGCCGTGCACGCGCACGGTGTCGAACAGCAGGCCAAGGTCGTCGACGCTGCGGGCGAACATGCCGACCGTGTCGAGCGAGTCGGTGGTCTTGAGCATCGCAGTGCGCGGCACCAGGCCGAACGAAGGCTTGAAGCCGTACACGCCGCAGTAGCTGGCCGGGCGGATGGTCGAGCCGGCCGTCTGTGTGCCCAGCGCCAGCGGCACCATGTGAGCGGCGACGGCGGCGGCCGAACCGGACGACGAGGTGCCGGGGATGTAGCCGAGGCGGTGCGGGTTATTGGTCGGACCCGGTGCGTGGACGGCGAATTCGGCCGTCACCGTCTTGCCGAGCAGGACGGCGTCGGCCATGCGCAGGTAGTAGACGACGCGCGCGTCGTTGCCGGGCGTGAAACCGTCCCAGATCGGGCTGCCCATCTGGGTCGGCATGTCGGCCGTGTTGAAGATGTCCTTGATCCCGATCGGCACGCCGCACAGCTTGCCGCCGGTACCCAGCGCCAGCTTGGCGTCGGCCTTGGCGGCCTGAGCCAGCGCCAGCTCGGGCTTGAGCCAGGTCCACGCGTGCAGCTTCGGCTCGTTGAGGGCGACGCTGTCGAGGCAAGCCCGGGTCACTTCGGTCGCGCTCACGTCGCGCGACTGCAGCAGGGGGATCAGTTGGCCGGCGGTCAGGCTGGCCAGCGAGGCGTTGGTGGTGGCCGTGCTCATTTGTTCCCCTTGGACTGGCGGTAGCCTTCGACTGCCGCGCTGAATTTTTCATCGGTCAATGCGCTGATCTTCAGGTCGCGCCGGTGCTGTGCCATTACCTCGTCGAATTCCTGCTGGCTGAAGCCGGTGATCTGCAGATACCAGTCGAGCGCCGGCGGGCGCTCGGTGTCGGCCTTCTTGGCCAGCTCGAACGCTTCTTCGCGCGTCAGCAGGCCGGCCCGCACGTCGACGCTGGCGTGGTCGGTGCCGCGGCCGAAGCCGCGCTTGAGGAATTTGGTGTAGTCGTGCACGCCGGCCATGCGGCACTCGACGCTCTTGTAGTTCTTGTAGGTGCCTTCGACCTTGTCTTCGCGCCAGCCGTAGGTGTCGCGCATGAATTCCATCTGGCGTTCGTCGTCCCAGAAGATGAAATCGCCCAGGTGGATGCCGACCACGCCGACCGCCTCGATCTCTTCGACCGACGGCATGCGGAACGGCGCCATTTCGCGCGCGGTGATTTCGTGGTTCAGCATTTCATCCGGGTAGCGCTTGGCCGACACCTTGGTGAAGTAGTCGCGGTCGAACTTGCGCACCGGGTTGCGGTGGGTGGCGCGGCCCGAGGTCTCGGCGATCGATTCGCCCCAGATCATCAGGGGGATCTTGTACTTGACGGCGATCTGCATCGGGAAGGCGCCGACGCCGGAGTGGCAGTGCCAGCAGGCGTCGCCGATCTTGTACAGCGACTGGCGCGCCAGCTTGTTGACCAGGTCGGTGCTGGGCGAGAACATGATGTGGTCGACGCCGAACTTGTCGAGGCAGTTCTGCAGATTGTACTTGCCGGTCTCGGTGAACCAGGTGTGGCTGAAGGTGACGGCCAGCGCGCGCATGCCGTAGATCTTGGTCAGCACGTGCAGCTGGAAGGCGCTGTCCTTGCCGCCGCTGATCGGGATGATGCAGTCGTAGTCGTTGCCCAGGCTCTTGTAGTGGTCGAGGATCTTGACCAGCTCCGCCTGGCGCTCGGTCCAGTCGATGCGGATCTTGTGCTCGGACGACTGGCAGGCCTGGCAAATGCCCATTTCGTCGAAGTCCATCCCTTCGTTCGACTGCGGCATGCAGCAGCGGGCGCAGTAGGTCAGTTCGGGGAACAGCGGCTGGCCGTAGGTAGAGGTAGTCATTGCAGGTCCATTTCGTTAAGTGCCGGGTTCACACAAGTGCGATAACCGTATGATATCAAGTTGCGGCAGGACACAGGGAGGTGCCCAGTCGGGAATTGTGGAAATGACGGTACGCCCGCAGGCCAGCGCGACCACCATCGCGTAGGTCTGGCAGCCGGCCACCACATTGGCCCAGGCCAGGCCGGCCGCCAGCGTCGGCGCGCGGTCGAGCGCGATGCGGGGGTTGGCGTGGCGTGCCAGCCAGGCGTCGTACTTGCCGGGCGGGTCGGACGGGTGCGGGCGCAGCCGGATTTCGGCGTCGGGCGCCACGCCGGCGCGGGCGCGGTGGCGCATGAAGTAGTCGAGCGCGGCGAACTCGCCCGGTGCGGCCAGCTCGCCCCAGGCCTGGCGGATCGGCTCGAGCACATACAGCACGCGGTCATTGTCGTTGGCCGCATCCGGCGCCGGCAGCGCGCGCACTTCGGCCACCAGCGCGGCCAGGTAGGCGTTGGGTTGCTCGATGACCGGCACCGACGGGAAAGCGGCCTGCGCGATCCTGCACGCATACGGGTCGCTGACCCAGATTTCGTCCGGCAGCACCTGCTCGCCGTCGCGCACGAAGCGCTCGGGGTAATTGGTCCAGTGGTCGATCACTGCCACCGAGGCGATACCCTGCTCACGCGCCAGGCGGCGCGCCTCGTGCTCCAGGCTGCTGGCCCAGCCGGTGCCGGTGATGACGGTGCCGGCGCCGCCGATGGCGGCAGCCAGGGCCGCCCGCTGCGCCGCGCCCGCTGCCGCGTCGATGCCCGCCTGCTGTGCGGCGCCCTCCACCGCGGCTGGCACCGCCTGCTGTGCAGGGCCGGTTGCCGTGGCCACCGCCGCGGCCTGGCCGTGGCGTGCGCGCCACAGCGCCTCGGCCGGGCCGG
>CBDDRJ010000090.1:0-25050 GCA_965233055.1 uncultured bacterium
CTGCACGATGCGATAAATGGATCGGACCAGGCGCTGGCCTTGAAATTATTGAAAGTAACGAAGGTATGAAAAGCCACCAAACAGGTGGCTCGGAGAAGATTTGCACAAAACACCTAGACAAGCATCATAGAAGGGTGGGCATGTCGCCGCACTAACAACCGTGCGACGACCCCGTGCCCACGCGCTTTCTAAAAAACCGGCAGAGCCGCCGGTGTGGCCCCGTCACCCCTGCGTTTCGGGCCCGACGCTCAAGCCACCCCAGCGCGGCGCCAAGGCATGTTCAATCCCCAGCAAATCAATCACACGGGCCACCGTGTGATCGACCATTTCTGCAATCGACGCCGGCCGGTGATAAAAGCTCGGCAGCGGCGGAAACACCACCCCACCCATCTCGGTCACCGCCGTCATATTGCGCAAGTGCGCCAGGTTGAACGGAGTTTCGCGCACCATCAGCACCAGGCGGCGCCGTTCTTTGAGGCAGACATCGGCCGCGCGCGCGATCAGGTTGTCGGACAGGCCGAGGGCCACGCTGGCCAGCGTCTTCATCGAGCACGGCGCGACCACCATGGCGTCGACCTGGAACGAGCCGCTGGCGATGGTGGCGCCGATATTGCCATTCTTGTGATTGACATGGGCCAATGCCTCGACGTCGCGCCGCTGCATGCCGACCTCTTGCTTGAGGGTCAGTACGGCGGCGTCAGACACCACCAGATGGGTTTCGATGCCCGGCAGGGCAGCGAGATGCTGCAACAGGCGCACGCCATACACGGCGCCGGTGGCGCCGGTGATGGCGACCACGATGCGCCTGCGCCGGTCAGGCATCGAGCAGGGCTTTCAGCTCGCCCGATTCGAACATTTCGTTCATGATGTCCGAACCGCCGATGAACTCGCCCTTGATGTAGAGCTGTGGAATGGTCGGCCAGTTCGAATAGTCCTTGATGCCCTGGCGCACTTCCGGGTCGTCCAGCACATTGACGGTGGCGATATTTTCGACGCCGCAGGCCTTCAGGATCTGGATGGCGCGGCCGGAGAAGCCACATTGCGGGAACTGGGCGGTGCCCTTCATAAACAACACCACTGGGGTGCTGGTGACCGTTTCTTTGATCCAGGTTTGTACGTCGCTCATGGCTTGCCTCAATGGGAAAAATGTAAAAGATGCCGATATTTTATAGGAAAACACTGGCAGTTGTATGTTTGGGAGGTGGTGGAGGCAGGGGTTTGCTTGCCGCCGCGTGGGTTCGATGAAACCGAACCCACGCTACGCAGGGTAAGCTTGCTTACCCACGCGGTTGCGTGATTATCCGCGCAACTTGGCGAATGCGGCGGCCATCGACCCGCCTGCCGGCGCCGGCTGGCGCGCCTGCTGTTGCTGGTGCTGGGCCAGCCGCTTGCCGTCATTGCGATCGCCGCGCTGCTCCACCTTGGCGCCCGGTTGCGGCGCGCTGTCGGTCAGGCGCATCGTGAGCGCGATGCGCTTGCGCTTTTCGTCCACCTCCAGCACCTTGACCTTGACCACCTGGCCCGCCTTGACCACCGTGTGCGGGTCCTTGACGAAGGTGTTGGACAGGGCTGAGATATGCACCAGGCCGTCCTGGTGCACGCCGATATCGACGAAGGCGCCGAACGCCGCCACATTGGTGACGACCCCTTCGAGGATCATGTCCGGGCGCAGGTCCCTGATCTCCTCGACGCCGTCCTTGAAGGTCGCCGTGGTGAACTCGGGCCGCGGATCGCGCCCTGGTTTTTCCAGTTCTTTCAGGATGTCGGTAATGGTCGGCACACCGAATTTGTCGTCAGCGTAGCGCGCCGGATTCAAGGTGGCGAGCAGCCTGGCGTCGCCAATGACGGCCTTCATGTCCTTCTTGATGTCGGCCAGGATCTTCTCGACCAGCGGATACGATTCCGGGTGCACCGCCGACGCATCGAGCGGGTTCTCGCTGCCCATCACGCGCAGGAAGCCGGCGGCCTGTTCGAAGGTCTTGTCGCCCAGGCGCGGCACGGACTTGAGCGCCGCGCGCGACGCAAACGCGCCCTTCATGTCGCGGTAGGTCACGATGCTTTGCGCCACGCTGGCCGACAGACCCGACACCCGCGCCAGCAGCGGCGCCGATGCCGTGTTGACGTCCACCCCGACGGCGTTGACGCAGTCTTCGACGACAGCGTCGAGCGAGCGCGCCAGCTGGCTCTGGCTGACGTCGTGCTGGTACTGCCCGACGCCGATCGACTTCGGATCGATCTTGACCAGTTCGGCCAGCGGGTCCTGCAGGCGGCGCGCAATCGAGACGGCGCCGCGCAGCGACACATCCATGTCAGGCAGCTCGCGCGACGCGAACTCCGACGCCGAGTACACCGACGCGCCGGCTTCCGACACGACGATCTTGGTCAGCTTCAGTTCCGCGCGCTGCTTGATCAGGTCCTGGGCCAGCTTGTCGGTCTCGCGCGAGCCGGTGCCGTTGCCGATCGAGATCAGCGACACATTGTGCCTGGCGGCCAGCTGGCCCAGTGTGTGCAGCGAGCCTTCCCAGTCATTGCGCGGCTGGTGCGGATAAATCACGGCGGTGTCGACCACCTTGCCGGTCGCATCGACCACCGCCACCTTGACGCCGGTACGCAGGCCAGGGTCGAGGCCCATGGTGGCGCGCGGCCCGGCCGGTGCTGCCAGCAGCAGGGCCTTGAGGTTGCGGGCGAAGACATTGATGGCATCGAGCTCGGCGCGTTCGCGCAGGGCGCCCATCAATTCGGTCTCCAGGTGCATGAAGCTCTTGACGCGCCAGGTCCAGCGCGCCGTGTCGAGCAGCCACTTGTCGGCCGGGCGCTTCATGTCCTTGATGCCGAAGCGGCTGGCGATGCGGCCTTCGCATGGATTGTGCGGCGCATCCCATTTGGGTTTTTCGGCCTCCGTGTCGAGGCGAAGCGTTACGTCGAGCATGCCTTCGCGGCGGCCGCGCAGCAGCGCCAGCGCGCGGTGCGACGGCACCGTGCCGATGGTCTCGGAATAGTCGAAGTAGTCGGCGAACTTCTCGCCTTCGTCCTGCTTGCCTTCGACCACCTTGGACTCGACGATCCCGTGCTCCTGCACGTACTCGCGCAGCGACTGCAGCAGCGTCGCGTCTTCGGCGAAGCGTTCCATCAGGATCTGGCGCGCGCCGTCGAGTGCGGCCTTGGTGTCCGGCACGCCCGGATTGTTGCCGTCCGTCGTCGTGAAGGCTTCGCGCAGGTAAGCGGCCGCTTCCTGCTCCGGATTCCTGGTCGGGTCGGCCAGCAAGCCGTCGGCCAGCGGCGCCAGGCCCGCTTCGATCGCGATCTGGGCCTTGGTGCGGCGCTTCTGCTTGTACGGCAGGTACAAGTCTTCGAGCCGGGTCTTGTCTTCGGCGTGGGTCACGGCATCGAGCAGGGCCGGCGTCATCTTGCCTTGCTCGCTGATCGAGGCAATGATCGAGGCGCGCCGCTCTTCCAGTTCGCGCAGGTAGCGCAGGCGTTCTTCGAGCAGGCGCAGCTGGATGTCATCCAGGCCGCCGGTGGCTTCCTTGCGGTAGCGGGCAATAAACGGCACGGTCGCGCCCTCGTCGAGCAGGGCGACGGCGGCGGCAACCTGGGCAGGCTTGGCGGAGAGTTCTAGGGCAAGACGTTGTTCGATAGAAGGCAGCATGGGGTGGTTCCGGGTGAGTCAAGGACGGAATGATACCCAATTGTGCAGGATGCGCCAGACTTGACAGTGAAACAGGCGTGTGGGCGGCGCCGGCACGCAAGCTCCTAGGCGGACGTGCAGCTCAGCTTGCCGAGCTTGACCCGCAAGTCGTCGACCAGGCGCTTGCGGCTGCTGCGCGGGTACTCGACGGGCGAAAACGGCATCGATGCCTCGGCGTAGTCGTCGATCAATTGCAGCAGGCCGGCGACCTCGATCGGCGCAAACACATTGCGCTCGCCGTTTTCGCTCATCGCCGTCAGTTTCTCTTGCAGGATTTCCTTGCGCGCGATATGGGCTTCCGACATCGGATTGGCCACGCACAGGCCAAAGGTGCCGTTGAGGAAGTACTTCCATGCGGTATCGGTGCGCAGGCGCAAGCCTTTGTCGATCGGCCTGCCGTCGTCGTCGAAGCTGTCGAGCAGGCGCCAGGTGGTGCGGTTGAGGATGGACAGGGCGGCGATGAAGCGGGCCGAAAAATGCTCCTTCAGCTGGTCTTCGGTCAATGCGCTGGTGGTGCGCGCCAGCGACAGCCAGCTCAGCTGGGTAGGGTGGAAGTAGCGCCCCGGCGTGGCGCCCTGCGCGTCCATGTCGCCAAACACGAATGAGGTGACGCGGCCCTCGCTGGTGACCACATACGACGGCTCCGGCACCAGGCGGCGCGCAATCAGGCGGTCAAGCTCCTCGGCGCCGATGGCGGCCGCGGCCAGCAATTGGTCCTGGTTCAGGTAGTGGCGGGCGAGGTAGGCGTCGAGCGGGGACATGCGGGATCCTTGGTCGGGCTGGAAGGGTAAAAGACTGTATGTTTGTACAGTATATCGCCAGCTGCCGACTTTGCAAGTATTTTCAAGCGCCCGGGGTATCGAGACCCTGCACCAGCAGCCTGGCCAGGCGCGGTTGCTCGAGCTGCCTGACCCACCAGTCCAGCGCGCGCCCCTGGTGCCCCGTCCGCCAGCCGACGTAGAGCGTGTTCGGCTCGCGCGGCACGGCAGTTGCCTTCTCGACCAGCTCGCCGCGCGCCAGCAGGGAACTGACGCGTTGCCGCGGCAGCCAGCCGACCCCCAGGCCGGCGCGCTGGGCCTGGACCTTGGCCCGCATTGAAGGCACGGCCAGCGTTGCCTGTCCGCCCACCACGCCATAGGCCCGCCCGTCATTGGCGCGCGAGCTGTCGGCCACCACGACCGAGCGATGCAACAGGATTTCGTCGTGGCGCAGCGGCCCGGCGGCGCTGGCCAGCGCATGATGCGGAGAAACGGCAAATACCCAGTCGACCACGCCGAGCTGGAACCATTGCAGGCCCTTCATTGCCGGCGGCTCATTGGTCGCGCCGACCACGATGTCGGCCCGGCCATCCTGCAGCGCTTCCCAGGTGCCACGCAACACTTCGTGGGTGATCCGCAGGCGCACCCCGGAGTCGAGCTGGTCGAAGGCCTGGATGACAGGCAGCAGCGATTCGAATTCGATCAGTTCGTCCGTTACCAGCCACAGCCGGTCTTCCCAGCCACTGGCGACCTGCTTGACGCGCCGCGCCAGCCGGCCGGCATCCTCGGCCAGCCGCGCCGCCTCGCGCACCAGCAGCTCTCCCGCCGGAGTCAGCTGCAGGCGGTAGCGGCGCCGGTCGAACAGCAAGGCGTCGAACTTGTCTTCGATCTGGCGGGCGGCGTGGGACACCGTCGACGGCGCCCTGCCCAATTTGGCGGCTGCGCGTGACAGGCTGCCGCTGTCGCGGATTGCCTCGAGCAGGGAGAGTTCTTCATTCGACAGCATGGGGATCCTGACATGTTCGATAAAACCGCACGAGTTCCTGGTTCCAATGGTAAGTCATTTCGAACGTGTTGGAACACAATCTCTTTACGGTAATTCACCGGACATCTCAGGAGAACAACATGAAACGATTCGACGATAAAGTGGTTTTGGTCACCGGCGGCAATAGCGGTATCGGTCTGGCAGCAGCCAAGGCATTCGCGGCAGAAGGCGCACGCGTCATCATCACCGGCCGCGACGGCGCCGCGCTGGAAGCGGCGCGCGCGCAACTTGGCAGCCACGCGATTGCCCTCATCAATGACGCGGCCTCGGTCGCCGGCGCCAGGGAACTGGCGGCGGAACTGAGCAGTCGCAAGGTCAAGCTGGCCGCCGTGTTCCTCAATGCCGGCGTGGCAAAATTTGCCAGCCTGCCGGACGTCAGCGAAGCGCTGTGGGACGACACCTTCGATGTCAACGTCAAGGGCGTCTACTTCCAGATCCAGGCCTTGATGCCCTTACTCGACAAAGGCGCATCGCTGGTCATCAACGGCTCCATCAATGCCCATATCGGCATGGTCAATTCGTCGGTGTACGCCGCCAGCAAGGCCGCCGTCATTTCGCTGGCCAAGACCCTGTCGGCCGAGCTCTTGCCGCGCGGCGCGCGGGTCAATGTGGTCAGCCCCGGCCCGGTGGTGACGCCGCTGTACGGCAAGCTCGGCCTCGATGCCGCGACGATGGCAGCGACGGCTGCCAGCATTCAGGCCGCCATACCGCTGGGCCGCTTTGGCACCCCGGAAGAGGTGGCATCGACGGTGCTGCACCTGGCCTCGCCCGAGTCGGCCTATATCGTCGGCACGGAAATCATCATCGATGGCGGCATGAGCCAGCTGTAACGCCAAGTTTGGTGGGATACTCATGCTGTCGAAAGCTTTCGAAACCGGGTGGCCGTGCCGTGAAAGTCCCAAGCGTCCTCAAGATTACCAGGTGGTACGACCGCGCCCTGATGCATGTGCTGGCAGGGGCGGCGCACCATCGCCGCGTCAAGCTGATGGCCGAGCTGATCTGGGCCCGGATTGGCGCGGCCTACCCGGGCAAAGCGGACGTCAGTTGCCTCGATATCTGTTGCGGCGAAATGGCGGTCATTTCCACGATCGCCAAGCAGCACAGCAAGATCAGCTGGATGGGCGTCGACGTCCATCCCTTGCCGGACTATATGCGCTCGACTTCGCTATGGAACCATTACCAGCGCTTCAGCGGCATGCGGATCGGCCTGAAGTCGCATAGCTACGACGTCGGCATCCTGACCGATGTGCTCAACAAGCTGGCGACTGACCGGCAGATCGATCTGCTGAAGGAAGCGGCGCGTGTTTGCAAGCTGGTCATCGTCAAAGACCATCTCGAGTACGGACTGTTTTCCCGCCTCGTCCTGATGGCGATTGACTTCATCGAAAGTTATGGCTTGCGCGTGCGGGTGCCGCGTCGCTACCTGACCCACGCGCGCTTTGTTGCGCTGGCCAACCGGGCCGGCCTCGATTGCCAGGCGATGGACATTGGCATTGATCTGTACCAGCACTTGCCGGTGGTCCGCTCCCTGCTGCGGCCCAAATGGCAGTTCATTGCCGTGCTGCGGCACGCGCCGTCGCGCCAGTAACGGCTTCACATATGGGCCGTGATCGCGGGCGGCGCGAACGCATCATTGCGCCCGTCGACGTAGACCATGGGGATAGCCGCGAGCACCTCGTCCGGCACATTGTCGAGGCAGCCGATATTGACGCCGTACATCTCGCCGACGGGCGTATCGTGGCCGACGCCAAAGGCGCGCACGCCGCAATGCCTGCAGAAATAGTGATGGTTCTTCCGGGAGTGAAACAGGTACTGGGTCAGCTCAGCTTCGCCGGCCAGCAGGCGGAACTGGCCGGGCATCGCCACCGCGTGCCAGCCGCGCGTGCGTTTGCAGATCGAGCAGTTGCAGCGGTAGCTGGGCTGGGTCAGGTCAAGGTCGGCTTCGAAGCGGACTGCGCCGCAGTGGCAGCTGCCGGTGTAGGTCGTGAGCATGGCGTGCCTGCAAATCAAACGACGTCAGGAATGCGGTCCAGGTGCGCTGCCGTGCCGTGCAGGCGCGAGGCGCAGCCGGCGTCGGCATCGGTGCCATCGAGGAAGGCGACTTGCTCCGTAAATAGCATTCGGGTGGCGGCGCCGACTGCGGACAACTCGACGGTCGCCAGCGACACCGAATGCAGGCGGCCCTTCACGTGCATCTCGTAGACATAGACGATGCGCTGGTTCGGCACGATGTCGTGGTAGCGGGCCGAGAACAACGATTCACTGCCGTCGGAAAATTTCCCGTGCAGGATTTCGTTGCCGCCCACCTTGAAATCAAGTTCGCGCCTGACCTGGGTCCAGCCGGCCGGACCGATGAACCAGCGCGACTTGATGGCAGGATCCGACCAGGCTGCAAATACGCGCTGCGGCGCGGCCTTGTAGATGCGTTCGATATCGAAACTCTGATGCAGGCCTGATTTTGTCATCATGGTGGAATTCCTTCCGATTCGAGAATATCGCCCAGCACATCGAACTGACGTTCCCACATGGCGCGCCGATTCGCGATCCACTGCTCGGCCATCGTCAAAGCTTGATAATCGATGCAGCAGGTGCGCACCCGCCCGACCTTGCGCGACATGATGACGCCAAAGTTCTCCAGGTAATTTACTTGCTGCACGACGGCGGCCAGCGAGATGCCCAAGGGCCTGGCCAGTTCGCTGACGGTCGCTTCGCTGCGCATCAGGCGTTCGACAATCGCCATCCGGGTTGGATCGGCAAGTGCGCGGAATACATCGATGGGGGTGGTTTGATGATTAAGCATGCGCTTAACTATAAACCCGGAAAATCGAAAAGTAAACCCAATCCTTAAGTATCAGTCGAAATCGAACAGCTCACCCAGGAAACCTTCTTTCTTCTTTTTCTTATGGTATCCCTGCTGCGGATAGCCATGCGAAGGCTGGGAATGCCCAAATCCCGTGTGCTGCGGTGGCGCCACCGGCTGGTGTTGCTGCGGCGCCAGATAGGTGTCGTGGCGCTGTACCGGCTGCACTGGCGGCGGCGGTGGCACGATGCCGGCGGAGCGGTCGATGATCTTGTCGAGCTCGCCACGGTCGAGCCATACGCCACGGCAGCTCGGGCAATAGTCGATTTCCACGCCTTGCCGATCTGCCATGACAAGGTTCACGTTCTTACAAACAGGACATTGCATTTGGATGCTCCTTTGGAACCTAATGTATAAGTATAACCCTTATTCGATGATCGTCCCGGGCACGGCACGTGCGCGGCGACTTTGGCTGCACGCCCGGCGCCTGAGCTTTGTGGCATCAAAACATCACTCGTTTTGCTGCAGAACCATTGCCTTCGGTCAAAACCGGCCCAAAGTACGCATCCGAACCGAACAAGAGCTCCGGTATGGTGGATAATATCGGCTATTGTCGTAATTAATACGATTGACAACACCAATGCACACAGTGGATTTCATGCGCGACGATGCCAACGATGCCGCCCCCGAACCCAAGGCAAGCCCACTGGCTGCCCCTGCCAATGGCTTGCCAGCCCCGGTAGCTAGCTGGCTGCAGCGCGTTGAGGCGGCGGCCCATCCCCAGCCCAAACTGACGGCTGAAATCAAGGACCCCAAACTGGCCCAGTACCGCTTCGTCTACGTACTGGCCCCGACCAGCGGCGGCCGCCATGTGGCCCTGTGCCTGTGCCGTGCCCGCCTCAAGCCGAATGGCGAGGTGGCCCAGGCCAGCCCGGTCTCTGAAGTGTTCTCGCTGCTGTCCGCCCCGCCCGCCTATCTGGAAGGCGAGGACGAGGAACTGGTGCGCTTCTTCATCGCCATGCGCAGCGGCACCAGCACCCAGAGCGGCAGCGCGACGGAGCCCAAGGGCAAGATCGGCGCCATCCTGCTGCAGATGCTGCTCGAGCACGAAAAACTCCTGTGGGCCAATTCCTGGTCCGATATGTCGAACGGCCTGCTGTACCCGCTGCAATACGGCCCTGTCCGCCAAGCAAACCTGGTGTGGCGCGACGAAGGCCGCACCGCCCGCCTCGGCTGGCAGGTGGAGCCGCCGGCCGGCGTCACCCACAGCGGTGCCGACCAGATCGACTACATGCTGCCGACCGATCCTCCCTGGTATATCGACAACCTGTCGTGCGGCGCACTGTCGCTCAACCGCGGCGGTGTCGACATCTCGCTGGTCGACTTGCAGGCGCTGGTGGCCCAGGCCCCTCTGCTCACAGGCAACGACAAGCGCCGCGTCTCGCAATTGTTGCTGGCCCATGGTCTGCAACAGCTGATGCCGCTGCCGCAGCCGCTGACCCAGCGCATGCGCGACGACGTCAAGCCGCAGCCTTACCTGCTGCTCGACAGCGTGATGCTGGCCGACGGTGCCGGCCAGCGCTGGCATGATGTGGCCGTGCTGTCCTACGACTACGACGGCGAGCGCGTGTCGTTCGACCCGGCCCAGCGCGTCGTGCGCCAGAACGGTGACCTCACCGAAGTGATTTCCCGCAATGCCGAGCTGGAAGCGGCGGCGTCGACCGTGCTGGCCGGTATGGGCTTCAAGAAGCCGGCCACGGCACCGCTGAACGGCATCACCGGCGGCTTGCAGCTGGAAAGCCAGGCCCACTGGCTGCGCTTTGCCGAGAACGACCTCGACGCGCTCAGCGACCTTGGCTGGCATGTCCAGAAATCGAATAAATACCGTTACGACGTGGTCCCGGTGGAGGACTGGTATGCCGACATCGACGAGCCGCCCGAAGCGGGCAATGCCTGGTTCGAACTGGAGCTGGGCATCGTCGTCAACCAGAAGCGCGTGCCGCTGCTGCCGGTGCTGGTGCAACTGATCCGCAGTGCCCCGGCCGACTTCGACCCCGATGTGCTGGCCTTCCACGCCGACCTCGACCAGATGCTGGCGACCCTGCCTGACGGGGTCCGCGTGGCCCTGCCCTGGGGCCGGCTCAAGCCGATCCTGGCCACGCTGGGCGAACTCTACTTCAGCGAAAAGATCAAAGCCAGGGTGCGTCTGTCGACGCTCGACGCCGGCCGCCTCGAGGAACTGGCGCGCGGCACGGCATTGCGCTGGACTGGCGGCGAGCAATTGCGCGAGACGGGCCGCAAGCTGAGCCAGTTCGGTTCCGTACAAAAAGTGGCCCCGCCGGTGGGCTTGCAGGCAACCCTGCGCGACTACCAGGCCGACGGCCTGGCGTGGATGCAGTTCCTGCGTGAATACAACCTGGCCGGCATCCTCGCCGATGACATGGGCCTGGGCAAGACGGTGCAGACCCTGGCCCATATCCTGGTCGAGAAAGAAGCGGGCCGCCTGACCAGCCCGGCGCTGGTGATCGCGCCAACCAGCCTGATGGCCAACTGGCAGGACGAAGCCGCCAAGTTCGCACCCGGCCTGCGCGTGCTGCTGTTGCAGGGCAAGGAACGCCTGGACCAGTTCGTCAAGATCGACGAGGTCGACCTGGTATTGACCACCTACGCGCTGCTGCCGCGCGACGAAGAAATGCTGCGCGAGCACAGCTACCACCTGGTGATCCTCGACGAGTCGCACTACATCAAGAACAATCGCTCGAAGGCGGCGCAAAGTGCCGGCCTGCTGCAGGCACGCCACCGCCTGTGCCTGACCGGCACGCCGCTGGAAAACCACCTGGGCGAACTGTGGTCGCAGTTCCACTTCCTGCTGCCGGGTTTGCTGGGCGACGAAAAAACCTTCAACAGCCACTTCCGCCACCCGATCGAACGCCAGGACGATCCGCTGCGGCGCGCCCTGTTGAACCGCCGCATCAAGCCTTTCCTGCTGCGCCGTACCAAGGACAATGTCGCCAAGGAATTGCCGCTGAAGACCGAGGTCGTGCGCCGCATCGAAATCTCCGGCCCGCAGCGCGACCTGTACGAAACCGTGCGGCTGGCGATGGACCGCAAGGTGCGCGACGAGATCGACAAGAAAGGCGTGGCCCGCAGCCAGATCGTGATCCTCGAGGCGCTGCTCAAGCTGCGCCAGGTGTGCTGCGATCCGCGCCTGGTCAAGGCGCTGCCGGCCAAGAAGCAGGGCAGCGGTTCAGCCAAGCTGATCGACCTGATGCAAATGGTTGACGACCTGCTCGACGAAGGCCGCAAGATCCTCGTGTTTTCGCAGTTCACCAGCATGCTGGAACTGATCGAAGCCGAGCTCGACACCCGCCGCATCCCGTATGCCTTGCTCACGGGCGACACCAAGGACCGCGCCGCGCAAGTGGCGGCCTTCCAGCAAGGCGCCGTGCCGATCTTCCTGATCAGCCTCAAGGCTGGCGGCGTTGGCCTGAACCTGACGGCGGCCGACACGGTCATCCATTACGACCCGTGGTGGAACCCGGCGGCGGAAAACCAGGCGACCGACCGCGCATGGCGCATCGGCCAGGACAAGCCGGTGTTCGTCTACAAGCTCATTGCCAAGGGCACGCTGGAAGAAAAGATCCAGCTGCTGCAGCAAAAGAAATCCGACCTGGCGAACTCGATCCTTTCCGAAGGCGAATCCCACAAGATGGCACTGACCCAGGAAGACCTGCAAGCCATCTTCGCACCATTGGAAGAGTAGGGCGGGTACGGTTTTCGTACCCACGCGGGGCTGGCATGTCGCCGCCTTGCCGCGCGGGTAAGAAGAATGGGTGGGTACGGCTTTCGTACCCACGCGGAGCCCCGTAGGGTGGGCTCTGCGAGCCCACCGAATTGCCGGCGTCGGTCGCTTTCATTCGGAGGGTTAGCACAAATGACAACACGTCTTGCCTTATTTACACAAAGCACACTTGAGGCCTATACTTAGCAGCCATTCCGGGCAGCAATAATAATTGGATTAATTTAATGACACCCAGCGGGGGCGACCAGAGTGAGCAGTTCAGGCACATCGCCGAAGTCAGCGGCGACGTGGCGTGGGTCATCCGCTGCCCCAGCGGCACGCTCAGCTACCTGAGTCCCCATGCCGAGCACCTGCTCGGCTACAGCGCCGAAGCCGTCGCCGCCTCCCTGCAAGACCCCGCCCGCGGCGAACCCGCGCTGGCCGCACTGTGCGCCGGCCTGGCCGATCGCCTGCAGCGCCTTGCCGCCGGCGACGCGACGCGGCAAAAACTATTGCGCCAGTTCGACATCGCACATCCGGATGGCCGCACGATCCCGGTCGAAGTGCATTCGACCCTGCTGCTCGACCCCTATGGCGTGCCCGGCAGCCTGGTCGGCATCGTGCGCGACGTCAGCGAGCGACGCCAGCGCGAGGCCGAGCAAAAGAAGTTTGCCAGCATGCTCAACCATGAATTCCGCACGCCACTGTCGACCATCGACGGCGCCGTCCAGCGCCTCGAAGCGACCGCCGCCCATGCCGACGAAGCGACCCGCCAGCGCTACCGCAAGATCGGCGCCGCCTGCGACCGCCTGATCGAAATGCTCGACCAGTACCTGTCGCCGGACCGCCTGCAGGCGCTTGGCAGGAAGCGCCCGTCCACCAGCGCGTCGCCGCAGCAATTGCTGGACGACGCGGCGGCACTGGCCCGCCAGGCAGGACGACGGGCAACTGTCACCGTCGCCGACCTGCCCCACGAAATCCGCTGCGAACCGGCTGGCCTGAAGCTGGCCCTGAAGGTCTTGATTGATAACGCTGTTCAATATACGCCAAACTCAGCCGTTATCGTCTTGTCGGGACAGCGGGCCGATGGCGGCATCGAGCTGTTGGCGCTGGACAACGGCCCCGGCCTGCCCCCAGACGAGCTGGAACACATTTTTGCCAAGGGCTACCGGGGCCGCAATGCCACTGGATGCGGCCCCGGCTCCGGGCTGGGCCTCTATATGGCGCGCTCCGTGGTCGAAGTCCATGGCGGGAACCTGACGGCGCGCAACCACCCCGACGGTGGCGCCGAGTTCCGCATTTGGTTGCCAGCACAGGGCGGAGCCGGAAAAAGGGTTGCGTCAGAAGGGCACAGCAGTGATAATTCCTTGGATCAACTCTCAGGGGGAAGCGCTGTGCTCAAGCACGTTCGAGCAAAGGGTTAATAAAATATTATGAAATTGGCGCACCCATGACACAAATCCTGATCGTTGAAGACAACGGTGAATACGCTACCGACATGGCAGAGTTCCTCGCGGAACTGGACCATGAAGTCATGATTGCCACCACGGCCGGCGAAATGTGGGCCGCGCTGACCAAGAACCCGACCGCCGTCGTGGTGCTCGACCTCGGCCTGCCGGACGAAGACGGCTTCAATGTCATCCCGCGCATGCGCCAGCTCTACCCCGAAATCGGCCTGCTGGTGCTGACCGGCCGGGTCGCCTTCGACAGCCGCATCCTGGGCCTGCGCCTGGGGGCCGACCATTACCTGACCAAACCGATCAAATTCCCGGAACTGGCCGCCCACATCGAGGCGCTGGACCGCCGGGTGCGCCCGTCCGAACCGGCCCCGGCGCCCAGCAAATGGACCCTCAAGGTCAGTGCCCGCCAGCTCGAGCTGATGGGGGCCGTGATCGACCTGACCGAAAAGGAATGCAATTTCCTGCATCTGCTGACCATCAACACGCGGCCGGTGCCGCGCCAGGTGATCGTGGCCGGCATGGGCGGCGACGATCCGGAGGCGAGCCGCCGCGTCGACATGCTGGTGTACCGCCTGCGCAAGAAGGCGCGCAGCGGCCTGGGCCAGGATTTGCCACTGCGCAGCGCTTACGGCGAGGGCTACAGCCTGTCCGCCGGCTTCAATCTGTCTTAATCAGGGACATATCAAGCCGTATTTTTAAATGCGGCTCAATTAATTGGGGACAGAGCCAGCCTGATTGGGTACAATCATGGCCATGGCCCGCCTTCCCCGTCTCATCGTCCCGCACCAGCCCCACCATGTAATCCAGGCTGGCAGCAACCAGCAAGTCATTTTCCGCGATGACGAGGACTACCGCAGCTTCCTTCAATGGCTGCGTGAGGCGTCCAAGGCCTGCAAGGTCGCGATCCACGCCTATGTGCTGATGCCGGACCACCTGCATTTGCTGGCCACGCCCAGCAACGAGGATGGCCTGGCCCAGATGATGCAGCGGGTCGGGCGCTACTACGTCCCCTATTACAACAAGAAGTACGGCCGCAGCGGCAGCCTGTGGCAGGGCAGGTTCAAGACTTCGCTGGTCGAGGCGCAGCGCTATTTCCTCGTGTGCAGCCGCTTCATTGAGCTGAACCCGGTCCGTAGCGGGGTCATGTCCAACCCGCTCGACTACCCATGGTCGAGCTATGCCCACCATGCGGGCGCCCGCCCCGATGCCTTGATTACCGACCACGCCGAGTACTGGGCTTTGGGCAATACGCCATTCCAGCGTGAGGCTGCGTATATCGAATTGGCGGAGCGAGCACTCACTAATGCCGATCTTTCCACCCTAAACGCCACCCTGCTCAAGGGCTGGCCGCTCGGCAGCGACAGCTTCAAGCTGGAGCTGCAGAACAAGGCCAAACGCCAGGTCCTGCCCGCCAAGCGCGGGCGTCCATTCAAAGTCCAATAAGAAAAGCGGTGGGCACGCAGCCCTCGGCGGTTCCGCTCCCCTACGGGGCAATTGACTATGTCCCTAATTAATTTTCAAGAAAAGATAACACGATTTAAATCGACTCCGACCCTAATTGTTCTTGTTGACGCACTCTGCTGCATTGCACTATTCTCATTTTTCGAACTCATACCGCAGTGGAGAAATACATGATTGCCCAAGGCTTGTACGACCCAAACAATGAACATGACGCGTGTGGCGTCGGCTTTATCGCCCACATCAAGGGCAACAAGAGCCACTCCATCATCGAACAAGGTTTGCTGATCCTGAAGAACCTCGACCACCGGGGTGCGGTCGGCGCGGACAAGCTGATGGGCGACGGCGCCGGCATCCTGATCCAGCTGCCGGACCAGTTCTACCGCGACGAGATGGCCAAGCAAGGCGTCGAACTGCCGCCACCGGGCGAGTATGGCGTCGGCATGGTGTTCCTGCCGAAGGAAAACGCTTCGCGCATCGCCTGCGAGCAGGAAATCGAGCGTGCCGTGCGCATCGAAGGCCAGGTCATCCTCGGCTGGCGCAATGTGCCGGTCGACACCGACATGCCGATGTCGCCGATCGTGCGCGACAAGGAACCGGTGATCCGCCAGATCTTCATCGGCCGAGGCCCGGACATCATGGTCACCGACGCGCTCGAGCGCAAACTGTATGTGATCCGCAAATCGTCCGGCCACGCAATCCAGGCCCTGAAGCTCCTGCACGGCAAGGAATTCTTCGTCGCCTCGATGTCGGCCCGTACCATCGTGTACAAGGGCCTGCTGCTGGCCGACCAGGTCGGCGTCTACTACCGCGATCTGCAGGACCCGCGCTGCATCTCGGCGCTGGCGCTGGTGCACCAGCGTTTCTCGACCAACACCTTCCCGGAATGGCCGCTGGCCCACCCGTACCGCCTGATCGCCCACAACGGCGAGATCAACACCGTCAAGGGCAACTTCAACTGGATGCGCGCGCGCGAAGGCGTGATGAAGTCGGCCGTGCTGGGCGACGACCTGCCCAAGCTGTTCCCACTGATCTATGAAGGCCAGTCCGACACCGCCTGCTTCGACAATGCGCTCGAACTGCTGCTGATGTCCGGTTACCCGCTGGCCCAGGCGATGATGATGATGATCCCGGAAGCCTGGGAAAACCACGCCACGATGGACGACAACCGCAAGGCCTTCTACGAATACCATGCGTCGATGATGGAACCATGGGACGGCCCGGCCGCGATGGCTTTCACCGACGGCCGCCACATCGGCGGCACGCTCGACCGCAATGGCCTGCGCCCGGCGCGCTATATCGTTACCGACGACGACCTGGTCGTGATGGCGTCCGAATCGGGCGTGCTGCCGATCCCGGAATCGAAGATCATCCAGAAATGGCGCCTGCAGCCAGGCAAGATGTTCCTGATCGACCTCGAAGCCGGCCGCATCATCGACGACAAGGAACTCAAGGACACCTTCGCCAACGCCAAGCCATACAAGGCTTGGATCAACTCGGTGCGGATCAAGCTGGGCGAAATCAAGCTGGCCGAGAGCCAGATCGCGCGCAACCGCGCCAAGGATACGCCGGCCCAGGGCGAGAAAACGGTCGCCTCGGTGCTGGACCGCCAGCAAGCATTCGGCTACACGCAGGAAGACCTGCGCTTCCTGATGGCGCCGATGGCCGTCATCGGCGAGGAAGCAACGGGCTCGATGGGCAACGACTCGCCGCTGGCCGTCATGTCCAACAAGCTCAAGCCGCTGTATAACTACTTCAAGCAATTGTTCGCGCAAGTGACCAACCCGCCGATCGACCCGATCCGCGAAGCGATGGTGATGTCGCTGGTGTCCTTCATCGGCCCCAAGCCGAACCTGCTCGACACCAACAACGTCAACCCGCCAATGCGCCTCGAAGTGTCGCAACCGGTGCTGGGCTTCGACGACATGGCGCGCCTGCGCGGCATCAGCGCCCACACTGGCGGCAAGTTCAAGTCCTATGAATTGAATATCTGCTACCCGGTATCGTGGGGCAAGGAAGGCATCGAAGCCTCGCTGGCCTCGCTGTGCGCGGAGGCGGTCGACGCCGTCAAGTCGGGCCACAATATCCTGATCGTGTCCGACCGTAATTTGTCGGCAGAGCAGGTCGCCATCCCCGCACTGCTGGCCACCTCGGCCATCCACTTGCACCTGGTCGGCCGCGGCCTGCGCGCCTCCACCGGCCTGGTGGTGGAAACCGGTTCGGCGCGCGAAACCCACCACTTCGCCCTGCTCGCCGGCTATGGCGCCGAAGCCGTCCACCCTTACCTGGCGATGGAAACACTGCAGGAAATGGCACACGGAATGCCGGGGCAATTGTCGCCGGAAACGGCCATCTACAACTACACCAAAGCCATCGGCAAGGGCTTGCATAAGGTGATGTCGAAGATGGGCATCTCGACCTATATGTCCTACTGCGGCGCGCAGATCTTCGAAGCGATCGGCTTGAACAAGTCGCTGGTCGACAAATACTTCAAAGGCACGGCCTCGAATGTCGAAGGCATTGGCGTGTTCGAAGTGGCGGAAGAAGCGCTGCGCCTGCACCGCCTGGCCTTCGGCGACGACCCTCTGTTGAAGGACAACCTCGATGCCGGCGGCGAATACGCCTACCGCGTGCGCGGTGAAGACCACCTGTGGACGCCCGATTCGATCGCCAAGCTGCAGCATGCGGCGCGCGCCAACAACTTCTCCAGCTACAAGGAGTATGCGCAAATCATCAACGACCAGACCAAGCGCCACCTGACGCTGCGCGGCCTGTTCGAATTCAAGATCGACCCGACCAAGGCCATCCCGCTCGACGAAGTCGAACCGGCCAAGGAAATCGTCAAGCGCTTCGCGACGGGCGCCATGTCGCTCGGCTCGATCAGCACCGAAGCCCACGCAACGCTGGCCATTGCAATGAACCGCATCGGCGGCAAGTCGAACACCGGCGAAGGCGGCGAGGATCCAAACCGCTACACGCAGGAACTGAAAGGCATTCCGATCAAGCAGGGCCAGACCATGGCTTCCGTCATCGGCGAAGCCAATGTGGTCGTCGACATTCCATTGAAGGATGGCGACTCTCTGCGTTCGCGCATCAAGCAGGTGGCATCGGGCCGTTTCGGCGTTACCGCCGAGTACCTGAGCTCGGCCGACCAGATCCAGATCAAGATGGCGCAGGGTGCCAAGCCGGGCGAAGGCGGCCAGCTGCCAGGCCATAAGGTGTCGGAATACATTGCCAGCCTGCGCTTCTCGGTGCCGGGTGTCGGTCTGATTTCGCCGCCGCCGCACCACGATATCTATTCGATCGAAGACCTGGCACAGCTGATCCATGACCTGAAAAACGTCAATCCGCGCGCCTCGATCTCGGTCAAGCTGGTGTCGGAAGTCGGCATCGGCACCGTCGCTGCCGGCGTCACCAAGGCCAAGGCCGACCACGTGGTTGTTGCCGGCCACGATGGCGGCACTGGCGCGTCGCCTTTGTCTTCAGTCAAGCACGCCGGCACGCCGTGGGAACTTGGCCTGGCTGAAACCCAGCAAACCCTGGTTCTCAATGGCTTGCGTGGCCGCATTCGCGTGCAGGCCGACGGCCAGATGCGCACCGGCCGCGACGTTGTCGTTGCCGCCATGCTGGGCGCCGACGAGATCGGTTTCGCAACGGCCCCGCTGGTCGTGCAAGGTTGCATCATGATGCGCAAGTGCCACCTGAACACCTGCCCGGTCGGCGTCGCGACGCAAGATCCTGTGCTGCGCGCCAAGTTCGCCGGCAAGCCTGAGCATGTGGTCAACTACTTCTTCTTCGTTGCCGAAGAAGCGCGCCAGCTGATGGCCCAACTGGGCATCCGCAGCTACGAAGAACTGATCGGTCGCGTCGACCTGCTCGACAAATCGAAAGCGATCACTCACTGGAAGGCGCAGGGCCTGGACTTCACGTCCATCTTCTACCAGCCAAAGCTGACCGAAGGCGGCGCGCTGTCCCACGTCGACGAGCAAGACCACGCGCTGGAAAAAGCGCTCGACCACAAGCTGATCGCGCAAGCCAAGGCCGCGCTGGAGAAAGGCGAACGCGTCTCCTTCATCTCGCCAGTGCGCAACGTCAACCGCACCGTCGGCACCATGCTGTCGGGTGAAGTGGCCAAGCGCTACGGCCATGCCGGTTTGCCGGACGACACCATCCACATCCAGCTGCAAGGCACGGCTGGCCAGTCGGCAGCGGCCTTCCTGGCGGCCGGCATCACAATCGACCTAGTCGGCGAAGGCAACGACTACGTCGGCAAGGGCTTGTCGGGCGGCCGCATCATCGTGCGTCCGAACACCGAGTTCCGCGGCTGGGCGGTCGACAACATCATCGTCGGCAACACCGTGCTGTACGGCGCGATTTCGGGCGAAGCCTTCTTCAATGGCGTGGCTGGCGAACGCTTCGCGGTGCGCAATTCCGGCGCGACAGCAGTCGTCGAAGGCTGCGGCGACCATGGCTGCGAATACATGACCGGCGGCACTGTCGTCGTGCTTGGCGCCACCGGCCGCAACTTCGCAGCTGGCATGTCGGGCGGCATTGCTTATGTCTATGATCCGGCTGGCGACTTTGCCAAGCGCTGCAACAGCACGATGGTGGCGCTGGAGCCGGTGACAACAGCGGCATCGCAGGGGGACCGTTCCGGCTGGCACAGCCAGACCCGCGACGGCGAGCGCGAGACCGACGAAGTCATCCTCAAGCGCCTGATCGAACGCCACTTCAAGCACACCGGCAGCACCCGTGCGCGCAATCTGCTGGACGACTGGGCCAATGGCCGCAGCAAGTTCGTCAAAGTATTCCCGACCGACTACAAGAGGGCGCTGGAAGAAATGCACAACACCAGCATGGAAGAAGCGCACGACAAGATCGCCGCGTAATCGTAGGGTGGGCAGGCTCTGCCCACCGTGTGTGCCTAGGCGGGCTCTACCCGTCGGCAACGGAAATGAAAAGGAAACATCGTGGGTAAAATCACCGGCTTCATGGAATTCAAGCGACAGGAAGAGGGCTACCTGGCGCCCGCCGCACGCCTCAAGAACTACAAGGAATTCGTCCTTCACCTGAGCGACGAGCAAGCCAAAGTACAAGGCGCGCGCTGTATGGATTGCGGCATCCCCTTCTGCAACTCGGGCTGCCCGGTCAACAACATCATCCCTGACTGGAACGATCTGGTCTTCCGCGGCAACTACCGCGAAGCGATCGACGTGCTGCACTCGACCAATAACTTCCCCGAGTTCACCGGCCGCATCTGCCCTGCACCATGCGAGACTGCCTGCACGCTGGGCATCAACGAAGATCCGGTCGGCATCAAATCGATCGAGCACAAGATCATCGACACGGCATGGGAACACGGCTGGGTGACTCCGCAGCCGCCAAGCGCATTGACCGGCAAGAAGGTTGCCGTGGTCGGCTCCGGCCCTGCGGGCCTGGCTGCCGCGCAGCAGCTGGCACGCGCCGGCCACGCGGTGACGGTGTTCGAAAAGAGCGACCGCCTCGGTGGTTTGCTGCGCTATGGCATCCCTGACTTCAAGATGGAAAAGGGCCTGATCGACCGCCGTATCGAGCAGATGGAAGCGGAAGGCGTCAAATTCCGCACCAGCGTGTTGATCGGCAAGGACTTCCCTGCGACCGTCAACAACTTCGCCAAAGAAACGATCTTCCCGGAAGACATGGACAAGGACTTTGACGCCATCGTCATGGCGGGCGGTGCCGAATCGCCGCGCGACTTGCCGGTGCCAGGCCGCGAGCTCAAGGGCGTGCACTTCGCGATGGACTTCCTGCCGCAGCAAAACAAGGTCAATGCCGGCGACAAGGTCAAGGACCAGATCAAAGCTACCGGCAAGCACGTCGTCGTGATCGGCGGCGGCGATACGGGTTCGGACTGCGTCGGCACCTCGAACCGCCACGGCGCCGCTTCGGTCACTCAGTTCGAGCTGATGCCGCGTCCGCCGGAGCATGAGAACAAGCCGCTGGTGTGGCCTTACTGGCCGACCAAGCTGCGCACGTCGTCGTCGCACGAAGAAGGTTGCGAGCGCGACTGGGCAGTGGCCACCAAGCGCCTCGAGGGCAAGGGCGGCAAGGTCGAGAAGCTGATCGCCTGCCGCGTTGAATGGAAAGACGGCAAGATGAGTGAAGTGCCGGATTCCGAGTTCGAGATGAAGGCGGATCTGGTGTTGCTGGCCATGGGCTTCGTGTCGCCGGTGCAGCAAGTGCTGGATGCCTTCGGCGTAGAAAAGGATGCACGCGGTAACGCCCGCGCGACCACCGATGGCGACGGCTGCTACAAGACCTCGTCGCCAAAGGTCTTCGCTGCCGGCGACATGCGGCGCGGCCAGTCCCTGGTCGTGTGGGCAATCCGTGAAGGCCGCCAATGCGCGCGCGCCGTCGACGAGTTCCTGATGGGATCGTCACTGCTGCCAAGATAAGGTAGCGCCATAGACGCTCTGAACGGCCCGCAGGCTCATGGCCTTGCGGGCCGTTGCCACTTCTGGCCGAAGGGCTTCATTTTCATAACACTGCCGCCACAAGGAGATTCAATATGCAGCTCATCGGAATGCTCGACTCACCTTACGTTCGCCGTGTAGCCATTTCACTGCAACTTCTTGGCTTGCGCTTCGAGCATCAATCGATTTCCGTGTTCCGTGCCTTCGCTCAGTTCCAGCAGATCAATCCAGTCGTTAAGGCACCCACTTTCGTATGCGACGATGGGGAGGTGCTGATGGATTCGACCTTGATCCTGGAATATGCGGAGGCAATTGCCCGGCCCCGCAGCCTGATGCCGAGCCAGCTGCGGGAGCTTCAGCATACTCTGCGTATCGTCGGCCTGGCCTTGGCGGCGTGTGAGAAGAGTGTCCAAATCGTCTACGAACGTGGACTGAGGCCGCCCGAGAAATTGCATGAGCCGTGGGTAGCGCGCGTCACTGGTCAGCTGCTCGCAGCCTTCAATGCGCTCGAGGAAGAAGTCGCCCGTCGTCCACTCGCGGTCACCAGCTCGACCATTACCCAAGCAGGGGTGAGCGCGGCCGTTGCCTGGCACTTCACACAGCAAATGCTCCCCGAAGTCGTGCCGGCCGCGAACCATCCATGTCTCGCCGCATTCTCCACGGCAGCCGAGGCGCTGCCGGAGTTCCGAGCTGCACCGCACGGTGATAGCAGCTTCCGATTTCAGGCCTAGGGATTGATCAAGGTGAGGTTAGGCGTCATACTTGCAGCTACTTTTGGTGCCTATGAATGCCCACACTTTACAGACCTATGAAAATATGACCCCAAGAACCCGAGGTACGCTACTCCTGAATTCATTAGGGGGCTTCACGATCTTGACCGTTGTGGCGGCTCTATGTATGGTATCCGGGCTTTTTGGCGAGGCTTTGGAAGGGGAAGGCCTCAGTTGGACATTGATATTGATTCTCGCATTTATGTTCGCCTGCGGCGTCCGCTTCTTCTGGCTCGCAAAGACTTGGCCAAAGGACTGATCAGCTCAACCATTTCTTACTAGGGCGATTGGCCGGCGCCATTGGCAGGCTTAACCCAGCAGTCAGCTGGACCGCCACCGTGTGCATTCCAGTAGCCAGTTCGTTAGCAACCAATCGGAGTACCCATGCACTGGAAACAATTTGCTATCTCGTTAATCATTGCCTTGGTGGCTGGCTGCGCCAGTTCTCCGCCCAAGAGTCATTCGTCTCATTGGATTGATCCGTCGCAAGCCGTGCAATTAGCCGCTGCATCTCCGAGACCTGGCGTAACGGGTGTATTCGCAATGACTGTTAGAGCCACCGGCAAGACAGATCGGGTGTATCTCAACTCCGAGTTGGACTACCGAGATCAGCGGAACCTATCTATTGCGGTGGAGCCCGCGGCAACTGAAGAACTTGCCGCGCAGCTTGGCTCGTCGCCAGAAATTGCATTGAAAGGAAAACAGATTCTGGTCACTGGCACCGCCAGGCGGACAAAAATCGTGTTCTTCGCCGACGGCAAGCCCACTGACATGTACTACTACCAAACTCATGTCGTTGTCACCAAGGCATCTCAGATTCAAGTTCTCTAAGTTGGCGGGTAACAATTCGTTCAAACCGAAGCCGCTTCGCGGCTCGGCCTAATTCAGGCGTCAGCCGTCTCCCCCATACAATTTGTTCTCATGTCCACCATCTACCTCATTGAAGGCCCAGTCGGTTCGGGAAAGTCCACTTTTGCCGCTGCGCTGGCATCGCGTACCAACGGTGTCCACATTGCGCTTGACGAGTGGTTTGCAAACCTGTTCAGCCCGGATCGCCCCACCGGAGACTTTGTACCTTGGTACATTGAGCGGAAAGCGAGGCTGGTTGATCTTATCTGGCGTCATAGTCAGCGACTTCTTGCTTCGGAGAAGGACGTCATTCTAGAACTGGGACTTATTCAGCGTGCTCCGCGTGTTGAGTTTTGCCGCAAAGTACGTGACTTAGGCTATGCACCGGTCATTCACGTATTGGACGCGCCAGTCGATGTCCGACGCGAACGAGTACGCAAGAGAAATTCTGAAAAGGGTGCTACGTTTTCAATGGTGGTACCAGATCACGTATTCGAAATGGCGAGTAGCCTTTGGCAGGTTCCTGATGAAATCGAATGCGAAGAGTTTGAAGTTCGGTTCGGCGAATCTCTTCAGCCTGTTCAGACCGACGGTCAACCATGCGGTGCGGCGGTTGCTGCGCGATAAAGCCGCGCAGCGTCCCTGACCTCGACGTTAGAAAAATTGCCATTGATCATGACGATACTTCGTGAGATATCTGCAGTGCGCCAATTGCCTGGCGAACTTCATCGCCGCTGGTTCACGTCGCCAACCATGGACCTATTTGTATGGGTCAGTGAATCTGGCGCTCCCGTCGGATTTCAATTTACCTATGACAAAGGGAAAAAGGAACGAGCGCTTACTTGGAAACCGGAATTAGGATTTGTTCACGATGACGTCGACGATGGAGAAAATCTTCCCGAGTCGAGATATAAGGCAACGCCGCTATTGTTCGCTGTTGGACAACCCAATATTGAAAGAATTGTCCAACTTCTCTTAAATAATGGAGAACATGTTCCGGCAAATATAAAGTCATTTCTAACTACTAAAATTTTTCAATACGAAACCCATGGCAGCGTCGACTAACTTATCATTCCAACGGGCACCTGCCGGCGCCGCTGAACAATAACGTTTGATTGTGCCACCAAGCTAGAAGGAACCCCAATAATGCTGTTCGAAGATCCGAAAGAGTGGACGAGGTCGGCCGTTGGTTCGTGGTGGCGCTTTGCATTTATGGCCATTGGAAATATAGGACTTATGTTCTATGCGTTGTATGTCGCCGCCGAAAGCGGCCTGCGATCGGGTATTTTTGTGGCCGCTTTGCCGATGATGTTCCAGCTGCTTTTTCTCTATGCGCTTCGCCGAGCAAGGAAGTCTAATTGACGTCAGGTCTTTCATGCGATCTTTGTCCTCGACTGTTCTTCGAACAGTTCTTTTTGCATTTGCTATAGTGTTTGCTGGTCTCGGTGCGGTTGTTGCGCCGATCTACGCTTTCTTCATGGTGGTTTGGTTTCATGCACCATCTGGGTTGGTACTTGTTACTACATTGCCGGTGGCGGTTGTCCTGTTGCTCTTGTCTTGGGGTGCTGGATGGAGTGCAGTCAAATACAAGAACAAGGCGTAGCGCCGCTAAAGCAGTCTAATCTCTTAATCAGGCGGACTGCCTACACGCTGCGCGTTTCGGCATTTGTCTATCGCACAAGTTGGGCCTCAGGAAACGCCATGCGCATACACCGCCGGCATTCAGGGCGCGACCATCGATGCCACCCTGGTGCGCAATCACGGCTAGCTGAGCACGCGCGTGGCTCCGATCAGGCGCTGTGCCTCGGCGACGGCGACGGCGAGGATATCGGGCATAGGCGTCGATGGTCGTAAGCGTGACGCCAGTGACGTCTGGACGTAGCTAGCCGGACACTCCATTGTGGTTCCCACTACTTTTATGATGGGAACTACTTTGAATACTGATATGAAGCCGGGCAACCGGAAGGGCCGACCGAACTATCCGATCGA
>CBDDRJ010000091.1:0-96503 GCA_965233055.1 uncultured bacterium
CGCGGCACCAAGCGTGAAGACGTCGAGCGTGGCCAGGTGTTGGCCAAGCCAGGTTCGATCAAGCCGCATGCTCACTTCACCGGCGAGATCTATGTGCTGTCGAAAGACGAAGGCGGCCGTCACACCCCGTTCTTCAACAACTATCGTCCTCAGTTCTACTTCCGTACCACGGACGTGACCGGTTCGATCGAGTTGCCAGCGGACAAAGAAATGGTTATGCCAGGCGATAACGTGTCGATCACCGTCAAGCTGATCAACCCGATCGCGATGGAAGAAGGCCTGCGCTTCGCAATCCGCGAAGGTGGCCGTACCGTCGGCGCCGGCGTCGTTGCCAAGATCATTGCTTAAAAGCAAACTTGGGGCCAGCCAGGTCGCCGCCAGGCGGCACGGTTGGCCCCTTTGAATTGGCGAGGCTTGCCAAGGGGTCGCACCCCGTGGTAAAATCGCTGATTCCACTGCAGTTTTACGTAGGGACGTAGCTCAATTGGCAGAGCGTCGGTCTCCAAAACCGAAGGTTGGGGGTTCGATGCCCTCCGTCCCTGCCACCGTTAAGGTGCAGCGCACCGAAAGTATAAAAAGTATGTCTAATCAATCCGTGCAAACCGTTAGCACGTCGGGCGACAAATTCAAGGTCGTTCTGGCAATAGCTTTGGTGATTGCGGGCGTAGTCGGGTTCTTTGTCCTGAAGGGCAACAATCAAAAGACGCTGATCAGTGCTTTGCCACTGGTCGGCGGTTTGCTTTTGGCCATTCTGGTAGCCTGGACGTCCACTTCTGGCCGCGAATTCCTGACGTTTGCGAAGGAGGCCGTGCGTGAGACCAAGAAAGTTGTTTGGCCGACCCGCAAAGAAGCAACGCAAATCACGTTGATCGTGTTTGCGTTTGTCGTCGTCATGGCGATCTTCCTGTGGGGCACGGACAAGACGCTCGAATGGGTTCTGTACGACTTGATCTTGGATATTGGGAAGAAATAATGAACGATATCGTACAAGAGCCAGGCAGCGAGCCAGTGCCCGCCGCCACCCTTTCCGCACCAGTGGGCAATAAGCGCTGGTATGTCGTGCACGCCTATTCCGGTATGGAAAAAAGCGTCCAGCGCGCGCTGACCGAGCGCGTCGAGCGCGCCGGCATGCAGGAACAGTTCGGCCGCATCCTGGTGCCGGTCGAAGAAGTCGTCGAAGTCAAGAATGGCCAGAAGTCGGTCACCGAGCGTCGTTTCTTCCCCGGCTATGTGCTGGTTGAAATGGAAATGACGGACGAGACCTGGCACCTGGTCAAGAACACCAATAAAGTCACTGGCTTTATCGGTGGCAAGTCGAACAAGCCGACGCCGATCCCGGCGCGCGAGATCGACAAGATCATGCAGCAAATGCAAGAGGGCATCGAAAAGCCCCGTCCAAAAGTGCTGTACGAAGTGGGCGAGCAAGTGCGTATCAAGGATGGTCCGTTCACCGATTTCAACGGCAATGTCGAAGAAGTCAACTACGAAAAATCCAAGGTGCGCGTTTCGGTCACCATTTTTGGTCGTGCAACGCCAGTCGAACTCGAGTTCGGCCAGGTGGAAAAAGTTTAACAAACGCCGAACCGGAGCGTGGCTGAAAAGCTGATTCCGGCAAGAGGAGCCCTCTGACTAGTCCCCTCTGGTCAGTCGGTGCCAAAGCAGGCATCTTCGATGCCGGCGATGGCACCAAGGCGATAACTACTCATCCAAGATAGGAGCCATCATGGCAAAGAAAATCATTGGTTTTATCAAGCTGCAAGTGCCAGCTGGTAAAGCAAACCCATCCCCACCGATCGGTCCAGCTCTGGGTCAACGCGGTCTGAACATCATGGAATTCTGCAAGGCGTTCAACGCGCAGACCCAAGGTATGGAACCAGGCATGCCAATCCCGGTCGTGATCACCGCGTTCGCCGACAAGTCGTTCACCTTCGTGATGAAGACGCCGCCGGCAACCTACCTGATCAAGAAGCACTCGGGCATCACCAAAGGTTCGCCAAAGCCACATACCGACAAGGTTGGCAAGCTGAGCCGTGCTCAAGCCGAGGAAATCGCTAAATTGAAATCGCCAGATCTGACCGCTGCCGACATGGATGCTGCTGTTCGCACCATCGCCGGTTCCGCACGTTCGATGGGCATCACGGTGGAGGGTCTGTAATGGCTAAGCTGTCCAAGCGCGTTAAAGCAATCAAGGCGAAAGTCGACCGTAACAAGTCCTACGCTTTCGACAATGCTGTATCCCTGGTGAAAGAATTCGCCACCGCCAAGTTCAATGAATCGATCGACGTGTCGGTTCAGCTGGGCGTTGACCCTAAGAAGTCGGACCAGGTCGTCCGCGGTTCCGTCGTGCTGCCAGCTGGCACCGGCAAGACCGTGCGCGTCGCCGTGTTCGCAACGGGCGACAAGGCTGAGCAGGCCAAGGCCGCCGGCGCCGACATCGTTGGTATGGAAGACCTGGCTGAGATGGTCAAAGCCGGCAACATGCCTTTCGACATCGTCATCGCTTCGCCAGATACCATGCGTATCGTCGGTACGCTGGGCCAGATCCTCGGCCCACGCGGCCTGATGCCTAACCCGAAAGTCGGCACCGTCACCCCTGACGTCGCTAACGCGGTCAAGAACGCAAAAGCCGGTCAGGTACAGTACCGTACCGACAAGGCCGGCATCATCCACGCAACGATCGGCCGCAAGTCGTTCGCCGATGCGGACCTGAAGTCGAACCTGGTGGCATTGATCGATGCACTGAACAAGGCTAAGCCAGCCTCGTCGAAAGGTGTTTACCTGAAGAAGGTTTCCCTGTCGTCGACGATGGGCGCCGGCGTTCGCGTCGACCAGACTTCGCTGGCCGCTTAAAAAGACATCAAATTGGTGCAAGCGCCGGCATCGCCTAGCGATGACTGCTCTGGCACCAAGTAATTTATCAAGTCCTCGCGAAAGCGAGGCGAATCTTTGGGCTGGTGGCGTGATCCGCAAGGAAAGCGCGGCCAGACAATCAAAGACCGTTGGGCCGAAGCAGCAGGTAGGCGGAGGTTAAAAGGCAAAGGGGCAACCCGGAGCGCCCAACGCAGATGGTGTACCCGAACAAGTTTTGTTAGTCCCGCTGCGTGAGTTCATCCGCTCAGTAGTTCTTCTAAACTTCGGACGCCGTTGTTCGAACCGATGCAAGGCATGTTGCCTCTGCATCATTTTAGGAGGTTGTACCGTGGGTCTCAATCTGAATGACAAAAAGGCCGTCGTCGCTGAAGTTTCCGCAAAAGTAGCATCTGCGCAAACGATCGTGGTGGCCGAATATCGTGGCATCCAGGTTGCTCACTTGACGCAACTTCGTGCTAAAGCGCGTACCCAGGGCGTGTACCTGCGTGTTCTCAAGAACACGCTGGCGCGTCGCTCGGTGGAAGGTACGCAGTTTGCTGGCCTGGCAGATGCCATGACCGGTCCGCTGATCTATTCGATCTCGGAAGATGCCGTTGCTGCAGCTAAAGTCATCAACGACTTTGCTAAAACCAACGACAAGCTGGTCATCAAAGCAGGTAATTACGCAGGCAAGTCGCTGGATAAAGCGGCTGTTGCAGCGTTGGCAAGCATTCCAAGCCGTGAAGTTCTCATCTCGCAGTTGTTGGGCGTGATGCTGGCTCCGGTGTCGGGCTTTGCACGTGGTCTGGCTGCTCTGGCAGCGAAGAAAAGCGAAGGTTCGGCAGCTCCTGCAGCAGCCGAAGAAACCGCAGCGGCTTAATTTGTGCATTGGTGCTAGCGCCGGCGTCGCGTAGCGACGACTGCCCTGGCACCGACAAATGAGCATCTCGCTTTTCGTTCAAGTATCAATCTGATGTATTAACGAAGTTAAAAAATTATTGGAGTTTCAAATGGCAATTAGCAAAGACGACATCCTGGCAGCAGTGAGCGAAATGTCCGTTATGGACCTGAACGACCTGGTCAAGGCATTCGAAGAGAAGTTCGGCGTTTCGGCAGCAGCAATGGCAGCACCAGCAGCAGCTGGCGGCGGCGCAGCTGCAGCAGCTGAAGAGCAAACCGAATTCAACCTGATCCTGGCTGATTTCGGCGCGAACAAAGTTGGCGTGATTAAAGCAGTTCGCGAAATCACCGGTCTGGGCCTGAAAGAAGCCAAGGACCTGGTCGATGGCGCACCAAAAACCTTGAAAGAAGCGATCTCGAAAGCTGACGCTGAAGCCGGTAAGAAGAAACTGGAAGAAGCTGGCGCGAAAGCAGAAATCAAGTAATTGTATTTCCCGGCGCAGTAGGTGTAGCGCCAGAGTCAAAGCCTGCGGTTCCCCTCTTAACGGAGGGGAATTCGGCTTTGGCTCTTTTGTCGTCTCTGCAGGATTTGTCGTACTTGTTGTAGTTTTAGAATCAGTTTTATCTTCTTTTCACCTGACAAGAATGAAGAGACTTGAGGCCTTTTTTTAGTGATCTGGCACTGAAGAAATTCCTGAATTCTCATCCTTTTAGTCACTCACGGAGTGTCCATGCACTACTCATTTACTGAGAAGAAACGCATTCGCAAATCATTCGCGAAGCGCGCCAACGTTCACAACGTTCCCTTCCTGCTGGCTACCCAGCTTGAATCCTACGAGAACTTCCTGCAAGCCGATACAGTCGTATCGACCCGCAAGAATGACGGCCTGCAGTCGGCTTTCACCTCGATCTTCCCTATCGTGTCGCACAATGGTTTCGCGCGCCTCGAATTCCTGTCGTATGTGCTGGGCGACCCGGCCTTCGACGTCAAGGAATGCCAACAGCGTGGCCTGACGTTCGCGTCGCCGCTGCGCGCCAAGGTTCGCCTGGTGATCCTGGACAAGGAATCGCCGACCAAGCCTGTGGTCAAGGAAATGAAAGAGCAGGAAGTGTATATGGGCGAATTGCCGCTCATGACGACCACCGGCTCGTTCGTCATCAACGGTACCGAGCGCGTCATCGTGTCGCAGCTGCACCGTTCGCCAGGCGTGTTCTTCGAACACGACCGCGGCAAGACCCACTCGTCGGGCAAGCTGCTGTTCTCGGCCCGCATCATTCCTTACCGCGGCTCGTGGCTGGACTTCGAGTTCGACCCGAAAGACATCCTGTTCTTCCGCGTCGACCGCCGCCGCAAGATGCCAGTGACGATCCTGCTGAAAGCCATCGGCATGTCGCACGAGCAGATCCTCGCCAACTTCTTCGTGTTCGACAATTTCAAGCTGCGCTCCGATGGCGCCGAGATGGAATTCGTCGCCGAGCGCCTGCGTGGCGAAGTGGCGCGTTTCGACATCGTCGACAAATCCGGCAAGACCCTGGTCTTGAAGGACAAGCGCATCAATTCGAAGCACGTGCGCGACATCGAAGCGGCTGGCATCAAGCACATCTCCGTGCCTGAAGACTACCTGCTGGGCCGCGTGCTGGCCAAGAACATCGTCGACGCCGACACCGGCGAAGTCATCGCCAACGCGAACGACGAGCTGACCGAGGACGTGCTGGGCAAGCTGCGCGAAGCCAATGTGGCTGACATCCAGACCCTGTACACCAACGACCTGGACCAGGGCGCGTATATCTCGCAGACCCTGCGCATCGACGACACCGCCGACCAGATGGCGGCCAAGGTCGCGATCTACCGCATGATGCGTCCAGGCGAGCCGCCAACCGAAGATTCAGTCGAAGCCCTGTTCAACGGCCTGTTCTACAGCCCTGAGCGCTACGACCTGTCGGCCGTCGGCCGCATGAAGTTCAACCGCCGCATCGGCCGCGATGAACTGACCGGCGCAATGACGCTGTCGAACGAAGACGTGCTGGCCGTGATCAAGATCCTCGTTGAGCTGCGCAATGGCCGCGGCGAAGTCGACGATATCGATCACCTGGGTAACCGCCGCGTACGTTGCGTCGGCGAACTGGCCGAGAACCAGTTCCGCGCCGGCCTGGTGCGCGTCGAGCGCGCCGTCAAGGAACGCCTCGGCCAGGCCGAAGCGGACAACCTGATGCCGCACGACCTGATCAACTCCAAGCCGATCTCGGCTGCGATTCGCGAGTTCTTCGGTTCGTCCCAGCTGTCGCAGTTCATGGACCAGACCAACCCGCTGTCGGAAATCACCCACAAGCGCCGCGTTTCGGCCCTTGGCCCTGGCGGTCTGACGCGCGAACGCGCCGGCTTCGAAGTGCGCGACGTGCACCCGACCCACTACGGCCGTGTGTGCCCGATCGAAACGCCTGAAGGCCCGAACATCGGCCTGATCAACTCGCTGGCATTGTTTGCCCGCCTCAACGAATACGGCTTCCTCGAAACCCCATACCGCAAGGTCGAGGGTTCCGTGGTCACCGACAAGATCGACTACCTGTCCGCGATCGAAGAAGGCCGCTACATCATCGCCCAGGCGAATGCGACCATCGACAAGGGCAATAAGCTGATCGATGAACTGGTCTCGGCGCGTGAAGCCGGCGAAACGATTCTGGTCTCGCCAGAGCGCATCCAGTACATGGACGTGGCCCCGGGCCAGATCGTGTCGGTCGCTGCTTCCCTGATCCCCTTCCTCGAGCACGATGACGCGAACCGCGCATTGATGGGTGCCAACATGCAGCGCCAGGCAGTGCCTTGCCTGCGCCCTGAAAAAGCCTTCGTCGGTACCGGTATCGAGCGTACCGTCGCGGTCGACTCGGGTACCACCGTGCAAGCCCTGCGTGGCGGCGTGGTTGACTACATCGATGCAGGCCGTGTCGTGATTCGCGTCAACGACGACGAAGCGCAAGCGGGCGAAGTCGGTGTCGACATCTACAACCTGATCAAGTACACCCGTTCCAACCAGAACACCAATATCAACCAGCGTCCTATCGTCAAGGTCGGCGACCGTGTTGCCAAGCGCGACGTGATCGCCGACGGCGCATCGACCGACCTGGGTGAGCTGGCACTGGGTCAGAATATGCTGGTGGCGTTTATGCCATGGAACGGCCTGAACTTCGAGGATTCGATCCTGATCTCGGAAAACGTCGTCAAAGACGACCGTTACACCTCGATCCACATCGAAGAACTGTCGGTGGTCGCACGCGACACCAAGCTGGGCGCCGAAGAAATCACCCGTGATATCTCGAACCTGGCTGAAAACCAGCTGGCACGTCTCGATGAATCCGGTATCGTCTACATCGGTGCTGAAGTCACCGCTGGCGACACCCTGGTCGGCAAGGTCACGCCAAAAGGCGAGACCCAGCTGACCCCGGAAGAGAAGCTGCTGCGCGCGATCTTCGGCGAAAAAGCATCTGACGTCAAAGACACCTCGCTGCGCGTGCCTTCGGGCATGGTCGGCACCGTCATCGACGTCCAGGTATTCACCCGCGAAGGCATCGTCCGCGACAAGCGCGCCCAGCAGATCATCGACGATGAACTGAAGCGCTATCGCCTCGACCTGAACGACCAGATGCGTATCGTCGAAGGCGATGCCTTCCAGCGTCTGGAGAAAATGCTGATCGGTAAAGTCGTCAACGGCGGCCCCAAGAAGCTGGCCAAAGGCGCCAAGATCACCAAGGAATACCTGGCCGATCTGGACAAATACCACTGGTTCGACATCCGTCCTAGCGACGACGATGCCGCCACCGCCCTGGAAGCGATCAAGGAATCGATCGCCGAGAAGCGTCACCAGTTCGACCTGGCCTTCGAAGAGAAGCGCAAGAAGTTGACCCAGGGCGACGAGCTGCAACCTGGCGTGCAGAAGATGGTCAAGGTCTACCTGGCCGTCAAGCGCCGCCTGCAGTCGGGCGACAAGATGGCAGGCCGCCACGGTAACAAGGGTGTGGTCTCGCGTATCGTTCCGGTGGAAGACATGCCTTATATGGCGGACGGCACCCCGGCCGACATCGTGCTGAACCCGCTGGGCGTTCCGTCCCGTATGAACGTTGGTCAGATCCTCGAGACCCACCTGGGTTGGGCAGCCAAGGGCCTCGGCCTGCGCATCGGCGAAATGCTGAAGGCGCAAGCCAAGATCGCGGAAGTGCGCGCCTTCCTGAACAAGATCTACAACGAGACCGGCAAATCGGAAGACCTGGATAACTTCAGCGACGAAGAGATCATGACGCTGGCTCAAAACCTGAAGAACGGCGTGCCGTTCGCCACCCCGGTGTTCGACGGTGCCCACGAGTCGGAAATCCTGCGCATGCTGGACCTGGCTTACCCGGACGACATCGCCAAGAAACTGGGCATGACCCCGTCGAAGAACCAGGTGACGATGTACGATGGCCGCACCGGCGAGTCGTTCGAGCGCAAGGTGACCGTTGGCTTCATGCACGTGCTGAAACTGCATCACCTGGTCGATGACAAGATGCATGCACGTTCGACCGGTCCTTACTCGCTGGTGACGCAGCAGCCGCTGGGCGGTAAAGCCCAGTTCGGCGGCCAGCGCTTCGGTGAGATGGAAGTCTGGGCACTGGAAGCCTACGGCGCATCGTATGTGCTGCAAGAGATGTTGACCGTCAAGTCCGATGACGTGAACGGCCGTACCAAAGTCTACGAGAACCTGGTCAAAGGCGACCATGTGATCGAAGCAGGTATGCCGGAATCGTTCAACGTGCTGGTCAAGGAAATTCGTTCGCTGGGTATCGACATCGACCTCGAACGTAACTAACGTGGCGCGTGGGCACGCAGTGCCCACCCTACGATTTGCGTCCCGTAGGGTGGGCACTGCGTGCCCACCATTGCGTGATACGAAATGCAATGCATCAAGGATGTAGGGTGGGTCAGCGAGCTGACCCACGCGAACGCCGCCACTGAGGTGGCAGCGTCGCCCGCGTTGGCAGGGAATTGACCTTGCCCACCCTGACATGGCTTGGTTGAGGCGCATGCCTCAGATTGACGAAATTTAATCACCTGGAGTGATACATGAAAGCACTGCTCGATCTATTCAAGCAAGTTCAGCAAAACGAAACCTTCGACGCGATCAAAATCGGTCTGGCTTCGCCTGAAAAAATCCGTTCGTGGTCCTACGGCGAAGTCAAGAAGCCGGAAACCATCAACTACCGTACCTTCAAGCCTGAGCGCGATGGTCTGTTCTGCGCCAAGATCTTTGGCCCAATCAAGGACTACGAGTGCCTGTGCGGCAAGTACAAGCGCCTCAAGCACCGCGGCGTCATCTGCGAAAAGTGCGGCGTCGAAGTCACGCTGGCCAAAGTGCGCCGCGAGCGCATGGGCCACATCGAACTGGCATCGCCAACTGCGCACATCTGGTTCCTGAAGTCGCTGCCGTCGCGCCTGGGCATGGTGCTCGACATGACGCTGCGCGACATCGAACGCGTGCTGTACTTCGAAGCCTACGTGGTGACCGACCCGGGCATGACCCCGCTGAAGAAGTGCCAGATCATGTCGGAAGACGACTACGCCGCCAAGTACGAAGAGTACGGCGACGACTTCACCGCCTTCATGGGCGCCGAAGGCATCCGTGAACTGCTGCGCTCGATCGACATCCACCGCGATGCCGAAGCGCTGCGCGTGGAACTGAAGGAATCGAAGTCCGAAGCGAAGATCAAGAAATACGCCAAGCGCCTCAAAGTGCTCGAGGCATTCCAGCGTTCGGGCATCAAGCCTGACTGGATGATCATGGAAGTGCTGCCAGTGCTGCCGCCGGAACTGCGTCCGCTGGTACCGCTGGACGGCGGCCGCTTCGCGACGTCCGACCTGAACGACCTGTATCGCCGCGTCATCAACCGTAATAACCGTTTGAAGCGCCTGATGGAACTGCGCGCGCCGGAAATCATTACGCGTAACGAAAAGCGCATGCTGCAGGAAGCGGTCGACTCGCTGCTGGACAACGGCCGTCGCGGCAAAGCGATGACTGGCGCCAACAAGCGTCCGCTGAAGTCGCTGGCTGAAATGATCAAGGGTAAGGGCGGCCGTTTCCGTCAGAACTTGCTCGGCAAGCGCGTCGACTACTCGGGCCGTTCCGTCATCGTGGTCGGCCCTCAGCTCAAACTGCATCAGTGCGGCCTGCCGAAACTGATGGCGCTGGAACTGTTCAAGCCATTCATCTTCAACAAGCTCGAACTGATGGGCCTGGCGACGACGATCAAGGCCGCCAAGAAGCTGGTCGAGATCCAGGAACCGGTCGTGTGGGACATCCTCGAAGACGTGATCCGCGAACATCCGGTCATGCTGAACCGTGCGCCAACGCTGCACCGCCTCGGTATCCAGGCTTTCGAGCCAGTCCTGATTGAAGGCAAGGCCATCCAGCTGCACCCACTCGTCTGCGCGGCATTCAACGCCGACTTCGACGGTGACCAGATGGCAGTCCACGTCCCGCTGTCGATCGAAGCGCAGATGGAAGCACGCACGCTGATGCTGGCGTCGAACAATATCCTGTTCCCGTCGAACGGCGAACCGTCGATCGTTCCTTCCCAGGATATCGTGCTGGGTCTGTACTACGCGACCCGCGAAGCGATCAACGCCAAGAACGAAGGCATGCTGTTTACCGACGTGTCGGAAGTCATCCGTGCCTACGACAACAAGGAAGTGGAACTGACGACCCGCATCACCGTGCGTATCGTCGAGAATCCAAAAGACCTCGAGACCGGCGAATTCGTGCGCACCGTCACGCGCTACGAAACCACGGTCGGCCGCGCGATCCTGTCCGAGATCCTGCCGAAGGGCCTGCCGTTCAGCGTGCTGAACCGCGCCCTGAAGAAGAAAGAAATCTCGAAGCTGATCAACACCTCGTTCCGCAAGTGCGGCCTGCGCGCCACCGTCGTGTTCGCCGACAAGCTGATGCAGTCGGGCTTCCGCCTGGCAACCCGCGCCGGTATCTCGATTGCCGTCGACGACATGCTGGTGCCGCCGCAGAAGGTCACCCTGATCGCGGCCGCCGAATCGGAAGTCAAGCAGATCGAGCAGCAGTACGCTTCGGGTCTGGTCACGTCCGGCGAGCGTTACAACAAGGTGGTCGACATCTGGGGCAAGACCTCGGACGAAGTCGGCAAGGCCATGATGGACCAGTTGAAAGTCGAAGACGTCATCAAGCGCGACGGCACCAAGTCGACGCAGGAATCGTTCAACGCCATTTACATGATGGCCGACTCCGGCGCGCGCGGTTCCGCAGCCCAGATTCGCCAGTTGGCCGGTATGCGTGGTCTGATGGCCAAGCCGGATGGCTCGATTATCGAAACGCCGATTACCGCGAACTTCCGCGAAGGCCTGAACGTTCTGCAGTACTTCATCTCGACCCACGGCGCTCGTAAAGGTCTGGCCGATACGGCACTGAAGACGGCAAACTCGGGTTACCTGACCCGTCGCCTGGTCGACGTGACGCAGGACCTGGTCGTCATCGAAGACGATTGCAACACCATGAACGGCACGCTGATGAAGGCGATGGTCGAAGGCGGTGAAGTCATCGAAGCGCTGCGCGACCGTATCCTGGGCCGCGTTGCCGTGCACGACATCGTCAACCCTGAAACCCAGGCGACGCTGTACGAAGCAGGCACCCTGCTCGACGAAGACATGGTTGAAGAAATCGAACGCCTGTCGATCGACGAAGTCAAGGTCCGCACCCCGCTCACTTGCGACACGCGCTTCGGCCTGTGCGCCAAGTGCTACGGCCGCGACCTGGGCCGCGGCCTGCTGGTCAACGCCGGCGAAGCAGTCGGTGTCGTGGCAGCGCAGTCGATCGGTGAGCCAGGTACCCAGCTGACCATGCGTACCTTCCACATCGGTGGTGCAGCATCGCGCGCCGCAGTGGCATCGTCGGTCGAAGCGAAGTCGAACGGTACCATCCGCTTCACCTCGACCATGCGTTATGTCACCAATGGCAAGGGCGCACAGATCGTCATTTCCCGTTCCGGCGAAGTGCTGATCACCGACGACCATGGCCGTGAGCGCGAGCGTCACAAAGTGCCGTACGGCGCGACCCTGATCGTCAAGGACGGCAACGTCATCAAGGCTGGCACCGCACTGGCAACCTGGGACCCGCTGACCCGCCCGATCATCACCGAATACGCTGGTGTGATCCGCTTCGAGAACGTCGAAGAAGGCGTCACCGTCGCCCGCCAGGTCGACGAAGTGACCGGTCTGTCGACGCTGGTGGCAATCGATGCCAAGCGCCGCGGTTCGCTGACCAAGACCCTGCGTCCGCAGGTCAAGCTGCTCAACGAAGCAGGCGAAGAAGTCAAGATCGCCGGCACCGAACACAGTGTAGCGATCGGCTTCCAGGTCGGCGCGCTGATCATGGTCAAGGACGGCCAGGCAGTATCGGTCGGTGAAGTGCTGGCACGTATCCCGACCGAATCGCAGAAGACCCGCGATATTACCGGTGGTCTGCCACGCGTTGCCGAGCTGTTCGAAGCACGTTCGCCGAAAGACGCGGGCATGCTGGCGGAAGTCACCGGTACCGTGGCCTTCGGTAAAGAGACCAAGGGTAAGCAGCGCCTGGAAATCACTGACATGGACGGCAACAAGCACGAGTTCCTGATCACCAAGGACAAGCAAGTGCTGGTGCACGACGGCCAGGTGGTGAACAAGGGCGAGATGATCGTCGACGGCCCGGCCGATCCGCAAGACATCCTGCGCCTGCTGGGTATCGAAGCGCTGGCCCGCTACATCGTCGACGAAGTGCAGGACGTGTACCGTCTGCAGGGCGTGAAGATCAACGACAAGCACATCGAGGTGATCGTTCGCCAGATGCTGCGCCGTGTTCAGATCACCAATGCAGGCGACTCGAACTATATCGTCGGCGAACAGGTGGAACGTTCCGAACTGCTGGACGAAAACGACCGTCTGAACCAAGGCAACAAGATTCCTGCCACCTACGAAAACGTGCTGCTGGGTATCACCAAGGCATCGCTGTCGACCGACTCGTTCATCTCGGCCGCATCGTTCCAGGAAACCACCCGCGTCCTGACCGAAGCGGCGATCATGGGCAAGCGCGACGGTCTGCGCGGCCTGAAGGAAAACGTCATCGTCGGCCGCCTGATTCCTGGCGGTACCGGCCTGGCCTTCCATCGCGCCCGCAAAGAGAAGGAAATGTGGGAAGTGGAAGAGCGCAAGGCGCTGCTCGAAGCGGAGAAGGCCAATATGGCTGCCGAGCTGGAAGCGCACCATGAGGCTTCGGCGGCAGCACCACAGGGCGACGACGCGTAATTCGCGATCTGCTCCAAGACAAGACGGCGCCTTCGGGCGCCGTTTTTACTGGCGGATGCGCACAGTGAATCCCCCTATTTTTTCTCCCCAATGATGCGCAGGTAGCGGGTGTCGCGATAGCCAATGTGGGCGAGCCGTTGTTGGGTGGCCGAGACGATATCGGGCATGCCAAGGCAAATATGCAGCTCCAGCCAACGGACAATTAATTCATACTCGAAACTTTGCTCGGCTCGACCAAGCAGTAATTCGCGGCCTTGTCGGCAAATCTGCTGCGCGGCTGGGTTGTCCTGGCGCTGGCGCAGGTAGCTGGCGTGCGCGATCAGGGCATCGGCCAGGATCATGCGGGCCTGGTTGTCAAAGGGGTTGAGCTTGATTTGCTGGGCCAATCGCGCTTCCGCCGTGCTCAATCGCTGTACCGCATCGAGCAAAGGCTGAGCACCGCCGGCAGGCCGTGGCAATTCAATCAGGCGCATGACGATGCTCGCCCGCAGCAAGGCGTCAAGATTGGCCAGCGCCCGCAGCGGCAGCGCCTGTCCGCTTGGATTGATGTCCCACAGTTCTTGTAGCGTCGTGGCAATCCTCTGCAAATTGGCGAGGATCTCCCTGGTGCTGCCACTGCGCGCGCGTATGTCCTGGACCAGGATTCTTGAATTGATGGTCGCGCTCAACCATTGATGGTTGCTCGGGTCGTGTCGCTGTATCCGCAGATACAGTTGCTGGGCTTGCTCCAGTTTGTTGATGGCCGCGAGGTCGTTGCCCAGCGCAAGGTTCAATTCGGCCTGTTCGTGCAGCGCCTTCGCCAGTCTGTATCCCCACACGTCGTCCTTGGGGTTGGCCAGGAAATGTTTCCTCTCCAATTCCGCTTCCTTGGTATGCAATTGCATGGCGGCCTGCAAGGCGCCCTGCGCCTTGTTGACGGTGCCAAGACGATACATGGTATCGACCAGGCGCGCGCTGAGGGTTTCATCATTCGGCCGCACTGCCAACGCACGATTGCTCAGGCCAATCGCCTTGCCAAATGCCGATTCTGCAGCGGGCAGGTCAGCGACCTGCATCGCCAGATCGCCGAGATCGAGATGGCTCTTCGATTGCAGGATCCACCAAGCAACATTGCCCGGATCGCGGTCGTGCAGATGGTTCGCATAGTCTTGCGCCAGACGGAAAGAGCGCGCGGCCTCCTGGCTCGCCGGCTTCATCAGTAATCGTCCAAACCGCGAAGCAATATTCCATCCGCTTTCAAGCAGTTTGGCGTCTTGCGGGCGCTGTACCAGTTGTTCGCGCAACAGCAGTTGCGCCGTGGTCGCCGCCTCCAGCATGGCTTTGGGATCGGCCCTGCGATTGAACATTTCTGCCAGTGCCAACAGGGTCGCCGGACGCTGCGCCAGCGACGAGGCATTGAGCTTCTGTTCGCCGGTATTGGCGAAATAATTGAGTGCTTCGGCCTTGGCGGTGTCCGATAGATCCGGCTGGCCAGTCGAGCTCAACATGTTGTTCATCAATCGCTCCACCGCGACCGGCCGTTCGCTTGCTTCGCGCTGCGCGAGGTAGGTGCTCAGGCCCAATCCACCGACCAGCAGGGCCAGCATGGCGATGGCGCCCAGCGCCGCAACACGCACACGCTTGCGGGTACGAACCCGCTGCGACGAGGCGGCAATCAATGCCCGTTCCTGATGCGACAGGGAAAATGCCGACATGCCCAGAAGGCCAAGTGCTTCATCGAGTTGCATGCCTTCCGGCAGCAGCAGATCGTCGCTGTTGGCCTGTTCGTGCCAGCGCAGGGCCAGTTCGCTGATACGCGTGCGGACTTGCAGTGCGTTACGGTGACGGTCAATCCAGTCGACCACGCGTGGCCAGCGTCGCAGCAAGGCTTCATGCGCCACGCCGAAGCCGGGCACATCGCCGACCAAATCGCTGACGAACAGGCGCGATTCGACCAGCGCGACGACCACGGCCCGCTCATTTTCATCGGCAAGCTGAGACCAGGCGCAGCGTCGACTGGTCACGATACTCCCATGAGTCGAAATCGTCGTTACCTGCGACAGGACGTGAGGCAGGCACTTCTTCTGCAGTTCTCCCCAATCATTGAAGACTTGTTCTGCGCGCCGGCCAATGGCGCCCTCAATGCCGCCCATGTCATGGAAGTCGGCAAAACTCAGTTCCCCGTCATTGCTGCGCAGTCGATACAGCTCGTGCAAGGTGTATTGCAGCAGCGGCAGGGCATCTGGGTTGCCGATGGCACATTCCGACAAGACGTCGTCGAGCCGCGTATTCGATTGTCGCTCGACACCAAAGGTGAGGCCGGCCGCCAGCGCGGGCAGGCGGATCATCTGAGCCACTTCGGCATGCGAAGGCGCACCGAGGTCGAAATGCCCACCTTCGGCCTTGCCTTCCATTAATGAAGAACAGGCGGCGACCTGCGGATAGAAATCGTTGCGGCATGCCAGCAAGACGATCACGGCACCGGAGCGCGCCAATTGCCCAAGTGTCAACAGAAAATGCTGGCGTTCGGCGGCATGGATACCGTTTTCATCGAAGACTGCCTCGAATCGGTCAATGAACAAGAAATGCCTGCGTCCTGAGCGGGCGCCGCCACGGGCCAGGCTGTCGCGCAGGGTCGCAGCGATCCCGTCCATGTTCTCTTGCAGGGCAAGTCCCAAGCTCATTGCGCTGTGGCGGGGAAATATCCCCTCGTCGGCCACCGCCAGGTCGAGCAGTATGCCCGCCAGCGCAGTAAACAATGAATGCTCGCCCTTTTCCGCCATGTCAAAGCTGGACGCTGATGCGATCTGCACTGCCTGGCCTGTCTGCATCAGCCGTGGCAATAGCCCCGCACGGACCAGCGACGTCTTGCCTGAACCGCTGGGACCGAGAATCATGACCATTTCGAGCGCTGTCCGCTGCTCGACTTTGCCGACAATCAGTTGCGTCAACCGACAGATTGCGTCGTTGCGTCCGAAGAAGATCGGCGCATGCTGTTCATCGAAGGCTTGCAAGCCGCGGAAAGGCGATGCATCCCAGCTGCCCGTGAGCGGGCCTTCCGCATGATTGTGTTGTACTGTGGCAATTGTCCGATAGCCGCGTTTGCGGATCGTTTCGATGTAACTTGGATTGGTCCTGTTGTCGCCCAACACCTTGCGAAGTTGGGTAATTGTCTTGTGGACCGGATTGTCGCCATACAGCGTACTGCCCCAACACTGCAGCAACAATTGCTCGGAACTGAAGACGGTATTCGGTTCCGCGCACAAGGCCACCAGCACATCCATGGCGCGCGGTTCGATCTGGTGACGGTCCGTGGCATCGCTGATGCTGTTGTCACGCCGGTTGACTTGCCAGCTCCCGAATTGAAAAGTCGCCGTATCCATTTGCCTCTTTTTATTGCAATTGAAGCAAATTAAACACAGATCTTAGTCGAATTCCGCTGCCAAGTGCATTCTTGATGATCGGAAGCTTATCGGAAGGTATCAGCAGGCGACTTGATTTACAGTATTTTCCAGCCCACCCCATTAACTCTTAGAAAAAGCACAAACCATATGATGAAAATTGCAGGCGGCCTAGGCTTGGGCATTGCTTTGTTATTATCGGCTTGCGGCGGCACCAGCGCGCCGAATCCGGCAGGAAAATCGAGTCAATTTCTGGCAACCACCACCAGCGTAGCGCCTGACTATGGACCGCTGGTCCAGCAACTGTATGTGTCGTACTTCGGCCGCCCGGCCGATACCGGTGGCCTGGCCAACTTCAAAGCGCAGCTGGCAAGTTTGGGCGCACCGACCGACCTGCAGCAACTCAATATCGCCTACGCTGCCAATCCGGCAATCAAGGCGCTGATCGACAGCTTTGGCGGCAGCGCCGAATCGGCGGCGCTCTATTCCGGCGACAATGAAAGCTTTATCAAGGCAATTTATGCCAATCAATTGAACCGTTCGCCCTATGCCGAAGGTCTGGCCTATTGGGTTGGAAACCTCAACAGCGGCACCTTGAGCCGCGCCAATGCGTCACTCTCCATCATGGCTGGTGCCTTGGTCAATCCCAGCGCCCAGGGCAAACTCGATGCGGCCGTCATCAACAACAAGATCTTCGTGGCCGGCAATTTCACCGCGGCCGTGCTCAATTCTGTCACCGATGGCTATGCCGGCGGTACTGCCGCCGGCCAAGCCCGCACTTTGCTCACTGGCGTCACCGGAACCACCGACACCGCAGCATTGCTGGCGACGGTGACGGCCCTGGCTGCGACCATGGCCGACACCAGGTTTGCCCAAATGGGGGCAGCGGCAAGGGCATCGATCCTCGCCGATGTACCACTGTCGAGCGTGCGTACCACGGTGAATTATCTCTACGAGTCCGGCGTGCCGCAACAGAACAGGGATCTGATCAAAGGCCAGGTCGACAATTACCTGGGCCGCTTTTCGACGCTGCTGGGAACGGCAGGCAAACCGATCACCTTCATTGAGTACAGCAGCCTGGCTGGGGGGCAGGCACTGGCGATTTCGCATGATCCGACCAATACCGGCTATGTCGACGACATGGCAAGAACTTTTCCAACCAAACCAGACCCGGCCTTGACGCCATGCAAGGACGTCGGCGGCTTTACTGGCGGCTTTTCGGTTGGATATAACCGAGTCATCGTGATCGGAGCCGCCTGCGCGACCAACACGGTCGCCGCCGCCAATACGGCCCCCCACGAGCTGACTCATTCGGTGCAATCGAGCGTTCTCAACGGCGCCAATCCCAGGGAGTTCTTGCCGGTCTGGCTGGTCGAGGGGCAGCCAAATGTCGTCGCCAATGTGATGTCAGTCAGGAATGGTGCTGACGATTTCATTGTCGGGCGTGCGGCCAGAACGAGCGCCATTCCACGGAACCGGACTGTGGCCGACCTGATTGCCATGGAAGGCGAGACCAGCGGGTCAAGCGACGCTGCCATACGCGGCAGTGAATATATTGTCGGTGCGGCGTTGACGGAATACCTGATCGGCCGTTCAGGATTCAACAAATCCCTGGAGCTGCTGCGCCAGGCCCAGTCGCTTGCCATGGGTGTCGGCGTGCCTGCTGCACAAATCATGGTCAATTTCCGCGCAGCGTTTCAAACCACTTACGGCCAAACGCTCGATGCCTTCTATGCCGAAGCTTTGCCATACATAAATTATCTGTCCACGCATTCGCCGACCGCCAGTGCTGCATCGACCGAGCCCGGCACCAAAGTCTTCTTGACCGAAGGTTGCCACGGCATGGTCGACGCTACGCTGCAAAAGCAAGCGGGCAGCACCTGGGTCGACGTCGCCGCGGCCAAGGGCTGGGATATCGCGCCGACATCTGCATGCCTGGAGGGCACCTATCGGCCATGGACCATTGCGGAAATCCCCAAAGGAACCGTGTTGCGCTGGTATGTGTATTCGACCGGGAGATTCGATTGGTATTCACCGAGCATTACCTACTGACGGCGGAGCCGCGAACAGCCACCGGAATGCGCAAATTACAGTTTGAAACTGATTTGCCATCGCGGCTGGCGACTCAACGGTTATAGTTCAGGCTGTCCTTAACCGCGCTTAGCTTCATGAACCGATTGCTCATTGCCAGTCTGCTCTTATTCCAATTGACTCAGCACGCCTGCGCGGCCAGCGATCCGCCAGCAGCGCCTCCCGAAGAACCAGTGGCCGAAGAAGTCCAGTCGGTCAATGTGCCTGGGGTAAAGAATCCGGAATTGCGCCCCTATCGCAGCATGGTGGCAGGGCTCGACGAGTTTGAAAGCAGGAAGGGCGAGTTGGCGCCCCATGCCGAGACCTTGCGCTTCCTTCTGAAGTCCAGGCAAGCCGGTGAATCGGTCAGCGGCCTCACGCTGCGCATTGCGGGCGGCGATGTCTCGATCCCGGTACCGATTGCCGCGGACGGCACTTTCGTCCTGCCGCGCGACAAGGCTGCGGCCGATAGCGATGCCGACCTGATCCTCAATCGCCCAAAGCGTTCATGGAGCGGCCGGCCATACATCCGTAGCGCCAATGTCCCGGCCAATATGCGCCGCCTCGGCGATATCCGACTTGAATGCCAGGTCGCGATGGCGATCGGCAAGGAGGAACTCAATTTCGCTCTGCGGGCTGCAATCAACGTCATCGTTGCCGGCACCGACTGGTGCCAGTCGAAGCGCGTCTTCTATGGCACCGAAGCGCCCTATCCATCCGCAAGCATCACGCTCGTGCATGGCGATCGACGCGTCGTGTCGACCCAGATCGGCCGCCACAAGAATTATTTCAATGTGCCTATGCAAGACAAAAGTTGGCCCAACGATACGCTGATCGAGTTCACGCCATCGCCACCGCCGAGCGTGGCTGACTTCTCCAGCGAGCCGATCTATTTGCGTGGGACCATGAACAAATGGGGCACGTCACTGCCAATGCAGCAGGTAGATTTGACCAATTTCCGCGCAGACGCCGTTCTCGTCAAAGGCATTAATCGGTTCAGGATTGCAAGCAAGGACTACCGCATGGTCGACATCGGCGCAGCGCATGCCAAGGCCAATGAGAAGAAGGGCAATTTCAAGGTCGGCGAGGGCAAGGCCTTGGCCTGGGCCGATGCGGATGTATGGTTTGAACCGCCGCAAGCCGGCACCTACACGTTTGCCCTGAACGTCGCCGACCCTGCGGCCCCGGTGCTGACCATCACGGCGCGCGAATAAGCGCCCCAAAAAAAGACCAGCAAAATATCAAAAACACATGCATACTTGCCGGCAACTATTTGACGGGGAGTAGGTATGCCGTGCGTTCGACCTCAATTTGCATCCATCGTGCTGGCACTGTCAGCGCTGCTGGCGGCCAGTGCCAACGCTGCGCCGACGCCGCCATTCCCGTCGACCTATGTGGCGCCCGTTGCCGGCCAGGTGCTGATCCGCAATGCGACGATCCTGACCGGCACCGGCGCGCGGCTCGATAACGCCGACCTGCTGCTGGGCGAAGGCAAGGTCAGCGCAATCGGCCACGGCTTGCCGGTGCCCGCCAACGCCGGCGTGATCGACGCCAAGGGCCGCTGGATCACGCCCGGCATCATCGACCCCCATTCCCACCTTGGCGACGGCGCCTCGCCGCACGTCGATGCCCACAGCGACATCAACGAAATGACCAACCCGAGCACGCCGAATGTGTGGGCCGAACACTCGGTCAATCCGCAGGACCCGGCCTTCTTCGCGGCCCGTGCCGGCGGCGTGACGTCGCTGCTGGTGCTGCCCGGTTCGGGCAACCTGATCGGCGGGCGCGGCGTGCTGCTCAAGAACGTGCCCGCACATACCTATCAGCAAATGAAATTCCCCGGTGCCCCCCATGTGCTGAAAATGGCTTGCGGTGAGAATCCGAAGCGCGTCTACGGCTCTCAGAAAAAATTGCCGAGCACGCTGATGGGCAATGTCGCCGGCTACCGCGAAGCCTTCGCCAAGGCCAACAACTTCCGCGCAAAGCGCAAGGCGTGGGAGAGGGAATCGAAGGGGGCGCCGCCCGACCGCGACATCGGCACCGAAACCCTGGTCGATGTGTTGGAAGGCAAGATCCTGGTCGAATGGCATTGCTACCGCGCCGACCAGATGGCCACCGCCATCGATGTGGCCAATGAATTCGGCTTCAAGATCAGCGCTTTCCACCATGCGGTCGAAGCGTACAAGGTGGCGCCGCTGCTGAAGGCCAACAATGTGTGCGCGGCCATGTGGGCCGACTGGAATGGCTTCAAGATGGAAGCGTTCGACGCCATCCGCGAGAACATCGCCATGGTCGATGCGGCCGGCGCCTGCGCGACCCTGCACTCCGACGACGAGGTCGGCATCCAGTACCTGAACCAGGAGGCGGCCAAGGCGATGGCGGCAGGCAAACGCGCCGGCTTCAATATCACGCCGGAACGTGCCATCACGTGGCTGACGGCCAATCCGGCGCGCGCCGTCGGCATGGCCGACAGGATCGGTACGCTCGAGCCAGGCAAGCAGGCCGATGTGGTGCTGTGGAGCGGCAATCCATTCTCCGTCTACACCAAGGCCGACCTGGTGTTCATCGACGGCGTGCTGCGCCACGACCGCAATGCACCGCGCCAGACCAGTGATTTCAGCGTGGGCACGTCCCAGCGCCAGGAGAAATAGGATGAAACCGTTCATTTCCATGAAGATCTCCCTGCTGGCCATGCTGTGTGCCTCGCTGGCGGCCCCGGCCTTCGCGGCAACGACTGCGATTGTCGGCGCCACCATCTATAGCGCCGACCAGGCCGGCGTGATCCGCGACGGCACCTTGATCATGCGCGACGGCAAAATCGCCGCGATCGGCAAGCATGTGCCGGTGCCGGCGAACGCCACCGTGGTCAAGGCCGACGGCAAGATCGTCACGCCCGGTTTGTTCGCGCCGCTCTCCGGCATCGGCGTGACCGAGGTCGACGGCGTCGCATCGACCAATGACCGTCCTTCGGTGCACAAGCGCTACAGCGCCGCCATCGACATGGCCGACGCCTACAACCCGCGCTCGCTGCGGGTTGCGACGACGCGCATCGACGGCGTCACCAGCGTCATGGTGTCGCCGCTGTCGCGCCGCACCGGCGGCATGCTGACCGGCCTTGGGGCCGTTGCTTCGCTCGGCACCGGGCCGGACTGGCGCATCAAGACCCAGGCCGCCATGTTCGGCAGCTTCGGCGAGCAGGGTGCCGGCATCGCCGGTTCGCGCGCCAGTGCCGTGCTGGCGTTGCGCGAAATGTTCGAGGAGGTGCGCCATGCCGGCAAGCCGCGCAACGGCCCGGACCTGGACAGCCTGCTCAGCGCGTTGGACATCGCCGCGCTGCGCCCCGTGCTGGCGGGCAAAGTGCCGCTGGTGCTGGCGGCCAACCGCGCCTCCGATATCGAGGCGGCCATCGCGCTGTCGCTGCAGTACAAGTTCAGGCTGGTGATCGATGGCGGCGCCGAAGCGTGGCTGGTCGCGCGCCAGCTGGCCCGGCACAAGGTGGGCGTGATCCTCGATCCTGAACTGGTGCTGCCGGTCGATTTCGAAAGCCTGGGCGCGCGCGCCGACAATGCGAAGATCCTGATCGACGCCGGCGTGCTGGTGGCGTTCACGTCCGGCCAGACCGGCGCAACGAATACGCGCAATATGCGCTTCCTGGCGGGCAACGCGATCGGCACCGGCGGCGTCGATCCGCAGGCCGTGCTGGCGGCTGTGACGATCAACCCGGCCCGCATCTATGGCGTCGACAAGCAGATCGGCAGCCTGGCCGTGGGCAAGCAGGCGGACCTGGTAGTGTGGGATGGCGACCCGTTTGAACTCGACAGCTTCCCGAGCGCCGTCTACATCGGCGGCGAAAGGATGCCGCAGCAATCGCGCGCGACCGAGTTGCGGGACAAGTACCTGGGCGTCAAGGTGACCCGGTAAGCGCCGCCGGCGCGAGCCGATCACTGCCTTGCTTGAGCAAGGCGCTGATTTCCTTGTCGGTTTGCCTGGTGTTGTTGACCGCCTCGCGAATGGCGCTGCGCATCTGTATCACCACATGGTAGAGCTCACGCGGCGAGGCCTGTCCAATATGCAGGTCGCCCATCACGTTGAGCATCTGCGGCCCGTTAATAGTGACCTGAATCATTGTCGGCACGCCCACCTGGTCATCGCGCAAGCGCGAATATGCCTTCGAATAGCGGCCCAGGATGTCGGTCGACATATGGCTGGCCGACTGGTTGGCCACCGCCACATCCCACGCCTCGCGACGCAGCGTCGGCGTTTGCAGGCTCAGATTGAACTTTCCGTTCGAGACGGTATGGAAATTGCGGATGATCTGCGCGTCCGGCAGCTTGGCCTTGAGGTCCGCGGCCAGTGACTTCGTCAGTGCCTCCATTGCAGCAAGTTGTTTCTCGTTATGCGCCTGCACCGAGCGGATCTCGGTCAGATTGGCGCGCAGCTCTGCATCGATCTTGACGCTGGCTTCGCTGGCAATCTTGTAGTGGTAGAGTTTCTGTCCCAGATGTTCGAGCACCAGCGCCGTCAGGATACTGATAACGAATATCGCGTATTTGCCGGCGAAATCGCGGACCGAGGTGACCTCTACTTTCGGTGCGTCTATGTGCATCGTGCTTTCCTGCTCAGATGGAAAAGCACGATGATAACATTGCCGTTATGACTAGCGTTGCGGCGGCGGCCCCTTGCTGTCGCCCGCCGGGCGCGCCGGTACGGCAACCATGCGGCAGGTGGCATTTTTCTTGTCGCCATGCGGAGTCTTAATTTGCACCGGGTCGCCATCCTTCTTGCCCTTGCACGCTTCGAGCGCTTCCGGCGGTGGCCCGCCGCCACCGCCACCGCCACCTTGTTCGCGCGGCGGCTGCGGACGTTGCTGTTGCGGCTGCTGGGCGAAGGCAAGCGACGATACGCACAGCAGGGCGACGAGAAGTGGTGTTTTCATCGAGTAGTTCTCCGAAAAGGTTTCAGTGCATCCAGATTGGCTGCCAATTGTGGAGCAAATTTGAATGCCTGTGCGGTGATTTCTTGGACCGAAACAAGCTTACAATTGAATTATGAAAATACTTGCAGGTGTGATGAGCGCGCTGACCGTCTGCTGTCTCCCCGCGTGGGCGGCGCCAGACTTCGTGTTCGTGGCGGCCACCAATAACATCATGCCGACGGCAAAGTTCGACGGCCGCCGCCTCAATGGTGGCATCATCAAGGACCTGGGCGACGCGATTGCCGCGCGCCTGCACTTGCAGGCCCGCTATCTCGATACGCCGGCCAACCGGGTGTGGGATGTGCTGGCCAAAGGGCAGGCCGACGGCGTGTGCTATGTGCGGCCGGAATGGGCCGAGGGCAGTTTCAACTGGAGTCGCCCGGTGTTGCCCGATGCCTTGGTGATCATCGCCCATCCGTCGGCGCCGGTGCTGCGCAAATTGAAGGAACTGTCGGGAAAGCCGCTCGGGACCGTGTCCGGCTACCATTACCCCGATGTCGAGCAGCTCGGCAAGCAGTTCGTGCGCGACGACGCGCCGACCATGGAACACAACCTCAACAAGATCGCCTCAGGCCAGCGCCAGTACGGCCTGGTCGAATTGACGACGCTGTCCTACCGCCTGCGCAATGATCCGTCGGTAAGGCTGCGGACCGAAATGGTCGTCACTTTGTTCAAGGCGCAATGCGCGTTTTCAAAACGCTCGGCGGTGCCGTTCGCCACCGTCGATGCGGCCATCGCCGGCCTGCAGGCCGACGGCAGCATCGACAAGATCCTGGCGCGCTACCGCTAAGCCGGCGATTGCCGGGCCGGCCTATTTGGTGCGCGCGCGGCCGAAGGCATCGCCCGCTTTCCACGCAGGCATCCTGGCCCCATTGGCGACGCGGTAGCCGAGCTCGAGCGTGAACTGGGCCTGCTGCACCATGCCCGACAAATCCCAGCTGGCGTCGTACTCGTCGCTGACCTGGTGGTAGCGGGCACTGTAGGCTTCGTTCTTCTTGCTGGCCGCCTCGGCATCCTTGATATAGTCGCGGCCGCCGGAAATCGAGAACGCCGGCACGCCGGCCTTGGCGAAGTTGAAATGGTCGCTGCGGAAGTAACCGCCCGCCAGGTCGGGCTTGACGGCGGCGATGCGCATGCCCATCGCCCTGGCTGTCTGCCCGGCCAGCGCGCCCAGTTCGGTGCGCTCGCTGCCCTGGGTATTGATGTCGCGGGTGGCGCCGACAAAATTCAGGCTGTCGAGGTTCAGGTTGGCCGCCGTCTTGTCGAGCGGGAACAGCGGCGCCGCCGCGTACGCCTCGCTGCCGAGCAAGCCTTGCTCTTCGGCGGCGACCCACAGGAACAGCTGGCTGCGCCTGGCCGGCGCCTTGCTCGCCACTTGCGCCATCGCCAGCAGGCCCGCAGTGCCGGATGCATTGTCGACCGCGCCGTTATAAATGGTATCGAGCCCCGTGCCCTGCATGCCCAGGTGGTCCCAGTGCGCGCTGTAAATGACGACCTCGTCCCTGAGCGCCGGGTCGGTGCCGGGGATCAGGCCGGCCACATTGAACTGGTCGATATGGCGGATCGCCGACTTCATATCGCCTTTGATGCTCGCGTTCAAAGCCACCGGCTTGAAATCCTTGCGCTCGGCTTGCGCGCGCAATGCGTCGAGATCCTGGCCGGCGGCCTTGAACAGCGCGCGCGCGGCGGCATCGGTCAGCCAGCCTTGCAGGCCGGTGCCGAGCTTGCCCTGGCTGAGCTGGAAGCGCTCATTGAGCCAGCTGTTCTGCACCACGCTCCAGCCGTAGGAGGCCGACTTGTCGGTATGGATCAGCAGCACGCCGGCGGCGCCCTGTTTCATCGCTTCTTCGAATTTGTATTTCCAGCGGCCGTAGTAGGTCAGGCCCTGGCCGCCGAAACGGTTCGGCTCCTGCGCCGTCGGCGCCGGGTCGTTGACCAGCATGACCAGCACCTTGCCGGCGCTGTTCAAGCCCTTGTAATCGTTCCAGCCTTCTTCCGGCGCCGTGATGCCATAGCCGACGAACACCAGCTCGCTATCGATGCCGTGCAGCGCCTGCGCATCACCCGGGCCCCACACCCAGTCGCTGCTCCATGCCAGCGCATGCGGCTGGCCGCCGGCCTTGACGGCCAGGCTGCTCTCGTTCGGCAGGGCCACCATGCCGGCGATCTTGACCGGCTGGCGATAGCTGCCATTGACCGGCTGCAGGCCGGCGGCGATCGCCTGCGCCTCGAGGTAGGCCACGGTCAGGTCGCCGCCGCGCTGGCCGGTGCCGCGGCCTTCCATTGCATTACTCGACAGGAAGGACAGGTGGCCGCGCAGCGGCGCTTCCTGTACCACCGGCCTGGCCTTCGATGGTTGGGCCTGGGCGGCCGGCGACAGCAGCAGGCTCGAAGCGAGTGCGCTGAGGGCGAGGGAGCGGAATGTGATGTGCATGGAATCCTTTGGCCTTTGCGTCAATACAGGGCCGGCGCGCCGCGCGTGCCGGTTCCGCATTGTATGCCATTGTTGTTTCGGGTAAATATTCCCGGGTCCGTCTGCAATTGACGCTCGTCACCCCTTCTACTACTATCGAATGCAGGCGGGCATCGATGCAGTGCCGCCGCCACGACGACAGGAAGGGACCAAGCGCTTGAACTGCCTAGCCCGATGCATGCTGGCGCTGTGCCTCGTGGCAGGCTTTTGCGCGCCCGCCGCGCCCGCTGCGGCCGCTGCGGCCAGGGTCGTGCCGAAAGCGCTGCGCGCCTGCGGCGACAGCAACGAGTTCGCTCCCTTCATTTATTTCAAGCGCGACGGCGGCAAGAAGACTGCGATCGTCGCCGGCCTCGATGTCGACGTGCTGCACGCAATCCTCGGCGACTCCGGCCGCACCATCACGATCGAGCTGTTGCCGTGGGCGCGCTGCCTGGTGCTCGGGGCGCGCGGCCACTACGACATCGTGCTCGATGGCGTCAAGTCGCCGATGCGCGAACGCGATTTCCGCCTGTCGGTGCCGCTGTATGCGCTGACCCCAGTGTTCCTCTACCGCAAGGGCGCACCGCCGCCGGACGTGGCCAGCCTGGCCGACATGGCCAAGCACCGGATCTGCTCGCAGGCCGACTACAACTACGAGGCGTATGGCATTCCCAATAGCATGATCACCAACCGTGCCCGCACCATCGACGATGCCGCCACCATGCTCAGGCTGGACCGCTGCAGCCTGATGCTGCAGGAAGTGGAGATCCTGCAAGCGCATGCTGCGCTGGGCGGCAAGGACCTGCTGGCCAGCGACGACTACGCGACCATCTACCCGGAGTGGCTAAAACATATCGACTTTCACTTCCTCGTCAGCCGCTCGACGCCGTATGGCAGGGAATTGCTTCAGCTGCTGGACCAAGGCATCAACCGCATGAAGAAGAATGGCGAAATTGAGCGCCTGCGCAACAGGCATACCTTTCGCTAATTTATTGCTGGCCATTGCGCCGGATTTGGTTTTCAATAGGGACAGTCCTGCAAGCTGTTATCAACCGTCATGGAGGATGGCAAGTGAATCGGAATCCTGGCCCGCGCCTCGCCCTGGCGCTGCTCGTCCTGTCGTGTTACCACGCTGCGCCGCTGGCGCAGACGGCCGCGGCCGGCGCCGCGCCTGCCGCGGCGGATCCCGCAGCGGCTGACCCGCAAGCCGACACCGTGCGCGTCGTCGTCAGCGCACGCAAGCGCGACGAAGCGATCACCGATGTGCCGATGGCGATCACCAGTTTCTCCGAACGCAGCATTGCCGACTACCATATCCAGTCCTTCATTGACTACGCGGCAAAGACGCCGAACCTGTCTTTCGCCTATGGCAATGGCGGCACTGCCGGCAATCCCGGCACTGCCTTCGGCGATGCCCGCACCATCGCGATCCGCGGCATCGCCGGTGCCCGCACCACCGGTTTCTATATCGACGACACGCCGCCGCCCGGCGCCGTCCACGTGCGCATCGTCGATCTGCAAAGCATCGAAGTGCTGAAGGGGCCGCAAGGCACGCTGTTCGGCGAGAGTTCGCTCGGCGGCAATGTCCGCCTGATCACCAAGGCGCCCAGCCTGCAGCACAATTCGCTGCGCTACGGGCTCGAAGGCGGCATCACCAGCGGGGAGGGCGGCGTCAACAAGGGCGCGCAGGCGGTGGCCAACTTCGTGCTGGCGCCCGGCAGCGCCGCGCTGCGCCTGGTTGCCTATGCCGACGACCAGTCGGGCTATCTGCAGCGCAGCTACCGCTCCGACATCAACAATCCCGCGTCGAGCCCGGTCATAGTCAAAGGCCAGGGCGCGCAGCGCAATATCGCCGGCTCGGCCACGGCGCTGCTGCGTCTGACGAGCGCACTCGACCTGACCTTGCGCCTGGCTTACCAGAACCAGTATATCCACGGTTTCCCCGCGACCTATGCGCCATTGCCCGCCTTCAAGCCGGTGGCGATCGCCGACCATGTCGCCAATATCCAGCCGCTGACCAGCGATATCTGGACGCTGCCGTCGGTGAGCTTCAAATACCATGGCAGCAACTGGACGCTCAGTTCGTCGACCAGCCTGTTCCAGCGCCGTACCCGCGACGTCGAGGATTCGACCGAAGGCACGGCGTCTTACTGGGGCACGACGATTGCGCAGGGCTTCGCCTGGAACGGCACCCACCGCAGCCGCCAGCTGGCGCACGAGACGCGCATCAGCATCGACCCGGTGGAGGGCTGGTCCGGCACCTTCGGCCTGCTGTACTCGAAGCACAAGGCCCAGTTCGGCATCGACGATATTTACGCCCAGCTCGGCACCACGGCGGGCACGCCGTCGCTGATCTGGCGCCAGCTCGACACCAATACGCAGCAGGACACGGCCCTGTTCGGCGAGGTGTACTATAAGTTCGACGACCGCTTCACGCTGACGGCCGGACTGCGCAAATACTGGTTGCGCCAGCACGACCAGCTGGGGTTTGCCTTCCTGTCGACCGATTTCGCGTCGAATAACCACAACCGCACCAGCGGCAACAGCCCCAAGCTGGCGCTGGCCTGGCAGCACAGCCCGACGGCGCTGCTGTATGCGTCGGCGGCCAAGGGCTTCCGGCAGGGCAATGCGCAGTTCGATGCGTCCGGCTTCGGCTGCGAACCGTCGCTGGCCACGCTGGGCCAGACCCCGGCCTCGATGACCAAGATCGACCCCGACGCCGTGTGGAGCTACGAAGCAGGCGGCAAGCTTGAACTGCCCGACCCCGGCCTGCTGCTGTCGGCGTCGATCTTCCGCATCCACTGGGACCATATCCAGCAGCCGCTGTTCCTGCAGAGCTGCGGCTTCTATATGCAGGGCAATGCCGGCGCCGCCCGCATCGATGGCGTCGAACTGGAAGCCGTCGGCAGGCTGACGCCGTCGCTGAAGCTGCGCGCCGGCCTCGGCTATGCCGATGCCCGCATCACCGAGAGTGGCAATACGGGGCAGGAGGCGGGCTCGCGCGTGTTCCAGGTGCCGAAGCTGACGGCGTCGCTGTCGCTGGTCTACTCGCGCCCGCTGGGCGAGCGCCTGCGCGGCTTCGCGGTGTTCGACGCCAGCCATGCCGGCAGCAGCCTGTCGGCCAATAGCGGCGCCGAACTGCGGCTCGAGCGCGCCGCCTATTCGCTGCTGGGCGTGCGGCTTGGCGTGGCATGGCAGAACACCGAGCTGGCGCTGGGCATCAGCAATCTTGGCAATGCCCGCCCCAACCTGGGCGACATCGGCTATGTCGGCTACCAGCGCTATGTGCCGGGAACCACGACGCCGGTGCCGCAAGTGGCGACCCTGCCGCCACGTACTTTCAGCCTGCAATATTGGTCGGCGTTTTAATCGAGCGTCCACACATAGCTGATCGCCGACCAGCCCGCGGTGGCCACGCCGTCGACGGTGGCAGCCTTGAACTTGCACAGGCTCAGTGCGCTGCGGGCGGCCTTGTCGAGCACCGGATAGCCGCTCGACTTCTGCACCTTGGCGTCGCTGACCTTGCCGTCGCTGCCGATCAGCAGGGCCAGCAGCACGGTGCCGGTCTCGCCATTGCGCGCGGCCGAGGCCGGATAGGCCGGCGTCGCGCAGCCTTCGGCCAGCACGGCGGTGCGCATGCCGGCCTGGCTGTCGGACGGCGTCAAAGGGCCGGCGGGCGTGGCCACGGCGACCGGCGGCAGCTCGGCCAGCACGGCGGCCTGGATGGTCTCGACCGGTGCGGGCGGCGGCGGCACGTCGACTTCGACGGGCGGGACCAATGCTTCGGGCGGCGCGGCCTTTTGCACCGGCTTGGTTTCAGGCGGTGGTGGCGGCGGTGGAATGTCTGGCGCGATCAGCATGATGTCTTCGATCACCTGCGGCAGCTGGATGGTCTTGTTGCGGATGCTGGTGATCAGCGCGTAGGCCAGCAGTACGTGGACGACGACGACGAGTACCAGCTTGGGAATGGCCTGGCCCGGATGCGGGTTGTTGGCAAAGTTCATTGTGACCTCCTGTTTGGATCTGTGGTGCATCATCACTGACTGCAGGCCATAGTTCCGTTCGCTAAGTCACATTTCTGGTCATTATTCTAACGATGCATTACCTGCATCGCAAATAGGGCGCAATTCCTGTATCGTAAAGCTTTGCTTTGCTCTTTGGCTACGATGCTTAACGATTTAACTACACCTTTTGAACGCGGCAACTCCAACCAGACCACGACTTGGCAGGAATGCATCGCCTACTACGAGATGCTGGCAGCGCGTTTCCCTGCCATCCTGCAGCTCCAAGTGATCGGCCACAGCGACGCGGGGCGCCCGATCCATGCGGGTGTCGTCAGCGGCGACGGCGTGTTCGACCGTGCCGCCATCAAGGCTGCCGGGCGTCCGGTCTTCTTCAATAACAATGGCATCCATCCGGGCGAGCCGGAAGGGGTCGATCAGTGCATGGCTCATGTGCGCGACCTGTGCACCGATCCGGCGCGCCTGGCCGCACTGGGCGACACGGTGTTGCTGTTCGTGCCGATGTATAACGTCGACGGCAGCACCAACCGCGCCAACACCTCGCGCGTCAACCAGGATGGTCCCGAGCAATTCGGCTTCCGCGGCAATGCCCGCCACCTCGACCTGAACCGCGACTTCATCAAGGCCGACTCGACCAACTCGATGGTGTTCAACCAGCTCGTCACCAGCTGGGACCCGGAAGTGATGGTCGACACCCATACGTCGAACGGCGCCGATTATCCGTACACGATGACGCTGATCCACACCCAGGCCGACAAGTTGGGTGGATCGCTGGGCGGCTTCCTTAGCGAGACGATGCTGCCGCATATCTTCGAATCGATGGAGCAGGCCGGCTGGCCGACCTGCCCGTATGTCAATCCAATCAAGGAAATCCCGGACCACGGCCTGGCTGAATTCCTCGAGTCGCCGCGCTTCTCGACCGGTTTCGCGGCGCTGCACCAGGTGATCGGTTTCATGCCCGAGACGCATATGCTCAAGCCCTTTGGCGACCGCTATTGCTCGATGCGCGCGCTGGTCGAAGTGGTGCTGGCCTTCACAGTGCGCCATGGCGCGCAGATCCAGGCGCTGCGCCGTGCCGACCGCGATGCGGGCCGCCGCGCGCGCGAGTGGCCGGTGCACTGGGTGCTCGACGAAGCCAATCCGTCGACCTTCCGCTTCAGGGGTTACGAAGCGAAGCGCCTGCCCAGCGTGATCGGCAGCTACACGCGCCTGGCCTACGACAGGAGCAGCCCGTGGGAGCGCGACATCCCCTACTACAACCGCTTCACCGCCGACGTGTCGGTGCCGGCGCCGCGCGCCTACGTGGTGCCGCAGGCGTGGCGCGAAGTGATCGAACGCCTGCAGTGGAATGGCGTGCAGATGGAGCAGCTGACCGAAGCGCGCAGCGCGCCGGTGCAGAGCTATTACATCAAGTCGACCCGCTCGCGCCCGAATGCGTACGAGGGCCATATGTTCCACGACGAGCTGACGCTGGAAAAGCGCAGTGCCAGCGTCATGCTGCAGCCTGGCGACTACTGGATCCCGCTCGACCAGGACAATGCGCGCTACGCCGTTGAAACGCTGGAGCCGCAGGGCCACGACAGCTTCTTCCGCTGGGGCTTCTTCAACAGCGTGCTGGAGAAGAAGGAAGCGTATTCCGACTATGTGTTCGAGGACCATGCCAGCGAGCTGCTGCGCGATGAACCCGAGCTGGCGGCGTCGTTCAGGGCGTGGAAGGAACTGCATCCTGAGCTGATGAGCGACCAGGCCGCGGTGCTCGATTTCATCTTCACCAATTGCAAGCGGTATGCGGAGCCGGGCTGGCGCCGCTACCCGGTGCTGTCGGTGCTGTGATCCCCCCATTCAATCAAGGACAAGCCCGGGCATGAAGATAAGGCGCTGCGCAGTACTGTTCATCGAGCCGCGCGAGGCGCTCAAGGTCAATTGGGCCGCGCTGTTTTCAGGCGGCAGCACGCTGTCGGCCTCGCTGAGCTGGACGGCGCTGGCGCCGCACCTGGGCCGCGAGGTCGAGGTCGACGCCGACGAAGTCCGGGTGCTCGGCGAAATCGGCCCGACCATCTGGTGCGAGCTGGCCGAGTGCGAGGCGCGCTTCGGCCAGGCGATGGTGGCGCGCCTGCTGGACCTGGGCCTGCTGGTCGGCGACGCCAGCGCCGCGGCTGGCGCGCGCGAACGCGACGACACGCTGCGTTCGCAGCACTGGCACAGCCTGTCCGCACTGGCCCATGCGTTCGGGCGCTGGGCCGACGTGCGGGTCGACACCGGCATGCAGGTGCCTTCGTTCAAAGAGCTGGTGGCCAAGTATGGGCCGCCGCCGGCGCCGGCGATCCGCCGCTGCGACGCGGCGCTGGCGCTGCCGCTGCCGGCGCCTGCCGCCGGTGCGCTCGACGACACCCTGATGCGCCGCTATACCGGCCGCAACTTCGACCTGCAGGCCACGCTGCCGCTGGCGGTCGCGGCCCGCATCCTGCAGCGCAGCTTCGGCGCCCAGGAGACGCGCCTGATCGGCGACGACAGCTACGTTTTCAAGAAGACCAGTCCGTCCGGCGGGGCCCTGCACCCGATCGAGGCCTATGTGCTGGTGCAGCGGATCGACGGCGTGCCGCCAGGCCTGTACCACTACCATCCGGTCGAGCATACACTGGAACCGGTGCAGCCGATGGACAGCGCGCAGGCAGCAACGCTGGCCACCCAGGTCGTGGCCGACCAGCAGTGGTTTGCCGACGCGCCGATGCTGGTGATCATGATGGCTCGGGTAGAGCGCAATTTCTGGAAGTACCGCAATCACCTGAAGGCCTTGAAGGCGGTGGTGCTCGACGGCGGCCACCTGTCGCAAACCTTCTACCTGCTGTCGACCGAGGCCGGCCTGGCGGCTTTTGTGACGACTGCGGTCAATGACGTGGACATCGAGCGCGCGCTCGGGCTGGATCACCTGCGCGATGCCGTGATCGCCGTCTGCGGCTGCGGCCCGGCCGGGCCGCAGCGCCAAACGGTGGAACTTCGCTTCGGCGAAAAAGACTTCGTCCGAGGCGCCTAGATATTGGTGCTGAGGATGTGCGGGAACATGCCGACGTCGCCCGGGATGGCGGCCTTGATGGCATCGCGGTCGGCCTGCAGGCTTTCCTTGGACGGCAGGCTGCGCACGGCAGGAATATCGGCCGGGTCGACCTTTACGCCCATCGCGCCAAGGGTGGCGACCGGGTCGCCCAGCATCTGCTCGCGGAACAGGTCATCGGTCGACAGGCGGTCCAGGATGGCGTCGATATCCGGTGTAACATTCGATGGCATAGGTATACCTTTCATGGTTTGAATTGTGCCTTCCCGTCCGGGTAAAGGCATCTTCATGCTACGGCAAATTGCCGTCAGCATCAATGAAAACCAAGCCCTTAATTGTCAAATGATTCGGCCGCGCGCACTTCGCCGAGCACCTGCGCCAGGTCGCTGCCGAAGGCGTCGAGCAGGGCATCGATGCCTTCGGCCTGGCCGGCCATCAGTTTTTGCTCAAGCACGCCGCTCGAGCGGAACAGGGCCGTGGCCGACAGGTTGCCGGCCGCGCCGCGCACGCGGTGCACCAGCAGCGCCGCATTGTCGGTGTTGCCTTCCTGCAGGCTGGCGCGCACCTTCTGTTCGCTGCTGCCGAAATCCTCGGCGAAGATCGCCAGCAGGCGGTTGAACAGCTCCACATTGCCGCCGAGCCGCACCAGCGCAGCGTCGCGGTCGATGCCCGGTGCCGGCGCCGCCACTGGCTCGGCGGCGCGCGCGCTGCGGGCCAGTTCGAACGGCCGCTGGCTGCGGCCAGTCCACTTCGCCAGCACCTCGTACAGCACGCTCGGTTCGATCGGCTTGCTGATGTAATCGTTCATCCCGAGCGATATGCAGTGCTCGCGGTAGCCGGCGATCGCATGGGCCGTCATCGCGATGATCGGCAGCTCCGAGTGCTGGGTCTTTTCGCGGATCATGGCGGTGGTCTGGTAGCCGTCCATACCGGGCATCTGGATGTCCATCAGCACCGCATCGTAGTTGCCCTGGTCGACCATGCGCACGGCATCGACGCCATTGTCGGCAAAGTCGACCCGCACGCCGGCGCGCAGCAGGATATCGCCGGCCACCTGCTGGTTGATGATGTTGTCGTCGACCACCAGCACGGCGATGCCCTGGATGCTGCCGGTCGCCGGGTCGGCCACCGGCGCCGTTGCTGCGCCTGGCGTGCGCGGCGCAAAGCCCAGCACGGACAGCACGCTGGCCACCAGCTGCACCGGGTTGACCGGCTTGACGAGGAACACATCGACGCCCACCTGTTCCGCCGCCGCCTTGATGTGGTCGCGGTCGAAGGCAGTCACCATGATCACGGTCGGCGTCACCTTCAGGCCAGGATGGCTCTTGATCTGGCGTGTCGTCTCGATGCCGTCCATGACCGGCATATTCCAGTCCATCAGCACCAGGTCGTGCGCCTTGTGCTCCAGTTCCGCCAGGGCGGCGGCACCGGAGCCGACCGCGCTGGCATCGAAGCCGAAGCTGCGCAGCTGCAGCAGCAGCACCTCGCGCGTGGGCGCGCTGTCATCGACCACCAGGATGGACTTGCCGCGCGCCTCGGGCGGGATCTGCCGCTGCGGCTGGCCCGACAGCGGGTGATGCTCGCGCATCGTCACCGTGAAGCTGAAGGCGCTGCCTTCGCCGGGCTTGCTGTCGACGTCGATCTGGCCGCCCATCTTGTTGACCAGCTGCTGGGAGATCGCCAGCCCGAGCCCGGTGCCGCCGTACACGCGCGTGGTGCTGGCATCGGCCTGCTCGAAGGCCTGGAACAGGCGGACCCGGTGTTCGTCGGTCAGGCCGACGCCGGAATCCCTGACCGTGAAGCGCAGCCGGTGGCAGCCTTCATCGGACCTGCCGGCCGCATCGCGCACCAGTTCGACCTGCAGCTGCACATAGCCGTGGGCCGTGAACTTGAGCGCATTGCTGACCAGGTTGGTCAGCACCTGCGACAGGCGCAGCGGATCGCCGGACAGATAGGCCGGCACGTCCGGACTGGCGGCCACCACCAGCTCCAGTCCCTTTTCGGCCGCGCGCCAGGCAAACAGGTCGGCAATCTGGCACAGCACATCGTGCACGTCGAACGGCACCTCCTCCAGTTCCAGCTTGCCCGATTCGATCTTGGAGAAGTCCAGCACGTCGTTGATGATCCCCAGCAGGTTCTGTCCGGCGCGCGAGATCTTGCGGAAGTAGTCGAGCGGCTGCGGCGGCAACTCGAGGTGGGTGCCGAGGCCGGCAAAGCCGAGGATGGCGTTCATCGGCGTGCGGATCTCGTGGCTGACATTGGCCAGGAAGTCACTCTTGGCGCGGTTGGCCGCTTCCGCATTGGCGCGCGCCAGTCCCAACTGCTGCATCGCGTGGGCCTTCTGGAACGCCGACACGAAAGGTTCCTTCAAGGCCTTGATCAGGTCCAGGTCGTCGTTGCCGAAACTGGCGTCCGGGTGGTCGTTTTCGAACAGCAGGTAGCCCTGCACCTGGCCTTCGATGCGGATGCGCACCGCCAGCACCAGGCTGGCGCCGGGCCCGCTCTGGTGCTTGAGGAAGACATCGTCGGCCAATTGCTGCGCCCCGGCCACATAGCGGGCGTCGGCCTCGTCGAGCGGCATGCCGAGCGCATCGCGCGCGCTGCCGTCCCCGGTCCAGGTGGCGCGCGTGTCCAGTTCCGGCCGGCTTCCAACCCGCGCCAGCGCGCGCGCGGCGCTGATGCCCCGGATGACGGAAGATTCAGCCAGGATGGTCCGCAGCAGCACGTCGAAATCGAGCTGCTCGTTGATCGAGCGGACGATCGCATTGAGTTTTTCGAGGTGCTGGGTGCGCGAGTAGACCAGTGCCTGCAGGCGGGCCTGGCTGCGTTCGAGCTGGCGCAGGCGCAGGCGGTAGACCCAGCGCAGCAGGGCGCCCAGCGCCAGCGCCAGGCTCAGGTAGGCCCACCAGGTCTGGTGCCACTTCGGCAGCACCTTCACCTGCAGCACCAGTTCGTTGCTGCTCCATTGACCATCGCGGTTGCTGCCGCGGATGCGCAGGCGGTAGTCGCCGGGTGCCAGGTTGCCGTACGAAATGGAGCGCCGGCCACCGTCGCCGCTGACCCAGTTCCGGTCGTAGCCTTCGAGCCAGAAGCCGTAGCGGTTGTTCCTGGTGGCCGAGAAGTCGAGTGCCGCCGCTTCGATCTCGATGCTCTTGACCCCGGCCGGCACCACCAGCTCGCCGCCTCGTTCGGCCACCAGCTGGGCCCCGGCCACGGCCCGGTCGTCCAGCCGCACGGCGGACAGGACGACGCGCGGACGGAACGTCCAGCGCGACACCAGCGCGCGGTGCACGATGGTGTAGCCGCCGGCCGCGCCCAGCACCAGGTCGCCATCGGGACTGGCGGACACGGCGCCGACGAAATAGGACGGCAGGGCCAGGCCGTCGGCACGCCCGAACGCGCGCACGGCCAGCGTGTCGGTGTTGATGACGGCCAGGCCGTTGGTCGTGCCCGCCCACACCTGCTTGTCCAGTTCCGGGCTGAGGGCAGCGACGATCGGCGCCGGCAGGCCGGCCACCGTGCCGATCCGGGCCAGCACGCGGACCGGGTCGGCGTCGTCGTTGACGATATCGATACCGCTGCCGTGAGTGCCGACCCACAGGCGGTTGCGCCGGTCGAGCGAGAGCGAGCTGACCACGTTCTCGCCCAGCCCCTGCGGTCCGGGCTGGGCCCGTACCTGGTCGATCGCGCCGGTGGCCGGGTCGAGCCGGTTCAGGCCATTGAAGGTGCCGATCCAGATCCTGCCGGCGGCGCCGGCGGCGATCGCAGTGACGACATTGTGGGTCAGGCCGCCGCCGTCGGGCTGGTGGGCATACGCTTGCAGTTTGCCGCTGGCCGGCTCGTAGCGCAGCAGGCCTTGCAGGGTACCCATCCACAGCACCGGCCCTTGCGCCAGCAGCGCGCCGACGCGCGGGTAGGGATTGGGCAAGGGCAGCGCGACTCGCTTGACCCTGGTGCCGCGCTGCGAGGTCAGGTACAGGCCCTGCGAGGTGCTGATCCAGGCCTCGCCCGCTTCGGCCGGCGCCATCGCCAGGATCACCTGCTCGGGCAGCGCCGTGTCCGGGTTGGCCGCATCCGGGCGCAGTGCGGCGGTGCGCTTGCCGTCGGCATCGATGATGTCGACGCCCTGGTCGGCCAGCGCGACCCATTGCCGGTTCAAGCCGTCGTGCATGACGGCGGTGACGGCGATCTCCAGCTGGCCCTCGGCATCGAACACCGTCTCGAACGCGCGGTTGTACGGATTGTAGAAGTCGATGCCGCGCTCATTGGCGGCCCATACCAGGCCGCTGCGGTCGCGCAGCAATGCGGCCACGCGGTCATGGGCAAAGCTGGTCGGCACCGCCGGCCGGTGGCTGATGCGGCGGTGGCGCCCGGTGTCCGGGTCGAACTCGACGATGCCGCCGCCGTACGAGGTGGCCCACCAGCGGCCCGGCGCGATATGGGCCACCGCCTTGATATTGGAAATGCGCGGGATCTGGTCCAGCGCAAGCAGGCTGGTGGTGCGGTGTACCGTGTCGACGACGCCGATGCCGCTGCTGACGGTGCCGAACACGATTTGTCCGCGCTCGTTTTCGGCGATCGAGAGCACTGCATCGACCGCGCTGCCATCGCTTGGCAGTACCGCTTCGATCTTGCCGCCGCCCGCGTCGCGCCGGGCCAGGCCGCCGTTCGAACCGATCCACACATTGCCATTACGGTCGACCAGCAGCGAGCGGATCTGGCTGTCCGGCGCGCCCGGCGGCAGGGCCGGGTCGCGCGCCACCGGCGTGATGGTGCCGCGTGCCGGATCGAGGTAGTGCAGGCCGGCCAGCGTGCCGATCCAGATGCCGCCGCGCGCGTCGCTCGCCAGTGCCAGCGTGGTGGGCTGGCTGGCGCCGTTGGCGCCGACCGCATAGCGGATGAAGCGCTCGGTCGATTTGTCGAACATCGCGACGCCGGAGGCGGCGGTGCCGACCCACAGGCGGCCCTGGCGGTCGACGTGCAGCGACTGGATGAAATCGCCCGGCACCGAGTCGGGCCTGGCCGCGTCGAACATGAAGGTGCGCATCTGGTAGCCGTCCCAGCGGGCCAGGCCGCGCTGGGTGCCGATCCAGATGAAGCCGTCGCCGTCCTGCGCCATCGCCACCGTCATCGGGTGCGGCAAGCCGTGTTCGACGCCGATGTGTTCGAACAGCGGCACCGACAGCTTTTCCCAGCGGTTCGGCGCGTCCGCCGCGCGCGCACCGCTGCCGCACAGGGCGGCAACGGCGAGCAGGGATGCCAGCCACAGGCTGGCGGCGCGGCCAGTTCTTGAGGTCATGTACTTCTCATTCACGGATCGGGTGACGCTGCATCATTGCAAGCGACAAGGATACGCAATTGTTAAGTAAATGTCTCCAAATAATGATTGTTGCTACGGGCCAACGGCCTACTTGTTGGCGGCGATCCATCGATCGACCTTGGCTTCCAGCAGGCTGAGCGGCAAAGTGCCGTCGCCCAGCACCACCTCGTGGAAGGCCGGCAGGCTGAACTTCGGCCCCAGCGCGGCGGTGGCGCGGGCGCGCAGCGCCGCAATCTTGAGCGCGCCGATCTTGTAGCCCAGCGCCTGCGCCGGCCACGCCATATAACGCTCGGTCTCGCTCTTGGCCAGCGCTTCGGAGTAGCCCAGCTTGTCGCGCATATACTGGATCGACTGCTCGCGGGTCCAGCCCTTGGCGTGCATGCCGGTGTCGACCACCAGCCGCACGGCGCGCAGCATCTCGTCGTTCAAGTGGCCGAAGTAGTCTTCCGGCCGGTCGAACAGGCCCATCTCCTTGCCCAGCGTCTCGGCATACAGCGCCCAGCCTTCGGTATAGGCATTGTTGCCGCCGAATTTGCGGAAGTTCGGCAGCTTCAGCTCCTGCAGCAGCGCGATATGGAAGTGGTGGCCCGGCTGGCCCTCATGCAGGAACAGCGTCACCATGCCGGTGCTGCCGTACTTCCTCGGGTCATTGACGACTGACCAGAACACGCCGGGGCGCGAGCCGTCGGCCGCCGGCGGCGTGTAGTGGTCGGAGGCGGTGGCGCGCGACAGTTCCGGTTCCAGGCGCAGGTCGAGCGGCGCTTTCGGGCGCAGCGTGAACAGGGCCGGCAGCTTTTCCTTCAGCACGCCGTCGAGCTTGCGGTAGACCTCGATCACTTGCGCGTCGGTGGTGAACGGGTGGTATTTGTCCTGCTCGTTGACCCAGCCCGGCAAGCCGCCCGGCGCGCCGCTGTAACCCATCTTCGGGCCCAGCTCGGCGAACTGCTGCTGGATGCGGGCCACCTCGGCCACGCCGGTGTCGTGGATCTGTTCCGGCGTCAGGCTGGTCGTGGTCTGGCTGGCCACGCGCGCCAGGTACCATGCGCTGCCGCCCTTCAGCGCGCTCCAGCCGGTGCTGGTGCGGCTGGCCCGGGCGTAGTCGGTCTCGAGGAAGTGCGACAGCTTCTGCAGCGCCGGCGTCAGCTGCTTGCCAATTGTATGGTGGTAGTCGGCGCGCAGCCTGTCCTGGTCGGCCTTGGAAAAGCCCGCCGGCATGGTCTTGACCGGCGCGTAAAAAATGCTTAGTTCCGGCGTGGCGCTGGTGAGCTGGGCGAACTGCGGCAGCGCGGCCGTGACCACGGCGCGCGGCAGCACGGTGCCGCGCCTGATCCCTTCGCGCATATTGACGATGGCCTGGTCGATCCACGCGGGTAGCTGCTGCAGGCGGTGCAGGTAGGCCTTGTAGTCCTTGACGGTGACCAAAGGCTGGGCGCCTTGGCCGCCCGCATAATTGGCCAGCACCACCGGCATGCTGTCCATGTGGTTCAGCGGCAGCAGGTGTTCGGGGAAGGCTTCGAAACTGATCGCCGTGTTCAGCTCGTAGGCGAGGACGTCGTAATTGACCTGGCCGGAGCCAGCCAGGCTGGCGCGGTCGATCGCCGCCAGGCGCTTGGCCATGGCGCGGTATAGCGCAAACTGGCGCGCGCGCAGCCTGGGCGAGATCGTCATGCCGATCTCGCCGATATGGCGGTTGTCGCCATTCTCGGAGGCGGCCACCGGGTCGAAGCGGGCCAGCGCGTCGTAGTACTGGCCGGCCAGCTGGTCCAGCTGTCTGGTGGCGCGGGCGCTGGCGGCGGCCACTGGCGCCACGACGACGGCGGCGTCGGTGACCGCTGCGCTGGCGTGGGTGGCTGGCGCCAGGGCGAAGGCGGCGGCGAGCATGGCTGGGACGAAGGCTTTTTTCATTGTGGTTCCAAGGTATACGCGATAGCCCTGCTGTATCGGCATCGCAGTTTGATTTTGAAAGACCGATTGTGCGGCCCGCAAATTCGGGCGTATTATCGACCTCCTGCTTACTTTACCGAGCCCGCTGCGTAGTGACGATGCCGGCCGGTCTGGGTGCGCCATGTTCGCATGCCGCGTGGGTATGTCGCCGCACAAACTTCCGTGCGACGACTGGTGCCCACCCTACGCGACACCGGTTTCGCGCCGTTAAAGCCGCACCCTGCGGGGCGCGGCTTTTTTTATTGGCTCAATAAAAACGCCAGCTGGCGCTGAACTGCTTGCCGATCTTCTCGTTCTTCAGGCGGGCACGAATCAACTCGGCCGGCAGCATGCCGCCGGCAAGCACGCCGTCGTGGAATTGCAGCAGGCTCATCTTGCCGCCATCGACCAGCTCCTTTTTCAGCGCGCGCAGCTGCAGCGCGCCGATCATATAGCCAGCCTGGTACAGCGGCGGGTAGTCGCCGTTGAACGAGCGCCGTACTTCGGCGCGCGCATTGTCCGGCTCGTGTCCGACGCGGGCAACCAGCATGTCGACGCACTGCTCCGGCGTCAGCTTGCCCATGTGGAAACCGAGCGAGAACAGGATGCGGGCGGCCCGGTGGTTGCGCCAGAACATCATGCCGATGCGGTCTTCCGGCTTGACCGCCCAGCCCCGTTCGTACAGCAGCATTTCCCAGTACACGGCCCAGCCTTCGACATAGAACGGCGAATCGAACAGCTTGCGCTGCGGCTGGTAGCGGTCGGCCATGAAGCCTTGCAGGTGGTGGCCCGGAATCAGTTCGTGGTGCACGACGGCGCGCGAGAAGTGCGGGTTATTGCCACGCATCGTCATCAGCTTCTGCTCGTGCGTCATGCCGTCGGTCGGATACGACACCAGCAGCGTGTCGCCGCCGAGGAAGAACGGCGCCACCAGCTGGCGCTCCGGCGACAGCATGTCCATGCGCCAGCCCTGGCGCGCCATTTCCGGCACCGTCACCAGCGCGTTGCCGGTCACATAGTCGACACCCTCCTGCGCCAGCTTGCGGGCAATGGCGGTCTGCTCGCCCGGCCCGACATAGCTGTTCTTGACCTTTTCCATCGCCGCATGCCAGTCATCGCCGAAGCCCATTTCGCGCGCGGCTTTTTTCAGTTCGGCTTCGCCCCACGCCAGTTCCTTCTCGGCCAGCGCCATCATTTCTTCCGGCGTGTAGGGCAGCATCTCGCGTTGCAGGGCGCTGATCAGGCCGTCGCGGCCGATCGGGTCGCCCGCCACATTGAGCAGCCTGGTATCAGGCTTGCCGACCAGCGTGTCGTTGACGGCCGCGCTGTACTCGGCCATCGCCTTGTCCAGCTCCGCGTAAGGCCGCTTGGTCCACCAGGTCAGCTGCGGGTCGAAGCCGTCGTAATAGGCGGCCCAGGCTTTGAGGTCGGCCGCGAGCGCGCCGAGGATCTTGATGGCGCGGTTGGCGGTGCTGCGCGACGCCTTGGCCGCCGGCAGGGCGGCGCGCGCGGCGCGCACGCCGGACAGCGCCTGGTCCAGCACGGCGGCGCTGGCGGCGCCGTGCTGGACCAGCATCAGGCGGCGGCCTTCGGCCAGGTCGATCAGCGGCTGGGCAAACGGGATCAGGCCCTCGGCTTGCTTGAAGCGGCGCGCATTGGCGTCGAGCTCGCGCAATTCGAACGACAGCTGGTTGCGCAGCATGACCCAGTCGATGCGGTCGTCGACGCCATAGCTGTCGAATGGCAGCGTGGCGCTGGCGTCAAGCCACTGCTGGTAGAAGGCCTTCAGCTGGCGCTGGCGGGCGGCGCCGTTGCGCACCGTGTAGACATGGTTCAGGCTGGAGAGGTCGGCCTGGAAGCGCGCGATCAGTGCCGGCATCGCCTGCGACGACGGCTGGAACTCGGACATCGAAGGCACCAGCGCCGGCGCCACGGGGGCGGCGCCGGCGCCGGTCGACAACAGCACGGCGCAGGCCGCCGCGCTCAGGGTGGAACGCAATGGGAGCATGGCTGGTTCGTTCTCTTAATTAGCGGGCAGTGGCGTCGGTTCGCCATTCTTGAAGGTGTAGACGGTGACGACCGACTGCTTCATATTGCCTGCTTCGTCGTAGGCATAGGTGCCGACCACACCCTTATAGGACATGGCGTGCAGCTTCGGGCCGACCAGCGCAGGGTCGGTCGATTTGGCTTGCTTCATCGCTTCGGCCACCATCATCATCTGGTCGTAGAACGAGGGGCCGTACACATCGGCCTTCTGTTTGTAGCGCGCCATATACCTGGCGGCAAACGCCGGCCCGCCGGCCAGCTTGTCGAGCACGGCGCCGCCCTGGGCGCACAGCACATTGTCGCCGACGGCGTCGCCGCCCAGCTTGCCCATCTCCGGGCTGCAGATGGTGTCGCCGCCGAGCAGTCTGGCGTTCAGGCCGAGCGCCTTCATCTGGCGCGCCATCGGCGCCCCCTGCGGCGCGTAGCCGCCGAAGAAGATCGCTTCGACCTTCTTGGCCTTCAACGAGGTCAGGATCGAGGCGAAGTCGGTCGCCTTGTCGGTGGTGAACTCGTGGCCGGCCACTTTCAGGCCGGAGCGCCTGGCTTCCTTGATGAATTCAGCGGCCAGGCCCTGGCCGAACGCGGTGCGGTCGTCGATCACGCCGACCGTCTTGAGCTTCAGCGACCTGGCGGCGTAGCCCGCCATGGCCGAGCCGACCTGGGTGTCGCTGGCGACCAGCCGGAACACGGTCTTGTAGCCGGACTGGGTCACCTTCGGGTTGGTGCCGACGGTGAACATCAGGATGCCGGCATCGTTGTAGACGCGCGAAGCGGGGATCGCCACGCCCGAGTTGTACGGCCCCAGCACATACTTGACCTTGGCGTCGACCAGCTTTTGCGCGACGTTGACGCCGGCCTTCGGGTCGCCCTGGTCGTCTTCCGACTGCAGTTCGAATTTGACCGGCTTGCCGTTGACGGCAAATTTCCTGGCATTGAGTTCTTCGATCGCCAGCCGCACGCCGTTCTCATTGTCCTTGCCGGCGAAGGCATTGGCGCCCGACAGCGGGCCGGTCATGCCGATCTTGACCACTTCCTGCGCAGTGGCGGACTGGCCGGCCAGCAGGACGAGGAGGGCGAACGGGAGGGCGGGTCGGATCGTGGGCATACCAGGAATCTCCATGAAGTGATGACAGGCGGCAATGATCGCACGATTCCCGCCAAATTTATACGCGCGTTTAGGCCGGAAGGCCGTGTGAAATCAGGTCGAGCGGCAGGGCCGTGCTGTACTTGATCTGCTCCATCGAGAACGCCGACGACACGCCGGTGAACTGGGCCACCTTGATCAGCTTCTTGTAGAAGCGGTCGTAGCCGTCGATATCGGTGGTGACGACCTTGAGCAGGTAGTCGATGTCGCCGCTCATGCGGTGGAATTCCTGCACCTCGGGCAGGGCGATGACGGCGCTAGCGAACTTGGCCAGCCATTTTTCATCGTGCATCGCGGTCTTGACGCTGACAAACACGGTGACTGGCAGGCCGACCTTGCGCCGGTTGACGATCGCCACCCGGCTCTGGATATAGCCTTCCTCCTCGAGCCGCTTGACCCGTTTCCAGCACGGCGTCGACGACAGCCCGATCTTTTCGCCGAGGGCGGCGACCGACAGCGTGGCGTCGGCCTGCAGCGCGGCCAGGATGGCGCAATCGTATTTATCGAGCTCGTTCATTTCGTCATTTGCCTGGATAGAGCATGAATATTCTCCATTGTAAGCATTTATGAGCAATTTTGGCATGTATTTTCGCGCCGCAGTCCGTACACTGTCAGTATTGATTCCGCCATAGCACGACCGATGCAAAACGATTTATACCTCGACGCCAACGCCACCTCCGCTGTCCTGCCCGCCGCAATTGAAAAAGCGGAGCAGGTGATGCGCGAGCTGTACGGCAATCCCAGCAGCACCCATGCCACCGGCCTCAAAGCCAAAGCCCTGCTCGACGGCGTGCGCCAGTGCGCCGTGCGCGTGCTGGGCGCCGGCAGCGGCCGCGTTGTATTTACCAGCGGCGCGACGGAAAGCATCCAGACCGCCGTGCTGTCGGCGCTGTGCGCCGTGCGCGAGCGCCGGCAGGCGGGCCAGGCGACCGGCACCCTGCTGCTGTACGGCGCCACCGAACACAAAGCCGTGCCGGAAAGCCTGGCCCACTGGAACCGCGTGCTGGCCATGGGCCTGGAACTGCGCGCGCTGCCGGTCGACGCCAATGGCCAGCATCGGCTCGACCTGCTGCGCGAGCTGGCGCCGCACACGGCCCTGCTGTGCACGATGGCGGCCAATAATGAAACCGGCGTCGTGTCCGACATCGCCGCCGTGCAGGCGGTGCTGGAGCAGACCGGCAGCACCGCCTACTGGATGGTCGACAGCGTGCAGGCGCTCGGCAAGATTGATCTGCAGCTGGCCGCGACCCGCATCGACTATGCGCCGTTCTCCGGCCACAAGCTGTATGCGCCGAAGGGCGTCGGCATGCTGTATGTGCGCGCCGGCGCGCCGTTCACGCCGCTGATGGCGGGCGGCGGCCAGGAGCAGGGCAACCGCGCCGGCACCGAGAACATGGCCAGCATCGCCGCGCTGGGCGCCGTGCTGGCGGCGCTGGAGGCGGGCGGCACCTTCCGCAGCCATGCCGAACTGACGGTGTTGCGCGACCGCGTGGCGCAGGCACTGGTCGCGGCGCTGCCTGGCATCGTCTTCAACACGCCGTTCGAGGTCGCGCTGCCGACCACGCTGAACTTCTCCGTCCCCGGCGTATCGAGCAAGGAGCTGCTCGACCTGTTCGATGCGGCCGGCATCCGCGTGTCGTCCGGCTCGGCCTGCTCGTCGGCCAAGTCGGCGCCCAGCTATGTGCTGGAGGCGATGGCGCTGCCCGCGTGGCGCACCGGTTCGGCCATCCGCATGTCGTTCGGTCCGCTGGCAGACAGTGCCTTCATCGACGCCGCCTGCGAACGCATCGCCCGCTGCGGCGACGCGCTGCGCGCCAGCTGCATGATCGCCTCGTGCGACACGCCGGTCGAGAACGACGGCGTGATCCAGTTGCAGGTCGACGGCGCCTGTACCTGGCTGGTGATGGACGCTGCCAGCGGCAGCTGCGCGGTGGTCGATCCCCAGCCGGCCCTGTTCGACCGGATCCGCGCCTATGTGCGCTGCCAGCGGGCGCAAGTGCGCGCCGTGGTCGCCACCAGCGCCGACGCCGAAGCGGCCTGCACGCAGTTGCGCACGCAGCTCGGGGTCGCTGCCAGCGGCGCGGTGGTGCCGCTCGGCACGATGAGCCTGACCCGCGTGGTGCCGCCCGAAGGCGATGCCTGCTACCTGCTGGGCAGCTCGGGCACGCCGCACGATGTGCAGTTCGCCTTCTGCGGCGCGGCCACGCCCGCTCAGTTGAGCGCGCTGGTGCAGCGCGACACCATCCTGTGCGCCAGCCGCGACGACCAGAACCTGATTTGCACCACCATCGGCGCCGAAGCAGCACTGCGCCCGCCGTTCGGCAGCGAGCGCCAGCTCGATGCGCAAGCGCTCGAACCATTCCTGCTGGCCCATCCGGACGCCGTGCTGATCGATGTGCGCGAGCCGTATGAGCACGCCGCCAACGGCGCGCCGTGCTGCCGCGGCCGGGTGGCCGAAAGCGTGCCGCTGTCGCGCCTGGCCGGCCGCCTGCATGGCTGGCTTGGCAGCGAGCAAGGGCCACTGGTGTTCTTTTGCCGCGCCGGCAACCGCAGCGCGCGTGCCGCCCAGTGCGCCCACCGCCTCGGCGTGGCCAGTGCCTGGCAGGTCAACGGCGGGCTGGCGCTGGGCGACGCGGTGCTGGTGCCGCTGGCAATGGCCGCCTGAACTTCTGTGTTTTCCCTTTTGAGCGGAACGCGCGCAGCGCCTTCCGCTCATTTTTTTTGGGCAAGTAAACGGATCTGTGTTCGGTAACGCACAGTCGCCTTAAGAGCCTCGCTCTAGTATCGCAATTGTTGTTGATGCGATTGCCTACGAGGTCCCTGTTGAACGAAACTTATCTTTTATTGACGGGCTTGCTGCGCGGCATTGGCAATGCGCTCGGCAACCCGTTCGACTCTGCACGCGATCTGGATGACGACCCGCCGCTGCGCTCGGAACTGTTCAGCGCGGCGCAAATGGCAATGCATGGCAAGCACCTTGCCGGCAGCCACGTCCTGTCCACCCGCGGCGGGCGCGATCGCCTGCTGGCGCGGCTGGCCGAGAACGGCGCCATCATTGCTTCAACCTGCCAGTCGCTGACCGTCGCCGTCAAGGCCGGGCGCCAGGTGACGCCGGCCTCCGAGTGGCTGCTCGACAACTACTACCTGATCGAAGAACAGATCCGCACGGCGCGCCGCCATTTGCCGAAGCACTACAGCCGTGAACTGCCGCGCCTGGCCAATGCGGAATGCAAGGGCAATCCGCGCGTCTACCAGATCGCGATCGACATCATTGCCCATGGCGACGGCCGGCTCGACCCGGAGAGCCTGTCGCGTTTCGTCATCGCCTACCAGGAAGTGGCGACGCTCAAGCTGGGCGAATTGTGGGCCATTCCGATCATGCTGCGCATCGCACTGATCGAGAACCTGCGGCGGGTCGCGGCGCGCGTCGCGCACAACCGCGGCCAGCGCGACCTGGCCAACACCTGGGCCGACCAGATGACGGCCACCGCCGAGTCCAATCCCAGCGGGCTGATCCTGCTGGTGGCCGACATGGCCCGTTCCAATCCCGGCATGAGCAGCAGCTTCGTGGCCGAACTGGCGCGCCGCCTGCAAGGGCAGAGCCCGGCTCTGGCGCTGGCGCTGCAGTGGATCACGACGCGGCTGGCCGATTCCGGCCTGACCATCGAGCAGCAGATCCAGGCCGAGATCGCCCAGCAGGCGGCCGACCAGGTCTCGATCAGCAACAGCATCGGCAGCCTGCGTTTCCTCGGCACCATGGACTGGCAGGAGTTTGTCGAGACCATGAGTGCGGTCGAGCAAACCTTGCGTTGCGACCCTGCCGATGTGTACGGCAAGATGGACTTCGCCACGCGCGACCACTACCGCCACCGCATCGAGCAGCTGGCCAAGCATTGCCGCTTCACCGAGCTGGAAGTGGCGCAGCAGGCGCTGGCGCTGGCCAAGGCCCACCTCGACTTCGCCCAGGGCGGGATCGACCAGCGCACCCGCCATGTCGGCTACTACCTGGCCGGCCCCGGCCTGGCCATGCTCGAACTGCGCCTGCGGCTCGAACCGCCCGCGCTGCAGCGCCTGCAGCGGCTGGCGCGGCGCGCCCCGCTGGGCTGCTACCTCGGTTCGATCGGCCTGCTGACCGCCACCTTCACGGCCATCGCGCTGGTCAGCACCCAGCGCGCCAGCGGCTTGCCGGAGTGGCAGCTGGCGCTGGTCGGCGTGCTGGCCGCCGTCGGCGCCAGCCAGCTGGCGCTGGCCCTGGTCAACTCCTTCGCCACCCAGCTGACCAGTCCCCACCCATTGCCGCGCATGGACTACAAGGACGGCATCCCGTCGGACGCGCCGACGCTGGTGGTGGTGCCGACGATGCTGTGCAGCCTGGACGGCGTGGCCACCCTGTGCGAGGGGCTCGAAGTGCGCTATCTCGCCAACCGCGACCCGCAGCTGCGCTTTTGCCTGCTGACCGACCTGGCCGATGCGGGCCACGCCGTGCTGCCGGACGATGCGCTGCTGCTGGCGCGCGCACGCCAGGGCGTCGAGGCGCTCAACGACAAATACGGCCACGACTTGCCGCAGCCTGACGCCTACGGCCTGCGCCGCTTCGCGCCGTTCCTGCTGCTGCACCGGCCGCGCCTGTGGAGCGAGGGCGAGCAAGCCTGGATCGGCTTCGAGCGCAAGCGCGGCAAGCTGGCCGATCTCAACACCTACCTGCGCGGCGGCGCGCGCGACGCGTTTGCGCTGGTGGTCGGCGCCACCGCGCCGCTGGCGGCGGTGCGCTTCGTCATCACGCTCGACACCGACACCGAACTGCCGCGCGATGCGGCGCGCCGTTTCGTGGCCACGATGATGCACCCGCTCAACCAGGCGCAGCTGGCGCCGGATGGCCAGCGCGTGGTCGGCGGCTATGGCATCCTGCAGCCGCGCGTGGCGCCCAGCCTGCCGAGCGAGAACGCGTCGCGCTACGAGCGCCTGTGCGGCGGCGAGACCGGCATCGACCCGTACACGCGCACCGTGTCCGACGTCTACCAGGACGTGTTCCACGAAGGCTCGTTCGTCGGCAAGGGGATCTACGATGTCGACGTGTTCGAGCGCGTGCTGGGCCAGCGCCTGCCCGACAACAAGGTGCTGTCGCACGACCTGCTCGAAGGCTGCTACCTGCGCGCCGGCCTGCTCAGCGACGCCCAGCTGTACGAAGCCTATCCGGACACCTACCGCGCCGACATGCGACGGCGCCACCGCTGGATCCGCGGCGACTGGCAGCTGGCCGGCTGGCTGATGCCGCGCGTACCGGGTAGCAAAGGCCAGCGCGAACCCAATCCGCTGACGGCGCTGTCGCGCTGGAAGCTGTTTGACAACCTGCGCCGCAGCCTGGTGGCGCCGGCCCTGACGGCGGTGCTGCTGCTGGCCTGGGCGGTGCTGGGCAACCCGGCGTTCTGGACCGGCTTCGTGGTCGCCGTGCTGTTCCTGCCGGCGCTGTGCCAGCTCCTGATCGACGCGGCCGACAAGCCGACCGAGCTGTCGTGGCTGCGCCACCTGCGCGCCAGCATCGACCGCGCGGCGCTGCAGTTCGGCCACGCCCTGCTGTCGATCGTGCTGCTGCCGCACGAAGCGCTGGTCAGCCTCGACGCGATCGTGCGCACTGCGTGGCGGCTGCTGGTATCGCGTCGCCGCCTGCTGCAGTGGCGCCCGTCGGGCAGCTTCCCGGCCGGCAATGGCGGCCTGCGCGGCGAACTGCGGCGCATGGACGGCGCCGTCGCGGTCGCGCTCGGCACGGGCGCGGCGCTGGCCTACTGGAACCCGCAGGCGCTGGCGGCAGCGCTGCCGGTGCTGCTGCTGTGGCTAGTGTCGCCGGTGGTCGCGTGGTGGATCAGCGTGCCGATGCCGCGCCAGGTACGCGCCATCGGCGCCAGCCAGGCCCAGTTCCTGCGAGACGTGGCGCGCAAGACCTGGAGCTTCTTCGAAACCTATGTGGGCCCGGCCGACAACTGGCTGCCGCCCGACAATATGCAGGAGCACCCGCTGGTCGCGGTCGCGCACCGCACCTCGCCGACCAATATCGGCATGGCGCTGCTGTCGAACCTGACGGCGTGGGATTTCGGCTTCGTCACCACTTCCCGCCTGATCGAGCGCACCGGCAATACCTTCGCCACCATGGCGCGGCTGGAGCGCCACCAGGGCCACTTCTACAACTGGTACGACACCCAGACCCTGATCCCGCTGCAGCCGGTCTATGTGTCGTCGGTCGACAGCGGCAATCTGGCCGGCCACCTGCTGACGCTGGGCGCCGGCCTGGGCACGCTGGCGGACCAGCCGGTGTTCAGCCAGTGCACGCTCGACGGCATCGCCAGCACCTTGCGCATCGTGCGCGAACACTGCGGCGCGGCCGGCAACCGGGTGCTGCTGGCGCTCGAGGCGGCCAAGCCGATGCTGGCCGCCGGCCCGGCGCCGCTGGGCCTGTCGCAGGCGGTAATGCGGCTGAGCCAGCTGTGCCAGCTGGCCGACAGCATCGCGGACGAGCTGGACGGCAGCGCCGACCCCGACCAGGCCAGCTGGTCCGGCCGGCTGCAGGACCAGTGCCGCCAGGCGCGCGACGAACTGCTGGCGCTGGCGCCATGGGCCGTGCCGGCGCACGCGCCGGACGGCGACGCCCTGCTGGACCGCATCCCGACCTTGCGCGAACTGGCGGCGTTCGACCCCGCCGCGCCGGATGGCGCGTTGGCGGCGCCCGGGCGCGAGCCCGATGCGCGGCTGGCCGAGCTGCGCGTGGCCGGTCGCGACCAGGCGCGCCGCCGCATCGGCCTGCTCGACGAGCTGGCGGCGCAGGCGCGCGCCTTTGCGGCGATGGAATATGCCTTCCTCTACAACGCCACCACCAAATTGCTGGCGATCGGCTACAGCGTCGGCGAGCGCCGCCTCGATGCCGCCTGCTACGACTTGCTGGCATCCGAGATCCGCCTGTGCAGCTTCGTCGCCATTGCCCAGGGGCAGCTGCCGCAGGAGCACTGGTTCGCCCTCGGGCGCCAGCTGTGCCTGGCGCGCACCGGGCCGGTGCTGCTGTCGTGGAGCGGCTCGATGTTCGAATACCTGATGCCGCTGCTGGTGATGCCGACCTACCCGAACACCCTGCTCGACCAGACCTACCGCGGCTGCATCGCGGCCCAGATCGACTATGGCCGCAGCCACGACGTGCCGTGGGGCATTTCCGAGTCCGGCTACAACACGGTCGATGCCAGCCTCAACTACCAGTACCGCGCGTTCGGCGTGCCGGGCCTGGGCCTGAAGCGGGGCCTGGCCGACGACCTCGTCGTGGCGCCGTACGCGACGATGCTGGCGCTGATGGTCGACCCGGACGCGGCTTGCCGCAACCTCGAGCGCATGGCTGGCCTCGGCTTCATGGGCCGCCACGGTTTCTACGAAGCGGTCGACTTCACGCTGGCGCGCCTGCCGCGCGGCCAGTCGCACGCGGTGGTGCGTTCGTATATGGCGCACCACCAGGGCATGGGCCTGCTGGCCCTGTCCTACCTGCTGCACGACCGGCCGATGCAGCGCCGCTTCGAGTCCGACCCGCAGTTCCAGGCCACCATGCTGGTGCTGCAGGAGCGGGTGCCGAAGGCGGGCGCGTTCACCGCCAACACCGCCGAGCTGGCCGCGATCCGCACGCCGGCGCTCGAACAGGCGATGCCGATGCGGGTGCTGACCCAGACCACCACCGCCCAGCCACAGGTGCAGCTGCTGTCGAACGGGCGCTACCACGTGATGGTCACCTCCAGCGGCGGCAGCTACAGCCGCTGGCGCGACCTGGCCGTGACGCGCTGGCGCGAGGATGCCACCTGCGACCACTGGGGCGCGTTCTGCTACGTGGCCGACGCCGACAGCGGCCAGTACTGGTCGACCACGTTCCAGCCGACCTGCGTCGAGCCGCAGCGCTACGAAGTGATCTTCACCGAAGGGCGCGCCGAATTCCGCCGCCAGGACGGGGACATCGAGATGCATACCGAGATCGTCGTCTCGCCCGAAGACGACATCGAGCTGCGCCGCACCCGCATCACCAACAAGTCGTCGCACCGGCGCACCCTTGAAGTGACCAGCTATGGCGAAGTGGTGATGGCCACCGCCGCCGCCGACAGCGCCCACCCGGCGTTCGGCAAGCTGTTCGTGCAGACCGAGATCCTGGCGCACGAAAACGCGATCCTGTGCAGCCGCCGTCCCCGCTCGAAAGGCGAGCACACGCCGTGGCTGCTGCATCTGATGACGCTGCACGACGGCACGCTCGAGAATGCTTCGTTCGAGACCAGCCGCGCCCAGTTCCTCGGGCGCGGCAACAGCACCCGCGCGCCGCAGGCGGTGACGCAGGGCGGGCCGCTGGCCGGCGCCAGCGGCTCGGTGCTTGATCCGGTGGCGGCGATCCGCTACCGCATCGTGCTCGAGCCGGACCAGACTTCGATCATCGACATCGTCACCGGCATGAGCGACACGCGCGAGGCGGCGCTGCACCTGATCGACAAGTACCAGGACCGCCACATGGCCGACCGCGTGTTCGAGCTGGCCTGGACCCATGGCCAGGTGGTGCTGCGCCAGCTCAATGCCAGCGAAGCGGACGCCCAGCTGTATGCGCGGCTGGCCAGCGCCGTCATCTATCCGGGCGCGGCGCTGCGGGCCGAGCCGGCCACGCTGGCGCGCAACGGGCGCGGCCAGTCCGGGCTGTGGGCCTACGCGGTGTCGGGCGACTTGCCGATCGTGCTGCTGCAGATCTCCGACCCGTCCAATATCGAGCTGGCGCGCCAGCTGGTGCAGGCCCACGCCTACTGGCGCCTCAAGGGCCTGGTGGTCGACCTGGTCATCTGGTACGAAGACCAGAGCGGCTACCGCCAGCTGCTGCACGACCAGATCATGGGCCTGATCGCGTCCGGCATCGACGCCCAGGCGATCGACCGCCCCGGCGGCATCTATGTCCGCCTGCTCGACCAGGTGGCGCCCGAGGACCGGGTGCTGATGCAGTCGGTGGCGCGCGCCATCGTGTCCGACGGGCGCGGCAGCCTGCTCGACCAGCTGCGGCGCGTGCCGCCGGCGTCGCCGCGGATGGCGGCGCTGGTGCCGGCCGCCGCCGCGCTGCTGGGGCCGGCCGTGTTCCAGGCGGCCCGAACCCACCTGCCGCTGCGCGCGGCCGCGCCGCCGGCCACCCAGCCGCTGTTGCTCGACAACGGCATCGGCGGCTTTTCGGCCGACGGGCGCGAATACATCGTGCGCACCGGCACCAAAGTGCGCACCCCGGCGCCGTGGGCCAATGTGCTGGCCAACCCCAGCTTCGGCAGCGTCGTCAGCGAAAGCGGGCAAGCCTACACGTGGAGCGAAAACGCCCACGAATTCCGCCTGACGCCGTGGGACAACGACCCCGTCACCGACAGCTGCGGCGAAGCCTATTACCTGCGCGACGAAGCGTCCGGGCGCTACTGGTCGCCGACCGCGCTGCCGTGCCGCGGCGAGGGCAGCTATGTGGCGCGCCACGGCTTCGGCTACAGCGTGTTCGAGCACAGCGAGGACGGCATCGCCAGCACGCTGTGCACCTTCGTGCCGCTCGACGCCGCGCTCAAGTATGTGGTGCTGACGGTGCGCAACGACAGCGCGCAGACGCGCCGCCTGTCGGCCACCGGCTACGTCGAGTGGGTGCTGGGCGACCTGCGCGCCAAGTCGGCGATGCATGTGATCACCGAGCTCGACCAGGCCAGCGGCGCGATCTTCGCGCGCAATGCCTACAACACCGAGTTCTCGGGCCGGGTCGGCTTCTTCCACGTCGATGCGCCGAACCACACGCACACGGGCGACCGCACCGAATTCATCGGCCGCAACGGCAGCCTGGCGCGGCCGGCCGCGATGGGGCGGGTGCGCCTGTCGGGCAGGATCGGCGCCGCGCTCGACCCGTGCGCGGCCCTGTCGGTGCCGTTCGAGCTGCTGCCGGGGCAGGAGCGCAAGCTGGTGTTCATGCTCGGCGTCGGCGGACGCCGCACGGCCGACGCCAGCGGCCTGCTGCAGACCTTTGCCGGCATTGATGCGGCCGAGCGCGCGCTCGAGGCCGTGCAGCGCCACTGGCGCGACGTGCTCGGCGCGGTCGAAGTGCACACGCCTGACCCGCAAGTCGACCTGCTGCTCAACGGCTGGCTGATGTACCAGACCATCGCCTGCCGCTTCTGGGCCCGCAGCGGCTACTACCAGTCGGGCGGCGCGGTCGGCTTCCGCGACCAGCTGCAGGATGCGATGGCGATGGTGCACTGCGCGCCGCACCTGCTGCGCGAGCACCTGCTGCTGTCGGCCGCCCACCAGTTCGAGGAGGGCGACGTCATGCACTGGTGGCATCCGCCGCAGGACCGCGGCGTGCGCACGCGCTGCTCGGACGACTACCTGTGGCTGCCGCAGGCGCTGTGCCGCTACCTCGACGCCACCGGCGACAGCGCCGTGCTGGACGAAGACGCGCCGTTCCTCGAAGGGCGCGCCGTCAAGCCGGACGAGGATTCCTACTACGAGCTGCCGGGCCGCTCGAGCCAGCGCGCCAGCCTGTACCAGCACTGCGTGCGCGCCATCGAGCACGGCCTGCGGCTGGGCCAGCACGGCCTGCCCCTGATCGGCACCTGCGACTGGAACGACGGCATGGACCGGGTCGGCCACCACGGCAAGGGCGAGAGCGTGTGGCTGGCCTTCTTCCTGTGCGACCTGTTGAAGCGCTTTGCGCCGGTGGCCGAGCAGCATGGCGACGCGGCGTTCGGCGCACGCTGCCGCACCGAGCACGATCTGCTGGCGGCCAATATCGAGCGCCACGGCTGGGACGGCCAGTGGTACCGGCGCGCCTATTTTGACGACGGCACCCCGCTCGGCTCGCACACCAACGACGAATGCCAGATCGACTCGATCTCGCAAAGCTGGGCCGTGCTGTCGGGCGCGGCCGAAGGGGGCCGGGCGCGCGGCGCGATGGATCAGCTCGACCTGCGCCTGGTGCGGCGCGATGCCGGCCTGGTGCAGCTGCTCGACCCGCCATTCGACCAGGGCACGCTCGACCCCGGCTATATCCGCGGCTATGTGCCGGGCGTGCGCGAGAACGGCGGCCAGTACACCCATGCGGCGATCTGGAGCGCGATGGCGTTCGCCCAGCTGAAGGACGGCGCGCGCGCGTGGGAGCTGGCATCGATGATCAACCCGCTCAAGCACAGCGCCACCTTCGAGGCTTGCCATCGCTACAAGGCCGAGCCCTACGTGATGGCGGCCGATGTCTACGCGGTGCCGCCGCACGTGGGCCGCGGCGGCTGGACCTGGTACACGGGTTCGGCCGGCTGGATGTACCGGCTGCTGCTCGAGTCGCTGCTGGGCCTGACGCGCGAGCCGGGCCGCCTGCGGCTGGCGCCGCTGCTGCCGGACGACTGGCCCGGCTTCGAGCTGGTGTATCGATATCGCAACACTGCGTACCGAATTTCTGTCAAGCGAGGCATGCCTCTATTGTTGCTTGACGGCATATTGCACGAAGGAACTATTCCCCTCACCGACGACGGCGCCGAGCACCACGTGCTACTGCAGCTGGGCGACGGCCTGTCATCAAGCGGTCACGCGCCGCATTCAAACTAAAGTTTGGGCAGTTTGGAATTACTCCACAGACATTTGTTTTGTGGAGCAAACAAATTTATTCGAGAAAACTCTGAATAGCCAAGCTTTTTCGAATTTGTCCTGCCCGAAACACTGATGCATAGTTGCCTTCGAATTGAGCAGGGAACCAGGTGGCCGCTTGTCTATTTCTGGACAAATCCAGTGGAATGACTCGATTCGGATGTCTTCAAAAATCTTGGTGCCAGGACCGACATCGCCATGCGATGCCGGTACTTGCACCAACGAATACAACCATAAAAAAGAGAGAAAACATGGACGGAAAGAAGAATCACCAGTTTGTCAGCGGCCGCACCAGCCGCCTTGTTCCACGCCTTGCCCTGCTGCTGGCCGTCGCCGTATCCGGCGCCGGCTTTGCCTCCGAGGCCGACCACCGCGAATTCGAAGCGACACTGCACGCGCCTTACCAGGCCGAAGCGGGCGGGCGCAGCTTCACCCTCGAGTTCGACTACCCGTTCGTGCAGAGCGCCCACCACGTTGGCTGGCGCCTCGAGCTGGTCGACGCCGGCGGCCAGGTGGTGGCCCAGTGGAGCGGCGTCGAGCGCCTGTTCAAGCAGGCCGTCAGCGTCAAGGTCCGCCTCGGCGACGAAGCGGACCTCAAAGCCGGCACCTATACGGTGCGCATGACGGCCGCGGCGATCGACGCCAAGGACAAGCTCGATAACAATGCCGAAGCCCTGTCGGCCCTGTTCGCCGCCGCCGGCGATGAACTGGCCGAGCAGTCGTGGGACATCGCGATCGGCGCCGTCACTGCGCAGCCGATGCCGCGCTTCGCCCCGATGCCAACCGCGCGCGCCGGCAACGGCGGCAGCAGCAAGCAAGCCGGCCGCGCCGGCAGCGGCAGCGGCGGCACGGCCAAGGAGTCGCGTGCGGCCGGCGCCATCGCCTCGCTGCCGTACACCGTCTACTTCGGCAACCTGCACAGCCAGACCAACCACAGCGACGGCGGCGGTGCGCTGAGCGCCTGCAGCGGCGCGCAGAACCCGCAAGCGGCGGCATTCGGCCCGACCGACGCCTTCACCTACGCGGCCAACCGCGGCCTCGACTTCCTGATGGCGTCCGAGCACAACCACATGTACGACGGATCTTCGTCGACCAATACGGCGGCGGTGCCGTCGGTGGCCCAGTCGCTGTACCAGTCCGGTCTGACGGCGTCCTCGAACTTCAATGCCGCCCACCCGAACTTCCTCGGCATCTACGGCCTGGAATGGGGCGTCATCAACAATGGCGGCCACATGAACATCCTCAACACCAACGAACTGTTGGCGTGGGAAGTCAATGCCAGCGGCCAGCTGATCGGCGACACGCTGACCGCCAAGGGCGACTACGCCGGCCTGTACACGCTGATGGCGCAAAAGGGCTGGGTCGGCCAGTTCAACCACCCGGCCTCGTCCGGCCAGTTCCTCGTCGGTGGCGTCCCGCTCGGCTACACGCCGGACGGCGACACCGCGATGGCCCTGTGCGAAGTGCTCAACACCTCGGCCTTCTCGACCAATACCACTGAAACCGAAACGGGCCGCAGTTCGTACGAAGGCGCCTGCAAGAAGGCGCTCGAAGCGGGCTTCCACGTCGCCTTCGTCACCAACCAGGACAACCACTGCGCCAACTGGGGCGCCTCGTACACCAACCGCACCGGCGTGCTGATCCCGACCGGCACGCCGCTGTCGAGCGCCAGCTTCATCGACGCCGTCAAGGCGCGCCGCGTGTTCGCCACCATGGACAAGGACTCGCAGCTGGTCCTGACCGCCAACGGCCACGTGATGGGCGAACGCTTCACCAATAGCGGCCCGCTGCAGCTGGTAGCCAACTACGCCAGCACCACCGGCCGCAGCGCCGCCACCGTCAGCATCGTCGAAGGCGTCCCTGGCCGCAACGGCACCGCCACGGAACTGTCGAACCTGGCCGACGTGACCACCACGCCATCGGTCGGTGAGCACTACTACTTCGCCAAGATCACCCAGGACGACGGCAAGATCCTGTGGTCGGCGCCGATCTGGGTCACCCAGCTTGACGGCGGCGGTGCCGACACCACTGTACCTACCGTTTCGGCCAGCGAAAGCGGCACCTCCGGCACCATCACGCTGTCGGCCACGGCCAGCGACAATGTGGGCGTCGCCTCGGTCGAATTCTTCATCGACGGCGTCTCGCGCGGCACCACCAACAGCGCGCCGTATTCGATGAGCTTCAACTCGACCGCACTGACCAACGGCAGCCACAGCCTGGTGGCCAAGGCGCGTGATGCGGCCGGCAACCTGGGCACGTCGACCGCGGTCAGCTTCTCGGTCAACAACGTTGTCGCCGACACGACGGCGCCGGTAGTGTCGGCCAGCGAGTCCGGCACCAGCGGCACCATCACGCTGTCGGCCACGGCCAGCGACAACGTCGGCGTCACCAAGGTCGAGTTCTATGTCGACGGCGCGCTCAAGTCGACCGACACCACGGCGCCGTATGCCGCGACGCTCAACTCGACGACCCTGACCAACGGCAGCCACGCGCTGACCGCCAAGGCCTTTGACGCGGCCGGCAACACGACCACTTCGGCCGCGGTCAACTTCAGCATCAGCAACGCCGTCGCCGACACCACTCTGCCTTCCGTTTCGGCCAGCGAGAGCGGCACTTCCGGCACCATCACCATGTCGGCCACCGCCAGCGACAACGTGGGCGTGACCAAGGTGGAGTTCTATATCGACGGCGTGCTCAAGTCGACCGACACCACGTCGCCGTATTCGGCCACGCTGAACTCGACCACTTTGAGCAACGGCAGCCACGCGCTGACCGCCAAGGCCTACGACGCGGCCGGCAACGTGGCCACCTCGAGCGCAGCGACCTTCAGCATCAACAATGCGGCGACGCAGCTGATCGTCAACGGCGGCTTCGAATCGGGCGGCAGTTCGTGGACGGCAACCTCGGGCGTGATCACCAACGACTCGGCGCAGGCTGGCCATGGCGGCAGCTACAAGGCCTGGCTCGACGGCTATGGCGCGGCCCACACCGACACGCTGTACCAGACCGTGACGATCCCGTCGACGGTGACGTCGGCGACGCTGTCGTTCTGGCTGCGCGTGCAATCGGACGAGACCACCACCACCCAGGCTTACGACACGCTGAAGGTGCAAGTGCGTAACAGCTCCAATACGGTGCTGGCGACGCTGGCGACTTACTCGAACCTGAACAAGGGCACCAGCTTCGTGCAGAAGACCTTCGACCTGTCGGCCTACAAGGGCCAGACCGTGCGCGTCTACTTCCTCGGTGTGGAGGGCTCGACCGTGACGACCTCGTTCATCATCGACGACGTCAGTCTGACCACGCAGTAATCGCATCGCGGCACTGTCCGCGAATGCAAGATGCAAACGCCCGCTTCGGTGGGCGTTTGCTTTTGTGGGGTGGGTAGCAGGGCTACCAACCCTACAGGCTGGTGGCAAGGCCGACCAGCGCGCGCGCGCGCGGGTCGCCGTTGAGCGCCGACCCCATGCGGTTGGTGACGTAGGCGATGCCGCGCCGCGAGCCGGGGTCGGCGCAGCCGAAGCTGCCGCCCCAGCCGCTGTGGCCGAAGGCATCGGGTCGCGCCCCATACAGCCCGTCCAGGTTCAGCGCCACGCCGGCCGCCCACTGGCGCTTGCCCAGCATTTCGTCGTGCGCCGCACCGCGCGGCTTGACCATCGCCGCCAGGCCGGCGCCTGACAGCAGGCCGCCGTTGACGATGGCGCCGTAGAAGCGCGCCAGCCCGTCGGCGCTGGCATGCACGTTCACCGATGGCAGCTGCGCCGCGCGCCAGGCCGGATCATTCGGCGCCTGCGCATTGGGCACCGGATTGGCGATGCAGCGCGCGGCGATCGCGTTGAATTCATGCGCGCGCGCATCGGCCAGCGGCGGCACGATGTCGGCCACGTCGTGCCCGCGCCCGGGCGGCGCGCCCAGCCACAGGTCGGCGCCGAGCGGTGCTGCGATGTGCTGCCGGATGTACTCGCGCGGCATCTGGCCGCTCACGCGCCGCACGATCTCTCCGGCCAGCAAGCCGTAGGTCATCGCATGGTAGGACGCGGTCGAACCGGGCGGCCACAGGGGCGCCTGGCGCGCCAGCCGGTTCGCCGTCAGTTCCCAGTCGTACAGGTCTGCCGGCGTGGTCGGCGCGTCGAAGCCGTTCAGGCCGGCCCGGTGCGACATGACCTGGTCGAGCGTGATGGCGCCTTTGCCATTGGCCGCGAATTCGGGCCACCAGCGGGCCACCGGCGCATCGTAGTCGAGCTGTCCGGTGTCCACCAGTTGCGCGACGGCGACCGCCATCAGCCCTTTGCTGGCCGACCAGATATTGGCGACGCTGTGCGCATCCCATCGACGCTGGCGCTGTACGTCGAGATAGCCGCCGTGCAGGTCGACGACCTTTTCGCCGGCTTCATACACGACCAGGGCCGCACCGAGCTCGCAGAACTCGTCGTCGCGCATGAAGTGGGCGGCAAAGGCATCGCGCAGCGGTTCGAAGCGGCGCTGCAAGCTGCGCTCGACGATCATGGCGCGCTGGCGCCGCCGAACAGCTCCTGGTGCCGGTCCAGTTCGAAGCGGGTGCGGCGGATATGCTCGTGCAGCAGGTGGGCCGCGCCGTCGGCATCGCGCCGGCGCAGCGCATCGATGATCAGCTTGTGTTCGGCATGGATGATCCAGCTGCCTTCGCTGCCGAGCAGCTCGGTGAAGGCGCGCCGGTAATGCTGGGTGGTGTTCCAGAAACGCTCGACCATGCCGGCCAGTTGCTGCATATCGGCGGCGCGGTAGCTCTCGAGGTGGAACTCGCGGTCGAGGCGCAGGAAGGTGGCGGTGTCGCTGGTGCTTTCCATCGCCAGCACCAGCGCTTCGAGGCGGTCGACTTCTTCGTCGCTAATACGCGACACGGCCTCCGCCAGGGCCAGCGGCTCGAGCCGCTCGCGGATCTTGTAGATCTCGAGGCATTCCTTCAGGTCCAACTTGGCGACCCAGGCGCCGCAGTTCGGCTTGAGCACCACCAGGCCGTCGCTCTCGAGGCGGCTGAGCGCCTCGCGCACCGGAATGCGGCTGGCGCCGAAGCGGATCGCCAGCGATTCCTGCGAAATCTTGCTGCCCGGTTCGAATTCGCCCGACAGGATCAGGTCGCGGATCGATTCGGTCATCCGGTGGCCAATCAGGTCCGCCTGCGGTTTGCCGCTGGCGTCCTGCTTGAGGCTGCGTACTGTCATATTCCCTCCATTGAATACAGGCTTGCCGCGCCGCCGCTCAGGCGGCTGGCGTGCAGGGGTTCCATAAAAGGCGCGCCGCATCGCGTTCATAACCCTTACCATGCGGAAAACTCACCAGTTCCAGCTGCATGCCCCAGGGCGCGAGGAAATAGACCCAGGTTTGCCCGGCGCTCGGCCCCGCCGTCCTGACGGTCGGCTGGCCGAGCACCCGGACCTGGTGCGCGCGCAGGTGCTGCAGCGCGGCCTGAAAGTCATCGACATAGAACGCAAGGTGGTGGCCGCCGACGTCGCAATTGCGTGGCGGAGTCTGCACTTGCTGCTCCACATCATACTCGAAGATCTCGAAATTGGATCCAAAGCCGCAGCGGAAAAAGCGCAGCTCCGTGACGGCGGCGCGCGCCGGCACATTCAGCTGGCGTTCCATCCAGTCGCCATCCGGGTCCAGGATCGGCCCGATCGCATAGACCTGCTCGCAGCCCAGCACGTCGACGAAAAAGCGACTGGCCTGCTGCAGGCAGGGCACCGTGAAGCCAATATGCTCGAGACCGCGCAGACCGGGCAATCCACCCTTCGGTGGCTTGGTGTAATTCGCATTTTGCATACAATCCTCCTTTGTCGAAATTATTATATATCCAATTCGACAGATAATTTGCCAAAAATGCGAATAACAGGCCAGTATTTTACTGAATTGTATACAATCTTCTTGACAGGTATAATCTTGCCGTGGGATATTGCAATCGCGCACACTGGCCAGGCCGGCCTTGGCGCACAGGAGACAAGGTGCCAGGCGCGCCACCGGCGACCATCAAAAAGCACACCCGGTTCGATCGAAGAAAAGAGGATGAAATCAATGAACAAGAACACCGCATTGTATAAAGTTGCTGATGGGAAATGTGCGCGGACCGCCCTGCGCCGCACCCTGATCGCATTGGCCGTGGCCGCCATCGGCGTGCCGGCGGCGGCGCAGCAGGCGCCCGCCAGCGATGGCGCCGACAAGGAAGTGACCGTGGTCGTCGTCACCGGCTCGCACATCCGCGGTGCCGCGCGCGAAACGGCGCTGCCGCTCGATATCATCAACGCCGAAGAACTGCGCCGCCGCGGTTCGCCGAGTGTGCTCGAAGTGATCAAGTCGCTGCCCAACACCGGCGCCGTGCTGGGCGAATCGAACCAGACCAATACCAACCTCGGCGCGCAATCGCGCAGCGGCGGCGGCACCATCAACCTGCGCGGCCTGGGCCCGCAGCGCACACTGGTGCTGATGAACGGCCGCCGCTTCCAGTACGGCCAGGTCGACACCAACCTGCTGCCGCAGGCGGCGATCGGCCGGGTTGAAATCCTCAAGGACGGCGCGGCCGCGACCTACGGCTCGGACGCCATCGGCGGCGTCGCCAACTTCATTACCCGCACCGACTTGCGCGGCCTCGACCTGGCCGCCGACTACCGCGCCGTCAAGGGCTCGGACGGCGACGCCACCATTTCCGGCGCCTATGGCTGGGGCAGCGCAAGCGGCAATGCCTTGCTGTCGTTCGGCATCCAGCGTCGTTCCGAACTGCGCACCGTTGACCGCGACTGGTCGTATGTGCCGCGCACCGTCAATCCGACCAGCTACTCGACCTATTCCAACCCGGGCGTATTCTTCCCGATCGGTGGCGCGGCCACGCGCGACGCCAACTGCGGGGCACTGGGCGGCGAGGCCGGCGCATCCGGCGCGGCACCGGTGTGCCACTTCGCTTTTGCCCCTTTCCTGAACCTGATCGAACGCGAACAGCGCTTCCAGGTCTACGGCGAAGCCAATGCCGACCTGTCCGACTCGGTCCGCCTGCATACGGAAGTAATGTACGCGTCCAACAACACGCCTGCGCTGCGCTCCTCGCCCGGCTTCCCGCCGTTCAATGGCCCGACCGGCCCGTTCACTGCGTTCTCGGTCCCGACCGGCAATCCGGGCGCGATCACGGCGCTGCAGCAGGCGGGCTACACGGCAGCCCAGATCGCGGCCACGCCCGCCATCCTGCTGACCAGCTGGCGGCCTTTTGCCATGAGCGGCAATCCGAACGCTGACGGCGCCGGCGGCACCATCACCGAGCGCAAGTATTCATTGTTCCGCGCAGCCAGCTCGCTCGAAGGCGATTTCACGCCCGAGCTGCACTGGACCTTTGGCGGCACTTATGTGCGCGACACCGCGTATGCAAAAACGCCCGACGTGCTGACCTACCGCATGCAACAGGCACTGAACGGCCTGGGCGGTCCAGGCTGCACCGGCACCACGCCGGGTGCCAATGGCTGCCAATACTTCAATCCGTTCTCGAATGCGATCGCCGGCAACCCGGCGATGGGCCTGAGCAATCCGGGCTATGTATCGGCCAACGCCAACAGTGCAGCGCTCAACAGTTGGGTGTTCGACAATATCGTGCAGGAAGCCGTGTCCAACTACTGGGTGCTCGACGCCGCCATCAGCGGCAAGACCGGCCTGGCACTGGCCGGCGGCACGGTCGACTTCGCGGTCGGCGGCCAGTACCGCCACCTGAGCTATGCCTACGATCCGCTCAACGACAATTCGAACTACGCGATCAACCCATGCCCGACCCCGGGGGTGACAAACTGCGCGGCCAGGACCGGCGCCTTCATCTTCCAGGGCACCTCGCTGGCGGCCCGCCTCGGCGAAAAAGTCTATGCCGCGTTCGGCGAACTGAACCTGCCGATCACCAGGACCCTCAATGCCCAGGCGGCGGTGCGCTACGAAGACTACGGCTCGCAAACCGGCTCGACCACCAACCCGAAACTGGCGGCCAAGTGGCAGCTGACCGACAGCGTGGCACTGCGCGGATCGGCCGGCACCACCTTCCGCGGCCCGGCGCCAGGTAACCTGGTCCGTGGCGGCAGCACCGTGGTGGCCTTCATCGCGCAGACCGGCGGCTTCCGCGCGGTCGACAATTTCGGCAACCCCGCGGTCGGCCCTGAAAAAGCCAAGACCTTCAATATCGGCGTGGTGGCCAATGCCGGCAGGCTGCGCTTCATCGCCGACTACTGGAACTACAAGCTGGACGACCAGATCGTCGCGGTTCCGGCAGCGACCATCGCCGCCGGCCTGGTGCCGGCGACCGGCTTGGTCGATTGCGCCAGCCCGCTGCGCGGCCTGGTCACCTTCGACAACAACAATACCTGCACCCAGGGCACGACGCGCGGCGCCAATATCGCCCGCATCCAGTCGGACACGACCAACGGCCCTGCGGTGGAAACCTCGGGCATCGACGCCAGCCTGGAATACGCGATGAACAATTTCGCCGGTGGCAGACTGGCATTGAACGCGGCGGGCAGCTTCATCCTCGGCTACGACCAGGCCGAATTCGTCTATAAGGGCGTGCAGGTGTCGAAGGCCTACGATGCGCGTGGTTTCCTCAACTATGAGCGCCTGCCGGGCGCGATCTCCAAGGCGCGCGGCTCATTCTCGGCCGAGTACAGCCAGGGCCCGCACATTCTGCGCGCCACCGTGTCCTATATCGGCGGCGTGACGGACGACCGCGGCGCGATCGCCGTTCAGATCGGCGGCACTACTGCCTGTTCGCTGGCCAACGCCACCAGCGCGGCCGGCTGCCAGCTGACCACGGCGCCGCTGCAGATCGAAGCGTTCAAGACGCTCGACCTGTCTTACCTGCTGCGCCTGCCATACGGCATGACTGCCAACCTCGCGATGCAGAACGTGTTCGACACTGCACCGCCGGCGATGCGCACCTCGCTGAACTACGACCCGGCCATCGGCAATCCTTACGGCCGTACACTGAAGGTCGGCCTGCGCAAGCAGTTCTGATCGCACCAGGGGCGCTACACGGTAGCGCCCCGCCGTTTAAGATTCGAGTTCACCATGTCGACCCCAACACCACTGGCCGGGCAGGACAACGGCCGCCGTAGCGCCATGCTGGGCATGCTGCTGCTGATCTACACTTGCAACTTCGTCGACCGCACCATCCTGTCGACGCTGGCGCAGGCGATCAAGCTTGACCTGCAGATCAGCGACACCCAGCTCGGCCTGCTGCAGGGACTGGCCTTCGCGTTGTTCTATACGACGCTTGGCATTCCGCTGGCGCGCCTGTCCGAACGCGTCAACCGCGTGTCGCTGATCGCCGGCTGCCTGGCCCTGTGGTCCCTGATGACAGCGCTGTGCGGCGCCGCCCAAAGCTACACCCAGTTATTCCTGTGCCGGATCGGCGTCGGCATTGGCGAAGCAGGCTGCTCGCCGCCGGCCCATTCCCTCATCACCGACATGTATGCGCCGGAGCGCCGCGCCACCGCGCTGGCCATCTACTCGTTCGGCATCCCGCTCGGCACCATGGTTGGCGCCGTCAGCGGCGGCTACCTGGTCGAACACTTCAGCTGGCGCGTTGCGATGCTGGTCGTCGGCGTGCCCGGCGTCGTGCTGGCGCTGGTGTTCCGCCTGATGGCGCGCGAACCGGCGCGTGGCGCCTCCGATCCGGTCACCGCGGCCAACACGGCGGCACTGGCCGAACCGCCGCCGTCGATCCGCGACACGGCGGCCCACCTGTTCGGCAACCGCGCCTTCCTGCATATCACGATCGGCGCCACCCTGGTCGGCTTTGTCGGTTACGGCATCGGTACCTTTTCGCAAGCTTATTTCATCCGCATGTTCCATGTGCGCTATTCCGAGCTGGGCCTGGCTTTCGGCCTGGTCAGCGGCCTGTCGGCCGGCGTCGGCACATTGCTGGGCGGATGGATGAGCGACTGGGCCGGCCGCCGCCGCACCTACTGGTATGGTCTGCTGCCTGCCCTCGGCCTGCTGGTCGCAGCGCCCGCCTACATCTACGCCTTCACCCGCAACGAATGGGGTACCGCCCTGTGGTGCATGCTGGTCCCGGGCTTGTTCCACTATGCTTACATCGGCCCGACGCTCGGCGTCATGCACAACCTGGCGCTGCCGCGCATGCGTGCGACAGCCACGGCCCTGTTCTTCGTGGTGGTGAACCTGGTTGGCCTTGGCGTCGGCCCCTATGCCACCGGTGCGGCGATCGACTACTTTGCAGGCCAGCGTTTTGCCGAGGCAGGCTACGCCAACTTCATCGCCACCTGCCCGGGCGGCGTCGCCGCCAAAGGCGCGGCGCCGGCATTGATGGATGCCTGCGCCAATGCCACTGCCTATGGCAGCCGCGACGGCATCGTGCTGATGCTGTTCATCTTCCTGTGGGCGTCCGTGCACTACTTCCTGGCGGCCCGCCACATGGGCTGGCTGCGCGGCGCATTCCCGTTTCTCAAAAAATCACACTAAGACCATGGCATTCATAGAAAATCTAAAGGCAGCCTCCGCTTGGGTGGAGCTGCGCACGACGAAGCAAGACTGGGACGCTGCCAGTCCCGGGCTGCTGGGCGATATGCTGGCCTCGATGGTGCTGATCCGTGCCTTCGAAGAAAAAGTGCTGGACCTGGCCGGGCGCGGCCTGGTGCATGGGCCGGCCCACTCGGCCATCGGCCAGGAGGGCGGGGCGGTCGGGTCCGCGCTGGCGATGCGCGCCAGCGACCAGATCAATGGCTCGCACCGCGCCCACCACCAGTTCCTGGCCAAGGCCCTGCACTTCCTGCATCCGGAAGGCCTGAACCATGACGCGCCATTCTCGGCCCCGGTCGCCGAACTGGCGCGCCGGGCACTGGCCGAAATCCTCGGGCTGGCTCAGGGTTTCTGCAAAGGGCGCGGCGGTTCGATGCACCTGCGCTGGGCCGAGTCGGGCAACCTGGGCACCAATGCCATCGTTGGCGGCGGCGTGCCGTTTGCGGCCGGTGCCGCGTGGGCCCACCGCCGTGCCGGCACCGGCGACACCGCGTTCACCTACTTCGGCGACGGCGCCGTCAATATCGGCTCGGTGCTCGAAACCATGAATATGGCCGCCGCATGGAAGCTGCCGCTGTGCTTCTTCATCGAAAACAACGGCTATGCCGTTTCGACCACGGTGGCGGAGGCGACTGCCGAAACGCGCCTGTCGGCGCGCGGCCAGGCCTTTGCGATCCGGTCGTGGAAAGTCGATGGCATGGATCCGCTTGCCGTCTACCTCGCCACCAGCGAGGCGGTGGCGGGCATGCGCGCAGGCGACGGACCGACCATCATCGAAGCCGATGTCTACCGCTTCTTCCACCAGAACGGCGCGCTGCCGGGCAGCGCCTTTGGCTACCGCAGCAAGTCCGAGGAAGCGGCATGGCGGGCGCGTGACCCGATAGCCCGCGTCAGCACCGAGATGCAGGCGCGTGGCCTGTTGACGGCCGAGGCACATGCGATCCTGACCGAACGCGCCAAGGCGCTGATGGAGACAGTCGCGGCCGAACTGGTCGAATCGCACGACGGCGGGCTGCGCATTGTCGCCAGCCAGTGGCCGTCTCCGGACTTCCGCGATTTCGGCGTGCGCGGCGATTTGTCCGAGCTGGCGTCGGTGCGCTATGAAGAGCAAGCCACTTTCCAGGGCGAGCTGCGCGAAGCGCGCTTTGTCGACGTGGTGGCCGACGTCATGCAGCGCCGCATGAGTACCGACGAGCGCGTGGTCGTCATGGGCGAGGATGTACACCGCCTTAAAGGGGGGACCAATGGCGCCACGCGCGGCCTGTCGGCCAACTTCCCGGACCGCGTGCTGGGCACGCCGATCGCCGAGAACGCGTTCGTCGGCCTGGCCGGCGGCATGGCGATGGACGGTCGTTACCGCCCGGTGGTCGAGTTCATGTACCCCGACTTCATGTGGGTGGCGGCCGACCAGGTGTTCAACCAGATCGCCAAGGCACGCCACATGTTTGGGGGCGACGGCGAAATGCCGCTGGTCCTGCGTACCAAGGTCGCCATGGGAACAGGCTACGGCTCGCAACACAGCATGGACCCGGCCGGCATCTTCGCCACCTCGCCCGGCTGGCGCATCGTCGCCCCGTCGACACCGTTCGACTATGTCGGCCTGATGAACAGCGCCCTGGCTTGCCAGGACCCGGTGCTGGTGCTCGAACACGTCGACCTCTACACCAGCATGGGCCCGGCACCGGAAGGCGACCTTGATTACTTCATCCCGCTCGGCAAAGCCAGGGTGGTGCGTAGCGGCGCGGCGATGACGATCGTGACCTACCTGTCGATGGTCGGGCAAGCCATGGCCGCGGTCGAGCGGCTCGGCATCGACGCCGAGGTGATCGACTTGCGCAGCCTCGACCGCGCCGGCCTCGACTGGGAAACGCTGGAAGCGTCGATCGACAAGACCGGCCATGTGCTGATCGTCGAGCAGGGCGCCATCGGCACCTCGTATGGCGGCATGCTGGCGGCCGAAATCCAGAACCGCTGCTTCGATATGCTCAATGGCCCGGTGCAGCGGGTGACGGGGGCCGAGGCGAGTCCTAGTATTTCAAAGGTATTGGAGACGGCCGCCTGTGCCAGCGCGGCCGACATTGACAACGCACTGCGGCGCGTCATGGCCGATCGGGGCGCGGTCATCGCATAACAGGAAGCTGGCCTGTTCGAAGACGTTCATTCAAAGGGAAGACAGATCATGAAACGGTTCATTTTCAACTTAGTCCTTGCGTTGTCAGGCATGGCCAGCTCCACCACGTATGCGGTGCCGCTCACCGAGATCACCAGCTTCGGCTCCAATCCCGGTAACCTGCGCCTGTTCCACTATGTGCCGTCCAACCGCCCGGCCAATGCGCCGCTGGTGGTGGTCGCCCACGGCTGCGCCCAGACGGCACAGGATATGGCCGATACCTCCGGCTGGATCACGCTGGCCAACACCTATCACTTTGCGCTGCTGTTCCCGCAGACTTCGACTGCCAATGAGCCGACCGGCGGCTGCTTCCGCAGCTGGCTGCCAGCCCACCAGCAGCGCGGCGCGGGCGAGCCGCTGTCGGTCAAGCAGATGATGGCAACGATGCAAAGCCAGTTCAACTTGTCGGCTACCAACACCCACATCACCGGTCTGTCCGGCGGCGGCCACCTGACCAATGTGATGTTGGCCACTTATCCGGATGCGTTTGCCGCCGGCGCGCCGCAATCGAGTTTCCCATACAAATGCGCGACCGCCTTTGCCGATCTGTCGACCTGCGCGCAGGCCGGGCGCAACTACACAGCCCAGCAGTGGGGCGACCTGGTGCGCAGCGCTTACCCGGGCTACAACGGAGCGCGTCCGAAGGTGCAGATCTGGCACGGCAGCGCAGACAGCCTGATCTACCTGCCGAACCAGTACCAGCAGGTGATGCAGTGGACCAATGCAACCGCCATCGACGCCGTCTACGACTGGGGTGACTACCTGCTCGGTTACCAGCGCTATAGCTACAACACGATATTCGGCGTCAATCGCGTCCAGACCGTCACCATCCTTGGGATGGGGCATGCGATGGCAGTTGACCCGGGAGCCGGTGCCTGGCAGTGCGGCGCCACCGGCACGTACACCGCCGACTTCAATATTTGCGCCGCCTACTGGATCGCCACCTTCTTCGGACTCACCTAATCATTGGAACTCAAGGAAAAAACGTAACATGCCAACGCTGATTCATATGCCGCAAGTGTCTGCCAATATCAGGTCGGCGGTTCTCAAGGAGTGGTTCAAACAGGAGGGCGACGCAGTCGCCGTCAACGATCCGCTGGGCGGTGTCGAAACCGACAAGGCATTGATCGACTTCGACGCCGGGCAGGCAGGTACGCTGGCCAAGCACCTGGTGGCGGCGGGTACCGATGTGGAGGTCGGTGCGCCCATCGCGGTCCTTTCCACCGCAGGCGAGAGCGCGGCCGAGGTGGCTGCATTCATCGCGGCGATCTGCGCCAGGCCAGTGGCGGCAGGGGCGTCTGCTGCGCCCGCCGCGGTCGCGCCGGCAACCAAGGCGGTTGCAAGAGCTATGGCGGCGCCGACAGGAGCCGCGTCCGCCATGCCTGCGGATTCGCGCATCAAGGCCAGCCCGCTTGCACGGCGGCTGGCCAGCCGTGCCGGCATCGACCTGGCGCTGCTGTGCGGCAGCGGCCCGAACGGCCGCATCGTCAAGCGCGACATCGAGCATGCCCCGGCGCGGGCGGATCTGCCTGGCGCAGGCAGTGCGGCAGCGCCATACGCCGACATTGCGCATTCGGGCATGCGCCGCACCATCGCGCGTCGCCTGACCGAAAGTAAATCGACAGTGCCGCATTTCTACGTCAAGCTCGAATGCAGGATGCAGGCCCTGGTCGGGCTGCGCACCGAAATCAACCGCATCGCACCGAAAAAGGTGTCGATCAACGACTTCATCATCAAGGCCGTGGCGGTGGCGCTGCAGCAGGTGCCGTCCATGAACGTCAGCTGGGACGAGCAGGCGCTGCGCCAGTACGTGCAGTCGGACATTTCAGTGGCGGTGTCGACCGACAGCGGCTTGATCACGCCGATCGTAAGCAGCGCCCAGTCGCGCTCGATTTCGGACATCAGCATGCAGGTGGCCGATCTGGCGGCACGCGCACGCAGCGGCCGCCTGGCGCCCCACGAATACCAGGGCGGCAGCTTCACCATCAGTAACCTCGGCATGCACGATGTGCTGGAGTTCTCGGCCATCATCAATCCGCCGCAGGCCGCCATCCTGGCCGTCGGTGCGGTGCAGATCCGACCGGTGGTCATCGAAGGCGGCCTGGTCGCGGCCCCGATGATTACGATGGTGCTGTCGGTCGACCACCGCGCCGTCGACGGCGCATTGGCCGCGACCTTCGCCGCCAGACTCCAGCACCTGATCGAAAACCCGCTATCCCTCCTACTCTGAGCGCCTCATGAATAAACAGGAATTTGACCTGGTCGTCGTTGGTGGCGGTCCGGGTGGCTACGTCGCGGCCATCCGCGCCGCACAACTGGGCATGCGAACCGCCCTGGTCGAGAAGGCCGAACTGGGCGGCATTTGCCTGAACTGGGGCTGCATCCCGACCAAGGCGCTGCTGCGCTCGGCCGACGTGCTGCGCCTGGTGAAGATGGCAGAGCGGTTTGGCGTCAAGGTCGAAGCCCCGGTGGCCGACCTTGGTGCCATGGTGGCGCGCTCGCGCAGCGTGTCCGGCCAGCTCGAACGCGGCGTCACCCACCTGATGAAGAAGAACAAAATCACGGTGTTCAAGGGCCATGCCAAGCTTCAGGGCAAGCAGGCGCTGATGGTCAAGCTGGCGCAGGGCGAGCTGTTGCTCGGCGCCATGCACATCGTGCTGGCCACCGGAGCCCGCGCCCGCCAGCTGCCAGGCTTGGCGCCAGATGGCGACAGCCTGTGGTGCTATCGCGAGGCCCTGACGCCCAAGCATCTGCCAAGGCGTCTCCTGATAATCGGCGCCGGCGCGATCGGTATCGAATTCGCCAGCTTCTACCATGCCATCGGCAGCGAGGTGGCGGTGGTCGAACAGGCCGACCGCGTACTGCCGGTCGAAGATGCCGACGTATCGGCCTACGTCGGCGCGGAGCTGGCCGCGCAAGGCATGCAGCTGCACACCGGCTGCAGTGTCAAGGACGTGCGGCGCGTGGGCAGCGAGTGGGAAGTAGATCTTGGTAACAACACTGTGAAGGCCGACGTCATCCTGACCGCCGCCGGCATCGTCGGCAATGTCGAGGGCCTGGGCCTGGAAGGCACTCGCGTCAAGGTTGACAAGACCCATATCGTCACCGACGCCTATGGCCGCACCGGCGAACCCGGCGTTTATGCCATTGGCGACGTGGCAGGCCCGCCGTGGCTGGCGCACAAGGCCAGCCACGAGGCGCTGGTCTGCATCGAACAGATCGCAGGCTTGAACCCGCACCCGCTCGACATCAGCCGTGTCCCGGCATGCACTTACAGCCACCCGCAGGTGGCCAGCGTCGGCCTGACCGAAGCGCAGGCGAAGGCGAAGGGCCATGCGGTCAAGGTCGGCAACGCGCCGTTTGCAGCCAATGGCAAGGCCATCGCCCTGGGCGCACCGGGCGGTTTCGTCAAAGTGATCTTTGATGCTGCCAGCGGCGAAATGCTGGGTGCCCACATGGTTGGCGAAGAAGTGACCGAGCTCATTCAGGGCTATGCCATTGCGCGCGAACTGGAAAGCACCGAGGCCGAACTGATGGCGACGATGTTCCCGCATCCGAGCCAGTCGGAATCGATGCATGAAGCCGTACTGGCCGCTTACGGCCGCTCGTTAAATACCTAAATCAGAATACCTAAATCAAAAGGACACAGAGTGCGTGAACTGAACAACCCTGCGCTGCTACGGCAGCAATGCTATGTCGACGGAGTCTGGTGCGATGCTATTGACGGAGCATCGTTCGCCGTGCGCAATCCGGCCACTGGACAGACGATTGGCCATGTGCCGATGATGGGGGCGATCGAGACCCGCCGCGCCATCGCCGCAGCCGACGCGGCTTGGGCCAAGTGGAAGAAAGTGCCAGCCAAGGAACGCTCGATCATCCTGCGGCGCTGGTATGACCTGATGCTGGCCAATGCCGACGACCTGGCCGTGATCCTGACCACGGAGCAGGGCAAGCCGCTGCCTGAGGCGCGCGGCGAGATCCTGTATGCCGCCGCCTACATCGAATGGTTTGCCGAAGAGGCGCGGCGCGCCTATGGCGACACCATACCCGGCCCGGCGCCGGACCGCCGCATTCTGGTCACGAGGGAGCCGGTCGGCGTGTGCGCCGCGATCACGCCGTGGAACTTCCCGGCCGCAATGATCACCCGCAAAGTCGCCGCCGCGCTCGGTGCCGGCTGCGCCATCGTGGTCAAGCCGGCCGAGCAGACGCCGTTTTCTGCACTGGCTCTGGCGATGCTGGCCGAGCAGGCAGGCGTGCCGCCCGGCGTGTTCTCGGTGCTTACCGGCGCGCCGGTGGCAATTGGTGGCGAAATGACGTCCAACCCCGTGGTGCGCAAACTGAGCTTCACCGGATCGACCGAAGTCGGGCGCCTTCTGATGCAGCAGTGTGCCGGCACCGTCAAGAAGGTATCGATGGAATTGGGCGGCAACGCGCCTTTCATCGTTTTTGATGACGCCGACATCGATGCCGCCGTTGAAGGCGCCATGGTCAGCAAGTACCGCAACGCGGGCCAGACCTGCGTCTGCGCCAATCGCATCTACGTTCATGACAAAGTGTATGACGCCTTCGCCGAGAAACTGGTCAAGGCTGTCGCTGCGCTCAAGGTCGGTAATGGCATGGAGCCGGGCGTCACGCAGGGCCCGCTGATCGATGACGCGGCGGTGGACAAGGTGCGCGAGCACATTGCCGATGCGGTGTCGCTGGGCGGCCGCGTGCTCGCTGGCGGCCAGCCGCACCGAATCGGCGGACGCTTCTTCGAGCCGACCATCATTGCCGATGCCAGTCGGGACATGCTGGTGGCGCGCGAAGAGACCTTCGGCCCGCTGGCGCCGCTGTTTCGCTTCCATACCGACGAGGAAGTCGTCGACATGGCCAATGACACCGAGTTCGGCCTGGCGAGCTACTTCTACAGCCGCGATATCGGCCGGGTGTGGCGCATTGCCGATGCCCTCGAATACGGCATGGTCGGCATCAACACGGGGCTGATCTCGAACGAATGCGCGCCGTTCGGCGGCGTCAAACAATCGGGCATCGGCCGCGAGGGATCCAAGTACGGCCTGGGCGACTACATGGTGACGAAGTATATGTGCATGGGCGGTCTTTAGGGGTCAGCGGTAACGGGACAGGATCTCCTCCACGCTGCCTTGGTCGGCGAGCGCGTTGATCGCCTTGTCGACCTGCACAAACGGAATCTTGGAGAGCCGTGAAAATGCGCAGCGCGTCATGACCGATGTGACGACCAGATCGGCCCTGGCCGTGAAGGTCCGGTCGCTGCGCTTTTGGTAGTCAAACATCGACTGCCCGATGATGGCGTAGTTGGTGCGGCCGGCAACCAGTTTGCTGACGGACAGTTCGCTGGTCGGGGCGTCCTCCCGGATGAACTGCTTGCCAAGCGCTTCCTCGAATTCCGGATAGCGGTAGCCGGCGACGGTGCCGACCTTCTTGCCCGCCAGGTCGGCCAGAGTCCGAACCGGAGGCGTTGCCGGAGCGCTCACCAGCAGGACCCGGTTCGGTATCAACGGACGGCTCCACAGGAAGTCGCCATCTATCCAGTGTGGCAAGACATAGCAAACGCCGTCCGCTTCGCCCTTCGCCAGCACCATCGAAACCCGCTTGCTAGGCACGCTGACGAAGCGCGCCGTGCGCCCGAGGCTGTGCGCAATGGCGATGCCTAGCTCCATCAGGATGCCATTGTTGATGCGGCCATCCTTGAACTGGGCCAGCGGCATCGCGTGATTGGTCGGTGCGATGAATACCATCTCGTCCTGCGCGGCGCGGGCGGCCGAACAGGCCAGCAGAACCAATAGTGGAAGCATCGATTGCCGTAGTGTCGCCATACCCAAATAGTACGCCTTTTGCCGGGCCCGGACGATGGTGCTATTGTTGCTGCTCCGTCCCCGCATTCCCGACCATGAAGCTGCAATCCTTCCTGCGAACCACCGCCTGCGTCCTCGCCTGCCTTTGGGCCGGCGCGGCGCTGGCGATCGAGCCGACCAGCTACGCCAACGAGGCGCAAGTGCGCGTGCGCGCACTGCACCTGGAGCTGAAGGCGCAGTTCGCGCAGCGCAGCCTGACCGGATTTGCCGAGTTGACCCTGAACTGGATCGACCCAGACGCCCGTATGCTCGTGCTCGACACGCGCGATCTCGCCATCGCCCGCGTGCATTACCTCGATGCCCAGGACCGCTGGCTCAATGCGCCCTACCAGCAAGGCAAGCCCGACCCCGCTCTGGGCCAGGCACTGCGCATCACCTTGCCCCTGCAGGCCGCGCGGCTGCGCATCTACTACCGCACGTCGCCCTTGGCCAGCGCCTTGCAGTGGCTGGCGCCGGCCCAGACCCTGTCGGGAAAATGGTCGATGATGTTCAGCCAGTCGGCACCGGATACGGCCCGCTCTTGGGTGCCGCTGCAGGACACGCCCGCGGTGCGCTTCACCTATTCGGCCCGCATCGAGGCGCCACCGGGTCTGCGCGTGGTCATGAACGGCGACAGCCAGCCGGATCCCGTCGACTGGCGCTTTGCGCTGCCGCAGCCGATCACTTCCGCAATGCTGGCTATCGCCATCGGCGAACTGGAACAGCGCGCGCTGGGACCGCGCACCAGCCTGTATGCGGAGCCGCTGCGCATCGGCGCCGCCGCGTTCGAACTGGACGACATCGGCAGGATGATCGCCGCCGCCGAGAACCTCTACGGGCCCTACCGCTGGCAGCGTTTCGACATGCTGGTACTGCCGCCCGCGTCCCCGGGCGGGGACGGCGACACTCCGCGTCTGGCCATGTTCAGTTCGACCATCCTCGCCGGCGATCGCAGCCTGGCCGGCGCGCTGGCCCAGGCGCTGGCGCGCAGCTGGACTGGCAAGCTGCCCGGCCACGCGGCCTATGTCGCCAACCGCATCACGGAGTCGGTCTACGGCGCCGAGGCAGCGTCGATGCAACGCCAGCTGGACCACGAGGAAGCCGATGTCGAAGGTGCGCACGGCGCCTGGCTACTGCACATGCTGGAACAGCGCGTCGGGCGGACGCAGTTCGATCCCTTCCTGCGCGGCTGGTTCGACCGGCGCGCGTTCAAAAGCGCGACTGCCGCGCAGTTCGGCGACTACCTGCGCAGCAAGCTGCTGGTGCAGCACCCGGCAGCATTGAGCGACACGGAGCTGGACGCATGGCTGCAGGGGGCAGGCCCGCCCGCCAGCGTCGTGCGCGAAGCATCGCCGCGGCTGGCGCGCGTCGATGCCGAGCGCACTGCCTGGCTGGCCGGCACGATCGCGACGGCGCGCCTGGCCGACAATAGCTGGAGCGCGCTCGAATGGATGAAGTTCCTGAACGATATCGACGGCAGGGCCAGCATCGCCCAGCTGGCAGACCTGGACCAGAGCTTCGGTCTGTCCGTGACCAGCAATCACGAAATTGCCTTCCGCTTCCACCGCGCAGCTATCAAGGCCGGCTATGCGGGCGCGCGGCCGGCACTGGCCAGGTTCCTGGTGGGAGTGGGGCGGGTGAAGTTCGTCGAGCCGCTTTTCGCGGCGCTGCTGGCGCAGCCACGGGAGAAGGGATGGGCGCGCACCTACTATGCCAGCAGGGCGCGTCCACAATACCACCCGCAGACGCAGGCGGCGATTGACAGGCTGATGCGCTCGACGCCTTAAGGCTTGACGAACTTGAGCGTCATGCGGTCGCTCTCGCCGATCGCTTCATACTTGGCGCGATCGACGTCCTTCAGCGCGTACGACGGCGGCAAGGTCCATACGCCGCGCGGATGGTCGGCCGTATCCTTTGGATTGGCGTTGATCTCCGATTTGGCCGCCAGCTTGAAGCCGGCCGCTTCCACCATCGAGATCACCGAGGCTTCGTGCAGGTAGCCGCTGTTGGCGTCAGCCTTGCGCGATGCCGGCATGCGGTGGTCGACGATGCCGAATACGCCGCCCGGCTTGAGCGTATCGTAAATGGCCTTGAACAAGGCAGTGCGCTTGGCCGTATCGTTGAGTGGCCAGTTGTGTACTTCGCGGAAGGTCAGGATGATGTTCACGCTGCCGGCAGGGGCGATGTTGTAGCCGACGCCCGGTTCAAACACGCTGACCTGGACCTTGTCGTACAGGGCCTTGTTCGAATCGAGCTTGCGCTGGAACGCCATCGAGTAGCGGTTGGCGGGGATCATCGGCTCGGTCGCGCCAATGAATTTGCCCTTGTCGCGCAGGTAAGGAGCCAGGATTTCGGTGTACCAGCCGCCCGACGGCTGCAGGTCGACCACGGTCATGGTCGGTGTGACGCCGAAGAACTTCAGCGTTTCGTAAGGGTGGCGGGCAGCGTCGCGCGCGACATTGGCCGGCGCGCGGTGGCTGCCGCTAATGACGGCCTTGAGGGCGTCGTCCGCTTGCGCGGCGCCGGTGGCCAGGCCCGCGGCGAGCAGGGCGGCGGTGATCAGTCGTTTCATTCTTGTTCTCCATGTAGGGCACGAACCTGCGGAAAGGGCGGGCCGCTGCCACGCCGGATCATCAGCCAAGCAGGCGGCAGTGTCAAGCACGCGTGCGGCAGCTGTCCGCGGCGCGGCCCGGACAGCCTGGTGGACAGTCCGGACAGTGTCCGCTTGCGGTTAGCATTCATGAAATCAAACACTTAAACTGTGGCACAATCTTTGCATGCTGTTTTCTTGTTGCCCGCCGAGTGTAAATACACGGCGGTGTTCCGAAACCATTGGCCCGCGGGCGTGTAGTGTAAGGAGACATGATGGAACGACGTGCTTTTCTCAATATCAGCAGCCTGGCATTGGGCACAATGCTGGTGCCCGTCTTTGGCAACGCAATCGCGGCCGAAGAACTGCTCAAACCGCTCGCAACCAAATTCAAGAAGACCCTGGCCGACACCGCCCTCAACGCAGCCACCGCCGCCGGCGCCAGCTACTGCGATGTGCGCATCGGCCGCTACCTGAACCAGTTCATCACCACCCGCGACCTGAACGTCGAGAATGTCGTCAATACCGAATCGGCCGGCGTCGGCGTGCGCGTGGTCTGCAACGGCGCCTACGGCTTTGCCGCCACCAGCGATATGTCGCCCGACTCGGTCGCTGCCGCTGCGCGCCAGGCAGTCGCCATTGCCAAGGCCAACGCCAAGATCCAGACCGAGCCGGTGCGCCTGGCTAAGGTCTTGGGCGTGGGCGAAGTGAGCTGGGCCACACCGATCAAGAAGGACTGGCGCACCGTGCCGATCAAGGAGAAGGCTGAACTGCTGATCGCGGCCAACCGCGCCGGCATGCAAGCGGGAGCCAATTTCATGCAGTCGAACCTGTTCCAGGTCAACCAGCAGAAGTACTTCGCCTCGACCGACGGTTCTTACATCGACCAGGACGTGCACCGCATGTGGGCGCCGATCTCGGCCACCGCCGTCGACAAGGCCACCAATAAATTCCGTTCGCGCCAGGGCCTGTCATCCCCGGTCGGAATGGGTTGGGAATACCTCGACGGCCGTCCCGAGCACAAGGTCAAGGCTGCCGCCGGCATCGCCACCCTGTACACCGATTCATATGACCTGATCGAAGACGCGCGCGCCTGCGGCGCCAATGCCAAGTCCAAGCTCACCGCCAAGTCGGTCGAACCGGGCAAATACGATCTGGTGCTCAGTCCCGAGCATATGTGGCTGACGATCCACGAATCGGTCGGCCACCCGACCGAACTTGACCGCGTGATGGGCTACGAGGCGAACTACGCCGGCACCAGCTTCGCCACGCTCGACAAATGGCAGGCGAAGAACTTCAAGTATGGCGCGGAGCGTGTCAATATCGTGGCCGACAAGACGGCAGTCGGTTCGCTCGGCGCCGTCGGCTACGACGATGAGGGCGTCAAGTGCAAGAGCTGGGACATCATCAAGGACGGCATTCTGGTCAATTACCAGGCCACGCGCGACCAGGCTCACATCGTCGGCGAAAAAGAATCGCATGGATGCTCGTATGCCGATAGCTGGAGCAGCGTGCAGTTCCAGCGCATGCCCAATATCTCGCTGTTGGCCGGCAAGGCGCAGCTGACTCCGGACCAGATGGTCGCCGACGTCAAGAAGGGCATCTATATCGTCGGTGCCGGTTCGTTCTCGATCGACCAGCAGCGCTACAACTTCCAGTTCGGCGGCCAGTCCTTCTACGAGATCAAGGACGGCAAGATCACCGGCGAGCTCGAAGACGTGGCCTACCAGTCCAACACCCTCGAATTCTGGGGCAACTGCGCGGCGATCTGCGACCAGCGCGACTGGCGCATGTCCGGCTCCTACTTCGACGGCAAAGGACAGCCTTCGCAGGTGAGCTCGGTATCGCACGGCTCATCGACGACGCGCTTCAATGGCGTCAATGTGATCAACACTGCGCGCAAAATCGGCTAAGGCATAGGACACCAACATGAAAATCTTGAGTCAAGAAGAAACCCGCCGCATCACCGAAAAAGTGATGGGCTTTACCAAAGCTGACCAGTGCATCGTCAATATCAATGGCAGCCGTACCGGCAATGTGCGCTATGCGCGCAATAATATCTCGACCGCCGGCCTGGTGGAGGATACGACGATGGCCGTCGCCGTCGCGTTCGGCAAAAAGCAGGGCATTGCGACCATCAACGAGTTCGACGACAAGTCGCTCGAAAAGGTCGTGCGCCGCGCCGAGGACCTGGCCCGGCTGGCGCCGGACAATCCGGAATTCCTGCCGGCCGTGACGAAACAGCAGTACAAGCCGACGGCGACCTTCAACAAGAATACGGCCGCCATCGACCCTGACTTCCGCGCCCAGGTGGCGGCCTACAGCATCGAAGCGGCCAAGAAGAACAAGCTGATGACGGCCGGTTTCTTCACCGATAACACGTCCTTCAGCGTGGTCGCCAACTCGAATGGCGTATTCGGCCACCAGGAATCGACCGACATCGACTTTACCTGCACCGCGCGCACCGAGGACGGCCGCGGTTCGGGCTGGGTCAAGCGCTCGGCGACGGATGTGTCGCGCTTCGATGCGCGCGAAGCGTCCAATGTGGCGATCGAAAAGGCATTGCGTTCGGTCGAAGCCAAGGCGCTCGAACCGGGCCGCTACACCGTCATCCTGGAACCGGCGGCAACCTCCGAACTGCTTGGGGTGATGCTGGGCGGGTTCAACGCCCGCGCGGCCGATGAAGGCCGCAGCTTCCTCGCCAAGAAGGGCGGCGGCAACCGCCTCGGCGAAAAGCTGTTCGACCAGCAGGTCAACGTGTGGGCCGACCCGTGGAATGCCGATATCCCGGTGCTGCCGTGGGACGGCAATTCGATGCTGGCGCGCGAGCGCACCGACCTGATCAAGGAAGGCCGAGTCAACGCACTGAACTACACGCGCTTCTGGGCGCAGAAGCAGGGCAAGCGCGCCATCGGCGGCCACGGCAACATCATCATGGCCGGCACCAGCAAGTCGACCGAAGAACTGATCGCGTCGACCAAGAAGGGCATCCTGGTCACCCGTACCTGGTATATCCGCATGGTCGATCCGCAGTCCGTGTTGCTGACCGGCCTGACCCGCGACGGCACCTTCTATATCGAGAACGGCAAGATCAAGTATCCGATCAAGAACTTCCGCTTCAACGAAAGCCCGGTCACGATGCTCAACAATATCGAAGAGATCGGCCGGCCGGTGGCGATCGGCGGCGACGAAGTGCCGTTCACGATGATGATACCGGCGATGAAGGTTAGGGACTTCAACTTCACGTCCCTGTCCGACGCCGTGTAACCCCCCAGCCCGCACCACCAGGTGCGGGCATTTTGTATCTGGAGCCAAAACGTGGAACGACGTACCTTCCTGAAAATCGGCGGCGGCGCCATGGGCACGATGCTGGTGCCCGTATTCGGCAACGCCATCGCGGCCGGCGAACTGGCCAACCCGGTCTCCCTCATGCACCGCAAGGCGCTGGCCGACGCCGGCCTGAACGCCGCCACCAAGGCAGGCGCCAGCTACTGCGACGTGCGCATCGGCCGCTACCTGAACCAGTTCATCACCACCCGCGACACGCGCGTGGAAAACATCATCAACACCGAATCCTCCGGCGTCGGCGTGCGCGTCGTCTGCAATGGCGCCTACGGCTTTGCCTCGACCAGCGACATCTCGCCCGACGGCGTGGCAGGCGCCGCGCGCCAGGCCGTGGCGATCGCCAAGGCCAATGCCAGGATCCAGTCCGAGCCGGTCATCATGGCCCCGGTCAAGGGCGTTGGTGAAGTGAGCTGGGCAACCCCGTTCACCAAGGACTGGCGTGCAGTACCAATCAAGGACAAGGCCGAGATGCTGATCGCGGCCAATCGCGCCGGCTTGGAGGCGGGCGCCAGCTTCATGCAGTCGAACCTGTTCCAGGTCAACCAGCAGAAGTACTTCGCCTCGACCGACGGCTCCTACATCGACCAGGACATCCACCGCCTGTGGGTGCCGTTTACGGCGACCGCTGTCGACAAGGCGACCAATAAATTCCGCACCCGGGACGGCATGTGCTCGCCGGTCGGCATGGGCTACGAATACCTCGACGCCCGGCCCGAGCACAAGGTCAAGGCGGCTGGCGGCATCGCCACCGTGTACACCAAATCGTATGACATCGTCGAGGATGCCCGCATCGCCGGCCGCCAGGCGCGCGAGAAACTGACGGCAAAATCGGTCGAACCGGGCAAGTACGACCTGGTGCTCAGTCCCGAACATCTGGGCCTGACGATCCACGAATCGGTCGGCCACCCGACCGAACTTGACCGCGTGCTGGGCTACGAAGCGAACTACGCCGGCACCAGCTTTGCCACCCTCGACAAGTGGCAGTCGAAGACCTTCAAGTTCGGCAATGAGCGTGTCAACATCGTCGCCGACAAGAACACCCCAGGCTCGCTCGGCAACTGCGGCTACGACGATGAAGGTGTCAAGTGCAAGCGCTGGGACATCATCAAGGACGGCATCCTGGTCAACTACCAGGCCACGCGCGACCAGGTCCACATCATCGGCGAAAAGGAATCGCATGGCTGCTCGTATGCCGACAGCTGGAGTAGCGTGCAGTTCCAGCGCATGCCGAACGTGTCGCTGGTAGCCGGCAAGGCGCCGCTGACGCCGGACCAGATGGTGGCCGACGTCAAGAAGGGCATCTATATCCTCGGCCGCGGATCGTATTCGATCGACCAGCAGCGCTACAACTTCCAGTTCGGCGGCCAGCTGTTTTTCGAGATCAAGGACGGCAAGATTACGCAACAGATCGAAGACGTCGCCTACCAGTCCAACACCCAGGAATTCTGGAATGCGTGCGCCGCCCTGTGCGACGACCGCGACTGGCGCATGTTCGGTTCGTTCTTCGACGGCAAAGGCCAGCCGTCGCAGGTGAGCGCGGTATCGCACGGTTCGCCGACGACGCGCTTCAATGGCATCAATGTCATCAACACTGCCCGCAAGATCGGCTAAGGAGCCTGGTACGATGAAAATGCTGAACAAGGAAGAAGCCAAACGCATCTGCGACCGCGTGCTTGCGCTATCGAAGGCCGATGATTGCCGCGTATCGATCAGCGGAAGCCGCGCTGGCAATATCCGCTATGCGCAGAACAGCGTATCAACGGCGGGCTTGAACGAGAACATCAGCCTCACGGTCAGTGTCGCCTTTGGCAAGCGCCAGGGCACGGCAGGCATCAACGAGTTCGACGACAAGTCGCTCGAACGCGCTGTGCGCCGTGCCGAGGACGTGGCGCGCCTGGCGCCCGAGAATCCTGAATTCATGCCGCCGCCCGGCAAGCAGGACTTCAAGCCGACCAGCACCTTTGCCGCTACCACGGCCGCCATCGACCCGGATTTCCGCGCCCAGGTGGCCAGCCACAGCATCACGGCCAGCCGCAAGGCGAAACTGGTCACGGCCGGCTTTTTCATCGACACCACCGGCTTCGAGGCGGTCGCCACATCGACCGGCCTGTTTGCGCACCAGGACTACACCAACGCCAGCTTCACCTGCAGCACCCGCACCGAAGACGGGCGCGGCTCCGGCTGGGTGACCCGCAGCGCCAACGACGTGAGCCGCTTCGATGCGCGCGCCGCGTCGGAGATCGCAATCGAAAAGGCCCTGCGCTCGGTCGACGGCAAGGCGCTCGAGCCTGGGCGCTACACCGTCATCCTCGAACCGGCGCCGGCTGGCGAACTGCTCGGCCGCATGTTCGGCCGCATGGATGCCCGCAATGCCGACGAGGGCCGCAGCTTCCTGTCAAAAAAAGGCGGCGGCAACCGCCTCGGCGAAAAACTGTTCGACGAACAGGTCAACGTCTGGTCCGACCCGTGGGACAAGGATGTGCCGGTCCAGCCGTGGGACAACAACAGCCTGCTGGCGCGCGAGCGCACCAGCATCATCAAGGGCGGCCGCATCGAGGCGCTCGACTATTCGGCCTACTGGGCACTGAAGCAGGGCGCCCGCGCCAGGGGCCGCAACGGCAATATCATCATGGCCGGCGGCTCCAAGTCGACGCTTGACCTGATCGCTTCGACCAAGAAGGGCATCCTCGTCACCCGTGCCTGGTACATCCGCGATGTCGACGCGCAGTCGCTGCTGGTCACGGGCCTGACCCGCGACGGCACCTTCTACATCGAGAACGGCAAGATCAAGCACCCGATCAAGAACTTCCGTTTCAACGAAAGCCCGGTCACGATGCTGAACAATATCGAGGAGCTGGGCCGTCCTGAAGTGGTGGGTGACGGCGGCCTGCGCATGATGATGCCGGCGATGAAAATCCGTGACTTCAACTTCACCTCCCTGTCCGACGCGGTGTAGATGGCTCGCAGCGATTTTTACTTCACGCGCCTGATGTATGAATCGGGCGACTGGGATGTCGACATCCGCATGCCGAGCAATGTGCTCAACTCGCTGGTCGAATACACGACCTTGCGGGTTGACCCGGTCGAGCGCGTGATCGCCCTGTCGGACCCGAAAATGCTCGAGTCGCCGTTCTGCTACCTGGCAGGGCACAAGCTGGTGCAGTTCACACCAAACGAACGCAAGAACTTCGAGCGCTATGTGCGCGGCGGCGGCTTTGTGTTCGTCGACGACTGCAACCACGACATCGACGGCCTGTTCGCCAAGTCCTTCGAAGCCGAACTGGCGCGCATATTCGGGCCAAAGGCTTTGCACAAGATACCGAACACGCACCCGGTGTATTCGAGCTTCTTCAAATTCGACGGCCCGCCCAATACCGGTGTGGAACTGAACGGCTGGGGCGACGACCTGGTGCACGACTATTTACGCGCGATCGAATTCAACGGACGCGTGCGCGTCTTATACAGCAACAAGGATTACGGTTGCGAGTGGGACTACGACTTCCGCAACAAGCGCTGGCTGGTGATCGACAATACCCGCTTCGCGGTCAATATCATTCAATACGCATTGGGAGCATAACGGTGTCGGAACATGATGCAATCAGCTGGAGCGAAAGCGAAATCCAGGACCTGACCGCCAAGGTCGGCAAGCTCCAGGCGAGCATGGGCAAGGTCATCATCGGCCAGCAGGACGTGATCGAGTCGCTCATCATCTGCCTGCTAGCCGGCGGCCACGCGCTGGTCGAAGGCGTGCCGGGCCGGGGCAAGACGCTGCTGGTCAAGTCGCTGGCGCAGGCGACCGACATGTGCTTTAACCGGGTGCAGTTCACGCCTGACCTGATGCCGTCCGATATTGTCGGCACCGAGATCCTCGAAGAAGACCACGGCACTGGACAGCGCATCTTCCGCTTCCAGCAAGGTCCCGTATTCACGCAGGTCCTGCTGGCCGACGAGATCAACCGCGCGCCGCCGAAGACCCAGTCGGCCCTGCTCGAAGCGATGCAGGAGCGCTCTGTCACCTTTGCGGGCACCACCCACAAACTGCCGCGGCCCTTCTTCGTGCTGGCGACGCAGAACCCGATCGAACAGGCCGGCACTTATCCGCTGCCGGAAGCTCAGCTCGACCGCTTCCTGCTGCGCATCGACGTCGGCTATCCGACCGAGGACGACGAGATGGCGATGGTGTCGCGCACCACCCACGCCGGCTTGCAGGATGCGACCCCCGCGATGGATGTCGCCAGCCTGCTGCGCTTGCAGCTGCTGGTGCGCGACATCGAGATCGGCGAACACTTGCTGCGCTATTGCACCCGCCTGGTGCGCGCCACGCGCCCGCAGGACAGCAAGGTCGGCAGCGTCATCAAACACGTCGGCTGGGGTGCCGGCCCGCGCGCCGGCCAGGCACTGGTGCTCGCTTCGAAGGCACGCGCGCTGATGCACGGCCGTCTGGCCGTTACGCGCGAAGACGTCGGCGCCATGCTGTTGCCCGTGCTGGCGCACCGCGTGCTGCGCAATTTCGAGGCGGAAGCCGATGGCGTGGCGATTGCTGACATTCTCGCGGCACTGCGCAACGAGATCCACGTCGACTGAAAATGCCTGTTACATCCGCGCAGCTGGCGCACACATCGGACCTCGACCTCGTCATTCGGCACGTGCTGGCGGGGCTCGGCCATGGCATCCATGCCGGGCGCGAGCGCGGGGCCGGTGTCGAATTCTCCGAGTACCGCGCCTATGCGCCAGGCGACGAGTGGCGCCGCGTCGACTGGAAGCTGCTGGCCAGGGCCGACCGCTACTATGTGCGCGAGGCGGAGCGCGACAGCCATGTGGCCATCTGGCTGTGCCTCGATGCCAGCGCGTCGATGCTGGAACCGAGCCGCAGCATGGATGGCGTCACCAAGTTCTGGTACGCGCGTACGGTACTGGCCTGCATCGCCGCCATCGCGCAGCGCCAGGGCGACGCTTTCGGTCTGATCGTCCTCGGCGACGGACGCGTCAACTTCACGCCGGCTTCGCGCGGGCCGCGCCAGATGCACCGCATCCTGGCGCAGCTGTCGCGCACCGAGGCGGCTGGCACTCTGCCGGACGAAACGGCGCTGCGCGCCAGCCTGCACTTTGCGCGTTCACCCAGCCTGATTTTTGCCGTCAGCGATTTCCTCGACTGGCCGTCACCGTTGTCGGATGCACTGCTGCGCCTGCGCCACATGCAGCACGACGTGCGCACACTGTGCCTGCAGACCCAGGCCGAACAGGGCGCCAGCTTCACCAAGGGCGTGGCCTACCGCGATCCCGAGCAGACTACCGGGCTGTACCGCTTCGGCCCTGAAGAACAGCAGGCTTACCGCAGCGCTTACGACGCCCACTTTGCCCACGTGACGCAGCAATGCCGCCAGCACGACATCACTGCCATGTCGGCTTGCATCGAACAGACGCCGGCCGACGTGCTGCGCAGCTGGCTCAAACGGGCAGGGCGCGCATGAGCAGCGTGTTCGCCCTGTGGTGGCTGGCCCTGCCGGTGCTGTTGCTGCCGGTATGGTGGCATCGGCAGCGGCGCGAGCGGGTCAAGGCACAGCCGCTGGCGACTGCGCGCTTCCTGCCGCCTGCCGATCCGCAGCAACTGCGCGTGTGGCAATGGGTCGACCGAATCCTGCTGCTGGTGCGCTGCCTGCTGCTGGCCGCCGTGATCGCCTGGCTGGCGGACCTGGCGCTGCCATGGCGCGGCGATGCCGTACTCATTGCCAGCGGTACCGACCCGGCTTGGGTAGAGCAGCAAGTCAAACAAGCCGGCTATAGCGATGCCCAGCGAATCGCCCTGCCCAAGACCGATGCCTTCGCCTGGCTGCGCGACCACGAGCGTGAATGGCGCGCCGGTGCCCGCTGGCTGGTATTGGGGCAGGTCGCCATGCCGGCTTCGCTGCCTTCCTTCTCGCACCGTGTCGAGTTCCGGTCCGCAGCCATGGCCACTCCGATGGCACCTCAACGCATTGCCATCGTCAGCCAGCGCGCCGCCCAATGGCATACCCTGTTTGCGGCCTTGGCCGATCCGCAACGCTTCATCATTACCACTGAGCCTGGGGCAAACACCGATCTGATCGTCTGGGATGCACCAGGCGCGCCGTCGCCTGCCATGCGCGCGCCACTGTGGTGGATCGGCGATACCAGCGCCTTTCCAGAACTGGCCAAGGCGCCGCAAGGGCGAATCGACAACGTGCGCGGGCGCTTGTGGGCTGTCACGGCGCCATCCAATGCAGAGCAGGGCCGCAAGCTGTTTGAAGACTGGCAGCAGCTGCACGTCGGGCCGCAACCGTACTCCGTGCCATCGCAAGTGCTGCCTGCTGCCGGCAAGGGCGCGATCCTGCCGAGCGGCGCTCTGCATGAGCTACTGGGCTGGCTGTTGATCGTCTTGTTTGCCATTGAACGGATACTGGCCCATGCACGCCGGCGCTGACATCGTCCGTCGCCTGACCGGCGCCGCGGTATTGCGCCGCCTGCCCCTATGGCTGGCGGCGGCGGTGCCGTGGCTGGTACTGCGTTCGCTGATCGCGCTGGTGCCGCTGGCCATTCTGGTGGTTGCCGATATCTTCTGGATGGTCCGGCGCATCCGGGCAGAGTGGCCGCGCTGGCTGGACGGCGCGCTGCCGGTGCTCGAGGACAGTAGCGCCTTGCTGGTGCATGCCGATTCGCCGATTGCCAAGCTACAGCAGCAGCGGGTGGCGGATCGGGTGGCGCAGGCCTTCTCGCCCAGCGCCGCGCGCGATGTGGTGGCCGCGCGCATCCAGCGAGGCTGGGCATGGCTGGTGCTGAGTGGTGTAGCTGCAGCGGGCTTCTGGAGCTGGCAGCAAGCGGTCGCGCAACCGGGGACGGCATCCGTGCCGACCCTTGCGGTGGTGGCCACCAGCGAACTGCTGGTGTTGGTTGCGCCGCCAAAGTACACGGGCGTCAAGCCTTTCGAGTCAGCTCCCAAGGAACTGCAGGTACCGCAGAACAGCAGGATGCGCTGGTGCCTGAAGCAGGCAGGCGCCGCAACGACACCGCTTGAGCTCAGCGACGGGCATGTGTTCAGCGTGGGCCAGGAGTGCGCCGAATGGACCGCTAGCGAATCGGTATTCTGGCGCTGGAAGGGGCAGCGTTACAACCTGCGCGTGACTCCCGACCAGGCGCCGCAAATTACCATCACCGCGCCGGGTGAGCTGATTCAGGTGCTTGCAAGCGACGCCAAGAGCGCCACCATCGCCTTCAGCGTGCGCGACGACTACCAGGTCACACGCGCTACCATGCACATGACGCTGGCACGCGGCAATGGCGAGAATATCCGCTTCACCGATCGCGAGATGCCGGTGCCTGCGACCGGCGATTCAAAGCTGCGCAGCATGCACCGTGTTTGGTCGCTGGCCGAGCTGGGCATGGAGCCGGGCGACGAACTCTACTTCTTCGTGCGGGCGGCGGACAATGCCGACCATCCCCATAGCGCGCAATCGCCAACCTACACACTGCGCCTGCCAGGCAAGGTCACGGAGGGCGATGAAACCTCCGCCTTGCCGATGCTGGTCAAACCGGAGAACCTGCGCAGCCAGCGCCAGATCATCATCGATACCGAGCAGCTGCTGGCCGACATGAAGGCCCAGCCGAACATGCCACAGGCGGTCATCCGCAACCGCAGCGAAACCATCGCACGAGACCAGGCGGTATTGAAGCGGCGCTATGGCCAATTCCTCGGGGAGGAATCGAGCCTGTTCGGCGGCGAGGAAGAGCATCATGATGAAGATGAAGGCAAGGCCGACGTCATGGGCCAGTTTGGACACAAGCATGACCAGGAAGAGAACGCGACGCTGTTTGACGAAGCGACCAAGAAAATCCTCCGGCGCGCCCTGACTGCGATGTGGGATGCGGAGAAGTCGCTGCGCATGATCGCGCCGAAATCTGCGCTGCCGCCGGAGCACAAGGCACTGGACGCGATCAAGGAACTGCAGCAGGCTGACCGCATCTACCTGCACAAAACGGCATTCGTGCCGCCGGCGATCAAGGAGGAAAAACGCATGAGCGGCGACGTGGTTGGCACTCACAGCTACAAACGTGTGCAGGCAGACGCCGACGAGCCGATCCCGGCCGCCGTGCGCGAGCTGATTGAGACTCTCGCTGCCGATGGCCCTTTACCGGCTTTATGGAGCCGCGAGGCGCAGGACTGGATCCGCAGCCGCATTGGCAACGACGAGCAGCGCCTGTCGGCACAGCGCGCTGTGCAAGATGTGGCCGATGGCTGTATCCCTTGCCGTCCCTTGTTGCGGGCATGGCTGCGCGGGGCCATTACCGGCACGCCTGTGCTGCTGCGTGCACAGGCGGTACCGGACACGCCATTCAGCAAGGCGTGGAAGCCATGATGACCTTTGCATTTCTAGCCATTGGCATCGGCAGCGCCTTGTACTATGGGCGAGGCAGGCAGTGGATCAATGCGGCGCTGGTGTTGCTGGCCACCGCCGCCCTGGCGGCTTTGGTCGCCAAGCCGACGCTGCCAGGCGCTGCCGGCCAGACGGTCACGATCTCTTCGACTGCTGCAGTGCCGGACCTGGCCAACGCCTCGTCCATCCGGGTTGATGGCGACGGCTTGCGCGCGGCGCAGTGGCGCGATTCGCCGCCGCGGCCACTGCAATGGAGGGCGCCGTCAAGCGAGGCGTTGCGGCTGGACTTTCCGCGCCAATTGACGCTGGGCCGGCAGTTTGTCCTAACGATGCGCCGCCCGCACGGCGGCGCGGCACGCTTGCAGCTGCTGGCCGAAAACGAGCAGGTGATAGCGGAGACGAGCGGCAGCAGTGCCGACCTGACCGTTCAGTGGCTGCCACCTGTCGCGGAAGCGATGGTTCTCAAGGCACGCCTGCTGGATGAAGCCGGAAAAATTCAGGCCCAGGGTCCGGTGCCGGTGGTCGTGCGCAGTGCGCCGCCATTGCAGGTAGTTGGGCGTTTTAGCGCGCCATCGTTTGATGCGCAGTCGCTCAATGCGCTGCTATCGAATAGTCATGCCATCTTCGACTGGCAAGTCACGCTCGGCAAGTCCCTGTCCCGCGCTGAGACGGCGCGATCGGCCCTGACCTCGCCGGGCTTGATCGTGATTGACGCAGCCTACTTCGAAGGTCTGCACCCAAGCGCCAGGGCGGCTTTGCTGGCACAGGTGGCGCAGGGCGTGCCGATGGTGGTACTCGGCGGATCGGCCGGCGATGCTACGCCGTGGGCAGTCGCGATGCAGCTGCCGCTGACGACGCAGGCGGAAAAGACAGTCGAAGGCCAGATCGCCCTGACCACGGCGCCATTCAATCCAACTGCAGCAAGCGGCCCATGGCAAGCCGCCGGCCAGCTGCTATGGACACGCCCGTGGCAGCGAGGGCGCATTGTCTGGCTCGGCGGCAGCGACTGGCACCGCTACGCGATCAGCGAACCGCAACTGCTGGGCCTATGGTGGCAGGGTATTCTCGATGTCGCTGGTGTGCAGCGGCATGACAGCGTCGTTTGGCAAGACCCAGACGAGATGCCACTGCCGGGCCAGCGCCTGGAAGTGTGCGCGCACGGCGTCACCGGCGACTTGGCCGCGCAGGGCGTGCAGCAAAAGCTGAGCTGGCAGCGCCGCAGCGACAAGGCCGACGCCCTGTGCGCCGCCCTGTGGCCGACAAAACCTGGCTGGCTGCAGCTGCAGACCCAGGCCGGCGCCAACAGTATCTACGTGTTCGCTGACAGCGACTGGCCCGCATGGCAGCGCGCGCAGCGCCGTGATGCCACGGCGCGTTATATGGCGCGGACCACCCAGCTTGCCGGGGCTGGCAGCACGCCATTGCCAGGCTGGCCATTTGCCCTGCTGTTCGCGCTGGCCATGCTGGGTTTGTGGTGGCGTGAACGCCGCTAGTTCAGTGCAGCGCATCCAATGGGCTGGTGACTGCGCGACCTCCACGATTGAGGACGTGCGTATAGATCATGGTTGTCTGGACGTCTTTGTGCCCGAGCAATTCTTGAATAGTCCGAATATCGTACCCAGCCTGCAATAAATGGGTGGCAAACGAATGGCGTAAGGTGTGCGGCGTTGCTGGACGGTCGATACCGGATCGGCGCACTGCTTGCTGCATGGCGCGCTGAATGTTCTTCTCAACTGCGTGATGGAGACGTACTGCTCCTGAACGCGGATCAACAGAGCGTTTAGACGACGGAAAGACGTATTGCCAGCACCAGTCTTTTGCTGCGTTTGGATACTTTCGTTCCAAAGCGAAAGGAAGATACACGGCACCGTACCCTTCAGCCAGGTCCCTAATGTGGAGAGAGCGGTCGCGAAGCAGATGCGCCTGCAGTGGGCCAACCAGCATTTGGGGCAGCATGCTGACGCGATCCTTGAACCCTTTGCCCTCTCGAATCAGAATCTCGCCACGTTCAAACTCGACGTCTTTCACACGAAGGCGCATGCATTCCATGATTCGCATGCCCGTGCCATAGATTAGTCGCAACATTAGCCCAGCGGTTCCGTCGATTTCTGCAAGGAGCTTGCGTACTTCGGTAGCCGTCAGGACAACAGGCAGACGTTGCGGAGTTTTTGCAGATTCAATCTTATCCAACCATGGGAGCTCGATCAGCAGAACCTCCTTGTACAAGAACAACAAAGCACTCTTCGCCTGATTCTGGGTAGAGGCCGCCACTTTTCCTGCCACGGCCAGGTGGGTGAGAAATTGCTCCACTTCGGGGGCGCCCATTTCAGCGGGGTGGCGCTTATTGTGAAACAGAATGAAACGACGCGCCCAGTCGACGTAGCAATGCTCAGTTCGAATGCTGTAGTGCTTAAGGCGAATGCGATCCCGCAATTGCTCGAGCAGACGAGGTTTGCTGTCAGTCATGGCATCCTGAGGTGTGTTTGTGCTTTCAGCTTCGGGTGTGCTAAAGTCGACCAACCCATTGATACTAATCGTAAAAAACCGGTTCGCTATGACTGATCTCAGCATCATGTCGGTTTCTTCTGCGCCTTTTAGGGCGTCGACTTCACGTTAGAAATGTACGAACTGGTAATTCTTGAAAAGGAAGTAAGCGCATGACACCCCGTATAGAACAGCACGAGTTGGCGAGTACACGGTTTCCTTGGTACTTGATTTGGGTACTGGGAGCCATTGCATTCGCGGGTATCAACATTGCTGACTTTCAAACAACCAGAATACTGAGCTCGCTCCTAATCGCGTTTGCTTGGATTGGTTTTTCGTTCACTTGGTATGCTAAACCGATTCAAATTGATTTTCGAAAGAAAGCATCAGAAGCAATTATCCTTTCGCCTCTCCGATCTTGGGTGCCGTCAACGCTTTGGACGTTTTCGACGTTGGGGGCATTTGCACTTCTCCTTGTGGGCGGTGTTCTCAAATTCACTAGTGTGGCTTGATCAGTCGCTTCGCCGATCCGCTGGAGTAAATGCGAATTCCTAACCTCATGTTCAACCTCGCTCACTACGTTCGCTGGACGCGTCAAAGCTGCGCTTTGCCGCGCCGGTTAGCCTGAACGTTGGACGTTTGAGATCGCGTAATTAGAACTTCGTTGACGAAGTGTAGCCAATTGGCTACACTGAGTTCATGATTGAAATCCGCAAGACTGCGGCTTTTGCTGAGTGGCTGGATGAGCTGCGCGACATTCAGGCGCGAGCTCGAATCCAGGCTCGAGTTGCGCGCCTTGCTGCGGGAAACGCCGGCGATGCGAGCCCTGTCGGCGAAGGCGTATCTGAGTTGCGGATCAACTTTGGTCCCGGCTATCGGGTTTATTTCAAGCAGCGAGGGCGAGAGCTGATTATTCTCTTGGCTGGCGGCAATAAGAGCACTCAAGCTCAAGACATCAAGCTTGCCTTGCAGCTAGCGCGGAAACTCGAGGAGTAATTGAAATGGGCAAGATTGCCACAACCCGATACGACGTCACTGAGCACCTCCGAACTCCAGAGGAGATGGCAGCATACCTAGAGGCATGCTTAGAAGAGGCGAATGGCGATGCCGCTTTCGTAGCAAGGGCGCTTGGTGACATCGCACGCGCGAAGGGGATGACTCAAGTTGCTCGCGATGCCGGACTGTCTCGCGAAAGCCTCTATAAGGCACTTTCCGGTGAGCGCAGCCCTGGTTTCGACACAATCCTGAAAGTTATTGATGCCTTGGGGCTGAAGCTTCATGCTGGGGCAAATTCGCCCAACCATTTGCTCAAGCGGACGCGCTGACGCGCGCCGTTTAGCACCACGTTAGGTGCCAGCGATGTCCCACTCAACTGAAGCTGCGCTTGTGTTCGCAGATCTAACGGACGCTTTCGAGGCGCTGAACGATGCGCGGAATTCGCCCAAAGATGTTCGTCGTGCGTTCTCGCGATTTGTCGAACTTTCGCAAAAGCTAACTTCCGCTATGCGAAGGGATGCAAGCCGTTTGGGGAAAGGCAAGTCGGCTGCCTCGTCCTTTACCGGGTGGACGCCGGTCACGGACTTGATGAAGTATCTGCGAAATGAAGATCAACACGGGGACCAGATTTTTCTTTCGGTTCACGAGCGTCGCCATTTTCCCATTCCCGCAAATCTCCCATCGGGTTTCAGTGTTGAGCCCGGCCGCACATTCATTTTTGAAGGTACCTGGGTGCTCAGTGACCAACTCCTTGACGCACCGCCGGAAGGCATCACGACGCACGAGGTTGATCCGCAAACCGGACAGCCGACGGGTCGAGAAATGGAGCTGCTCAAGATCGAGCGGTACTACATCCTCCAAGCTCGGTCAGAAGAAGCCAAGGAAAAGATCAAGGCTGCGGGTACGGTGGATGTTCATCAATTGGCCGCATCTGCGTTTTCAACACTTACGAAGTACTTCGAGTTCTTCTGTGCACAAACTGACACCTAACCCTGCGGTCAACACGGACCTCGCGCGAAAAGCCGCGCGAGGCTGGTTACCTTCACGTTAGCTTGTACATGAGTGTGCTTCGTTCCATTGAAAAAGGCGGTTTGGTGCTTCTCGGACTTATGGCCGTTGCCGGAATGTATTTCAGTGCTAGGGATGACGACTGGTGGAGTGTATTTGTGCTCGGGTCATTCTTCATTCTGCTCTTGGGCTTTTACGACGTTCTCCGAATTGAGGGATGTTGTGAGAATCGACCGTATGTAGCATTTTCACCGAGTCGAAGGTTGAGAGTCGTGGTACTTGCTGTTATTGGCACGTTCACCGTTGCGAATAGCATTGGCGGACTGACAGTGGAAGTATCAGTCAGTGGTCTTATCATGTTGGTTGTTGGTTTTGGACTAATTTGGAGTGCCTACAATTTCGCGCGCGGGCGATCCTAACCTATCAATCAACTCGGACGCGCTGAAGCGCACCGGCTATCATTACGTTGGGGCTTCGGACACCGGAGGAAATATGTCGCTCAAAGCGCAGTGGTACAAAGATAAATTCGCGAAAAAGCGTAACAGGGGCTTCCGAGGCTATCCCGTCGCAACGGTGGCCTTCTATGGCCAGGATGACAAACGCGCGACTAAGGTTTCTGTTGGTATTATCATTGCGGAAGGCGAAGTGGCTGAGGTGGTCGAACGATGGTTCTCCGAAACAAGCGATGTGAGAACTGATCCGAAAATCACTGAGGCAATTGTCCGCTTTATTGAGATGCACGACACCAAGTCCGTCGCGGTCGTCGATCGCATTATTGGCTGTCCGCACGAGGAAGGCATCGACTATCCCGACGGGGAAAAATGTGCGCAGTGCGCGTTCTGGGCAAACCGTGACCGTTGGAGCGGTGAGATCATTCAATGAGCGCGACCAGCCCTAAAACCATTCATTCCAGCGGACGCCTGCCGGCGTCGCTGAACAGTAACGTTGGGCTTCGCTTTGAACCCGGTACGCATTTTCCTAACTCCGCTTGACTCCTGGGCCTGAGAATGAAAGATAAACTAAAGATGATTCTTCCAGCGCTGCTATTTGCGGCAGTTTGGGGCTATTTCGCAGACTTACGGCAGGGCGAGATTGGCTGGTTCATCGGGAGACTAATAGTCCTGCCAGCGTTTGTTCTGGCGCTATCGTTTCTCCGCTCGCAACCTGCCAAGGTCGATGAAAGCGAGTAGCGCTTCCTCAATATGGTGATTCTTATGAGTCTGGCCCAACTTGGCAGTCAACTGGACTGCCTCCACGCTTCGCGTTCCGGCAGCTGGTTACTTTGAACTACAAGGGCTTCCCAATTTTTCAAGCGAATTTCTTCCTCGATCAAGTCGATGAGCGTGAGGAGTTGGTCGGCCTGCGAAACTACAAACGGTCTTGTTGGGCGCATGTGCTGCTTGCCCGGACCCTGATGCAAGACGCGGTGGAGAACCTCAATCGTTGGTCGGGGTAGTGCTGCTGCCCCCTTGAAATTACCAGGTCATTCCCCACTCGGTCCAAACCGAAACTTTATCAACGCGTGCAGACTTGATTGACGGTGCTGCGTGACACCTGTTGCTGTTATGCCGGCTTGAATTGCTCACCCTTCGCCAGCAGCGCCCATGCAATTCGGGCATCCTTCGCCGCGATTGCTACCAAGGTCTTGCCATAGCCTGCGCGTGCCTGCAGCGCAAGAGCCCATCGACTGATGCGGTCATCTTTGCGAGCCGCATTGGCGAGCATCGCCCTGGCGCCAAAATTAACAATGTGCGTAAGTAGCTGTCCCCAGCTTTTGTAATCCGCCCCAACTTGGTCTTGCCACCAGACCCATATTGACCCGGGACTAAGCCTAGCCAGGCTGCAAGCTGGCGACCATTGCGAAAGTCATGGCCATTGCCTATCGATGCAACCAAAGCCGTTGCGGTAATGTGGGCAACACCAGTCAGTTGCATTAGGCGACGACAGCGTTCATCGGTCTGCGCGAGCAGCTTGAGCTGTCTGTCATAGTCGTTCACACGCAAGTCGAGCGCAGCGAGGTGTTGAAGCAAATCGCGCACGGCACCCGCAGCCCAACCTGGCAAGTGCTCAGTGGCCCGATGCGCCTCTTTGCGCATGACCTCGGCACGCAACGGCAAGACAATGCCGAACTCAGACATCAGACCGTGGATGCGGTTGATCGTAGCTGTACGTTCTTCAACAAAGCCCTGGCGTACCCGATGCAACGTCAGAGTGGCTTGTGCATCGACAGTCTTGATTGGCACAAAACGCATGTTTGGCCTGGTAACGGCCTCACAAATGGCGGCGGCATCATTCGCATCGTTCTTGCCGCGCTTGCCTTGAATGCGGTAGGGGATGACAGATTTTGGCGCCACCAGCTTAGGTGTGTGGCCGAGTGCAGTCAACGAGCGCGCCTAGTGGTGTGCGCCAGAACAGGCTTCCATGCCGACTATGCAGGGAGGCAGCTGTGCAAGCAATTCCAGTAGCTGGTCGCGCCGGACATTGGGCTTGACCAGAACGGCCTTGCCATGGCGGTTGATGGCATGCACTACAAACACATTTTTGGCTAGGTCGATGCCGATCACAGTCGGGATGTTTTCCGCGCCGCTATTTGCTGATAGAGTGATAACCTTGTTCATGACTTTCCCCTTTTTTGGCCAATGATGAAGACTTCCTCATCTGTAGACCGTAGGTGCTTGCGGCATGTTCAATGCCGCGCATGTGGGACGGGGGAAGTCCCTTTCATTCGTTAGGCGGTATTTGATGACCCCTCATTTGGCGAACTCCAGGCCTGTTGCGCACTTGCTCGTGGGAGTAGTGGGACTTGGCTTGTTCGTAATTGGTGGGCTATTGAGTTGGCTGCTCAAAGATGGCCTCGGTCCGGACATGATCGAGAGCAATGGTATGCTTTCTGTTACCCGCCTCATTGGACATTTTTGGCCATGGGCAATCGTTGGAGGAACGTTAGTTGGGTTCTCGGTCGTGCTCAAATTCAGGTAGGCGTCACGAAAGGCCGAACGTCGTGTCTGGTTTGGTACAACTGAACTGAAGCCCCGCAAACTTGTCAAACTATATTATGCCCAGTATGGCCACCCCATCGAAGCGCGCGCCTCTCTCGAAAAAGCGGAGTTCTGAAGAATTGCCTGCGAAGGAATCCATGTCATCGTCGAAGCCGTACCTCCGCTTCTATCACTCCGCCGCACTTCGTAAGAGAACGCTTGCAATACTCAACACAATCGAGACGGCCCCAGATGCAACCGAGCACCGCGACGCCCTTGCAGACCTCGTGGTGGAGTTGACAAACTGTGGCATGGACACATACTTCATGAAACCCCTTAAGTTGGCCAAGCCGGGCTTCATAGTGGAGCGGTCTGCGAATCTAGGTATGGCAAGCGTGAGTCAGGTCATGGGTTCAGTCATCCGTCAGATCATAGGTCGCATGGATAGCACGCAACTGCATTCGGTATGCGGCTCAATCCGGAAGTTCACGCGTTGAGCGCCGGGGTTAGGCGTGTCATGGGCACGCAGTTTATCGAAGCGTGCCGCCGGGGGCGCGTCACCTCAATCGTTGAGGCTGTATCTTTACCCCGTCCAAGGAAACGGCCACCCCACATGCCGCGTTGATTCTCCAAGCGTACTCATGGAGATTCTCAGTGGCTCGTTACAAGACCGACGATCGCAGTCCAAGGTTCCTACCTGTCGTCCTTGATGCGCAATTGATGCCTGGAAGTTTCTAGTACGCTCTCGACTACCTGATTGACCACGAGCTTGAGCTAACAACTCATTCAAGCCGAAGCCGCTTCGCGGCTCGGCTTAATTCAGGCGTTAGATGGCACTCCAGAAACCATTAAAATGGCTAAAGGAAAAGTTGGCGATACGCTTCTGATTTGCGGCTGTTTCTCACTAGTCGGTAAGCGTGACGGCACTCTTCCGATTACCCACAATTCGCTTGTATACTTTTTTTAGTTCTGTTAACTTTTCCCACATGAGGAATTTGATCGCAATCAGATGACGACGCGGGGATCGCAAAACGACTCCCTAGTTCGTCATC
>CBDDRJ010000092.1:0-19030 GCA_965233055.1 uncultured bacterium
CGCGTGGAACGCGTGGCGGTAGCTCAACATAAATCTGGGATTCCATGGTAGATGTTTGCGTGCGCCGCGGCCCGGACAGGCGCGCAGCGCTGATAGGGCCATTATCCACCAGAATTATGCTAAAGCCGAGACCTTTTGCCATTCCTGCATCATTATTGCCTTATTGCACGGAGGGCAACTCCTCCTTGGCCGCCAAACCCTGCGCCGGCACCACCAGGGCCTCGAACTGGCGCGCCGGGACCGGCCGCGAGAACAGGTAGCCCTGGCCGAAATCGCAGCCGGCCGCCAGCAGCAGCGCGCGCTGGCCCTCGGTCTCGATCCCTTCTGCAATGACCTTGAAACCCAGCTTGTGGGCCATGACGATGATCGCTTCGACGATGGCGCGGTCGCCGGCGTCGTGCTCCATGTCGCGCACGAAGGACTGGTCCACCTTCAGGTAGTCGAGCGGGAACTTCTTCAGGTAGGACATGGCGGAATAGCCGGTGCCGAAATCGTCGATCGAAATGCGCATGCCGGCCGCCTTGTAGCGCTCGATCATATCATTGACGCCCGAACCCGCATTGAGCAGCAGGCCCTCGGTAATTTCGACGGTGATGTGCTCGCCCGCCAGGCCCAGCTGCTCGAGGTAGGCGATCCAGTCGGTGCCCTGGGCCTGGGCCATGAATTGCACCGGCGACTTGTTAACGCTGATCCGGAACGGTCGACCGGCGCGCGCGCTCCAGCGCTTGGCGCAGCCGGCCGACTGCTGGAACACCCAGTCGCCGATGGCGTTGATCAAACCCAGCTCCTCGGCAATGGGGATGAACTCGGCCGGGCCGACCATGCCGCGCTGCGGATGGTGCCAGCGCAGCAGCGCCTCGGCCTTGTGGACGGCGCGCGTGGCCAGCTCGACGATGGGCTGGTAGTAGACTTCGAGCTGGCCGTCGGCGAGCGCGCCGCGCAGGTCGCCGGCCAGCGCCTGGCGCTCCAGCGCCCGCTCGCGCATCGGCGCCGAGAAAAAGCGGAAGCAGTTGCGTCCGCCCTGCTTGGCATCGGACATCGCCTGTTCGGCGCCCTTGAGCAGGTCTGCCACCGACAGCGCGTCGTCCGGGTAGTGGCTGATGCCGGTGCTGGCGGTCAGGTAGATCGTATGGTTGTCGACCGAATACGACTCGGACAGCGCGCCGGTGACAGTGGCGGCCACCCGGGCCACCCTGTCGTCATCGGCATCGAGGCGCAGGATCACGGCAAACTCGTCACCGCCGAAGCGGCACGCCAGGTCGCCGTCGCCGATGCACAGGTTAATGCGGCGCGCTGCCTCCACCAGCACGCCGTCACCGACGAAGTGGCCCAGCGTGTCGTTGACGTCGGTGAAGTGGTCGAGGTCGACGATCAGCAGGTACAGGTGTGCACTGAGCGTTTCGGCACCGGCCACTTCAGCCATCAGGCGGTCCTGGCACATATTCCGGTTGGGCAGGCCGGTCAGCGCGTCGTAGTTGACCTGGGTCCAGATCAATTCCTCGCTGCGGCGCTTTTCGGTCAGGTCGGAAAACAGCGCCACATAACGCAGCGGCTCGCCGTGATCGCCTTCGATCGCATTGATGGTCAGCCATTCGGGATAGATTTCGCCATTCTTGCGCCGGTTCCAGATCTCGCCCTGCCAGGTGCCGGTGGCCGCCAGGCTGCCCCACATCGCCGCGTAAAACGCCTTGTCGTGGCGGCCGGAACTCCACAGGCGCGGATTCTTGCCCAGCACTTCATGCGCGCGATAGCCAGTGATGGCGGTGAAGGCGCGGTTGCAGTCGATGATATTGCCTTTGGCGTCGGACACCACCATCGCCTCGCTGCTGTTGCGGTAGACCATGGCCGCCAGCGTCAGCGACGCTTCGGCTTCCTTGCGCTCGGTGATGTCGTCGTGCACCACGACGATGTGCTCGGAGTCGTCGGCAAAGCGGGTCACGTGGCAGGCATACCAGTGCTGCGCGGCGCCGCTGCAGCAGCTGTGTTCGACGCTGTAGTGGCTGACCCGGCCCGCCATCACGCGCCCGATCTGGTGCACGATCTCGTCCACCATGGCGCCATCGTCGCCAAGAAAGGCGCGCGACTGGGCCAGGTAATTGCCGCCGACGCTGCATTTCCACTTGGGGCAGCCGACGCCATAGTGCCAGGCGGCATTGATCGCCAGCACGGTGCCGGCGCTGTCGATCACGCAGACGCGCGCCTGCATCGCGTCGAGGGTGGCACGGTTGAAGCTGTTCGCCTTGCGCAAGGCCTGGTTGAGCTGGTGGCGCTCGGTCAGCTGGCGTTTGAGAATGCGGGCGGAGTCGAGCGCGCGGCTGCGCCCCCGCACCAGCAGGCTGCACAGCACGGCCAGCAGGAAGCTGCCGCCGATGCCCAGCCCGGCGATCATCAGCGGCTTGCGGTGGTCGGCCTGAAGGGCGAATTCGGGCAGCGCCTGCACCCGCAGCGACCACTCGTGTCCGTCCACATGGAGGCGGCGCGTGGTCGAATAGGCGGCCGTCGCGGCGGCCGCGGCCGGGGGCGCGGCGGAAGTGGCACCATCATCGCCGCCATACAGCCGGGCCGGCGTCGTCATCTCGCGTCCGTCAAAGACATCGACCCGCACCATGCCGGGGAAGTCCTTGAACACGGCCGCCATCATGTCGCCGCTGCTGATGGGCGCATATACCCAACCCAACAGGGCGGCGCGGCGCGCGGCGATGGTATCGGCCGGGGTCGCCGGAAGGTACACGGGGACGAACAGCATGAAGCCCGTGCCGCTGGCAGCCCCATTGCCAAAGGCCATATGGAAGATCGATGAAATGGTGGCCCGTCCGGTGTCGCGTGCCTGCTCCATCGGCCCGCGCCAGCGCCCGCCGGCCAGCACCTGCGGCCCCTGTGGCGACGCCTTGTCAAACAGGCTCACGTACAGCGCCGCAGGCGCCGCCTGTGGCCGCGCCTGCGGTGCCGGTTCAAAACCGAGCCCGTCGATCTCCGGATAGCTGCCGGCCAGCCGCAACGGGGCGGCATAGGCGCGCAACTGCTCGGCGCCCAGGGTGCCGCTGGCATGGAACAGGCCAGCGATGCCCTTCAGGATTTGCTGGCAGGCCCTGGCCCGCTCAAGGATCTGGTCGTCCGCTTTTTGCGACACGAAATCGAAGTGCGTCTGCAGTTCGTGCTCGCTGGCCTGCTGCGCCTGGCGCCACAATTGCCAGGTCAGCATCAGGGCCAGCACCAGCACCAGGGTCGGGAACGAAGAGCTCAGGTGAAAAGCTTGGCGGGCGGCGGCAGGCGGCGGCGCCGCCGGAGCGGGGTCGATCGGTATCAATGCGGGTCGGTGCGCCATGGATTGCCTGCCTCCTCACTGCTCGGGCCAGCCGCGCCTGCGGGGCCGTTTCAGTTGCATAACTGCAACGTGCTGGCAAGTCTGCGCCTTGGTTGTCGGCAAATCATTGACCCAGATCAAATCCAAGAAAGTTATTTGAATAATAACCAAATATAACCAAATGTAACTATTTCCCACTCGCAGCCTTGAACGGCTGTCTCTGGCACCGGGCGTGCCTGGCGCGCCGGCAACGGTCCAACAAAAAGCCCCGCCGGCAGTGATGCGGGCGGGGCAATCGGGCCAGGCGGATGATGCCCGCTTGGCCGATACGGCTGGCAAGGCCGGCCGGCGATGCCGCTCAGGCGACCTTCTTGTCGAAGAATTGCTCGTCCTCGGTCGAGCCGTGCAGTGCCGTCGTCGAGCTCTGGCCACCCTGGATGGTCTGGGTCACGGCATCGAAGTAGCCGGTACCGACTTCGCGCTGGTGCTTGACGGCGGTGAAGCCCTTGTCGGCGGCGGCGAATTCAGCTTCCTGCAGTTCGACGAAGGCCGACATCTGGCGGCGTGCATAGCCGTGGGCCAGGTTGAACATGCCGTAGTTGAGCGCATGGAAGCCGGCCAGCGTGATGAACTGGAACTTGTAGCCCATCGCGCCCAGCTCCTTCTGGAACTTGGCAATGGTGGCGTCGTCCAGGTTCTTTTTCCAGTTGAACGAAGGCGAGCAGTTATAGGCCAGCATCTTGCCCGGGAACTTGGCGTGCACGGCGTCGGCGAACTGCTTGGCGAACGCCAGGTCAGGCTTGCCCGTTTCGCACCACACGAGGTCGGCGTAAGGGGCGTAGGCCAGCGCGCGCGCAATGGCTTGCTCGATGCCCGGCTTGACCTTGTAGAAGCCTTCGACGGTGCGCTCGCCGGTGCAGAATGGCTGGTCGTTGGCGTCGACGTCGGAGGTCAGGAGGTCGGCCGCTTCGGCGTCGGTACGGGCGATGACCAGGGTCGAGGTACCCATGACGTCGGCCGCCAGGCGCGCCGCCGTCAGCTTCTCGACCGCCTCGCGGGTCGGCACCAGCACCTTGCCGCCCATGTGACCGCATTTCTTGACCGAGGCCAGCTGGTCTTCGAAGTGCACGCCGGCCGCGCCGGCGTCGATCATCGACTTCATCAGCTCATAGGCATTGAGCACGCCGCCGAAACCGGCTTCGGCGTCGGCCACGATGGGCGCGAAATAATCGATGTCGTCCTTGCCTTCCGACCACTGGATCTGGTCGGCGCGGGCGAAGGTGTTGTTGATGCGGCGGACCACCAGCGGCACCGAGTTGGCCGGGTACAGCGACTGGTCGGGATACATTTCGCCCGCCACGTTGGCATCGCCTGCAACTTGCCAGCCGGACAGGTAGATCGCTTTCAGGCCGGCCTTGACCTGCTGCATGGCCTGGTTGCCGGTCAGCGCGCCGAGGGCATTGACGAACGGTTCGTTGTTGACCAGGTTCCATAGTTTTTCGGCGCCGCGCTTGGCCAGAGTATGTTCGACCTGCAACGAGCCGCGCAGCTTGACCACATCCTCTGCCGTGTAATTGCGTACGACGCCCTTCCAGCGCGGGTTGGTGTCCCAATCTTCTTGCAGGGCTGCTACTTGCTGTTGACGAGTTGCCATGGTGTTCTCCTAAGGGTCTGACAAATTAAGAAACGAAAACCGTTAGACAAATATTAGGCCAATTTGTGCGCAGCAACAACACTCTTATATAAGACACATAAGCAAATTAAATCACATATAAATCAAGTACTTAATTTTAGTATTCCATGATGCGGAATTACTTTTCTCACAATGGGAGCAACTGACAGGTAAAGAAAACGTCGCTTCCCACGATGTGAAACGACGTTCTCGCTACGTGAAAAAAACCCTGCTGATTGGAGGGTTTACTCGGGACCCGATGTGCACTCTGCGCAACAAAACCTATTTGACCAGGCGCTCGCGTGCCACCAGGATGCCGTCGGCGTCGGCATAGATCCAGTCGCCCGGCGCGACTGCCACGCCCTGGACCATCACGCCCACATTGCGCTGCCCGGCGCCCAGCTTGGCGCTCTTTTGCGGATGGGCGCCGAGGGCGCGCACGCCGACGGCGCAGGCATTGATTTCGTCGGTATCGCGGATGCAGCCGTCGACCACGATGCCGGCCCAGCCGTTCTGCTGCGCCAGCAGCCCAAGCTGGCCGCCGACCAGCGCGCGCCGCATGCTGGCGCCGCCGTCGATCACCAGCACATTGCCGTTGCCGGGCGCTTCGAGCGTCGCCCGCACCAGCGCATTGTCTTCAAACACCTTCAGCGTGGTGGCACAGCCGCTGAAGCGGGCATGCTGGCCATAGCTGCGAAACAGCGGCGGCAGCACGGCCAGGCGGCCGTCTTCGAGCATGTCAGCGTGGTCGTCGCACAGGTCGGTGGTAGCAAAAGTCATCAGGTTCTCTCGAAAAAAATGATCGGGTGGGTCCATGCCCACCGCGATTCTATGCGTTTTCAAGCCGCCTGCAAGGATTTGGCCCGGGTCCTGCCGCCGACGCCGACGGCGGTCGCAATGGCCAGCAACTGGAACAGGGCGACGCAAGCGAACAGCCACGCCGGGTGGTTCGCATCCATCATCATCCCAAACATCAGCGGGCCGCTGGCCAGGCCGATATCGAGGCCCGAATAGACCACCCCGTACACCCGCCCGGTCGCATTGACCGGCGCTGCTGCGCGGATCAGCAGGTCGCGCGATGGACCGGCCACGCCGGTGCACAGTCCGATCAACGCCATCAGGACCACCGCCACTGCCGCCGGCACCACGCCGGCGGCCAGCACCAGCGCCGTCAAAGCGGCCAGCGCGAATGCAGCGGCGATGGTCCTGTCGTGGCTGCTGGTGCGTGCCGCCACGAAGCCGCCCGCGATCATTCCGCCGGCAGACGCGAGCATGAACGCCGTGTAGGCGGTGGTGGCCCAGCCGAGCGACATGCCATAGATGGCCACCAGGCCGGGCGACGAGAAGCCCTGGACCGCGCCCAGCGCCAGGGCTGTCATGAAGAAGTAGGCGAAGCACATCCACACTGCAGGAAGGCGGACGAAATCGAACAGGCCACCGCTATCGGCGCTGCGCGCCGGTACCGGGTCGGCATGCAGGCCGGCGCGGTTGAGGATGAGCAGTGCAATCACGACCAAAGGCAGCGCGCTGGCAGCGGCCAGCGCCACGCGCCAGCCGGCCAGCGCCGCCAGGCCGCCCAGGAAGACCGGTGCCGCGGCCCAGCCCAGGTTGCCGGTAATGCCGTGCACCGAAAACGCGTGCGGCAGGCGCGCCTTGGAGACGCGCTGGTTGAGGATCGTGTAATCGGCCGGATGGAATACGCCGTTGCCGAGGCCAGCCAGCATCGAGCCGGCAATCAGCATCGGGTAGCCGTTGGCAGCAGCCAGCACCAGGCTCGATGCGGCCAGCAAGGCAAGCCCGCCGCACAGCACGCGCAGCGCGCCGATGCGGTCGACCAGGAAGCCGGCGCTGGCCTGGCACAGGCCGGAGACGACGAAGAACACCGTCATCAATAGCCCCAGCTGGGCGAACGACAGATCGAAAGTGACCTTAATCCACGGGAACAGGGCTGCCAGGATCAGGTGATAAAAGTGCGACAAGCCATGGGCCATGCCGACCAGGCCGATGACGCGGGCGTCTTGCTGCAGGGGCGTCGTGTTCATGTTGCGTGTCCTTGGTTGATGTCAGTGCGCCCAGTGTAGGCAAATATGGGTCGACAGATTTTCGATAATTAGCCATAATTTGTCGAGAAACTGCCAAACCCACCATGCCCGTTACGATCGTCCGCGACATCGGCCCCCACCCTGTCGGCCACGCCCCCACTGCCGAGCGGCCGGTGCGGGTACGCGCGCGCGATATGGAGCCCGACGTGCTGCTCAGGCGCCACCAGCATGACTGGGGCCAGGTGACGTTTGCCGTCAGCGGCGTGTGCCGCGTCACCGCCGGCGACGGCACCTGGATCGTGCCGCCGCAACGGGCCATCTGGATTCCGCCCCACGTCGACCATGAAGTGACGTCGATCGAACGGGCCTTGCTGTTCCCCTTGTGCGTATTGGCCGAGCGTTCGCCCTTCCCCGGCAAGCAGTGCAAGGTGCTCGACGTATCGCCGCTGCTGCGCGAGCTGCTGCTGGCGCTGAGCCAGTGCGACGAGCTGCGGCGCGAACACTTGATCGCCAGCCTGATCCTCGACGAACTGGCGGTGTCGGCCACGCGCGCCATCCACGTGCCGCTGCCGCGCGACAAGCGCCTGCGCAGCCTGTGCGAGGCGCTGGTGGCCGACCCGGCGGCCAAGCGCACGCTGGCCGAATGGGCGGCCGAAGTCGGCGCATCGGAACGCACACTGGCGCGCCTGTTTGAAAGCGAATTGGGGATGGGCTTTGGCGCCTGGCGCCAGCAGGCCAGGCTGGCCCATGCAGCGCCGATGATCGCGCGCGGCATGCCTTTGTCGGTGGTGGCGTCCACCCTTGGCTATGCGAGCCAGTCGGCCTTTTCAACGATGTTCAAGAAAACCTTCGGCAGTTCGCCTAGCACTTTTTTCGGCACCAGCCAGGCCTAGACCAACAAACCGCAATACCTAAGCGACAGTGACTACTGTCGCTCAGATCGACGCACCAAGATCGCCTGCTTCCTGTTGCGAGCGCTGGTCAGTCAAATCTGGCGAACCGGAGCTTACCCAAAGGGAAATTTGGCGCTTTATCATCGAGACCCCGCCGGTGACCCTTACATAGCGCTGGCCAAAACGTTTAAAAAGAGCGCCATCGATTGAATGGCGCATGAACTTGGTCATGCCGATTACCCGAGTGGCGCTGACAAGCATGGAAGTGATGTACTGCGAAGCTTGGCTGCCATCGACGCATAAAAATTCGAACTGTGGAAATGCGGCAGCGATATCGTTTGCCTGGATTGGCAACGGACCAACTATCCCGATAATTTTCTTTCGTGATGCAAGCGGATGCTGTGTTTTGCAGACCAACTTGCCTATCTCAGGAGCCGCAAGTGAGTTGAGCGGGCGGAGCAATGCACTTTCTGTTTGGTGGGTCGTCGGAGGAAGCGAACAATTGGCCATGCTCTTTAGATTGCTGCCTGCAATCGAATAGCCTTGTTCGCCTGTGGGGGCGGCGGTGCTCGTTGCGCCGCCCGGTCCCGCCGATACAGAGGCTGCCGCGTCAAGCAAGAGTTGCTCAATCTGCGGCGTTAGTGCATCAAAAAGTTCCTTGGCAAATAAAGCGGCAAGTGGCTTGAGCAGAGGTCCAAACGCCGCCTCATAGGGATTCGGAGTTTGTACTGCCAGAGATTCGTGCTCATCCTTGCGCGGTTTCTGCGTTTGTACTTGTGGCTTCGACGGCGTAGCAGGACGTCCTTCCGCCTGTTCGCCGATGCGTGATGCTGCCAGCCTCGCGTCCTTGAATGCAATCGCGAATCGCCGTCGTAGCGCCGCATCAATCGCCTTTATCGGCCGTCTGCGATTGGTATCCAGTACAGAGCGCATGGCCTCCTTAACGTCATCAAGACTGAGTCCGGCGGCCGATGTCGAGTTGATGTAGGACGCAAATGGGTAGCGATCACGCAGAAATGCAGCCATCTCGAACAGTTCTTTACTGTTCCAAACGACATAGTGTGCACTTCGCCTGGACGTTACCGTCACAGTTAGTGGTGTAAGGGAATGGGCTCGCTTTGAACTTGGGGCAGCATCCTTGAACGCCGGATTGTCACCGACATGGTGGGCGCGCTCAGCTAAAAATGCTTGATTTAATCCGGCACGAAATGGTGCCGTACCCGCATGAACGGGACGTTGGCGTCCCATCGGCAATGCAGCGGCCATTGCCTTTCGCAAATCCGCCGGATCTACGCGCAGTGTCGATTCATGAAGGAGCGCTGGATTCGCCTTAATCAATTCGATGGCCAATTTTTGCCATTCGGCTGCGCTCCACCAGACTCTTTTACGATTTTCCATTGGATGTTTTCCCACAGGGCTAAGTCTCCATTTGCACTATAGGCGCGGTGCAAGTTGTAACTCTTGACCAAGGCCAAGGTATGCCAGGCGACTGTCGAATCGGAACTTGATGCTGCCTAAATTTCTCGAACGAAAAATGGCCAATCCTGTCGCCCGCTCGTGGACCCCCGCGACGGCGGGACATGGCCTGGCTGCACGGCGTCCAGCGCTGAGGCCGCTTCATCCATTGACTGCAATCAATACAATCCTAGTCCGCATGGCTAGAGTCACCAATGGGCGTTGATCGAACTTGGTGCAATCGGCTTTCCTCACAGACTCTTTGAGCGGAGGTACACACGTATGGATGGACGCAAGCTAGTCTCCGAAGTCACCAGGCTGTCCATCTTGTCCGGCGACTCCCAGCACAACCGCCTGCTTCGCCTCGACTTCCCCCGGCACGACGCCCCCGCTGATACGCTGCTGTTGGTCAACTCGCTCAAGGCGGAAGAAGAGTTGTCGCGCGATTTCAAGTTCAGCGTCGAACTCATCTCCGACAACGCCCACGTCGACCCCGCCTCGATGATGACGAAGATGGTCACCGTGTCGATGGTGCGCAACGACGGGTCGATGCGCCACTTCAACGGCTACGTTGGCGAATTCCACATGATCAGGGCGGATGGCGGGCTGGCCTTCTACCACATGGTCCTCGTACCGTGGCTGGCGTTTGCGCGACTTACCGAAGATTGCTTCTCGTTCCACGGGCGCAGCGTCATCGAGTTGACCGACGACACCTTTGCCGACTATCTGGAACGCGACTGGAGGGTGCGCCTCGTCCGCAAGTACCCGACGTTGACCTGCGCCAACCAGTACAACGAATCCGACTACAACCACCTGCACCGGCGCTGGGAGGCCGCAGGCATTTTCTACTGGTACGAGCACCGGGCCGATGGCCATACCCTTTGGCTGTGCGACCGCTCTCAAATGGCCGATCCGATCGACGCCATCGGGGATGCGCCGGGGGAAATTCGCTTCAAGGCCGAAGCAGGATCCATCGAGGATGACGCCGTGCGCGAATGGAAAGCCATGCGCCGTGTCAAGCCGGGAGTGACGTCGCTGGTCAGCTTCAACTACAAGAACCCATGCTCGCACGTCGTGCGCCGCGATTCGATCAACCGCCAGGGCGACGTGTTCGCCCGCGAGATGTACCAGGACATGGGATACCGCTTTGGCACCACCGACGACGGTGAGGCAATGGCGGAGCTCAAGATGCAGGCGATCGACGCCGACGCCCTCCTGTTCGAGGCCAAGGGGAATGAACGCAACGCGTTGCCAGGACGACGATTCAAGCTGGTCGGCCATTTCAGCTGCGATCCGTTGGCGTATCCCAGCCGCGACGATCCACGGATCGTTGACGCCGTCAGGTCGGAATACTTGATCGTCAAAGTCGTCCACGAGGCGAGTAACAACTACCAGGATGGCAAGGGAAAGCAGTCGCAATACGAGAGTGAATTCACCTGTGTGCAGAGCACAACGACATGGCGCCCACGGCCAGGTCACAACAGCGAGTCGCCTCCAGATCCAGGGCTGCTGACGGCGATCGTGGTGGGGCCGGAAGGCCACGACGTCTACACCGACGAACTGGGGCGAGTGAAGGTGCAGTTCCATTGGGACCGCGTGGGCAAGTTCGACCTCAACAGTTCGCCGTGGATCCGGGTCCTGTCCCCGTTCGCCGGCTCGTACATGGGGCACCAAACGCTTCCTCGCATCAAGCAGGAGGTAGCGGTTTACTTCTTGGCTGGCAATGTCGACCATCCGATCGTCCTGGGCGGCGGCTACAACGCGATCAATATGCCACCGTGGTGGCTGCCAAACGGACGGGCGTTGATGGGCTTGCGCTCGTGCGAATTCATGTCGGGCGACGGCCAGAGCGGCGGCCAGCGCCACAATCATCTCATTCTTGACGATACCAACGGCAAGATCCAGGCTCAGATCAAGAGTGATCATCAGTGTAGCCAGCTTTCCTTGGGACACATTACCCGCATCGAGACCAGCGCGGGCCGCAAGGACTTTCGTGGCGAGGGATGGGAACTGGCCAGCGATGCGTGGGGCGTCGCCCGGGCCGGTAAAGGGATGTTGATTTTGACCGACGCTCGCGCAAACGCTGGCTCGCATATCAAAGACATGAGTGAAGCAACTCAACGTCTCAACTCCGCCCAGGGACTGCATAGGTCATTGGCGGACATGGCGCTTCACGCGGGCGCGCAGGAAGAAGGTCAACAGGTTGAGGTGGCAGACTCGGTTCAGGAAATGAACGGAACCATCAAAGGAACTACCGGCGCATTCCCAGAGCTGTCAGAACCGCACTTGGTCGTTTCCAGCGCAGCGGGGATTGGAACTTGTTCGGCACAGTCAACACACATTTGCAGCGGCGAGCACACCGCTTTGACCTCAGGCAAGGACATTTCGATCGCGTCTGGCGACAGCCTGTTTGCCAGCATTCGCAAGACTTTCCGTCTCTTTGTTCATAAGGCCGGCATGAAGCTAATTGCGGCGGCGGGCAAGGTCACCATTGAGGCGCAATCCGACGAAGTCGAAATCATCGCCAAGAAGGTGATAGCCCTGATGAGTGAGACCGACTGGGTAGAGATTCGAGGCAAAAAGGGCGTACGACTGCACGGCGCTGACCATGTACTAGAGATCAGCGACAAGGTCCAGTTCTTTACGTCGTCGCCTGTGCTGTTCAATGGAAATTTGGAAACGCTGGCTCCAAAGAGTTTTTCCCAGCAATTCAAGGAAAGAACCGCCGGGAAATTCGATCAAGAAGTGTTCCTCGTCCAGTCCGGCCAGAAAGCGGCGGCGAAAATCGACTACGAACTGATCAAGGAAGACTCAAGCGTTACCAAGGCCTCGACTGACGCGAGCGGAACCACCCAATTGCAGAAAGGGGACGGCATGGAGAGCTATACCATTCGATACAAAGGGGAGCTACCTTGAGCACCAAAGACAGCAACCTGAACGAGCGTGGACATCATCAAGGCGAATTCACTCAAGGTGTGGGCGGCTGGGCGGAGTATTCCGTGTTCATGACAGAAACAGCAGACACGGTTCGGCATGACGTCACCGCACCACCTGGAAAGGTCATCCCGGTGATTTTTCTTCCTGGAGTCATGGGTAGCAATTTAAGAATGACAAAAACACGACAAAAGAAATTGGAGCGTCCCGACAACAGGGCATGGCGGCCAGACGACTTGGTCACCAAGAGCGGGACTACAGGCATCGTCACCGGGACTGGATTCGGTGGGTTTTACAAGAATGCGTCACCGGCTCAGCGGCAACTCGTGTTCGATCCCAATGAAACCGAGGTCGAGTATTACCACTACACAGAGAGCAATGGCCGTTTTGACCCCGAAGGCAAGGAGACACTCGAATCGGATGCGCGTCACAGAAACGTTCCCGATAGTTTTTCCCCTATTCCTCCACTAATGGGGCAGCTATCGTCAAGCCTGAGGCAGGCGCGAACGGGGCCGAAGCGCAACTTTGCCTCGCCAGCTCAAGTCGCTCGATGGCGCGGTTGGAGTGAGGTGCTCTTTGATGGAGCATATGGAACAATGTTGCAAACTGCAGAGCGTTGCCTCAATAACATGTTCAAAAAGGATGGAAAGCTTCATCCTTTTTGGACGCAGGGCGCATCCCAAATGCGAGATCCGCGTGAGTTCGGCGCTTCAACTGGCGAGAAGGTCACTGAAGATGAACTGAAAAGCGTGCATCGGTGCTGGTATCCAGTGCATGCAATGGGGTACAACTTCTTGAAGAGCAACGGCGAATCAGCCAGGGTCATCGCTGAACGCATCCGCGGAATGGTAAAGGGTTACCAGCATCGGGGTTTCAAGTGCAATGAAGTCATCATCGTTACTCATAGCATGGGTGGGCTGGTTGCGCGCGCTTTGATTCATCCAAAGTACGGAAATCTCGGCAACGACCCAAGTGTCAAAATCTTGGGAATTTACCACGGCGCCATGCCGACGGCCGGAGCTGCGTGCGGATACACCCGCATGCGATTTGGTTTCCAAGAGAAAGAAGGATTTGTTGCCGAGACGGCGGCGAAGATCATTGCAATTGACGGTGAACATGCGACCGCTATTCTGGCCAATACCCCAGCACCGTTGGAATTGATGCCAGCGGCTGCCTATGGTGACGACTGGCTCAAGGTGGTCGATTCGCAGCGGAAATGTTTGTTCAGCTGGCCAGGCAACGGGATGTCGGCATTTGATGCGATATATTCAAGATCCGAGAATGTATGGTGGCGGCTGGTAAATCCGAAATGGGTGAACCCTGGCAAAGTTGAGAACGAGGCTGGGGGAGGCGCGGATATGGTCTTCAATCGCATTCGCGCAGCAAACGATTTCTTGAATTCAATTGAACAGTCCTTTCACCCCAATACTTATGCCAGCTATTCCGCAGCCAAAGAGCGCATAAGTCGCAGTGAAGTAGTCTTCATGGTCATCCAAGCGGATCGATATTCCTTTCCCAAGGCGCGTGACTTGGATTCATTGCCTCACCCCGCGCAGTGGACGTTGCTGGATGACGATAAGAAAGGAATTCTCAAAGTTCAGGCTGGTAAGTGGCAACTCGTTCTCAGACTTGAACCAGGCGATGCCGCTGGCGACGAAACAGTTCCCCTTCAACGGTCGGCTGAAAAGGTCCGGGGTAAGACATTTGCCCATGGATTAAGCGGTGGAGGATACGAGCATCAAAACAGCTATTCTGACCCAGAAGTTCTCGCTTCCTTGCTCTATTCAGTAGTGAAAATGGCTAAGGGCGCGAAATGGGATTGATGGCGGTATTCACGAAAACGCGCAGGGTAATGATCGGCATTGGATTAGTTTTTCTAATCTTAGTCACGAAGTGTGTGCAAACGAAAACCTACTCATATAAGGAGGCGGCTGTGCCGGAACCGATTCCACTTAGTCCACGTCTCGAGAACCTGTTCTCGAAGAAGAAATTGGTCTGTTTTGGCCGCTATGCCCTAGAGGTGCCCGCCGAAGCTGAACTAGACATGGGAACAATCTCAATGCCATCTCCCGTTGACACTATCGATGGAGGCATGGAGGCGATTCCGCGAGACATTGCTGCGAAGATCGCCAAGACAAAGGCCGAAGATGAAACTGCAGAGTTTACTTATAACGGCGTTGGTCCGGCTGAAGGAAGTTGGCAGCTCCATTATTCTGGTGGCCAGTTTCTCAGGGATCGTGGACTGTTTTTCTTTCGAACTTACGTCAATCGCGGCGAACTGACTTTTATTTTTGGAGACGGAATCAGACGCGGGGAGACTGAGCGAGAACCATTGGCTCGACAGGCGTCGATCGCAAAGACTCTTCGTCTTCGGGATGAAACCGATATCCCGGCTGCTCCCGGGTTTTGTCTCGAACATGCTTTTGTTCCGCGTGAGCTCTACGCTCAACAAGAGATAGTAGATGCAGGCATACATTTACCAAGTATTCCAGATGTCAGCTTCTCAGTAAGCTCAAACAAGAACGCCTATGGCGACTATCCAGCGGAGGAATTTGAGCAGAGACTGCGCGGCGAACTCTCTTTGCTCGCGCGCATTAAAGGGGCCCAAAAGGATCAAGGTCTGTTTTACCCGAAACGTAATGTCTTAAGAGAAGGAAAGCGCAATCTGAACCACTGGCGTGGCGAGGAGTCTTTGTTTGTACGCCCTGACGGAACGCACGATTTTGAGTGGGCCTTTGTTGGTACACCGGGAGATGTCGCCAACCCTTCAGAATTTTCAGTAAGAATGCACACGAAAGTTGCGTACAACACGGTCGGCGCAGCCAAGGCCGCATCCTTGAATGATGAGGAAGCAGTTGCTCTCTGGGACAAGCTTCTCACAGGTCTCAAATTTCGCGTAAAGGTTCCTGGTTCCCCGAAAGGGTCATATTTCTTGGAACCCAAGAAATAGACTGAATCACTTTCTAAGAGGATGCTTCGATGAAGCATGAAGGTCGTGGTGTAATTCGCTTGGGCGACTTGACTGACCATGGAGGCATAGTCATCTCGGCGTCGTCTGATACGAAAGTCATGGGCATTGTTGCGGCATTGGCTGACGACCAGACCGTGTGCCCAAAGTGCAAAGGAAAATTTCCCATCAAGCCAGATGGTTCCGGCGCCAAACACAAAGGGCGTCCATATGCCTATCACAATGACGTAACTGCTTGCGGAGCAAAGTTGATTTCGTCTTTGTAGTGATACTCCCAGCTTGCTTGGGTCAAGGTGCTTAGTCCAGTCCGATCAGAAACCGGCGGCCAAAATCGACTACGAATTGATTAAAGAAGACGCCAGCGCGATCAAGGCCACAACCGACGCAAACGGATCAATGCAACTGCAAAAAGGTGACGGTATGGAAAGCTACACCATTCGATATAGGGGAGAACTGCCGTGAATGCCAAGGACAAAAACTTGAACGAGCGTGGACATCATCAAGGCGAGTTTTCCCAGGGTGTGGGTGGGTGGGCAGAGTATACCGTTTTCATGACGGAAACCGCTGACACGGTCCGGCATGATGTGACCGCACCGCCGGGCAAGGTGATTCCAGTGATTTTTCTTCCTGGCGTAATGGGTAGCAATCTTAGGCTGAGCAAGAAACGGCAAGCCGAATTGGAGCGCCCGGACAATCGTTCGTGGCGACCAGACGACTTGTCGAGCGCGGTCGGACAGGCAAGTGTCGTAACGGCAACTGGTTTCGGCGGATGGTACAAAGATGCATCGCCAGCACAGCGACAACTCAACTTCGACCCGAATGAAACCGAAGTCGAGTACTACCACTACACAGAAAGCGACGGTCGGTTTGACCCTGAGGGCAAGGAGACCGTCGATTCAGACGCGCGCCACCGGAATGTTCCTGATGACCTGTTCCCGATTCCGCCGCTGATGGCCAAAGTCTCGGCGAAATCGCGCAGGACCGCGATGGCATCGAAAAAGAAAGTAGCAACGCCGGCACAAGTGGCGCGGTGGCGCGGATGGAGTGAGGTCCTTTTCGACGGAGCATACGGAACAATGCTGCAAACGGCGGAACGATATCTGAATAACATGTTTTCAAAAGACGGAAAGGTATATCCGCGCTGGGCACCCGAGAATCTGCAAATGAAGGATCCGAAGGAATTTGGTGCATCAGGAGGGGAGAAGATTACCGAAGATGAACTGAGAAAGATTCACTCGTGTTGGTATCCGGTTCACGCTATGGGATACAACTTCATTAAGAGCAATGGTGAGTCAGCCAAAAACATTGCCGATCGAATCAGAGGCTTGGTTAAAGGCTACCAGCATCGCGGGTTCAAATGTACAGAGATTATTATCGTGACTCATAGCATGGGCGGTTTGGTCGCACGTGCTCTCATTCACCCAAATTATGGAAATCTCAACGAAAGCACAGGCGTAAAGATTCTCGGAATCTACCATAGTGCAATGCCGGCTGCCGGCGCGGCATGCGGCTACTCACGCATGCGCTTCGGTTTCAAGGAGAAGGACGATTTCGCGTCCGGGCAATTTGCAGAAGTCATGGCGAAGGACGGAGAGCACGCGACTGCAATTTTGGCTAATGCGCCTGCACCATTGGAGTTGATGCCAGCTTCTGCATATGGTGAAGATTGGCTCAAAGTGGTCGACGCAACCGGCGCAAAATTATTTAGTTGGCCTGGAAGCGGGCAATCTGCATTTGATGCAATCTATTCCCGGTCTGAGAAGCAATGGTGGCGCCTGTTCAATCCAGACTGGGTAAACCCTGGGAATGTACGGCTGAGAAAGGGTGGCGGCGTCGAGAATGCGATCAAGCGCATCAAAGCAGCGCATAAATTTCTTGATTCAATCAAGGACACCTTCCATCCCAATACCTATGCCAGCTTTTCAGAAGCCAAGGAACGAGTAACTCGTGACGAAGTTGTCTTCAAGGTCATTCAAGCCGGTCCGCACATGTTTCCAAAAGCGCGAGACTTGGATTCTTTGCCTCACCCTTCGGCATGGACGCTGGTCGACGATGACGCAAAAGGCATACTCAAAGTTCAGGCCGGCAAGTCCCTTCTTACTCTTAGGCTGGAACCAGGCAATGCGCCAGGTGACGAAACCGTTCCACTCAATCGATCCGCCAAAAAAGTTCGCGGCAAGTCCTTCTCCCATGGTGCAAAAGGTGGTGGATACGAACACCAAATGAGCTATTTAGATCCCCAAGTGCTTGCGTCCATGCTCTATTCAATGGTCAAAATGGCAAAGAGCGCGAAATGGGACTGATATTGGAGTGGGCAAAATTTCATAAAAAGCTAGTTGGCGTTGCTCTAGTGTTGCTGACACTGGTGGCCAAATGTGCTTATACAAAAACTTATTCTTATAAGGAGACGGCTGTGCCGGAATCGATTCCCCTTAGTCCACGACTTCAGAATTTATTTTCGACAACCAAGTTGGTTTGCTTTGGCCGATATGCACTTGAAGTGCCGTCTGAAGCTGTCCTGAACATGGGGAATGTATCGATCCCGGCTAACGTGGAAATCGTTCCCGGTGGCGCGAAAGCGGGTGAGCAGAGACTTGCTGAAGACATTCAGAAAATTAAGAACAAAGATTCTACAGCCGAAATTACCTATATCGGTGTGGGGCCTGTCAGCAACAGTTGGCAGATTCACTTTTCAGAGAGCGACACTGCCAGGGAAATTGGCATTTTCATGTTTGATACTTACGTCAATCTTGGAGAATTCACGTTCATATTTGGTGAGGGAATTGACAAGAATGACGCCGAAAAAGCGGCGCTATCCCGCATGGCTGAAACCGCCAAGAATCTTCGCCTTCGCGACAAGGACGAGGTGCCCAACGAACCGGGATATTGCATTGAGCATGCCTTTGTTGGTGAAAGCACCTATTCACAACAGGAGTTCGCACAAGCGGGCATCTATTTGCCCAGTTTTCCAGATGTCACTTTCTCAGTCAGTTCAAATAAGGACGCTTATTCGGACTACCCTCCCGAAGAATTCGAAAGAAGACTACGTGGCGAACTTTCGCTACTCGCTCGCATCAATTCAGCAAAGAAGAGACAGGGCATTTTCTATCCGAGCCGCAATGTATTGAGGGAAGGAAAGCGCAACCTTCATCACTGGCGCGGAGAGGAATCTCTATTCTTGCGACCAGATGGCATACACGATTTCGAATGGGCGCTGGTTGGCACGCCAAAGGACGTTGCCAACCCATCGGAGTTTTGGGCACGAATGCATACAAAGGTTGCCCGCAATATTGTAGGCGCGGCCAAAGCTTCATCACTGAGCAACGACGAAGCAGTAGCATTGTGGGACAGGTTACTAACTGGCTTGAAGTTCAGGGTCAAAGTACCAGGTTCACCGCCAGGGTCATATTACTTGGAACCCAAGAAATAGTCTGAATCACTTTCTAAGAGGAGGCTTCGATGAAGCATGAAGGACGTGGTGTAATTCGCTTGGGCGACTTGACTGACCATGGAGGCATAGTTATCTCGGCGTCGTCTGATACGAAAGTCATGGGCATTATTGCGGCATTGGCTGATGACCAGACCGTGTGCCCAAAGTGCAAAGGAAAGTTTCCCATCAAGCGGACGTGTCAGGAATTTTGTGTGCGCGGGGCCACGGTTTCGTAGTTAGTTAATCGCGTTCGTGAATCGCTCGCCAAACATGATGGCGAATTGGTTGGCTGCCAGCTTCCACGTCCGCTGCGGCATCTTCCAATCTTTTTC